>CAVSDV010000011.1:0-80424 GCA_963726725.1 Candidatus Acidiferrales bacterium
TGACCATACTGAACGCGGCGCTGGAGGCCGCGAGTATGGGACGTCGGAAAAACATAATCAAGCACAGCCTAGACCTCCTGGCGGAGGTTGGGACGCAGCGTCAGCGAGCCGTCATTGTTCAACTTCTGGTGACAAGCCCAGCGAACGGGATATCGCTTTCCCTTTACTTCAATCTCGGCCCTAAGCTTCAAGCCTTTCCAATCTGTGACGTTAGAAAGCACGAACTGTGCCTGCCGAATTTTGCCCGGTATCGGGTAACCAGCGTCTAGACAACCGCTAGCGAGCACCTTTCCGTCCTGGCTCTCGACAGTTATCCGCAATATGCCAGGCACACCGGCGATGCCGTCATTTGCGAAGCCGACAATCAGGCCCAGGTAACCAGCGTCCTTATAGCTCCAGATGAAAGACGGCCTCACTCGATAGCCAATTCTGCGATTGATCCGGTCGAACGACTGCTGGATAAGTCTGGTAGTAGTTCATCAGATTCTTTGCGCTGATCTGGTGAAAGTTCCAGAGCGACCAGTAGTTCGCTCCGACGTCAATCACATGAGCGACCATGTTCTCCGCCGGGGAGATCCCTTCCGATGCGGCGTGTGGATCGGGAGGTTTACCCGGAAGCCCCTGCTCGAGCAATGCCGCGATCCAGGAGGGACGATTGCTAAGCGCTTCAATCTGCTCGTTCTCAATAAAGATAGTGTCGCTCCGAATCCAATTGTTGCTGCGGACCGTGCGGTCCAGCAGTTCTGAATTGCCAACCCGGCTAAAATCCGGTTGCGTGTTGGTGAGTAAAGGAGTCTTCGAAAAGTGCTCGAGTTGAACTTCGAGCATGTCGGTCCAGGTGCGCTCTGCCGTCTGGGTAATCAGGGAAAGGATTGTTGCCATGGCGAGGTGTGCCCCTCCCCCCAAAAGCCATACATGAAAGTATCGATAAACTCGATGAGCGGATTGCCATCGAATTCCGCTGCCAGTAGGCCAACCAGTTCTTTGAAGGCCTGCTGAAAAAAAGGATGATCATAGCGAGGCTGATACCGCGAATGCGGGTTGTCCAGAAATCTTTTCCCGGCAGCAGCGCTTTCCGGATCGCTCTGCACCAAATCCACTTTCGGCACTTTGGCGAGTGACAAAATCCGGGAGGGCGGCTTCGTGTTTGTAGTCTGGAGCACACATTTGAATGCGCAATCCGACCCGCTTGTTGCTCTTCTTCGCCAATTCGAAGACCGAGCTTCAGATAGTCGGGCAGCTCCAGGCGTCCGGGTCGGGGCTGTACTTCCCTCCAGGTTGGACGGATATAAAGCTGCTGGCTCAAAGGAAATAGAAACTAGGTCTTCGATCGCCTGAGGGATATTGTCCGACTTGATTTCCTCCGTGCCACTATCCGCCGTGATATAGGTGACCAGTCCCTTGCCATAGTTCGGCACGGCATCTTCCGAAGCAGTAGTGCTCATCACCACATCGTCAGTGGGAATGACAGCATCAGGCGGGTATTGAGGGAACGGTCCCTGATTGAGGCGATTGGCCACCTGGGGGCCGGAGCCGAAGTCGTAATTCCCCCAATTGTGGGCGGGAACCTTCGCTTGCGCCTTGGCAATTCCAAGTTCCGCGATCGCGGCGACGGCAACCGTGGTTCTTCAGGAAATCTCTACGCTGCATCGGAATTATCTCCTTCTTCTCGTTCGATTCGACTTCGGCCTAGTTAGCTGGATCCCCAATTCCAGCGCAATGGATCTGACGCTTGCACTCGTCAGGCGGGGATGCTCCTCGACCGCAGACCGACCGTCAAGCGAGTATCGATCTGTTTCTATTTATATCGTTTTATTTCGTTTGTCCAGTGCAAGGCGACCAGATCATTTGACTTTCTAAAACTTTCCTTGTATTACGAATCCTTACGAATGATTTCATTCGATCCTCCCCATGTGCCGGCACCGACCAGGAAGGTGCTCTATGCTTTCAACTCAAAACAAGGCTTTGCGACCTGACAGAAACTTCCTTCAGAAGCTGCGAGCCATGATTGCGCTCGGAGCTTGGATTGTTTTCATCATTGTGTTTCCATCTTGTTCACTCACAGCAGCTGCAAACACCCCCGCCGGCAAGCCTCAGATTCAGGGCGGCAATCTGCGCATTGAATTTGACAACCGCCTGCGGACCCAGGTAGTTGCCCGCTTCGACAAGACCGAGACAGTGATGGGACCGTTCACTGCCTCGGAGACCGTGACAACCACCGACAAGCAGTGGACCGGGTTTCTCCTGACCTCCCATAAACGGGAGCGTATAAAAGACGCTTTCGGGAGAGGGTGAGCGGCTCACGGTCGAAGGAAAGGCGGGAACGCTCACTAAGACGGTCTCCGTCACCGTATACGACGATTTTCCCGCAATGGCGTTTTTCGATGTCCAGTACACGAATACCGGAACAAGCAAACTCGAGGTGAAGAGTTGGACCAACAACGCGTACCAATTGAATGCACGACCGGCTGTCGGATCACCAGCTTTCTGGTCCTGACCAGAGTGGCTCTTACGAGAAACGTCCTGACTGGATCGTACCCTTGCACGCCAATTTTCGGCAGGAGAATTATCAAGGCATGAATGCCAGCGACTATGGTGGCGGTACGCCAATTATCGACGTCTGGCGGCGTGACGTTGGAATGGCTGTGGGGCATGTCGAGTCGCGACCGAAGCTGGTTTCTCTTCCCGTATCCATGCCTGATCCCACACATGCCAGGATTGCGGTACGCTTCACCAAAACCATCTCACTAAACTCTGGTGAGAGTTTTCATACGTTTCGTACCTTCGTCGCTGTCCACCGGGGAGACTACTTCCGCACGCTCACCGAGTACCGGCGCTTCATGAGGAAACAGGGGTTCGAAATGGCCACGGCTCCCGACGACGCTTTTGGGGCAATCTGGTGCGCGTGGGGTTACGGCCGATCGGTGCAGCCTCAACAGGTATATGACACACTTCCGACGGTGAAGCGTTTGGGATTTGCGTGGGTCACGCTGGACGACGGTTGGCAAAACAATGTGGGTGACTGGGCGCTGGACGCCAAGAAATTCCCCCGGGGGGACGCTGACATTAAGGCCCTGGTCGACCGCATTCACCAGGAGGGGTTCAAGGCGCAACTCTGGTGGTCACCGCTCAGTGCTGTGCCGGATTCGCAACTTCTCCGGGATCATCCCGACTACGAGTTACTGAACCGCGATGGCTCGAAGCGAAAGGTTTCCTGGTGGAACTCCTTTTATTTGTGCCCGGCGGACCGCCGCGTCGTGGAGTACCACAAGGCATTGGTGCGAAAGATTTTGGTCGATTGGGGATTTGACGGGCTGAAGCTCGATGGCCAGGACATGAACGGAGTGCCAGCCTGCTACAACACCGCTCACCATCACGCACAGCCAGAGGAATCGGTCGAAGCACTGCCGGATTTCTTCCGCGCAATTTACGAAACCGCACAGTCAGTAAAGCCCGGGGCTCTGGTAGAGTTCTGCCCTTGTGGCACGGCGTTCTCTTTTTTCACCATGCCGCACTTCAATATGTCGGTGGCTTCCGACCCGAGAGGGTCCTTTCAAGTTCGCTCCAAGGCAAAAACGTTAAAGGCCTTGATTGGAGACAACGTTCCATTCTTCGGCGATCACGTCGAACTGAGTGATGGCGCCAACGACTTTGCGTCCACGGTGGGTGTGGGAGGCGTCGTGGGAACGCAGTTTGTTATTCCGGCGCTTGTCGAGAAGAGGAGTAAATCCGACCTGACTCCGGCTCGGGAGAAGGAATTCGAAAAGTGGCTTCGCATCTATCACGACAAGATGCTGTCAAGAGGACAGTATCTGGGGGAGCTCTATGACATCGGCTTCGATGCGCCGGAGACGCATGTAATCCGCAAAGACAAGACGATGTACTACGCCTTTTTTGCAAAGCAGTGGAAGGGGCCAATCGAACTGCGCGGCCTCGAAGACCGCAATTACAGTGTCGTGGACTACGTCACAGGAAAAGACCTGGGGACGGTGTCAGGACACAATGCACATCTGCCGGTTGAGTTCGATGGGAATCTGCTTGTGGAAGTGCGGCCACAATGAACTTTGTGCACAGGCCTGCAGGGTGCTTTTCCTGGGAGGACGAGCGTGAAATTTCTGTCTCTTGTTATGTTTCTTGTGTGCGTATCCGTGGCCTCTGGCCAGCCCAACACCTCTTTCTACGTATCGACGACCGGGAATGATTCGAATCCCGGCACCCAAACGGCACCTTGGCGCACCGTCCAGCATGCCGCAGACACGGTGCGTGCGGGTAGTACCGTCAATGTGCGGGGCGGCATCTACGAAGAGATCGTCAACATCAAGGCATCCGGCAACGCGACTGATGGATACATTACTTTTCGAAGCTTTCCCGGCGAGACGGCCGTCCTCGACGCAGAGCATTTTGCTCCGGAAGGCAGAAGCGGCATCTTGACCGTCCTCAACAAGAGTTACATCCGAATTGAAGGCTTTGAAATCCGCAACTACCGTACCGCCGAACATCGGCTGGCTCCATTGGGCATCAGTGTCATGGGAGCTGGCTCCCATATAGAGCTGCTGAAGAACAACGTCCATCACATTGAGCAGAATTTCGACGGCCGGGATGCACCGGGACGAGGCGGCAACGGGTTTGGCATTGCTGTATACGGTACCGACGCCAAGACTCCAATCAGTGAACTGGTGATTGACGGCAATGAGGTTCATCATCTCAAAACGGGTTCGAGCGAATCGCTTGTAGTGAACGGGAACGTTACAAAATTTCGCATCACGCACAACGTTGTCCACGACAACAACAACATTGGAATCGACATTATCGGTTTCGAGCGTACGGCTCCTGACCCTGCCGTTGACCAGGCTCGCGACGGAGTGGTAAGCGGCAATTGGGTTTACAACATTACTTCGCGGGGCAATCCCGCCTACCAGAACGATGAATCTTCCGATGGCATTTACGTTGACGGTGGCACCAGGATCCTAATCGAACAGAACGTCATTCATGATGTGGACTTCGGAATCGAACTGGCCAGCGAGCACCAGAACCGCGCCACCAGCTACACCACCGCGCGGAATAACCTTATCTATCAATGCCATACCGCTGGCGTCTCAATCGGCGGTTATGCGCCCGAGCGGGGACACACCGATCACTGCACGGTGATCAACAATACGCTCTACGAAAACGATACTTCGGGAACAGGATCCGGCGAGTTCCAGATGCAGTGGAACATGGCAAACAATATTTTTGCGAACAACATCGTGTACGCGGGGCCTCGCTGTCTTTTCATGCTGAACAAATCTCAGCTCGACAAAAAACAGCCTCCCACCTCAATTGACCACAACCTTTATTACTGTGCCTCCGAATCAAAAGCGAGCACGTGGATAGAGTCTTCTGAAACCGTGAGAGGATTCGACACATATGTTGCGTCAACGGGGAATGACCGTCATTCCCGTTTTCTGGATCCGAGATTTATTGACGCAACTAAGGACTTTCATTTGCGATCCGATTCTCCCGCGATCGCTGCTGGCACGACTGATGGAATACCAGTGGGAGAACTGGATATTGAAGGCTCGCCCCGAGTCAAGTCCGGAAAAATAGACCTCGGCTGCTACCAAAGAAAATAGGGAAAGTCCCTATTGCAATTGGAAGTGAATCGACGCGAATTTCTGAAGATTGTCTGGTGTCCCAGCGCCGCCTTGGCCATGACGGAAACCGTGGATGTGACCCATTCTGTTGCCGTGGAGCGATTGTGCATCGATCACGATGGTTCTGTTTGTCGTGCTTGGCGTTTTCGCGGTTAGTAGATTTCATGCCGAGCCGGTCCGTGGCGGAGTGTCGTTTGGTTAGCCGGAAATTTGGACAGCAGCGATCCCTTCCTCCGAATATTAGTACCAAGAAACGCCCTAGTGCTGACCGAACCGATCAACTCCCAGATGGTCAACTCGGAAGCTCCCCAGAAACTGCGTTCGGGTCCGTAGACTGCGAAGTGGATGACCATACTGAACGCGGCGCAGGAGGCCGCCAGTATGGGACGTCGGAAAAAGACAAACAAGCGCTCTCGGGCTAAATCAATACTTCGGCTGCCCGACCTGGAACAGTCGAAGAACGCAGTTCTGAACTCGCTCGCAGCCGCGAGTTCGCAAGAATCGTATGCGCACGCCATCTATGAATTCATCGGTTGGTACTGTTCCGAGCCGCGCTTGGCTTTTAACCGCAGTGTTGTCCTTCGTTATCGATTTTTTCTCGAACAGAAGAACCTGGCGCCTTCGACAATCAACGTGCGCTTAGCGGCCGTGAGACGACTCGCATTCGAGGCATCTGATACAGGCCTTCTCAGTCCCGAATTGGCAGCCGGAATCGGTCGAGTCAAAGGCGCAAAACGCTTGGGTGTTCGGATCGGAAATTGGCTCACCGTCGAACAGTCCAGAGCCTTGTTCGCAGAATCGGGAGGAGATGGCCTGCGCGGCAAACGTGATCGAGCGATTCTAGCGTTGCTCATTGGATGTGGCCTACGACGCGCCGAACTGGTCGGGCTCGGACTAGAAGATTTCGAGATCCGCGAGGAACACTGGGTGATCGCCGACCTGATTGGTAAAGGAAAGCACATCCGCACAGTTCCAGTTCCGGTGTGGACGAAGCGCGCCGTTGATGAGTGGACCGATGCAGCCAAGATAAGTGCAGGTGCACTTTTCCGGCGAGTAGGCAGACTAGGAAAGATATGGGGTACAGGACTGAAGCCGAAAGCTATCTGGCACATTGTCAAGGCGGCTGCAAAACGTGCCGACATCAAGAATCTCGCTCCGCATGATTTGCGCCGCACCTGCGCACGACTATGCCACTTGGCTGGCGGAGAGCTTGAGCAGATTCAGTTCTTGCTTGGTCACGCATCAGTTCAGACGACCGAGCATTATCTGGGATGCAAACAGAAACTGCGACACGCGGTGAATGACAATCTGGGACTGGAAGACGTCTGACCGAGAACTTACCTCCCCGAATGGGACTTCTGGACAGCGTAGAGTGACTGCGCGTTATCCTCACAAGTAGCCCGAATAAAATCAGACCCGTTCAGCGCTCACCTAACGGCAGTTGCCATCGGCTCTTGGAAACCGCCGTCCTCAGATTAGCCTCCCCGACGACCGGTCCTAGATTCCAGAAATTAGATTTCAGATCGTAGAGATCCTAGAGCTGTGGGGATCGAAAATACCGAGAACTGCAATTTCAAGGACTTACAAGGAAGCATGGGGAACGCTAAGATACTGAAAAAGAACGCATAAGGCATTTTCAGGAATTCTTATTGCGCCCTTAAAGCGCCCTCGAGTCTCGGATTGTTGTGGCATAAAAGATGACTCGGCACGGATGGCGCAACTTAATTTCTACGATTCCCTTTCCGGTCGGTTCGTAACGCTTTCAACCACCGTATAAGCTGCGGAACGCAATCGGACGGAACTCAAAACCCAGACCTCTACTGTGTCAATCTGTCGTGATTAGGTTGTACAACAACTTACAAGACCGCGGGGACTGCCAAAATACGCGGAAGTCGTAGAAAACAGCAAATGCTGTGGGTTGGGTTGTGGGTTGAAAAATGTGGCTTAAAACTAGATTGACTCCTACTGTGGTCAAGATGAATTGACCAATATATTTTTACTCCTAAACCGGGGAAAGGGTCTTGCGCGGGAAACCCGTCGCTCCTTTCTTAACTAAATCATTATCGGTTTTCGGTCGCGCGTAACACAACTAGGTTCAGAAATGAGTGGCGTCACTCCGTAGTCAGCGTAATGCCCAGCCGAGCATTAGCAAGCCACTGGCGGCAATCCAACTTCCCGCGACCCGAACGACGATGAGAGCCCACTGTTGACGTAGTGGGATTACGAACGACGTGAAGAGCGCAACGATGACGAAGACGGCGAGAGTAAGTCCCAAAAGAAAGTAAGCGCCATCGTCGAAGCGATTGATACCCGATCCGTTTAAGTATCCATGGAAGGAGCCAAGGAATGTGGCCAATGCAGCGGTGAGTGGTACGGAGAGTTTTGCATTCGACGCGATCAGACCGCCGAGCAAGAGAAATGAGAAACAGGTCAACGCGGATCCACGCGAGGTTCCAACGAGCATTCCGATGAAGCCACCGGCGAACCAGGCAACCGGAAGAATCCACAGTACGCGACGAGACGAGCTGGTGCCTCTTTGGCCCGCAAGAAGAGCCAGTGCAATGACAGGGATTAAATCTTCCGGGCTAAGCAGCAAGTGAAAAATGCCATCGTAGACCGGGCCGAGC
Organism: Candidatus Acidiferrales bacterium; assembly: GCA_963726725.1. Taxonomy (GTDB): domain Bacteria; phylum Acidobacteriota; class Terriglobia; order Acidiferrales; family UBA7541; genus Acidiferrum. Next base: position 8,261 of record CAVSDV010000011.1, read on the forward strand.
CCTATCCCAGGCAAATGCGCTTCAGCGCGTAGGGGCAGCAGTAAAGAGATGAGAGCGATGGCGAGAGCGATTGAGCGCCGGTGTCTGCGAGCGCACGTCATACAAACACCTTCCACATGAAAAACATGCCGGCAAGGGCAATCGCAGCTCCAACCACGCGAAGAGCGCGCTGGCCCCAGTTCCAGCGGTGAACGAGTCCAATCGAAATTCCGGCGGCGTGCAAACAGCCGGTAGCCATGACAAAGCCTAGACTATAGAGCAATCCACTTTCACCAGCGGGCAACTCACTTCCGTGGGCATATCCGTGGAAGATAGCGAAGAATCCGACGAGCCCGGCAGCCAATGCAAGGGGCGGGCGGAGTTTCATCATGACGGCTGCACCTAGGAGAATTGCCGAGGCCGCAATGCCGACTTCCATGCCGGGGAGAGGCACGCCCAGCAAACCCAACATTCCTCCCAAGGCCATGACCATGGGAAACGCAACGGGCAGTACCCAGATGGCAGGCGCACCGAGTTGTGCGCCCCAAAGTCCTACAGCAATCATGGCAACAACGTGGTCAAGACCGGAAATGGGATGCTTGAGACCGCTGAGGAAGCTTACGGCTTCCCCTTTATGGACGTGAGCTTGCACCGCTTCGGCGTAGAGGAGGAAGGTGAAGAACGTAATCATGAAACGCGCGGTTGTTTCCTTTGACGACTTCATTGTGCGCCGCCGAGGAGGATGAAAATCCGCTGGACCGTCCAGAACGCGCCGAGCGAGCCGACGGTGTAGCCGGGAACCGCTTCCACCCAGTGCGGCCAGCGAATTTGCAGAATGCGAAAAGCACGTTCCAGTAAAAGGATCAGTAGTACAAAACCGAGCTGGCCGATTTCCACTCCAACGTTGAAACTTAAAAGGGCGAGCGGCAATTCAGCGCGCGGTAGACCGGCACTAGTAAGGGCGCTTGCAAATCCGAAACCGTGCAAAAGTCCGAATGCAAAAGCGACTACCCAGGGATGCCGGATGGTGAAGCTGGTTTCGCCCCGCCATACGCGAACAATTTCCGGCCCAAGGAAAAGAATGCTCAGTGCAATAGCGACGTTGAGGGGCACGACTGGAGCGTTGGCATAACCCAGAGTAGCGAGCCCCAGCGTGATGCTGTGTGCAATGGTGAAGGCGCTGACGGTTTTGATGAGCATCCAGCGGTCTTTGACGATCAAGAGCAGGCCGAGAAGAAAGAGAAGATGGTCCGCGCCGAGGGAGATGTGCCGAATTCCATGAAGGATATAGCCGCCCATGACGGCCAGGTGGCTTTGCGGGGCGGCGATATCGATATACGGCTGCGATGGATGGATAATCGTCGACCACGAACGGCCATCGAGCAGTTCGACGCGCACCAACACGTCCGTAATGGTGAACTGAAGTCCGGGGAATTCAATCCGCTTGCTGCCGAAACCTTTCGGCCCTGCATCAATCCAGCGCCGTTCCACGAAGGAGTCTGTCAGTTCCTGTACATTTGGGTCTTTCAAATTCTTCACGTCATCCGGCAACTTCAGCAGCACCGGCAAACGCATTCCCGCAAGGACTGGCGTGCGCCACAGCACGCTAAATATTCCGGGGGCAGTCTCTTTGATTTCGAGATAGGCAGGTCGCGCCTCGTGCGCCGAAGCAACCAAAACGACAAGCAGCAAACAAGCCGCGAGCCAAACGAAGCGTGCACGGAACCGGCTCACAGAGGCGCCTCGTTGGATGGAGTCGGAACCTGGGTCTTTGGCGGAGGGACGGGCGCCGGAGCCGCGTCCTTGTCGGATGGGCCAGGCAACAGCACAACGTACTTGGCACGCATTTCCGCGTAGGATTTCTGCCACGCAGTTGCCTTTTGCTCGCCCAGCCATGTGGTCTTCACGTCGGATTCAATCTCTTCCAACGCCGCGATGCGACCCGGAATGACAGTGTCGATATACACCAAGTGCCATCCGTAGCCGGATTCGATCGGCCCCTGCCACGAGCCGGGCTTCACTTTCTCGAGCGCAACGGCAAATTGTGGCCCGAATTCCTTGGCCAATGCTTCCGGAGTGCGGTCGCCATAATAGTCCTGGAACATGAACGAATCAGCCAGCGAATCCGCAAGCTTCGAGTCTTCCGGCTGCCCAGCGATCCTAGCCAGTGTCTTAAGAGCATCGATCTGCGCGCTGTTTCCGCGTTTGTCTGGGGAAAAGTAGAGATGCCGGAAGCTGTAACGGCTGGGCAGAGCGAACTTGCCGCTGTTCTTCTCGAACCAAGCCTTGAGCTCCGCGGAAGTTGGCTCGTGAGCAGCTGCGACGTCCTCCGCGAGGAACTGCATCTTCTGCGCCATGCGACGCTTCACAATGGTGTCGTCTTTATCGAGGCCCATGGCGAGTCCTTCGCGGTAGAGAACTTCCTCGCGGACTTTGTCCTCCACCATGGCCTGGAACTCAGCGGGAGTCGGCTGGCGATGCCATTGGGAAACGAAAAACGTATCCATTTGGCCGAGTTCATCCAAGCTCAGAACGATCTGCTTCGACGACTCGACCCCGCCGCGGCCTCGATGCATGTAGGAATAGACGGCGAACACGGCCAGACCGATTACCAGGAAGTGCAACAGTGGCTCGCGCAACCACCGCTTCAACAATGGAAATAGAGCGTCCCGCAAGTCGCGGCCCCGCAGAAGGTTTTGACGGGCCGAGGTGGGTTCAACAGAAACCTCATTCATTCCTAACAACTCCCACGGTTTCCGGTCTGTCGCATGGGCAGCATTTCGGTTGAGTGGCAGCATTCTATCAGACTCGCTATGAATAAATACTCCGGGAAAGTTTTACTAAACAACAATCGGTGACTCTTCCCCTACGCGGCCCGACTCTTTCGTTGTTTCAACCACGCGCTTTCCAGAAGAACGATGAGGATCGCATGAACGATGACACCTGGCCACAACAGCATCCCGACGCCTTCACCACGCACACCGACGTAAAGAAGCAACAGCATCGCCAGCACGCTATAGGTCACCATGCCGTAGAACGCCCGCCGGTTACTGGGGCCCGGCCAGCAGGCGGCCCCCAATCCGATCAGAGCAATTCCCGCGAGGCGGCTCATGATTGCGCCGGCACCGACGATTTCTGCATTAAACAGGAGCCGAACAATGATTGGCGGATAGACGAGCAAAATCACTCCGGTACCCGCTTCGGCCAATGCCGCGAGCATAAGGATCGTGTTCATTGGGCCCTGACGACCGGCGGCAACTTGTAGCTGCCGTCGAGCAGTGCCTCCCCGGGTTGGTAAGAACGAACCGTGAGGTTGAACATCCCGGAGGGCGGAATCGGCAGCCAGTTCGATTCCTTGTCGGCGCCCGGCGAGTCTTTCTGCATGTAAATATCGAGCGAACCATCGGCGTTGTACTTCAGTGGCATGGAAGACAGAATTCCGTAGCGGTTGAGCGAGTTGCGCACGTAGAAATTGCCGCGATATGGCGAAATCGACCATACCCCCGGCTTCGAGGGCGGCAGCCCGCCTTTCTCGAAATGCATGACGTACTTGTGGCTGCCGTCCAACGCAGTATTCGTGGAATCCACGAACGCGGTGGGATAGACCGCATCTTCCTTGCTCAATGCCCCAAGCCCCATGTACGCGATATAGGCCCGCGTTTGGTAGTCGGTCCCGTAAGCTCCAATGTCGAGCATGTTGATCCAGCCGTTCACCGTCTTCATCGTGAAAGGTCCGGCCTCGAATAACTTGTTGACTTCGTAGGGCACCGCGTTGATGCCCTTGAGAACGTCCGGATTCAGCTTTGAGGCATCGAAGGGTTTGCCGGCCTCCACGCCGAGTTTTTTCAGCAGTTCAATCTTTGTGGAATCGGCGGGGTAAGGCGGGTTGTCGGCGAGCGCTTTCGCCAGCCGGCTGAAAAACATCTCGCCCGACATCAACCGCACCTGATCAAAGGGTGTTGCCGTAGTGTCGGTGTCCGGATTCACCGGGACCGTGGCGGGCGGAGTGTATGGCTTTCCCCAGGCGCTGAGTGGCGTGATCTTCAACTGATCCTGCTTGGCATTGATTGCCGGAAAATCGGCGGGACTGCCCGCCGACATTTGGATCAGCACAAAGCCATAACGCGTCGTGCATTTGAAAGCCTGATCCACGTCCTTGGGCACGCTGCCGTTCCACTTCGGTCCGGCGATGAGGTACTTCCCCGCCTTGCCTCCGTTCGTACGTGTACCCGCCGACAGGAAATTGTCGGTCCACATGTTCATCGCCTGCACAACGATGTATCGGCCATCCATGTCAGGAACAGAAACGATCATCGGCTCTTGGTCGAGATCGAGGAACGCCGTCGACCAGAGGGAATTCACGCTGATGCGCACCACATTCTTGTAATCAGGACTCACATACGTTCGAAGGCGCTCGAACTGGTTGATCGGAGCGGTGTATTGTCCAGATATGGGCGTGGCAGTCATCACTTCTCTAGTGACATCCATCATCACCAGCGGGTACCCATAGACGTATTCCTCCAATCCAACGACGTACGTGACCTCCTCCTTGACCTTGCCGCAGTTGACCATGGACATCGCCACAGCCAAAGAAAGTACCGCCAACAACGCGTGCTTTCCCTGCTTAAAAAATGCAGAACTCAATCTCATGGCGTCTCCTCACATCTCCAGCTTTATCTTGCTTTCCACCTTCTGCAGTGCCTTGCTCCCCAGTTCCTCGATCAATTTCCGTCGATTCTCTTCGCGGATGGCCTGGAACTTCTGTACCTGTGCCGGATCCAGAAGAGGCGTGATTTTGGCATCGACGGCACTGCTGATTTCCTTCAACTTCTCCACCTTCTGCACTGGGGTGAGAGAAGTCTCTTTTTTCAACGCTCCCAGTTGGGTTAGTTCCTGCTTCAGGAAGGGAAAGATCTGCTCTCTTTGTTGCTCGGTGAGCCCCAGTTCAATCGAGAACTGGTTGACCATCGCCGTGAGCGGGTTGGCTACAATCTGTGGCGTCGGAATTATTTCGTAGTTGGCATAGCCGAACTCGTTGCTGCGTGCGCCGTAGTAAGTGTCTCCCATTTTGTAGATGGTGACCGCAAAGGGATCCTGGGAAACTACCGTCACCACTTTGCCGTTCTCAATTTTGTACGGCGTGGTGGTTCCCTGGTATCCGTCGCGTATCGGATTACCAACGCTGCTCGGGGTTGTGGCACTCGTGCCAACGTGCCAGACGTTGCTCTGACCTTCGGCAGTGTAGCTGACGCTGAATTGGTCACCGGTCACGTTGTTGCGCACCCAAAAAGCTTTTCCTACAACGAGTGCCTTGAGTTGCGCGTCACCCAGCGCCATTGCCCCTTTTTTCTTGAGGTCCGTTACCGTCATGCCGCTGGGCGCATTCTTGCGCGCCTCAGCGCTCGGGGTGTACCAGATTGGCGAACTCCAGGCGCGCTCCTGCCCTGTCAGCGGCACCATGTCGGGCGGTGGAACTCCGGCCTTCACCGCCTGAATAAGCGTCCAGCGCGGCGTGGGGATTTCCAGCACGCGCGCGTAATAGAACGCATGCAGGCTGGCGTCAAACTCGGGATCGGTCCAAACGGTTTTGAGTTCCGTCGAGCCCACAGTGTTGCTGTACGTGGCCTTCTCCAAATCCACCGTACTCTGGATAGCCGGTACTCTGCCCGTCCACTTGTTGGCCTTGCGGTCGCCGGACCAGATCACGTCGAAGATCTTCTCGAAGCTCTGCCCGTTCTTGGTCCAACCTTTAATGATCTGGATGCGATCGAGATTGCCGGATGTAGGGTCTTTCACCGCCCAGACGACAAAGGTCGGAGCCTTGCCATTCATGGAAGGTAGGTCGGCACCCATTGGAACGCCGCTCGCATACGACTGGTGTACCCAGTCCTTTGCGTTCAAGAGGTCATTGTTGTAGCTCCAACCCCCAAAGAAGCGCACTTTGATGTGCGGGCCGCTGACGCCGAACGTCTCCTTCCGATACATCGCGTCCCAGATGGAAGCCCGTGTGTTTTCCTCTGCCCAGACCCCGGTCAGTCCGCCGGGGTTCTCCAAGCGAACATCCACGGTGCTTCCCAGCATGACTCCAGCTAAGCGCCTGTCGATGGTTCCGTCCGCCTCGCCGTGCCCCCCATAGAAATTGTCCTGGCGGTAAGGGCTGCCGGTGTTATGCGAGTCGGAGCCACCAGCCATGCCGAACTTGTAGGGGTTGTAGCCGCGGGTGTCCTGCATGGCGATGCCATCTTTCAAGGCCTGCCGCGCGAAACTCCCGTGAACATGATCAATGCGGCCGTTGTCTGGCGGAAGGCCGAGCAGTCCACTAAAAATCTCGTAGCTCGCGTATTCGTCAGTCGGAGACAGCAAAGGATGGGTTTCGGATTGTCCCTTGATTTGCTTGATTTCCACCAGCCTCTCGTTGCGATCGCGCGAAGATGCCCACGCCGCATCGATTGGTCTTCCAAAGCTGTCGAGGTCCACGGGATACATCCAGCCGTCGCTCAAGTTGGCGTTATGCGAAATTGCCAGTAACTCGTTGCCTGCCTTGCGCTGCGTGTCCATCCACTTCCATAGGTCTTCGGGATGCCAGGAGTCCAGCATGCTGAATGGCATCGCTGGCACCTTGGCACAATCGCGGAAAAAGACATTGCGGTGCAGGTTGCGGTTGTCAAACTGGGAGGTGTACTCGTACGAGCAGAATGCAGTGAACTTGCCGGGATGATTATTAGCGTCGGCAATCGCAACATTTTCCTTCCAAGCGCTGCCCGCTACTTCTGGGCTCATAAAAGCCTTGATTGGCGGCTTACTTGTAAGAGAGAGGAGATATAGGAAAACCTTCTGCAACTCCGCGGAGTTGTTGGGGTCTTTCAGAATCAGGGGTTGTGCTTCGGGCATCTTGCTGATCGCCGAGCCCGGCGTGTTCGCCGCTTTCGTGACGTTGACATACTCGGAGTGATCGGTCACACCCATGAAGTCCATGGGCGTGTCGATCTTAATGTCGTAGCCCATGGGATGCTTGATAGTTTGGCCCTGCGCATACTTGAGGGCGTCATCGGGGCCGGTGATGCGGTTGCCCATCACCCAGGCGTCCAGCGACCAACTGGTGTGGATGTGCTCCTCGCCGAAGTACGCGTTGCGATCCGGGTTGCGCGGCGGCGCTGGCGCGGTCGTCTGCGCAACCTGGCCGGAGGGTTGCGGCTCTTCCGATTTCTTGCACGAGATTAAACTGCCGAGACAGAAAAGAAGAACCGCCAAAGCCGCTGCTGTTGCAACCCTCGTCTTCATAAAGCCTCCATTTTCCTGAATGGCACGACCACGATCCCGCGCAGGTGAAGCGCTCGCAGGCAGTCTACCCGATAATCTCAAGCCTTTGGTTCTAATACGCATCGTCCGGAAATTACCCTTAGTTAGAGTTCCTCACCGCCACAATGAACTCCATGGATTTTGTGTCGGACACCTCGTAAAAGTTGACTTGGCGCCGGTCCATGGCCAGATCTAGGGCATTCAGGACTCCGAGATAGAGACTGGACTGAACATGGCGACGCAAGTCCTCTTCTCTGCTCCATCGTTCCACGTAGAGGATGGTCTGTTCTCCATCGTCTTGTTCGTACACTCCGCAACTCAGACATCCTGCCTTCGTTTCCAAGTGGTCAGACGAATATCGCAAGAGTTCAAGGATCTCCTCTCGTTTACCAGGGCTGGGCTTTAATTCAATAAGAGATACGATCATCAATCTCCCTGATGCGGAGGGTCCCAAGACAGGACCTAATTTCAACGAACTCCCCACCCAGACTGAAGTGCAATTTTGCCCCCATCGCCGTGGTCGCTCGGTCCGTTCGCGTAGCCGCTTGAAAGCAAATATCGTTGATAAGGAACCAAGGCAGGCGGCAAAGCTAGGCGAAACGTTCGACGGGCGACATTTCGCCCTCAGGATGATATCTCGCCCTTTTTGGAGGGCTTGTGAATGTGCAAGCGCCGCATCGTGGAGAAAAGGGTGGAGGGTTTCATTCCAAGCGTCGTCGCAGCACCTGCCGGTCCTTTAATCCGCCAGCTAGTCTTCTCAAGCGTGGAACGAATGTGCTGGGTCTCCGCCTCCTTCAGCGTGCGGGTAGTGGCGACGAGCGATGCTTTGGGCAGTTGAAGCTTCAGTCTCTCGCCTTTAGTTATAATCACCGCTCGCTCGATAACATTCCGCAATTCCCGAACGTTGCCAGGCCATGGGTAAAGTCTTAATTCATCCATCACCCGGCTGGGTACGATGGGAATCTTCTTTCCCATTCTCTTTTCGAACTCTCGAAGGAATGCCACCACGAGCAACGGGATGTCCTCGGCGCGTTCACGTAACGGGGGAACGTGAATCGGAAATACATTCAACCGATAGAGTAAATCCTCTCGAAAGGTTCCATTTTTCACCCGTTCTGCAAGATCGCGGTGGGTGGCGGCGATGATCCGGACGTTGGCGTGAGCTGTTTTTGCAGTTCCCAAGCGCTCAAATTCGCCATCCTGCACAACGCGCAGCAATTTCGCCTGCACGTCCACTCCCAGCTCCCCGATTTCATCGAGAAAAAGGCGTGGAACCATTCGCCGTCTCAACACGGCCAATTTGTCTCGTGAGGGCTCCCGTATAGGCGCCTCTCTCACGGCCAAAGAGCTCACTCTCGATGAGCGTCGGCGGCAGAGACGCGCAATCGACTTTCACCATCACGTGGTCCTTGCGCTTACTTTGAGCATGGATGGCACGGGCCACGAGTTCTTTGCCTGTGCCACTTTCGCCGGTAATCAGGACAATCGAATCTGTACCCGCTACCTGTTCCACCTTGCTGAGAACTTGTCGGAGGGCTTTGCTTTGGCCCACAATTTCCAGGTACCTGCCACTGAGCTTGATCTCTTCCTGCAGATAAATGCTCTCAGCCTGAAGCTTTTCCTTTAGTTGCTCGGATTTCCACATACGATTTCAGGAGTTCCTCATGAACGTGCTTAGCTTCCGAAATATCGACTGCTATGTTTGAAACGCCAACGATCCGCCCAAGCGAGTCTCTTATTGGAGATAGGCTTAACGAGACATCGATTCTTCTCCCATCCTTTCTGACGCGGACGATCTCGGAGCGGTCAATGCGTTCGCCCGCTAGAATTCGGGCGAACATACTGGATTCTTCGTCCCGGAGTTCGTTGGGAATGACGAAATCGATCTTCTGGCCAATCGCCTCTTCCGCAGAGTAGCCGTACAGCGATTCGGCAGCTGCGTTCCAGTCCAAGATGACGCCTTGCGCGTTCATCGAAACGATCGCTTCGTTGCACGATTCGACGATGGCGGAGTGTCTGACCCGAACTTGCTCGTGTTGCTTTTGTTCCGTCACGTCGAACGATACTCCCATTAAAAGGTCAGGCTCGCCGAACGCTTCCGAGTAACAACGACCGCGAGAAGAGATCCATCGTATCCCAGCACCTGGGCGATTAATCCGGTACTCCGCGCTCCTCTCATCGCCGGACTGGAAAGCGTCCATCGATGATGTTTCGAACGGACTCTCGATCCTCTATATGAACCAAATCCAATAATTTGTTGAGTGTGATTTCCTCTGTCGGTTCAAAGCCGAAGAGTGCCTTGGTTTCATCCGTCGCCCAAATCTGGCCAGAATCCGCTTTCAATGTCCAGAGACCTGCTTTGGCGGCACCGGCCGCGAGTCTGAGACGCATCTCACTTCCGATCAAAACCTGCTCGATTCGCTTTCGGGCAATGGCGTTCGCAAATACCTGGGCGAGTAGTTGTAGCCGATTAACAAGAACATCAGAATATTTTTGCGCCCCGGTCGTTGAATCGAAGCTCAGTACTCCGAAAACAGGACCACTCCCAATCCAAAGAGGAAACCCCAGTGTTGACTTGATGCCGAAAGCCTGCCAGGTCTGCATGTCGGTCGCCGCTTCCTGCGGAGCGTCCGCAGTGTCTGGAACGCATACGATCTCCTTATTTCGGAGTTTGCCCTGGCACCAGGGAAAGTATTGCTCCGCATTCATTCGATTCGGAGGAGGAGGCAAGCTTGCATTTCGATAAAGATGAGTTAAGAGGAGGATCCCCGGCTCAGTTGGGGAAGTCTGCCAGAGACTGGCATGACCAAGGCCAAGGCATTCGCAGATTCTTCGCTGTGCATTCTCGATGTTGCCATCGATCTGATCCGCAGGCAGATTGACAAAACTTGCAGAGACATCAGCGAGGAGCGTTTCATACTTTAGCTGTTCGCCGAGCTCTGCGGCCACCGCTAATGCATGTTCCTGTGAAATGGGCTCAGACATAGGATTTGTTGGGGCAACCAGCTGCTTCTCGGTGGGCGTTTCGAGGCAACCTTGCGCAATGTATAGCACAAGCTACCTCTGCTAAATCTCGAAGTTATGTGACGCAGATCACAATCGAGTTAAAGGAAAACAGGACGAGATTCAGTCCTGCGGGCGAAATGTCGTCCGCTCGCAAACTCGTCCTGGTACTCCGAATTCACGCAAATCTCTCCTAAGGGTATTTGGTTTCAGACAACTCGAAGCTTGACTTCGCGCACTCTGAGATTGGCAGCAGGCCTGCATTAAGTGTGTCGCGTTCAGATTCTCATCAACAGCTTCAATCGATCTGCATTGCAGAAATTAGAGGAGAGAAATTTCATGATCAACACAGCGGGAAAGCGAGTCACACGGGTCGTATTTGCGTTTCTGGCAGTGGCAATAGTTCTAGGTCTCTGTTATGCGGTCTCGGCGCGTACACCGCAGATCAAAGCCGACGAGAAATCCAAAGTCAGCGGGACGATAGTCGCTCGCAGCGGAGACCTGGTACAGGTTAAAGATAAGAAAACGGGTCAACTCGTTGTCGTGAGCATCTCCGACACCACAAAGATCGAACGGAAGAAGGGCAAAGTTGAATTCTTCCGGCATAAAGACATGGACGTTACGGCGATGGTGCCGGGGCTGACTATTGATGCTGAGGGCGTGGGCAATGCGAAGGGGCAGTTGGCAGCCAGCAAGATCACCTTCATTCCTGATGAATTTGCTGTTGAAGTCGCAGAGGAGCAGCAGATCATGGCCAACAAGGCTGCGGCAGGACAGGCGCAAACTACGGCGAACCAGGGCGTAGCCGCAGCAGGGCAGGCTCAAACTTCCGCAAACCAGGCTCAGACATCCGCCAATCAAGCTGGCAATGCCGCAGTGGCGGCTGGCGATGTGGCCGTGATGGACGCGGCTGCAATCCAGACAGTCAACAAGCGTGTTTCGGACTTGGATGACTATAAGACTGTGGCTGAAGCTGGCATATATTTTCCAAGCGATAAGGCAACTCTCGACGCCGCCGCCAAGGCTGATCTCGATATTCTGGTCGCTGCGACCAAGGGTGCCGATGGCTACTTAATCGAAATAGCCGGCTACGCCTCCAGCACTGGGACAAAACAGCTCAACCAGAAACTCAGCGAACAACGTGCCGCAGCTGTTACCAACTATCTCCTCCAAAAGGGAAATATTCCGATGCGTCGAATCGTCGCTCCTGCAGGTTACGGCGCCACGCATCCGGCCGCGACAAATTCTGATTCCCAAGGACGTGCCCTCAACCGTCGCGTCGACGTGAAGGTTCTGGTGAACAAGGGACTGGCAGCAGGAGATTAAAGCCAGCAATTTTCGGAACAGGCCGGTCCAGTTCCGGATTTAATGACGATCGGTGTGGCCCGACCTGCCGCCAAAAACGGCAGACCTGAGTGATCCGTAAAAAAAGAGGGTCGAGCCGCACCGCTCGTTCCAAGATCGATTATTTGATTTGGGCATGAAGGAAGTTCCTGTTGAACCCGGGGTTGAGATTCATTTTAGGAGGAAGGCATGGTTAAGCATTACTACCACTGGATTGTCGCGCTTTCGTTGTTCGGGGTCCTAATTTTGGCGCTCACGTTACTTGGCCCTAGTCATGCCAAAGCGCAGCCGCAAGAGCAATACCCGATTCTGGACAGGGTAGCTGACAAAGTTATCCAGAAGTACCAGGCATCTACGTGCGAGCAGTTGTGGGAACAGAAAAGCAAGAAAACTCCACCGAGCGCTGAAGAACAAAAAGTGATCGAATTTCTTAAGAGCGATCCGCAGATGCGCACCATCTTTATTAACAAGGTTGCAGGCCCGATCGCAAACAAGATGTTCCAATGCGGAATGATCCCTTGAGTTGATTGGAACTACGTCTACAAATGCGTTTCTTGAGGTGTGCCATGAAAGTCCGACCCAAAGGTTTTGCAAGAGCTTTCCTTCTCTCTCTGCTCATCCTGCTGCTGGTGGACGGGAGCCGCGACCGCACAAACTCCAGCGGCGCCCGCAAAGAAGAAGACCACTCAAACCAAGAAAGCGCCGACGACTTCGCCCAAGCCTGAGCTGGAGCCCAAGGCGATTGAGCTTCTGAAAGCCACGAGCGAACGCCTGGCTGCAGCCCATACGCTCTCCTTCACCGCGGTGGAGATATTCGAGCATCCCAGCCGCCACGGCCATCCTCTCGCTTATGCGACGAAGTCCGACATTACTCTGCAGCGGCCCGACAGATTGCGCGTGCTCATTGCCGGCGATGGCCCCGCCTCCGAGTTTTACTACGACGGGAAAGTCATGATGGCTTATGCACCTTCGGAAAACCTGCTCGCGGTTTCAGATGCGCCACCCACGATTGATGCGACGTTGGAAACCGCGTACGACACTGCCGGGATCTACTTCCCCTTCACCGACTTGATTGTGACGGATCCCTACAAGGATATGGCCGAGGGGCTGCAGCTCGCCTATTACATGGGCCAATCCCACGTGGTTGGCGGAACTACGACGGACATCGTGGCATACATCGACAACGGCGTGTTCTTGCAACTTTGGATTGGAACTGAAGACAAACTCCCCAGGATGGTTCATGCAGTTTTCCTGAACGATCCAGAACGCATGCGGCACCAGTTGGAACTCTCTAACTGGCAACTCGACGTGCCTGTCTCCTTGGAAGCGTTCTCGTCCTCAAACGCCGGCACTGCAAAGCGTATTCAATTCGCGCATCCCCACCCGCAGCCCGCCCCGGGCGCTAAGCCCCCGGCGAAGGCCACACCACCAAAGGCAAAACAGTGATGGCGGAAGGAGACCCCATGTTTAAGAAAATCACTTTGAGTTTGGCAACTTTGGGAATCGCGCTGTTCTTGCCGGGAACGGCGTCAGCCTATGCGCATTCGAACCGTTACGGCGGCAGCACCTCGCATAGCTACGGATCAACGAGCCACACCAGCACTTACGGGACCAGCACGTCACACACATACGGTGAGGGCTCGTCGCATACCAATGAGTATGGCGGCAGCACGTCGCATAACTATTACGGCGGGACAAGCCATACCAATGCCTACGGCGGAACGACTTCTGGAGAGGCTGGGTATGGCGCGGAGCACACCACGCCGTATGGATCGACAACCTATGCCTCTGCGTATCATCCGCCTACTGCTTATTACCCATATCATCCACCCACTGCTTACTATGGATACCATCCACCCACCACCGTCGGTTACTACGGAGCAAGCTGCTACAACTGCAGCTCCGGATCGACGGCAGGCGCAGCCGCCGTGGGCATGGTAGTCGGCATGGCCGTTGGCGCTGCAGCAGCCTCTTCCAAGAGCAGCTCTGAATCGGCGAGTTCTTACAACGCGGGCTATACCGCCGGCGCGACCAGCGCGAACACGGCGAATGCCAACGCGGCTGCAGCCAATGCCAATGCAGCTGCCGCGAACGCCAATGCTGCGGCTGCGAATGCAAATGTCGCCGCAGCCAACGCCAGCCAACCTACCGCAGCCACCAGCGCGACGTACGAGATGGGGTCCGTCTACGGTGCGTTGCCGACCGGTTGTATTACTCCCAGCGTCGCGGGAGGGGGAACCTACTATCTGTGCGGCAACACTTGGTTCAGCCCCGCATACGGTGCGAACGGGATCTACTACCGCGTTGTGCCCACTCCGTAAGGGGGAATTCAGAATTTGCATTAATGCGATTGTCGCGCTGAAAAATTTCGAGGGAAATCATCCGGAGTCTCATGAAAGGGAGTCTAGCAACTATGAATGACAAACAGTCGATCGCCAGTGCCACGAATCGAACCGGCGCAAGGTGGATGAAGATTGGTCTAGTAGCGCTTATCGCCGCATTCCCCGTCCTTGCCCAGGAAAGTGCAGTTCAGGAAAAAATGGCCGCCGTCAAACTATCTATGGCTGCAAACGCGCAAAAACTCCACCAGTATCAGTGGATCGAAACAACGCAGCTCACCCTGAAGGGTGATCCGAAGCCACCAACGGAAGACAGTTGCCAGTATGGTCCCGACGGTACGGTTCAGAAGACTCCCATCGGCCCTCCGCCCGAGCAGCCCAGCGGTGGCAGATTAAAAGAAAGAATTATCGAGAAGAAAGAAGCAGAGATGAAGGAGTACATGGGAGAGGTAAAAGGACTCCTGGGAATGTATCTGCCTCCCGATCCCCAGAAAATGGAACAGGCCAAACAGGCCGGAAACGTTTCCATAAATCCCGTCCCCGGCGCCGTGAATTTGATTTTCATTAACTATGCCCAACCCGGTGATCGGATGACCCTCACCTTCGATACCAACGCCAAGAGGATTACCTCCTTGAACATAAATACCTACATGGGTGAGACAAAAGATGCGGTGACGTTGCAGGTTCAGATGGCCAGCCTGCCGGATGGCACCAACTACGCACAGCAGACAATTCTTGATGCGACCGCCAAGAAGCTCCAGGTGACAACCACAAATTCTAACTACCAGAAGCTCGGCGGCTACTAGCGACATCGAGGGTCAGTCTCGGAGGGAAGCAGCATGAAACGGAAGTCTCTTGGATCGATTACGTTCGGCAACGTTTCTGGGCACTTGCGATCGGCCTGCTCTTCGTCGCTTGTGCGGTTCCATGTCACGCGCAATCAGTACCTCCTCTGCGGGGTGTGTACACACCTGGTTTCAATGCCACTAACTCTGGTGTCATGCCAGAGCCGGGACTGACCTACTCGAACACGTTTATGGATTATTCGTTCAATGAAATCAGATGTACGGTCTGCGGAGAACTTGTCCCTCAGGTGGATGTACTCGTTGATGTCAACGTGTTCATGTGGGTGAGCAAGAAAAAGATCCTGGGTGGCAACTATGCATTGGTCGCGGGACTGCCAGTCACGAACAGTTCACTTTCCTTGGCTGGTCTGAAGCCTATCGGCGGCGGTGGCGGCTTTGCAGATTCTTTCTATCAGCCCGCAACCATGGGTTGGCATCTCAAACGAGCTGACATCATGGCGGCCTACGCCTTCTTCGCGCCAACCGGAAGATTCACTGCCGGCGCGAGCAATAACACCGGGCACCGGCCATTGGACCAATGCTCCCACGGCGGGCGAAACCTTTTACTTAACGAAAAATAAAGGGACAGCGTTCTCTGCGTACGAGATGTACGAATTCCATACCACGCAGGAGAGGAACCAATATTCATCCCGGCCAGACCTTCGACCTGGACTACTCACTGACGCAGATTCTTCCGTTGCAAAAGGACATGCACACACTTCTGCAAGTCGGAGTGGTCGGCTACGGGCAGTGGCAAACGAGCAATAACAGCGGCCCCGGAGTGGATCCCCAGCATCCCGGCCACTACAGGGTCAACGCCATTGGCGGGGCGGCAAATATCATTTTGCCGGTCAGAAAGGCTGTCGTGGGCTTCAAGTTCCTGCATGAATTCTCGAACTCATACACGGTTCAGGGTTATTCGTTGCAGATTAACGGGGCGATCACGTTCTGAAGATGGCGAAGAAGATGAAGTCAGCGGGCCTCCGGTGATCTTTGAGCAACGTAGCCAGCTTAGTAAAAGCGCGGTCACGCCCAATGAGGCAAGAGCAGGCCCCTTTCCGGCAAACGTTAAGTATGACCATTGTGTGAACTGATACCGGCGACGCGACGGAGGGTTTGATGAGAAAAAGTGAACTGATTTCAGCCCTGCTCGGGACGGTGTTAGCGATCGTTTCCTTAGCCGGAGCGACCGTTGAATTGCACTCCCAGACACCTGCCGGTCAGACTCTGGATGCTACTGGGCAGGCCGTGTTACGGCGGATCATCGACTCCGCGCAAGATCCAGAACTGCGCTGGCCGGACTTCCAGCCTTATCAGGCGGAAGTAAAGGATTTCTACGCTCGCACCAATTCATCGCTCGGGTGGGTGAGAGAACGGAAGCCAACACCAGCGGCGTTAGTCATGATCGGCTTGTTCACTGCGTCGGACCAGAAAGGCCTCGTGCCAGAGGATTACGATGCATCGCGGTGGCCCGCGCGGGTGCAAAAACTACAATCGTCACCGAGTGATAGCGACCTGGCGAATTTCGATGCAGCCATGACCGTTTCGACGATGCGGTTCATTCGTGCACTACACGTTGGCAGGGTCAATCCGAAGACCTTGGGTCGCCAATTGAATGTGGAAAAGCGCAAGTACGAACTGGGAGAGTTCGTGTACGACAAGGTGATCAATGCAAGCGACCCGGCGGAGGTTGTGAAGTCGGTCGAGCCAACATTCCCGGGCTATCTGCGGACACTCGACGCACTACGGCGTTACCGCGAATTTGCCAAAGTTGATACGGGCAAGACCTTAACGGTACCTGTCAAGCCGATCTTGCGGGCGGGACTTATCCAGACCTGCAGAGGTTAACTCAGTTATTGCGACTAGTGGGCGACCTCCCTGCCAATGTCGAGGTCGACCCGACTTCAATTATTTATCAGGGCGCGATCGTGGAGGCCGTGAAGAGCTACCAAGTGCGTCATGGTGAAATTGCCGATGGACACTTAAAGGCCGAGCTAATCAAAGAAATGGACGTGCCGATGGATCAGCGCGTCCGTCAGATCGAAATGGCGTTGGAGCGCTGGCGCTGGCTGGAGCACTCCTTCTCTCAGCCGCCAGTGCTGGTAAACCTGCCGGAATTTCGTCTGCGTGCTTTGGATGACGACTACCAGGTGGCTCTGTTCAAGACCGTGATCGTTGGCAAGGCATACGGGCACAAGTCGCCAGTATTCGAGAAAGAAATCAAATATGTAGTGTTCCGGCCGTACTGGGAAGTGACACCGACAATCCAGCGAGCGGAGATCGTGCCGCACGTCGAAAAGGACCGCAATTACATCGCCAAGAAGAATTTTGAGGTGATAACTCCAGACGGCAAGGTAGTCACGGATGGGGCGATTAGTGACGATGTGCTGGCGAAGTTGAAGGCTGGAAGATTACACGTACGCCAGAAACCGGGACCTACAAACTCCCTGGGCCTTGTCAAACTGATTTTCCCGAACGAAGACAACGTATATCTGCACGGCACCGAAGCCCCCCAACTCTTTTCGGAAGAGGAGCGGGACTTGAGCCATGGCTGCATACGAGTCCAGAAACCAGCTGATTTGGCAGCCTGGGCGCTCCGCCACAATCCGGGATGGAATCTGGAGCGCGTGGAAGCAGCGATGAATGGCACCAATGACAACGTGACGGTGATCCTGGAAAAGCCAATTCCGGTGTTGATCCTTTACTCCACAGTGGTGGTCGACGAGAAAAACAACGTGTTCTTTTTCGATGATGTCTACGGTTATGACAAACAGCTAGATGAGGCACTGAAAAAGGGGTACCCATACCCAACAGCGTGACGCTGATTGATCTATGGACCCCACAGTTGCCCAGATTGGCGTGCGGTCTAGGTGTGGGTTGTTGAGCGAACCGGACTTTGACTGTTATCCGAATGGAGAAAAAGTGAGAATCCAACTGATTCTGAAAATAGTGTTTTTCCTTTGTGCCTCGATCGTGTTTGGATCTGCGGCGTGGTCGCAGGAGCGGGCGAGTGCAATTGCCTCGGAAGAAACGGCTTCCGGTGCGGCTTCGGCGCAGGCCAAGCCGCAATCGCCGGCCAAGGCAAAGGCGAGTGGTGAGGAAGCAGAAGCCAACACCGCGGAGGCTGCGGACGCTTTGCAGAAGGCGACACAGAATCCGGTGGCGAGCCTGATCAGCGTGCCGGTACAGGAAAACTTCAATTTTGGCGTGAATCCCGGCTATCGAACCCAGAATGTAGTGAATATTCAGCCGGTTGTCCCCGTCGGCATCTCGAAAGACTGGAACTTGATCGTCCGCTGGATTGCGCCGATTGTCTATCAACCTATTCCGAACGCACCTGGAACTCCCGAAACCGGCGAGTACGGCTTGGGCGATATGGTGCCGACATTTTTTGTCTCACCGAAGAAGCCCGGGAAATTGATCTGGGGCGTTGGGCCGGTCTTCCAATTGCCCACGGCAACAAACACCTACCTGGGACAGGGAAAATTGGGCCTCGGCCCTTCGATCGTGGTGCTAACGCAACCGGGCCATTGGACCCTCGGCGCGCTCGCAAATAATGTCTGGTCTGTGGCGGGTGACGGCAGTCGTCCAGCCGTGAACCAGTTCCTGCTGCAATATTTCATCAACTACAACTTGAAGAAGGGCTATTTCATTACTTGGCAGCCAACTTTGACCGCGAACTGGGAAGCGACGAACGGCAATACCTGGACGGTGCCGTTCGGCGGCGGAATTGGAAGAATCATGAAACTAGGGAATCAGCCGGTGTCACTGACCGCACAATTCTACGGCAACGCGGTTCATCCGGAAGGAACTTCTTCTTGGAGCTTTCGCGTACAAATGGCATTTCTGTTTCCCAAGCTGAGCAACGCACAGAAAGAAATGCTGCTGAAGAAAAAACTGAACGAACTGGAAGCCCAGCAGCCGCAAAAAAACTAAGCAACCCAAGACAACGAATTGTGGCGGGGCTATTCGCTTGAATCAACACGAGTGTAGTGAAGCAAAAGAATCAGAACAGGTGTCCCGATATCGATGAAATATGTTTCACGGGAACACGAAAGATGGGAGCGAGAGAGAGGTGATCTATGAACCCCACAGTTGCCCCAGATTGGGGTATGGATTGGGCGTGGGGACTGCTGCTCATCGTACTAACCGTGGTTTTCCATGCTTACTGCCTCGGACTCCTGAACAAAGAAGTTTCCTCAAAGCTGAGCGATCTGCGACGGATTCGGCACTTTTCGTCCGTCTCGATTTTCGTTATTGGAGGTACAGCCCTTTCGGCCACCATTCTGCACGCCATTGAGGGGTTCATTTGGGCCGGAACTTACCGTCTCGTTGGGGCTCTGCCAGACACCAAGTCAGCGATTTTGTATTCGCTGAACGCCATGACGAGCTACGGTCACGCGAATCTGTATTTGGCGTCGCGCTGGCAAATGTTGGGGGCCCTAGAAGCGCTGAGTGGCTGGATTCTGTTCGGCCTGACTACAGCATTTCTTTTCAGTGTAATTCAGAAAGCGTGGTCGCATACGTAGCCGCTTAGTCTTTATACACGGCACTTGAGCCCATCCGGAAAGGGATTTTTGTCTAAAAGCAAGGTAGCGTTTCCTGCATCAATAGAAAAGAAGAACAATGAAAGCTAATACCCGAACTTGTACAGTGCGCTCACGCGATTGGATGAAAACATGCCGATCTCTGAGGCTTCTAATTCTCATTTCTGTCTGGGCGCATTGATTGTTTTGGTAAATGCGGCAAGGGCGCAGGAATTGCCCACTCCCACCAAAACGCCAGGAGTTGAAGCTCAAGCTCCGAACGATGCTCAGCAACCTCAGGCAACTCCACCCGCCGAATCGAAAGCAGAAGAAAAGGCCAGAAAGAAAGAGGAACGAGAAAAGAAGGAAGAAAAAATACTCCATGGAGGGTCGATTGTTGTTGCGCCGATACCACTTGTGAGTCCCGCGCTTGGGATCTGGCATTGTGCCAGTGGCAGGATACATTTTCCCGTTCGAAGAAAATAAGAAGCGTCCAGAACCGTCGGTCATCGGAGCCGCTGGATTGATCACCAACAATGGCACACGAGGATGGGTATTGGGTTCGGATATTTATCTGAAGGACGCGCGCTACGAATTAAAAGCGGCCTATGCGCGAGGGAATATCGACTACAACTTGTACGGCCCCGGTTTCGTGAATGGCAACGCGGGCTTGAAATTGCCACTGGAGCAGACGGAAGATTTCTTCTTTGTTGAGTTTATGCGCCGGCTGGTTTGGGATATTTATGTCGGTGGCCGATTTATCAATGGCAGCTCTTTGATAACGCTAAAGCCAAACGACGGAAATATTCCTCCGATTCCGCCCGACATAGGGCTGCAGACAAATCTGCGAGCGCTGGGATTCGAGGTGGAGCGGGATACACGGCCAAACCGTTTTTATCCGTCTAAAGGGAAGTTTCATTCAGTTCACAGGAGACTTCTTCGGCAAGGATCTTGGCAGCAAATATTCGTTTCAGTCCTACAAATTCACGTTCAACAAATACGTCAGTTTAGGCCACAAGCAGGTACTGGCTTACAACTTGTTTTTCTGCGGAACCGGAGGCGAACCACCGTTCTACGGGAATTGCATTTACGGTACGAATAACGAACTGCGCGGTTACACAGCAGGTCGTTACCTCGACAAATATATGTTTGCAACACAGTTGGAATACCGCTTGGATCTGCGCTGGCGATTAGGTGTTGTCGCGTTTGGGGGAGTTGGAGAGGTGGCCCCGGGCGCTGCCAAGTTTCGCACGGATCAGTTTCTTCCAGCAGGCGGAACAGGAATTCGATTCTTGTTGAGTAAGAAGTATCACGTAAATTTGCGGACCGATTTCGCATGGGGCAAAGACAATTTCACCTGGAGCATGGGGGTTGGCGAAGCGTTTTAAGTAAGAGGAGCAGTCCACAACCTCTCTGAAATGCCCATGCTTTCGACCCTAGCTCCTTAAGGAGAAATGCCTTGCAAGGCGCCGTAAAACCGATCCTGCTCTTCTTGTCTCTTTCTCTTCCCCTGCTGCCCTCTCTCGCTCAGGATCAGGCCGGAACTCCAGCTCCCATGCTCGGACTGGACTCTGTGCATATGGCTAGTTTCAATCTTCCTGCCCACGTTCAGCCAACGTCGCCTTCTGTCGATTTGGATCTTATTCCCGATGTCGCCCGACTCCCTGCAACTTCGATTCTCCCCGACAGTCCGCAGAAGAACACGTTCCTCCTGCCGACCTATTCTTGTTTTTCTCCCTCCAAAATCGGCCTTGTTTCCAATTGCCTCACCATTCCCCCTGCAAGATTTACGATCTCGGCTACCGAATTCGATTTGTTGTCCGTTAAACCAATCCAACCCACTCCAAGTCCTTCTGAGAAATTTCACTGGAAGGCCGCCTTCTGGCAATCCTTCGGCTTTCTGGTCGTCGGCCACGGCTTCCGTCTCGCCAATGATGGCGGTGCCCGCTATCTTCTTTTCCACAAGCCGTTCTGGCATGACTATTGGGCTTCCGCTGACAACTTTCACATGTCGCATTGGGGCGATGGCGACAGTTTTATCGTTAATTACATTGGCCATCCGATGGAAGGCGCCGTGTATGGCGACATTTTCTTAAACAATGATCCCAAGGGTCGCTCCGCGCGCTTCGGAAAATCCTCCACCTACTGGTACAGCCGCCTGAAAGCGATGGCTTGGGCCACGGCTTGGGAAGCTTATTTTGAAATCGGTCCGGTATTCAGCGAAGCCGCCATTGGCAACGAAGGTGGATACACCTACGTGCCCGGTTGCGGCCTTTATCCCTGTGACAAATATCCCGGCAAGCAGTTCAAGCCTCCCACCAACAATACCGGCTGGGTTGATTTCGTTATCACCCCTGCGGTCGGGATGGGCTGGATTGTTATGGAAGATGCAATCGAGCGCGAATTTGTCGATCGCATCGCTAAAGATAGTCCCGCGCTCAAATACAAAATTCTTCGCGGCTCTCTTGCTCCCAGCCATACGTTTGCCAATATGTTCGCGGGCAAGTTGCCCTGGTTCCGTTATCCCGTAGAAGGTTCTTTCAACCAGACCTTTGGCGGCCCGCTCCATCCCACGGAACGTCCGCTGTGGAAAGACGAACCTCGCTACAGCTTCGGCGCCCAGTTCGTCTCGATGAATTTTCCTCTTGAGCGCGCATCCTGTTCGAACTGTAAGCAGTTCTTCCCGGGCTACGGTTTTGATTTCAACTATCGCTTGGCCAAGTACGCTTACTTCGATTCCGTCGCGAATATCTTTCCGGGGTCCGGCTCCAGCGGCCAACACGGCGCAGCGCAAGAAGCCCTCGTTGGTCTGAAGCTCGGCCCGACTCTGGAGCACTGGGGACTGTTCTTCAATCTGCGCAACGGCTTCATTCACTACGACAAGGCGCTTGTTCCCGACGGTTCGACTTCCTACGAAAGCACCTGGCGCTACGCTCTCGACCTTGGCGGCACCGTCGAATTCTACGCTTCGCGCAATTCGACGCTGCGTCTGAACGCCGGCACCACCCTCATTCACTATCTCCAGGGTTACGCCGACCCCAAGCAACCGCCCACCAGCGTTATCTCCACAGAATACTATTCCTTCCAGGGCAGCCCTTACCTCACCACGAGCTACGTATTTCGCTTCTGAACCGCTTGCAGAAACAAGCCGCCCCAAGGGCTGTGTCGGACGGATATGACTTCATTCGGCCCACTTGGACGATGCCGCGCAGTCTCTCACCGCTGTTCATAAGTCCGGTTCGAGGAAGTGATGCTCGAGGACGCTGGTCGCGCTCGGATTTCTGCGAACCCGTTTCGGGATAGTTTCCGGATTCGCCAGAATGAGGGCCATAGACTGTCTTTCGACCCGCGACCATCGTGGGAATTGCGTTCTTCTTGCGCTGATCGTTGCCCATCTGCTTAAACCTGAACCAAAAACACGCAGTCCCGCTTGGCTATTTCACAAATGCTGGCATCAGCCAGTCTTCCTTCCGCGATTATGAAAGGTCTGACCCTATTGGTATGATGCATATGAATCGCTCGCCGTGTCTCCGAACTCGGCGTGCGCAAGCGTGGGAATTATTCTAATTCGTCGGCTTTCTGACCATCCGGAGTAACTATGAACGGGTTCTGGGAACGAGTAGCTATTGCTTTTCGGTGTTTCTTTTCGATCTTGTTCCACGGTGACATTCCCAACGACATAGTACAGAAGTGGGTCAACCCTGCCGGCCAGGTTCCGCAGACGCCAGCAGCTCAAGCTTCGGTTCCTCGTCCGAAGGAGATGGAGCGGCCAGCCTCGGAAGCATTTGATCGCGCCGTGCAGATGCTTGCGCTGCTACAACGAGACGGGCGGCTCATCGATTTCCTGGCAGAGAATATCTCCCCTTATCCCGACGCGCAGCTTGGAGCCGCTGTGCGTACGATCCACGAAGCTTGCCGCAAGGTGCTCGAACATTATGTAAAGCTGGAGCCAATTCTAAACTCCGAAGAGGATCAACCGGTAACCGTGCAAGGCGGTTTCGATCCGGCAGCCATTAAATTGCTAGGCAATGTGACAGGAGCGCTGCCGATTCGCGGTGTGTTACGACACAAGGGCTGGCACGTGAAGGAGGTGAATCTGCCGCCGTTGCCGCAGGGTCCCGGCCGGATGGTGATTGCGCCGGCTGAGGTTGAACTTTCATAGCGGCTGAGGCACATCTGCCACACAGATGTGGATTTGAGAGGAGATTTTCGTTGGTGGCCAAATACATTATCGGTATCGACCTAGGGACTACAAATTCGGCGCTGGCGCACTGCGACGCCACTGCTTCCGAAGAGAAAAGTCAAATCGAGGTCCGCAGCATTCCGCAGCTTGTGGATGCGAACGAAGTGGCGGAACGCACCTTACTGCCATCGTTTCTCTACATCCCGGGCGAATTCGATTTTCCCAAAGGCAGCCTGGCCTTGCCTTGGGAACCCGAACCGAAGCTTGTGATAGGCGAACTGGCCCGCAAACGTGGCGCCGAGAGTCCCAATCGCCTCGTCGCCTCCGCCAAATCCTGGCTCTCTTACGCTGCTGTGAACCGCACTGCGCCGATCTTGCCTTGGCAAGCACCCGAGGAGGTGCCCAAGCTATCACCTGTCGAAGCGTCATCGCAGTTCTTGCAGTACTTGCGCACTGTGTGGGATAGAGGCGAGTCGGGGGAGCAAGGGCAACTGGCTCTTGCGGAACAGGACGTGCTCCTCACTGTGCCCGCTTCCTTCGACGAAGAAGCACGCGAGCTGACCAGGCGCGCTGCCGAACAAGCCGGTTACGACCATGTCACGCTGCTCGAAGAACCTCAGGCCGCCTTTTATGCATGGCTGGAAAGCCAGGGTGATGCCTGGCGCCACCGCATCAAGGTCGGCGACCTCGTTCTCGTGTGCGACATCGGCGGTGGCACGACTGATTTCAGCCTCATTATGGTTTCCGAAGAGAATGGCGAACTGACGCTGAAACGCGTCGCCGTTGGTGACCATATCCTTCTGGGCGGCGACAACATGGACTTGGCGCTGGCGCGCTTTCTGCAGCAGCGCCTTGAAGCCTCAGGCAATCGCATCGATATCTGGCAGTTGCAGGTCCTGTGGCATCAGTGTCGAATGGCCAAGGAAAAGCTGTTCGAATCGCCCAAGACGCAGACTCGCCCAATCACATTGTTGGGCAAGGGGACGAAACTCGTCGGTGGCACCATTAAGACGGAACTGGCGCGCGAAGACCTCAATCAGATCCTGGTAGAAGGATTTTTTCCAAAAGTTGCAAGCGACGAACTGCCTGCCCGCCAGCGTCGTGTTGGCTTTCAGGAGTTGGGCCTGCCGTACGCAGCCGATCCCGCCATCACCAAGCATCTCGCGCGCTTTCTCTCGGAACAAGTTCGCAACAGTCCCGAGGCAGCGGGTATCCGACGCGGCGGCAGCGGACTTGCCTGTCCCACGCACATCCTGTTCAACGGCGGAGTGATGAAAGCGCCGGTGCTGCGTGACCGCGTGGTCGAAGTGCTGAACAGTTGGTTGCGACAAGAGGGATTCGAGACGCTCGGGACGGAGCAGATCCTGGAAGCTCCCGACTTGGAGCATGCCGTTGCGCGCGGCGCAGCCTATTACGGGAAGGCGCGTCGCGGTCGCGGCGTGCGTATCCGCAGTGGAGTCTCGCGCACCTATTACATCGGAATTGAAAGCTCAATGCCAGCAGTGCCCGGCATGGAAGCCCCACTCAAGGCGCTCTGTGTCGTTCCCTTTGGCATGGAGGAGGGCACGGAAGCCACGATTCCCGACAGAGAGTTTGGACTCGTGGTAGGCGAACCCGCCGAGTTTCGTTTCCTAAGTTCCAGCGTCCGTAAGCAGGACCAAGTCGGCAGCCTGCTCGAAGACTGGGGTGACGATATCGAGGAACGCAGCCCCCTGCAGGTCACTCTCAAACTCGATGGCCAGCTGGGAAAGATTGTACCGGTGCGGCTGGAGACTCGCGTCACCGAACTCGGCACCCTCGAAGTCTGGTGCGTATCCCGCGACGGCCAACGCTGGAAGCTCGAGCTGAATATTCGCGAAAAGACCAAGCGGTGACTCGTCAGTGTCTTCTCGTTATCTGATTGGAATCGATCTGGGCACGACAAATTCTGTCGTGGCATACCTCGATACTCAGAACACTGCTGATGCGGCTTCCCTTATTCGTGTGTTCCCCGTGCCGCAGTTGGTGGGACCGGGCGAAATCGGCACGCTTCCCGCACTTCCTTCGTTTCTTTACTTTCCCACCGAGGATGAGTTGTCTGCCGGCGGCGTGAGCGCTACCTGGAATGAGCAGCCGCCAATGGTCACCGGTGTGCTCGCGCGCGAACAGGGAGCGCTAGTGCCAAGCCGCCAGGTGTCATCAGCGAAGTCGTGGCTTTCCTATCCTGGCGTGCATCGTCGCTCCAAGATCCTGCCAGCGCAAGCGGAACCGCCGCAACCGATGATTTCCCCTGTCGAAGCATCCGCGCGCTACCTCATGCATCTGCGCGACGCCTGGAACGGCGCAATTGGGACTGATGAACAAACGCGTTTTGAGCATCAGGAAATCGTCCTCACCGTTCCAGGTTCGTTCGATGAGGAAGCGCGTGAGCTGACGGTCGAAGCCGCCCGCAGTGCCGGGCTCGAGAAGTTCACTCTGCTCGAAGAACCATTGGCTGCGTTTTATGCGTGGATCGCGGCAAATCGAGACGTTCAGGCCGGGAGTAATGAACACCTCCGCGATGGCGAACTGGTTTTGATCTGCGACATCGGCGGTGGCACGACTGATTTCAGCCTGATTCACGCCCGCCTCGTCGGTGGCGAGTGGCAGTTTGAGCGAACAGCCATCGGCGAGCACCTTTTACTAGGCGGCGACAATCTCGATTTTGCGCTCGCCCGCTACGTGGAGAAGAAGCTCAAAGACGTCAGACTCACGCTGCGACAGCGTTATGCATTACGCCGGACCTGTTGTGCGTCGAAAGAGCGCCTGCTGAATGACTCGTCCTTGGAGCGCGTGCCAGTCACGATCTTGGGTAGCGGCCGTGCTGTCATCGGAGACGCCCTCAGCACTGACCTGACCCGCGAGGAAGTCCTGCAGGTTCTGACGGACGGCTTCTTGCCAATCACGGCACCTCATGAGATGCCGGCAATTGGCACGCCAACAGGATTGCGCGAACTCGGCCTACCCTACGCCAGCGATCCTGCCATCACCAAGCACCTTGCCGCATTTTTGACCCAAGCCGCTGACGCCATGGATGGCGCGTCTGCAAACCAGCGAATGGCTCGACCCGACGCCGTGCTCTTTAATGGCGGCTTCTGTGCGCCAGCGGTGACTCGCGACAGGATTATCGAGGCCATTTCCGCCTGGTTGGGCGGAACGCAAAGCGGCTGGTCGCCCAAGCTCCTCAACAACGACGAGGTAGATAGTGCTGTTGCTCGTGGTGCTGCTTACTACGGCCGTGTACGACGCGGCACCGGTTTGCGTATCAGAGCCGGCAACGCTCGCACCTATTACATCGGGTTGGGCTCGGACCACGGTCTCCAGGGCATCTGTGTTTTGCCTGCCGGGGTGGAAGAGGGTACCACACTTCCTCTGCTCGATCGCGAATTCTCTGTCCTGGCTAACCGCCCGGTGTCGTTCACGCTTTACAGTTCGCGTATACGGCACGACGCACACGGCGAAGTCGCTGCACTGGACGAAGCGAGCGTACATCGTCATCCTCCGCTAGTGACCTTGCTGCGGTACGGAAAGCGGCGTGATGTGTACGTGACAATACGGCTCAGAGCCAGTTTCACCGAGGTTGGTACGCTCGAACTCTGGTGTGAATCGCGGCAGACGCCGCATCGCTGGCGCTTGCAATTCGAACTGCGCGGCGAAGAGGCACAAGCGCAGCAGGTCGATACGGTTAAACCGCAGCCCGTGCTGGCACGTTCTTCGGGTGTCACGACTTCCGACGCAAATTTCGAATCTGCTGCGCAACTGATCGAAAATGTTTTTGGCGGCTCGGCGGACGACGCCTCCCTCGCGCCCGAGGCCCTTGTCGGTCAGATGGAAGCAGTGCTCGGCGCAAAAAGAGACTCGTGGCCGCTCTCGGCCATTCGCCGGTTCTGTGATGCACTCATCGAGGTTGCCGCTGGTCGCAAAAAGTCCCCCCGCCATGAGATGCGTTGGCTTAATCTATCTGGCTTCTGTTTGCGTCCGGGCTTCGGCGCGCCAGGTGATGATGCGCGCGTCAACCGCCTGCGAACTATCGCCTCGAACAACCTTGCCTTTGTAGACGATCTGCAATGTCAGGTCGGAATGCTGGTGCTGTTGCGTCGGATCGCCGGCGGCATCAATGCCAGCGAGCAGCTTGCGCTGTATCGGAACCATACTAGCCCTCCTGGGAGCAAGAAGAAGCGCATCAACCGCCAACTCGAGTACGAGAAGTGGCGCCTCCTTGCGAACCTTGAGCACTTGCAAGCCACCATCCGTGTGACTCTAGGCCGTGAGTTGATGGCGAAGATCAGAAAGGAACCTGGAGATGCAATTTGGCTATGGTCGCTCGGCCGGCTGGGTGCCCGCATTCCCCTGTATGGGCCGTTGCACTCGGTGGTGGAACCTGAAATTGCCAGCGAGTGGCTGAAAGCTCTACTGGACTTATCCACGCTCACGGCCGTGACGGATTCCACTATCATGCTGATCGCGCGGCGCACCGAAGATCGCTCGCGTGACGTCGATGAGGCAATTCGCGAACAAGTAATTTCCCGCTTTATGGCGCTTGGGATCGCCGAAGAAACCATCCGGCTTGTATCAAGGTACGTCCCCCCCGAACGGGCGGACGCGGTTCGCAGCTTTGGAGAATCGCTGCCGCCCGGCTTGCAAACTGTCAGCTCTTCCAACTGCTTGCTGTCAGTACCCGCCTTACATATCTCCGGTCCGGGCCTTTTGAAACCCGCGTGAACTGGAGGTAACGTTCGAAACTGAATCGGCCAGGTGCGAAACTGCCGCCATCTTTTTTGATTGTCCCATTGGGTTTCGGCACGAACGTCACGAACGGATAGGCCAGAGCTGCTCGGTCACCATGGCGGACTGCGGCCCGAGTCACGCTAGTGCTTAATCGGACGCGCGTTTTGGCGAAGTTGTTGGCGCTGACGCGGTGTTCTGCGCGCGTTCGATTCTGACGAGCAACACGGAAGTTATCCCGAGTCAGAAGTCCCGTTCGGGGAGGTCATACACTTACGAATTTTCCTCGCGATCCGATCTCCTCGAACACCGTTTCAGGCCAGTGACGGGCACTTGTACGAGCCGACTTATGGGAGTGGGCTCTGTGAAGAGGCTTGGTCGCTGATATTCACTTGCATTAATACACAGTATTAACTATGCTTAACCATTCTCGGTTAGAGTGGATTCTGACCATGTTGCGCAGTTCGCTCCCAATTATGGTCTCTATGGTCTGTTTCCTTCTTTTTGCGCCTGCAGCGCTCTTTTCTCAGGGAGAAACCACCAGCGCCATCGTCGGCCAGGTGACCGATGCAACAAGCGCCGCGATTCCCGGCGCTCTCGTCACAATCACCAATCACGAAACCGGCCTACAGCGGCGTGCCACGGCCGATGAGCAGGGGCGCTTCAATTTTCCGCAGCTGAAACCGGGTGCCTACTCGGTCAAAGCAGAGGCGGAAGGATTCGATCCGCAACAGAATGAGAATGTCATTTCGGGTTTAGGACAGAAGCAGACCGTCAATTTCACACTTAAGGTTGCCAAATCCCAGCAGACTGTTGAGGTCAGCGGCGAGTCTCCACTTATCAATTCCGAAAACGCAAACACATCGACGAATCTGAATGCTCCAGCCCTTGAGAACCTGCCCAATCCGGGCGGTGATTTGACCTACCCGCTTCAGTTTGCCGCGGGCGCACTTGTCAATACCGCAGGCAGCGGCAATGATTTCGTCGGCGGTACAAATGGGTATGGCAACGTTGAATTCAATGGGCTGCCGGCCCTCTCGAACGGTTATATCGTCGATGGCCTGGAAACGAATGATCCGCTGACGAATCTGAACAGTGGACTGTCGACAAACCTGGTTCTCGGGCTGAATTCGATCGCGGAGGTGACAGTCAACACGCTTTCCTACGCTGTCGACCAGGGGCGCTATGGAGCGTCCCAAGTCAACTACGTTACAAAGTCCGGTTCAAACCAGTTTCATGGGAATTTGTATGAGTTGTGGAATGGCTCAAGGTTCAACGCCGCCAACTATTTCACGAATGCGACCCCCGGAAATCACAAACCGCGCTCCACGGTGAACCACTTTGGCGGCAGTGTGGGCGGCCCGATTGTCCACGACAAGCTGTTTTTCTTCTTCGATAGCGAGTGGGTGCGGATTGCACTACCCATCGTCACAGCCACCACCGTTCCGACTCCCGCATTCGAGAATTACGTTTTGCAACAACTCCCTTTGGGTGGAACCGATTCGGTCACGGGCTCCGTCTATCAGCCGTCTCCCCGCAGTCGGTGCCGTTCTATCAGAAAATGTTTTCACTCTACGGAGATACGAACGGAACGCCTCTGACGGTACTTGGCTGTCCGTTCGATGTCGGTGGGGTTGCGCCCGCAATTGCGAATGATGGAAACGGTTGTGCGAACCGTCAGAGCATTTCGCATTCGAGCACCGATCATGAGCAGGTCCAGACGGTTCGCATGGATTACAACATCAATCAGAAAAACACGACGTGGTTCCGCTTTCAGACGGACAACGGACTCCAGGCCGCCTACACCGATCCCATCAACCCCTTGTTCAACGCGCTGTCCCCACAACCTCTGTACTCGTTTGCAGCAGGATATACCCACGTGTTTTCGCAAAATGTTGTGAACTATTTCAACCCGGCGTTTTCCTGGTATGGAAGCCTGTTTGGCCCGAGTGATCTTCAGAAGACACTCGCAGCATTCCCCATTGTGCTCGAAGGCAGCGGTGCGAATGCTCCTTTCACGAAGGTCGGGGGCCTGGACAACACCTGGGTCCAGGGGAGACGCGCGTCCCGGTTCTTCATCAACGACAATCTCGCGTGGAGCCATGGCGCGCACGAACTTCGCTTTGGAACCAATACCCGGATTTTTCGCCTGAACGACTATGACTTTGGCGAGGGTTCGGTCCCGACGGTGACCTACACCACCCTGCCGCAGTACATCTATGGAGTCGCCTCTACGGCAGCAAAGACTTTTCCCACCTCAGCCAACGAACCCTTCAACTTTCTCAATCTCGATTTCTATGCGCAGGACACTTGGAAGGTGACTCAGACGCTGACATGGACGTTCGGTATACGAGACACATGGAATTCCAATCCGTTGAATCCGCATCAGCACATTGCGCGTTTGAGTGGATCTTTTGACTCCATCCCGCACGATGTGAATCAGCCGCTGAACGCGAGCATTCAAACCAATCTTGGCCACGTATTTTCGTCGACGCCGCTCGCGATCCTGCAACCCAGAACAGCCATCGCCTGGCAATTTGAACGCGAACTCCGTGCTGCGTGCCGGCTTCGGGATCTTCAGTGACTTATTGCCTGGGGCCATCGCCGATGTAGTTGGCGTCAATCCGCCCTACGTTCAAACTTTCCAGGGCGGGCTTCTGGGAACCGTTGGTGGGACAGCCATTGCGCCCGGAGTGCCTGGCAGTGCGATTGACGCAACCGTGGCCGCGAATCAAACGTTCAGTTCCGGATTTGCGCAGGGCCAGCTTTCCTGCGCGTCGACCCAGTCGAACCCTGCAACCTGCCTTCCTCCCGTCGCCATCACGGCGGTGCCCGATGGAAAACTTCACGCGCCCTATTT
Organism: Candidatus Acidiferrales bacterium; assembly: GCA_963726725.1. Classification (GTDB taxonomy): domain Bacteria; phylum Acidobacteriota; class Terriglobia; order Acidiferrales; family UBA7541; genus Acidiferrum. The sequence continues at coordinate 39,382 of CAVSDV010000011.1, forward strand.
CATGGAGTGGAGTCTTGGGCCTGGAACATCAGTTTGGATCGACGGCGAGCATCCACGCGCAGTACGTTGGCACCCGCGCGGTCAACCAGCCGTATCTCACACAAGTCAATGGCTACCAAACGGTATGCGAGGGGTGCTTTGCGCCGTTTCCCTATGCGCAACCGACGGATCCACGGTTCGGTGCAGTGACGCAATTTTCGACAGGCGCGAATAGTCATTACAACGGGCTGCAGATCACCGCAATGAAGCGACTTGGAAACGGCTTCATGGGTCAACTGAACTACACCTGGAGCCGTTGCATGGATACGGTCTCGAACGGCGGATTTCTGCAGTTCTCGGCCGGAGGAATCTTGTCGCCGCTCCCCGGAGACTTAGCGCGCGACTATGGTCCCTGTGACTACGACATCCGCCACAATCTCAACGCGCAATACGTCTATCAGCTCCCCCTGAAATTTAAGAATCGATACCTGGCCTACGCGCTGAATGGTTGGCAAGTGTCGGGAACCGTCTTTTGGCACAGCGGGATTCCCTTTTCTGTTCTGAGTACGCCGTATTCCGCGAACGGCAATGGGATCGTCAACGGCAGCGGGCCGCAATTCGCCAGCGTGATTCCCGGTGTACCGCTCTATGAGCACAAAGCGATTCCCGGCGTCACCCAACCGGGTACTGTGCAATGGCTCAACCCAAATGCGTTCGTCTCCGCGGTGGATCCCAGCACGGGTGCGTGCAATGGCGGAGACAGTCCCAAGACTTGCCAGTTCGGCAATCTCGGCCGCAACGCGCTCCGCGGTCCCGATTTTGTCTGGAGCGATTTCTATCTGACGAAGTGGTTTTCCGTTAACCGAGCGCGTAAAGCTGCGTTTCGACACTCAGTTCTTCAATGTTTTTAACCATCCGAATTTTGGGCTCCCAAGTATGGTCCTTGCCGGAATCCCTGGCAAACCTTCCACCCAAACCGGCTTCGGCGCTCTCACCTACGCGACTTCGCCCCCGACAGGTTTGCTCGGCGTCGGCCTTGGAGGCGACAGCACCCCGCGTATGATTGCCTTTCAACTGCGCTTGGAGTTTTAAACTTTCTCGCTACATTGGGCCAGACCGGTGAGTCTGTCAACACGAGGTTCTGCCAGCACCCTCGCAAGTGATTGTCTGATTAAGGTTCTCGTCAATGTGAATTCGGCGATACAAGCCCGAACTCCCGTTCGAGGGCGAGTCATGATGTTGAATGTCTCGCGTTCTGCTCTCCTCGAACGCCGTTTGAACACGTCTGGCCAGTGAAGGGCACTTGATTATGCGATGCGGGAGTTAGCCCACTTCTGTCAGGTCTCGTCATTGCAGAGATGGGGATTTATCTCAATGCTCTATAGATCCGGGCACTTATTCCGAATCGGTCTCGCAGGCGGAAATCACCGTGCTTTATCCTTGCATTCCGGTGCGTCCTAGTTGAGACTTTGGGAAGGTCCTGTTCAGGTCTCTGAACGGGCCCAGCCCGGAACGCGATTCTCTTTGGGAGGCACAGAAATGCTGCTTGTAGCGCATCCATTCCTGCGCCGACTTGCCAAGCCGCTGGCGATCGCTCTTGGTCTACTTTCGCTCCTTTTCCTGCTCCAAGTTACAACTCACTCGCACGCCAACGGTCAGCACGAATCGGCCTGCCGTCTCTGTCAGGTGGCACATCTAGGTGTGGCACCAGCGGTTTCGGCTCCTGTATTGAGTGTTCCGCTAGTTTCGTTCGGTCAGGTGACGGCCAATGTCACCCTTAATTTTTCGGAACCCTTTTCCGAACATTCCCCTTCTCGCGCGCCTCCCTCCTTATAAGTCCTCAAGCACTTAATCTTTGAGTTTTGTTCGAGCGCGGCATCCGTGTCTGCCGCGCGACCGCCTATTTTCCCGGCGGCCCTACCCACCACCACATATAGCGCTCCCTACGGGGTCGGAGGAATCATGCGTTTCGCTTTTCGAGGGCTTGTCGTTCTTAGCATTCATTATTTTCTATTCGTTGTCTGTGTTCTTGCCCAGATGGGTAATTCCGGCTCGATCGAAGGAGTGGTTAAAGATCCTTCTGGCGCTGCCGTCCCTAACGTCACGGTGGAAATCAAGGATCCAGTCAGCGGCTATTTGCGGACCACAACCACCAATGCCGATGGTGCATTCCGATTCACCAACGTCCCGTTCAACCCATACCACTTGAGCGTGAACGCAAAGGGTTTTGCGGCATTCGCCCGGGATGTCGAAGTGCGCTCCGTTGTGCCCACGCAAGCCGAAGTTCACCTGACGGTTGGAACGGTCGCTACAACCGTAACTGTAGAAGGTGGAGGAGATCTTCTGGAAAACGATCCCACCTTTCACAGTGACTTGGATCGCAACAGCTTTGCACAGGTTGCCTCTGGAAAGTGCCTCGTCTTCGGTGAGCTCTCTCGTTACCCTCACGACCCCGGGAATTGCTGCCGATTCAAACGGCCTGTTCCACGGACTCGGCGATCACGCAGAAAACTCGTTTTCCGTGGACGGTCAGCCGATCACCGACCAGCAGAGCAAGGTCTTTTCCAACCAGATTCCCTCGTCGTCGATTCAATCTCTGGAAGTGATTTCTGGCGCACCTCCAGCGGAGTTCGGAGACAAAACCAGCCTGGTGATTAAGGTGACTACACGATCAGGCCAAGGTGTCACGACGCCACATGGCACGTTGACCACGTCCTATGGTTCGTTTGGCAGCGTAAATGGTGCCTTCGACCTCGCTTATGGCGGACCAAAGTGGGGGAACTTCATCGCGGTGGATGGACTGAACACTGGCCGTTTTCTCGACCCACCGGAATTTTCCGTGATCCACGCCAAGGGCAACCTGGAAGATGTATTCGACCGCGTTGATTATCAGCTTTCCGACGCCGACACCATCCATCTAAACCTCGGTTTCACACGCTCCTGGTTCCAGAATCCGAATTCCTACGATAATCTCAACGTCGGTGTCACCGGCGGTCCCACGAATACGCTGGTCGGCCCAACGGATCAGCGCTCAAAAATTCTAACCTACAATATCGCCCCGACATGGACACGCCTCGTCAATCCGAGCCTGGTGTTCACCCTCGGCGGCTTCGTGCGGCATGACGGCTACAATTATTACCCCAGCGAGAATCCTTATGCGGACCTTGGCCCCCTTCAGTCGGAGACGGTTGCTCAGAACCGGACTCTGACGAACGCCGGCGCCCTGACCTTTATCTCCTACGCGAAAGGGATTAACAATGTGAAAGCGGGAGTGACCTACGAGCAGACGTTCCTTACGGAAAATGATCACTTTGGAATCGTCAACCCGACCCTCAATTCGCCATGTCTCGACGCGCTCGGTAATCCTGCTCCCGGTTTCACCAGCCAGACGCAATGCACAGGTGCGTTGCAGCCAAATCCAAACACGCCCAACAATCCCAACGCCGTGTCACCCTATTTCTTCCCAGTGCTGGTGCCATACGACCTCACGCGTGGAGGAACCAGCTATCTATTTCACGGACACACCGACGTGAAGGAACTCGCGCTCTACGTTCAGGACTCCATCACTTGGCACAATTGGGCCTTCAATCTCGGCATTCGCGGCGATCTCTACAACGGCATCGCCATTGCCCGCCAAGCCGAGCCTCGACTCGGCGTCGCGTACAACATCAAGCGCACCAACACCATCTTGCGCGCTTCCTATGCACGCATCATGGAAACCCCTTTTAACGAGAATCTGGTCATTGCTAGCACAGGATGTGGCGATGCAGTGGTCAATGCCATCGCGACGGGCTCGCAGGGCTACCCCTGCCTCACTACGCCGCTAAAGCCTTCCTGGCGCAACGAATTCCACACCGGTTTCCAGCAAGCCTTCGGGAAATACCTGGTTGTCGATGCGGAATACATCTGGAAGTACACACATTACGGGTACGACTTCAGCATTTTCGGAAACACTCCGATTTTCTTTCCTGTGGAATGGCACAACTCTAAAATTCCCGGATACGCCATTCGCGCCACCGTTCCGGAATTTCACGGTTTCAGCGCGCTGGTCGTAATGTCCAGCGTGGCTGCACGTTTCTTTCAGCCGCAAGTGAGCGGAATTGGCGTTACACCTGCCGGTCAGGGCGGAACCGGCGTATTCCGAATTGACCACGACGAGAAGTTCAACCAGACCACGCACCTGCAGTACCAGCCTTGGAAGACTGGGCCGTGGATTGGTTTCAACTGGCGTTATGACAGCGGGCTTGTCGCCGGCGCTGTTCCCTTTGGTGACGGAGTGAATCCCTTCGTCGATGTGTCCGGCCTGACCCCCGACCAGCAGTTCCAAGCAGGGCTCTTCTGCGGGAGTTTCCACGCAACCCCCACCCAGGGAATTCCCGGTGGCCAATGCCTTGCCACTAAATATGGCTCGACGCTGATCAGCATTCCGGCACCGGGTACGGAAAACGATGACCACAACCCACCGCGCATCGCTCCGCGCAACCTGTTTGATCTTGCGATCGGCCAGGACAATCTGTTCCGCGGCGATCGCTACCGTTGGAGCGCTCGCTTCACGGTCATCAACGTCGCCGATAAAGTGGCACTGTACAATTTCCTCTCCACGTTCAGCGGCACTCACTACGTGACTCCTCGCACGTTGACTGGAGAAATTGCCTTCCACTTCTAAAGCAGGCCAGAACATGCGACACCCGACGAAGGGTTTCGGTTGAATCAATCGCTGGGTCAGTCAGCCTTGGGAAGCAAGCAGGGAAGCAGGGACCAACTTAGTCTTGTAGGTGATCAATGGCACCCCTGGTTTGAAGGACCGATTCGCGTGAGGCCTGAGAAATGGGCAAGCACGCCAAAGTAGAACCGGGTCAAAAGGTCGCAAGTGTTTTTGTGCCGATCTCGCGCAGCGGCCTGTCCAAACAATTGCAAGGTCACGAATGGCGTAAGGATCTTCTGATGTCCTGGATGTTTCAGACGTGCATCAGGCTGCAAACGTCACTCGACCGCCGCTTCCTGAGATTTGGGATGACCGTCCAGGAAGCCAGTGTGCTCCTTCGCTGCGTTGAAGCCAGAATAATCACACCCGGACAGCTCGCCGTCGGACTCGGAAGAGATAAAGGCATGATCACGCGGTTTATCGATCGTCTTGAGTTCAGCCGCTTGATCATTCGTGACATCAATCCACGCGACCGCAGATTTTCCGTCATCAAGCCCACAGCAAAGGGAAAACGGATAGCTCGGGACCTGGCCTACGTCTTCGACGAAATTCGAAAAGAACTCTTCGTAGGGATGTTGGAAAGTGATATCCGTCGGTTATCCAGGATGATGGCGCAGTTACACAAGAACGCCGTCGACATTGGATCTCGGCAAAGATGCGAAGCAGTGCGGCGGCGCAGGAGGATTGGCAGGCACGGGACTAAAGCGAAAGTCCTGCAGACAAGTAAAACCCCACTCGCCTCGGACACTTTGACGCCTTCCGTTAGCACGCAATACAGCCGCATCTAAATGACACGCAGGGTCCACAGGATGTGTAACTCGTCGATGTGAATCCGGCGAGACTGTCCCGAAGTCCCGTTCGGGGAGGTAAGTGTTGCATCCCAGGTAATGCTCGGTTGTCTGAACTGATGCGTGACCAAGCAAGAACTGAATTTGTTCAAGTTCTCCCCCAGCCGAGTGGCACAGTCGTGCGCAGGTGCGGCGCAAATCATGCGGAGCGAGATTCTTAATGTCGGCACGTTTCGCAGCCGCTTTGACAATGTGCCAGATGGCTTTCGGCGTGAGCCCTGTGCCCCATATCTTTCCTAGTCTGCCTACTCGCCGGAAGAGTGCACCTGCACTTATCTTGGCTGCATCGGTCCACTCATCAACGGTCGCTTCGTCCACACCGGAACTGGAACTGTGCGGATGTGCTTTCCTTTACCAATTAGGTCGGCGATCACCCAGTGTTCCTCGCGGATCTGGAAATCTTCGAGTCCGAGCCCTGTCAGTTCGGCGCGTCGCAGGCCACACCCAAGGAGCAACGCCGGTATCGCGCGATCCCGTTTACCTCGCAGACCAACCCCTCCCGATTCTGCGAGCAAGGCTCTGGACTGTCCGACGGTGAGCCAATTTCCGATCCGAACGCCCAAGCGTTTTGCGCCTTTGACTCGACCGATTCCGGCTGCCAATTCGGGACTGAGTAGGCCTGTGTCAGCTGCCTCGAATGCGAGTCGTCTCACAGCCGCTAAGCGCACGTTGATTGTCGAAGGCGCTAGATTCTTCTGTTCGAGAAAGAATCGATAACGAAGGACAACACTACGGTTGAAGGCTAGGCGTGGCTCGGAACAGTACCACCCGATGAATTCGTCGATGGCGTGCGCATAGGATTCTTGCGAACTTGCTGCTGCGAGCGAGTTTAGAACTGCATTCTTCGACTGTTCCAAGTCAGGCAGCCGAAGTATTGTTTTCGCCCGGGAGTGTTTGCTTGTCTTTTTCCGACGTCCCATACTGGCGGTCTCCTGCGCCGCGTTCAGTATGGTCATCCACTTAGCAGGCTACGGACCCGAACACCGTTTGTGGCCCATGAGTGGCACTTGATTGCATAACAATGTCGGCTCCTCGACCCGAGTAGACTGTGGTTGCTTAACGACCATAGGTTCGGGAGAAGGAGCCGAACATGATGTTGATAGGCGTAGATTACCACCCGAGCTTTCAGACGATTGCATTTTTTGTGGAAGAGACAGGTGAGTGTGGTGAACAGGAACTGAACCACAGTGATGGACAAGCAGAGAAATTCTATCGAGACCTGAAGCAGCGAGGAATCTGCGTGCGGGTAGGCATGGAGGCTACCGGATATTCACGCTGGTTCGAGCGGCTACTGGCTGAATTAGGTTTCGAGCTGTGGATCGGAGATCCTGCGGAGATCAAAGCCAAGCGAGTGAAGAAGCAGAAGTTCGACCGTGAGGACGCCCGACTCCTACTCCGGCTGTTGCGGGAAAATAACTTTCCGCAAATTTGGGTACCGGGTCCGGAGAATCGGGATCTGCGACAACTTCTCTGGCACCGGCATCGGTTGGTGCAGATGCGCACGCGGATCATGAATCAGTTGCATGCGTTGGCGATGAACGAGGGCTATCGCTGGAAGAAAAAACTATTCAGCGAACAAGGACGAGTAGTGTTAGAGAAACTCTCGTTGGCTCCTTGGGCCAGTCGCCGTCGGCAAGAGTTGTTGGAGTTGCTCGACCGTATGAATCCGACGATTGAGGAACTAACCGCAGCCGTCGAACGGGAAGCCAAGAAGCGACCTGAGGCGATGCGGCTGATGACTCACCCCGGTGTCGGTCCGATTACGGCACTCGCCTACGTGTTGATCATCGGAACTCCGACGCGGTTTCGAACGCGGCAAGCAGATCGGCACGTACGTGGGGATGATTCCGTGTGAGGAGTCCAGTGCTCGCAAGCAGCGACTGGGGCACATCAGCAAGCAAGGCAATTCCTTGTTGCGCTTCTTGTTGGTGGAAGCAGCCCAAGCAGCGGCGCGCATTCATCCTGACTGGAGACGTCGGTACATGCACCTGGCGATGCGTCGACACAAAAGCATTGCCAAGGTAGCGATGGGGCGCCGGCTGGCGGTTCGGTTGTACTGGATGTGGCGGAATGGTTGTGAGTATTCGCCGTCGTTAGAGTTCGGTTCGTACGCGGGACAGCTCGGACCGGACATGGCGTGAAGTAGAGCGTCGTCCACTTGATTGGGCGTCCCGCTCCCTGCAAAGGGAGTTTGAATTACTAATCATGGTCGAAGTACTGATCGAAGAGATGTTTGGGTCGGACTGAAGCCGACCGAAAGATTACGAGCGAGCCGTGGTCGTCGATGCAGCGGGCCAAGAAACAACCAGGAAGACCACTCTTCGGAGTGGAACGGCGAAGTGTGCTCAAAAAGGCTAAAAAAGAGCTTGACAGGGCCGACATTGTTATCGCGCTGGGAAAAGCGTGGAGGAGGAGGAACTGAGATGAGACGGTGAAACCTCTTAATGGAGTCCAGCGGGTGCAAGTCCCGCACGGCCAAAGCGAGCACGCAGGCCGGTAGTAACAAGGCGGAAGGCAGCATCCGGACGACCGATACTGCGAGGTCGCGCCGGGGTCGCCGGAGTCCCTAGCTCGGGGCATGCTTCCAAGGGGATTCCCCAGGAACCCAGGAGAGCTCGCCATCTCCGCTCGCAAGAGCGGAAACGCGACCGCCAAGGGAAACCAGAGGCGATCGCACACGGGTGGATGAGCAGTCTTACGACCCCGTACTACCGAGGAAGGTGGGGAACCGCAGGGCTTCCGCAAGGAGCGGCCACGGGACCCACTGGAGGGAAGGGGGAAACAGGTGCACGTATCTGGCGAAAGGAAACATAGACGAGGCTCAGACCTCGACACACTATGTCCACACAAATCGACAGAATATCCGAACTAGCCAAGGAGGATCCGAAGCGACAATTCTTTTCGATCGCTCATCTGATCACGCCCGAGGCGTTGTACGCGGCTTTCCGGGGACTACGAAAGAAAGCCAGCGCAGGAGTGGACGGCGTCACGTACCAGATGTATGAAAAGGACGCCGCGAGGAATATCCAACAGCTTCACGAACGGCTCAAAGGGGGCGAGTACCGAGCTCAACCGCTGCGCAGGATCTACATCCCCAAGGAAAACGGGAAGGAAAGACCTATTTCCATACCATCCTTGGAAGACAAGATCGCGCAGAAGGCGACGGGCGAAGTGCTTAATGCCATATATGAGCAGGATTTCCTTGAATGCTCGTACGGGTTTCGCCCCGGACGTAGGCCGCACCAGGCGCTGGACGAGGTGGGACGAGTTATCTGTACAAAACCCACTAGTTGGATCCTGGAGTTAGACAATGCGTGCTTGGTTCGCCTGGAACGTGGCCCAGTCAATGAAACCTGGATGATGTTCGAAAAGAAGCACCGGCCACTCCGCCAGGGGCAGAAGACGGGTTCGCTTGCGGAGCCTTCCTTGGTCATCGACGTAGCGTTCACGATGAGATTTCCCGTACGCGTACGCGCCAGCATACACCGGATTGGTGAGTACTTGATGGATGGTGTGGTAACTGGGTGCGACCCATCGGATCTCCCTCTTCATATTGGATCGCAGCGGGAAGGGAAGACCTTCCGAGCGGAACCACAACCAGACCTTGCGGACCGATCCCAGTTCCGTGAATTTAGAGAAGACCGTGCGAACGGTGCTGACGACGGATTCGTCGGGATGAAAGCACACTTCCCCGTCCTTTTCTCCCCAAACAAAGCCTACGGGCAGACCTCGTCGCAGTTCCCCGCGTGCGGCTTTATTGCGAATTCCACCCTCGAGCCGCGCGCGAAGAATGTGCAGTTCCGCTTCCGCCATGATGCCTTTTAATCCGAGTACCAAGCGATCGTTAAAAAGCGCCGGATGGTAGATGCCGTCGCTATCTCCGACCAGCGTGTCGGTGATGCTGCAGAGATCAAACAGGCGATACCAGTCGGCATTGTTGCGCGCTACACGGGAGACTTCGAGGCCGAACACGATGCCGGCGTGGCCGAGGGCTACTTCCGCAGTCATGCGTGCGAACCCAGAACGCTCGGTGAATCCTGACCCGGACACGCCCAGGTCTTCGTCAATGATGATCACTTGTTCCTTGACCCAACCGAGTTCCTGGGCTTTCTCGAGCAAAGCATACTGGCGCGCGGTGGACTCGCGGTTGTGCTCGACTTGAGCAGGGGAGGACTGGCGAATGTAGACGAAGGCGGTGCGTTTCGTATGGCTGGGCGTTACTTTGACCAGATCATTCATGATTTTCCTCCTGAGCGTGGTTGTCTGCGGCCGCGCGGGCGATGAGCTTTGCGAGGATTTCGATCGCGAGAGCCTTGGGTTCGCTCTCCAGGGTTTCCCAGACGTAGATTTCCTTGAGCAGAAGGTCGAAGAGACTCAGATTTCGCTGCAAGGATGCCCTCCTTTGTTACGGTGGTTGAATTCGCCTCCTCACTTTCCGGTCGAGCGAGGCGGGCGAGGAGAGCATCTACGACCGCGCGTGCGTGAAACAAGTCTTCCAAAAAGCCGAGAGTTGCTGCGGTATGTGCAGAGAGATCTCGCTGAGGCTGTGCAAGCGAGGAAAGGTCGGTCCAGTCCGCAGGGATGAGCGATTTACTGCCGTCGGGCAAGATCAACAGGAGATGCAATCGGCCGTGCCGATGGATGGTCCCAAGAACGGTGAGTGATTTTCCTTCGAACGGATGACGGGCACGGACAATCGTCACTCTCTCAGGAAGGTCCTGCTGATGGGTAGTGTGTCGTAGAGTCCTTCACGCGTATCAGTCATCAGTGGTTACGCAAGATGGTGGCTCATCGCATTGCCGACCCGGTGATCCTGGGCCTGATCGGAAAATGGCTCAATGCCGGTGCGATGCAAGACGGAGTCATCACCTACGCAGAGGAAGGGACTCCACAGGGGGGATCGATCTCACCCGTGTTGAGCAACCTCTACCTCCACTTTGTTCTCGATCTGTGGTTTGAGAAGAAGATCAAACCGAAGTGTTGAGGCGAGGCGTATTTAGTGCGTTTCGCTGATGATTTCGTGGTGAGTTTCCAGTTCCGACAGGATGCGGATCATTTCCAACAGAGAGTGCGGGAACGGTTCGCGGAATTCGGTCTGGAGCTGGCCGAGGAGAAAACTCGGCGCACACTCTTTGGACGATTCGCAGGCATGACCTGTCTGCGGCACGGACTGGGAAGGCCGGAGACGTTCGAATTTCTGGGCTTCAAACATGTCTGTGGGGTGGATCGGAATGGGCGATTTGCTCTGATTCGTATCCCCAGCGCTAAGAGTTGTCGGAAATTCCTAGCCCGGACGCGGGAGTGGATCCTTCATAACAGACACTGGAGACGATGGGAGCAACAGGAACGTCTGACCAAGATGTTGCGGGGCTTCTATCAGTACTTCGGGCTGCATCACTGTGAGCGCAAGCTCAACTGGGTGCGGCAACAAGTGCAGCGCCAGTGGATCAGCGCCTTGAATCGTCGCGGACAGAGACGTCGGACGAACTGGACGCGCTTGAAGGATCGACCGTGGTTCAAACTGCCGTTTGCTCAGAACCTACACCCGACGGTCTGAACGATGCTTACTTTAGCCAAGGTCATTCTGGGGAGCCCGGTGCGGGGAATCTGCACGCCGGGTTCTGCTTGGGGAGACGAGAGCAAGAGGCCATGCCTACTCGGTGAGGCGTGGGCGCGAAAGCGCCTACGACCGCAAGGCTCCGCACAGGCTACCGCCACCAAGCCTCGTCCCTACCAACCTACTCGATGAATGGTTCGAGCACGAAGTGAAGCCCCGCTTGAAGGGGGCAGCACACGAGATACGATTCGCCGATGATGCCGTGCTGTGCTTCCAGTATCGGGAGGATGCCGACAAGGTGATGGAGGTCTTACCGAAACGGTTTGCAAAATACGGTTTGACACTCCACCCGGAGAAGACCCGGCTGGTGGACTTTGGGCGATACGCGGAGGAACATGCGAAGCGGCAGGGGAAGAAACCAGCCACGTTCGATTTCCTCGGCTTCACGCACATCTGTGCACGCAGCCGGAGAGGGAAGTTCACAGTGCAAGTGCGGACGATGAAGAAGCGGTTACGACGGGGCCTGAAGGCGATTGCCGAATGGTGCCGGGAGAACCGCCACAAGCCTGTGGAAGAACAGCAGAAAACCCTCAACGCCAAGCTCCGGGGCCACTACCAATACTATGGACTACCGACGAATTCCAGGAGCATCGGGAAATTCTACCGGGGAGTCTGCCGCATCTGGCGGAAGTGGCTCAATCGCCGAACTCGCGGGAAGGCACTGACGTGGGAGAAATTTACAAAACTTCTTCGTCGCCATCCTTTGTTGCTTCCCCGGATCGCACATTCTTCTTGGACCGGCGCGGAGAGTAGCGTCTGAGGAACCCGCTGCGTGGAAATCTGCACGGTGGGGTCTGTGAGGGAGGAGAAGTCAGTGGTGCCAAGGTGGACCTAAACGCGCACGAAGCTGGAAACGGCGGATAGAGCCAAGGAAAGCCTAAAGCCCACTGCGTTCTCCTCTACTCGGAGAGATGTCCGAGTTCGCGAACATACCAGGCATTATTATCATTTATCATTCGCTCGACTTTGCGAAGAGCCCCGCGCCTACCCTGGCTGCTTCCGACCCAGCCACAGGATGCAGATAGTCGCGCTTTGTCTGATCCCGCTCTGTGACTACCGGCTGCTCCGAGACCTTCGTTCCCACAAGTTCGAGGAACGACGAATCGATGTCCTGATACTCGAGCCTTGCACCAGTGCCCGAACCTGCGATCCTTCTGTTGTTTGCGAAGTAGCTGTCAATCACTTTGTAATGAACGGGCGCTTGCGCCGAGGCTCCAGGAACACCGCCCTTGCCAGCAGCGTCCGCCAAAGCCGAAGCCCCGGCTTGTGCCGTCCAAACATAATTGCATCCCTCCACGACGTTGTTTCGATACTCAAAGTCGTTCGCGACGCCCGCTGTCCAAATCGAGCTGCCATACAGCTCGTGGCAGACACAATTCCGCATCGCGTGGCCGTTGCTGCCTGGGGTCCAGTACACCACCGAAATCTTGAGACCGCGAAACACGCAGTGATGCACGTTGATTCCGTTCCCATTCGCGATGATCGCGACGTGGTTGGGGTTTGTCACTTCGTCTCCCGCAAACAGACACTGCGCGATTTCCAGATCCTCCAAATCGCGCCTCAGCCGGCTGATCCCGTACAGCCGCCGAATCTGACCTGGTTTGGGACTTTCCACCAACGGGATGCCGAGAAACTTGAGACCCTGCACCGTGACATGGCTTGTTTCAATCAACATGCCATTCGCCGCCCCGCCCAGCGGGTCCGTGCGACCATTCCAAGTCGGTGACAGCGGCATCGTGTGAATTAGCGTCGGCATACGGCCAGTGTTCCAGTCTGGGTCGTCTGGCGACACTTCTGAGCGAATCGTCAACCTCGCGGTCTTGGAGAAGGAACGATGTTCCGGCTTGAGAAGAGTCGTTTCGCCAATCGCGTAGATGCCCTCTGACAAAATCAACGTCACAGCGCCCGTACCGCTGCTTTGGTTCACACGCCGCGCGGCTTCGGCGAGGGATCGCAGGGGGCTGGCCTTGGCTCCCGAATTTGTGTCGGCGCCGGTCGACGGATTGATCCAGATATCACTTGCGTCGGGCTGTTGTGCCGCGAGTGTCCCCACGCGGAGAACGCTCGCGGCCGCAGTGGTTTGCAACACTGTGCGAATTGCTTCTCGCCTATTCATGGTCTATTTCGCTCCTCTGTTTGGACAACGGCATACCTTTTATGCCTGGATAAAAAACGATGAAGACAGCCGGTTTATCGCCAACGATTCCGTGGTGCAGTGTGTTAACGGTTTCCGGTATTACTTCTCCCGCAGAGAAGTGCTGATTGTTCCCGCGCTCGTCTTCGACGGTGATTTCGCCGGACGCCACGTATGCCGCGTTCGGCATGGGATGAAGGTGCCATGCCAAATTTCCATGCGCCGGAACGGTAACTTTTACAACGGTGAGTTCCGGTGTGCCCTCTGGATACGAAACGTATGGAGTCTTGTCCCATGCAGAGCTTGCCCGCAACAGGGTCTCTCTCTGGATGCCGGATTCGGAAGTCTTGGGAGTCGTCGTCGGCTGGCCTAGAAATTCCTCAAGGTCCTTGGCGAATTTTACTGGGTTTCTGAACATGAGGAGGTGATCGCCTTGGTCTTCCTTGGAATAAACGAAAAGTTGCGAGTGAGGGATCGCCGATTGCGCCCAGCGCTGGCTCGGCAGATTGTTACTTAGTTCGCCTGTGAAGATAGCCGCAGAAATGTTGATTTTGCGAGCGATTATATCGTGCCAGTCGTTTGCGGCATGGTCGAACAGCACCCGGAGTAAATAGTTAGGGTCGTTCTTTATAAAATTCCCCGCGAAAGTTTCTGAGTTCACGAACGGCGGAGTAGCCTCGCCAAGAAAGAAGGGAATCGCAGGCTTGTCCGTGCTGCCGGAGGATTTCGGCGGTTGCAAATATCCCGCCATCATTGTGACCAGCTCTCCAGGAGAATTAACCATCACGCCATAATCGCGCCGCTGCTGCTCGGACCAGTCTGACCGTGCAGAGATGGATACCGGTTCATCTACGAAAACGGCTTTGCGGATACCTTTCGTCCCATACAAGTCGATGTAGCTCCATAGCACCGCAGCTCCCATCGAATGACCACAATAATCGGCTGACTTGAGACCTACATGATCGTTGAATTCCTTGAGGTCAGTCGCGAATCGCGAGATGCGGTTCCCATAATCGACCCTCTGGGAAAGGCCTTGGTTGCGAGGGTCGAGCACGTAAACGTGATACTTTTTTCGGAGCAGGTACATCACGTTTAGGTACTGTGCTCCGTTCCCCGACCAACCAGGCACAAAAACGAGTGGCTCTCCTGTCCCCGCTTCCCAGTACGAAAGCTTCACTCCATCGCTGGTTTCAAAGAAGTTGATCTGCAGGCCTTTGAAATCGGATAGCTTCTCCGGCAGCCCATCAATCCTGTTCGGAAAGGTGTAATCCTTTCCGAGAACTGACAACGCTGTTTCCGCCAGGCAGTGCTTCGGGATTGCAAGCAGCATCACTATCGCAATCACCCAAAAGGTGTGTCTACGCATGATCTCCTCCGTGGAGTGCAGCTCTATTGGTTCACTTGGACCAGGGCGGAGTCACCCCATTGGTACGGGCATAGGCGATCGACTGGCCCAGGTGCTCGTGCTGGTCAGAGAGAAACAGCATGAGCACACCTTGTTTAGTGAGATCCATTCCAAAGAGCTTCACCGGCGTCTTGAGTTCGCTATCTGGCAACACATAGATAGCCTTCTGTAAGTTCGTATAAGAGGCGCGCAATGCTTCCTGCATCTTGGCGGGATCTGTAATCGGTTCAGGCCGTGCTCCCGGCTGAGCTGAGCTACCGGTGAGGGTGTCCGTCAGCATGTTATTTTCGGTCACGATTAAATTGAACACATCGCCAACCGAGCGGACACCCTGGCCGGGCTTCCAGCTGTACTTGCCCGCCATCACTCCTGCGAGTGCAACGAATTTGTCGGAAAGCCTGCCGGCATCGGATGCAAATGCTGCCTGGATTCCGGGCTGTTGTGCCGTACTCTGGGCCCGAAGGCTCCGCGGGCCACATGCGGCGGTCACAGCGAATGCACATACCAGTATTCCGATCATTCTCAGGTTCATGGATATAACCTCACCACATTTCTGTCCTTTCTGGCATGGTGTCGCAGTTGCGAGCGTATGCTCCGTACATCTTTTAGACGAAGGGGGCTCCGGCAGTGTGAACGCCAATTGAGGTTTTCTGCTTATGCACAACTTGTTCTTCTCTTTATTTGTCGTGTGCGCGGAGGGTTTCGCCAATCGTCTGGACATGCGGGTTCATGCTTCGGTTCGGTGCAACGCTCCTCTAAAAACGACTTTCGTTGTCACGGAGGCTGGATTGGTCGAATGTTCTTTGCGCTGTAGTTCTACTTCTTTTTACTCGCTGCCCGAGGCGCGAAGTACCCGCGACGCGCTTCCAACCTCAAATTGTCCTGGACCAACTTGACCTTCAACCGGTGATAAGCTCCGTCTTGCTTCACGTTCTGTAGTGACATCTCAAGCAGATACACATACTCGGGCACCACTGTCAGTGCTTGGAATCCCCCTTCCAGGTCGTTGCTGTTGTGAAAGTAGGTTCCCCCGGTTCCATCCGCGAGTTCCGCCATCACGTCTTCATTGAGCACCATGGAGTAGCCCCGATATTGCGAAGCAGTTCGCTCAGACATAGCAGAGCCTCTGCTTCGATCGCTGGCGTCGAGCGCCGTAGTGTATAACCCGCGCGCATCCACTCCGTTGATCGTCACGTTGGACTGGGCCGCGAGATCCAGAATCTGCGATTTCATGGTCAAGGCGTCCGGGGTCATGGTCAGGAAGCCCGGCGAGACTAGGATCAGCGTACGCTGCCCTGGCATCGCGCCCATTTTTCGCACGATCTCACTCACTGCGCCAAGTGTCACACGGACGTCTCGATCGCCAGTCTGAAGAGATTCCGAGGCCGCATTGTCCACCAAAACCTTAGCAACATCACGCGGACAGTCACAGCACACCAGGGTGTTTTCGACTGCCATGTCAACCGCCATGGGATCGCGTTTATTCTGGATGCGATCCGCTTCGTAATAGCCAATATCCGGGCACATTCTTCCAACTGGGCGAAGAAGACTCTGGGCCTTCACCTTCATAATCGCGCCCTGCAACTTCGCGCGATCGCGTGTTAAGCCGCTGCTGGCACCCGATATGGACACTATAGCCGCCAGGTCCGACTCAGCCAGTGATCCAGCAACCATCTTGGTTGCTG
This sequence comes from Candidatus Acidiferrales bacterium, assembly GCA_963726725.1. GTDB lineage: Bacteria > Acidobacteriota > Terriglobia > Acidiferrales > UBA7541 > Acidiferrum. The sequence goes on from CAVSDV010000011.1 coordinate 55,755, forward strand.
CTTTTTGGATCTGCGCCAAATCCCCGGCGCTCAAGTGGAAATCGTCGAACAAGAACACAATGAAACGATCCGGCGTCATTGTGGAATGATCGGGCTTGGGCGTAATTGATTGGGCAGTGCCAGTGCTGGCTGACGTGGGTCCAGCACCCGTCAGATGACTCCCATCCTTCACTCGATTTTGAATGCTGAATCCAGAGATAGCTTGTGGTTTGTCCTTGTCGAAAATCTGGAAGTCTTCCTTTTTGAGGTCGCCCACCGCGCGGCCTTGTGAATCGCGGACCACCACAGGCACTAAGACCGCGTTCGCGTTGACTACAATTTTCACAGTGCCATCGGGAGCCGAGGGGGCTGTCTGTGCCTTTGCGAATTGCGCGCACAATGCAAGAGCTAGGCAGGCTAGCGCAACTGCAGAAGGGTGTCTTGCACTTGTGTTCATATAACCTTGGAGATTTTACATGAAAGGCTCTAGAAGTCCTCAAACGAACAACCCGCGCCCAGGACATTGTTTGTAAATCCTACCTTCGTTCCATCCCACGCGGCTACCTTGCGAACAACATACCTACAACGCAGAAGGGCCTTTCCGAACGATAGCGAGCCAAGGCGAAGGACTCGGATACACAAAGGCGTATTTCTGTAGTTCGGTTTTCTTTCGGCTTGACAATGCACCCCTGTCGTTGGCAGGATGGCGATTAAAGCTAGAGGAAACGTTTACTCAATTGAAAAGTCGAGTAGCACAGGGCACCCGGAGTCAGACTCCTCTAGCGGAGTAAACGTGTTCTCAGAGAGGACCGCTGGCCGGGGTGGCAGCGGAGTTTAGCTCCAAATGGATTCAGGGGTACTGCTGGTACGAAGCTCCTACCGAGGCTGGAGGGCAACCCGAGCAATTGGTGCGTGGCCTAGCCTCCAGCGGCACCCTTGAAAAGTCACCGCGACTCAAGCTTTCTCCCTCTATGGGTGCGGCGCGCCATCGAGAACAAGCCCGAATTGTACGATCGCATGCCCGGCTGCTTTGGAGGAAACTCGAGCACCCTTTCGCCAACGAGGTTAAAGCACGAGCCGGTGGTTACTGTCAGTCCCAGACTGGGAGTTCGAATGTGGGTGCATTCAAAGGGAGTCTCGTCATCAAACCAGGACTGACAATGCGCTGCTGCAGAAGCCTCATCTCTGCCATCACGGTGAGTAGAGTCTCAGGCATAGATTACTCTTTCTTTTGTCGCCGCATCGTCCTCCCATTCAGAGTTGTGGTCCGAAGAGCGCCGCTTGCCATGCGCTCCCTTTTCGTAAGTTTCGCTTTGATCGGGATGGCCCTTGCTGCGCCCGCCATCGTCGCGCAGAAAGTTGAATTGTCCGTAGATGTGTCCAAGGCCGGCGCGAAGATCGACCGCAACATCTTCGGCCAGTTCGCTGAGCACCTTGGACATGGTGTTTATGAGGGTATATGGGTGGGTCCAGATTCCACGATCCCCAATACTCGCGGAATCCGAAACGATGTTGTTGCCGCTCTAAAGGCCATCCGAGTACCAAACGTTCGCTGGCCAGGCGGATGCTTTGCCGACGAATATCACTGGCGCAACGGAATTGGCAGTTCGCGAATGGTAACGCTCAATCCCAACTGGGGCGGCGTGATTGAACCAAACTCTTTCGGAACACATGAATTCATGGACTTCCTCGAACAGATTGGAGCGGAAGCCTACGTCTCAGTGAACGTTGGCTCCGGGACTCCGCGAGAAGCGGCGGAATGGCTGGAATATCTGACTGCCGCTCAGGCAACGAACCTCGCCAAAGAGCGCGGCGCTAACGGTCATCCTGGTCCCTACAGGGTCGGCTTTCTCGGCATCGGTAACGAGAGCTGGGATTGCGGCGGCAACATGACCTCGGACTACTATCTTAGCCAGCTCAAGATCTACAGCCGTTTCGTCCGCAACTTCAATCCGACGCAGCAGGACAAGCAACAGATGCTGAAGATCGCTGTAGGCCCGGGGGGCGGTGAGCCCAGATGGACCGAATGGACCGAAGCCATCATGAAGGCCTACCAGCAACACACGTGGAGCTGGGATATCAATGGGCTTTCGATGCACTCGTATACAGTGGGGAAGTGGCCACCCGCCTTCGCATCCGCAAACTTCGGTGAGACCGAGTACAGCCAGTTCCTTAAACTCACGCTGGCGATGGACGATCTGATCAGCCAGCACTCGGCCATTATGAATAAGTACGACCCGGAAAAGAAGGTCGCCCTCGTCGTGGACGAATGGGGCGCTTGGTATGCACCGTTGCCGGGCAGCAATCCAGGTTTCCTGGTGCAGCAGAACAGCCTGCGGGACGCAATTCTGGCGGCGCTGAACCTGAACATCTTTGCCCGCCATGCCGATCGAGTGCGCATGGCCAACATCGCGCAGATGATCAATGTGCTGCAAGCCCTGATTCTCACGGACAAAGAAAAGATGCTGCTGACCCCGACCTACTACGTCTTCAAAATGTATACGCCGTTCCAGGACTCCAACTTCGTCCCGGTCGACTTTCGACGCCGGCACCTACACACACGGCGACATCAGCTTGCCGCGCGTGGATGCCATTGCCGCGAAGGACACAAGTGGCAAGTTGTGGTTAGCCATAACCAATCTCGATCCCAATCAGCCCATTGAAGTCGAGACAAGCCTGGCTGGGGTTACGGCGAAATCGGCGGCCGGGGAGACCCTGACCGCGCCGAAGGTTGACAGCGTCAACACTTTCGAGTCACCCACCACAGTCGTGCCGAAGCCCGTCTCAGCGAAGGTTCAGGGCGGCAAGCTGGTTCTGAAACTGGAACCCAAGTCGGTGACCGTGGTCTCAGTTGAGCAATAGCATAGGAACACATGTCAGCACTTGGGCGAAAGATTTTGGTGATGTGCTTCGTGTGACGCGCGGAGTGCCGAATGAACCTCTTGGAAATCGCCAAACTCGCTAAGGTTTCAGTCGCGACCGTTTCGCGGACCATCAATCATGTGCCCACAGTGAACGCCTCTCTGGCGAGGCGAGTGTGGAAGGTGATTGAAGAGGTAGGCTGCTACCCCAACTCCAATGCGCGCGCGCTGGGTTCCGGACGCAGCCGGATTTTTGGCTTAGTGGTCTCGGAAATCATCAATCCTTTTTTTCCAGAGATCATTCAGAGGTTTGAGGATTTAGGTTTCGAGCATGGTTACGAGATCCTTCTGAGTTCGGTCGCGCACGACTCGGATCGGCTGAATGTGGTCGCCCGGCGAATGATCGAATGGCGGGTCGACGGCGTGGCGGTCCTGACGTTTGGAAGAGAAGATTCATTAATCGAGATTCTCAAAGGCCGAAATGTGCCTGCGGTGGCCGTCGACGCCGAGTCTCCGGGACCGCTGCTCAAAAGTATCCGCATTGACTATCAACACGGCACTCGCCAGGCGGTGCAGCACCTAGCGGCTATGGGGCATGTACGCATCGCCTTCATCAGTGGCCCGGCACATTTGAAAACCGCGACGGCGAGGAGTGTCGCTTATCGAGACTGCATGAAGGAAATTGGCTTGCAGATATCTCCGACGCTGCTGGTCGATGGAGATCACACCATGGAAGCGGGCGCGAGGGCCATGTCAGCGCTAGCTGCTTTGGCTGATCGGCCCTCCGCGGTCGTCTGTTCGAATGACATGACTGCAATCGGGGTAATGCGAAAAGCGTTTGAACTGGCCTTGGATGTCCCGAGGGATCTGTCGGTAGTTGGGTTCGACGACATTTACCTGGCACGGTTTATGACGCCACCGTTAACCACGGTTCAGATGTCACAGACCGAAATTGCCACCGCAGCATTTAGAGCATTGCTCGACTTGGTGGAGCTTAAGGGCACTGGGTCTTCGCGCGAGGTACGTGAGATTAGAACGAATCTGGTTCTTCGAAGTTCTACGGCCCTGGCGCCCGGTCGTCTCAGAAGATCTGCCGCCGATCAGCGCGTGCGGTCGCGTCAGGGACGAGAAGATTCGACAGTGGGAGAGAGACATGCGAACAACCAAAGTTAGAGCTTTTGTTGCACTTGCTGCTTTCTTGATTGCGAGCCGTTTGCTCGCCCAGAGTTCCGAACAACCTGCTTATCTGAACGCTTCGTTACCGGCCGAGCGGCGGGCCGCTGATCTGGTACACCGCATGACCGTGGAAGAAAAAGTCACGCAGCTGACCAACCAGTCTCGGGCCATCCCGAGATTGAATGTACCGGCCTATAACTGGTGGAGCGAGGCGCTGCACGGAGTGGCGAGTAGTGGAACCACGGAATTTCCCGAACCGGTTGGCTTAGCCGCCACTTTTGATACTGATGCCATCCATCGCATGGCCATAGCCATCGGTATCGAAGGACGAATCAAGCGCGCTCAGTTTGAACGCGCAGGCCGCAGCCGTGCTCAGGAGGGTCTGGATTTCTGGGCGCCCAATATCAACATCTTTCGCGATCCTCGGTGGGGACGCGGTCAGGAAACCTACGGCGAAGACCCGTTCCTTACGGCGCGCATGGCTGTTGCGTTTGTCACGGGGATGCAGGGCGACGATCCGAGATATTACCGGGGCATCTCGACGCCGAAACATTACGCAGTGCACAGCGGACCGGAGCCTTCGCGCCACACAGCCGATGTAAGAGTGAGCAAGCACGACGAATTGGACACTTACCTGCCAGCGTTCCGGGCCGCTGTGACCGAAGGCAAAGCTGCCTCGGTCATGTGCGCATACAACAGCGTCAACGGGCAGCCGGCATGCGTGAACGAGTTTTTACTGCAGGACCAGTTGCGCAGCAAATGGAATTTTCAAGGCTACGTGGTTTCGGACTGCGCAGCGATCATCAATATCTTTCGCGACCACCACTTCACGGGTACACAGCCGGAGGCCTCCGCTTTGGCGATTCAGCGCGGCATGGACAACGAATGCCTAAATTATGCGGATATCAAGGACGATGTCGACTACAGGCCATACCTCGAAGCTTACCGGCAAGGTTTTCTGAAAGAGAGCGATATCGACACGGCGTTGATTCGACTTTTCACCGCACGCATAAAGCTTGGCATGTTCGATCCGCCTGAGATGGTTCCGTACGCAAAGATCGACGAAAATGATCTCGATAGCCCCGCGCATCGGCAACTGGCGCGCGTGCTGGCAAATGAATCGATGGTGCTGCTGAAGAACGACGGTACGCTGCCCCTAAAGAGCGGCATCAAGATTGCCGTTGTGGGGCCGCTGGCCGATCAGACCAGATATCTGCTCGGCAATTACAATGGCCGGCCGACACGTACGGTGTCCGTCCTGGACGGAATCAAGGCGGAATTCCCCGACGCGCAGATCACGTTCTTGGAGGGAACCCAGTTTTTGCGTACGGAAGGAGATGTCGTGCCGGGATCGTTCTTCACCACGCTGGAAGGCCGGCCAGGACTGACTGCGGAATTCTCTACCGGAGAGATGTTCGGAGTGCAGCGAACCGTACTCGCGGAGCGCCAGGTGAGCAACATCGATTTAAAGGCTCAGGACATTCCTCGAGAAGCGTCAGGCAAATATCCGCTGCGGGTTGAGTGGACCGGTTTTCTCACTCCTACGGAGACCGGAGACTACACGGTTGGCGTGCGCTTACAAGGCGGGTTCGCGCGAGTCGAAGTCGATGGCAAAGCACTTGCCCACGGGTGGGTCGGCAGCGATGAGGCAGCGCAGGCGAGAGTCGGTCACGTTCACCTCGAGCAGGGGAAGAAGGTATACGTCAAAGTTGGTTACGGGCAAGGCATCGCTGGGCCAGTGCAAGCACAGTTGATTTGGTCGAAGTACGATCCCAGACCAGACTTGAAGGCCATTGAATCGGCTAAGGATGCGGACGTGTTCGTAGCGGTATTGGGCATTACGAGCGACTTGGAAGGCGAAGAGATGCCGGTCAGCGAGGAAGGATTCAAGGGCGGGGACCGAACCAGCCTCAATCTTCCCAAGCCGGCGGAGGACTTGCTGCAGGCCGTGTCAGCAACGGGAAAACCGGTGGTGCTAGTGCTCGCGAACGGCAGTGCCTTGGCCGTGAACTGGGCCAAGGAACACGTCAACGCGATCCTGGAGTCTTGGTATTCGGGCGAGGAAGGAGGAACAGCAGTCGCGCAGACGCTCTCCGGCAAGAACAATCCCGCGGGCCGCCTTCCAGTCACCTACTACACCGGGATCGATCAGTTGCCCCCGTTTGAAGACTATGCGATGAAGGGGCGCACCTATCGCTATTTCGAGGGCAAGCCGCTATACGCGTTTGGATATGGCCTGAGTTACACGACATTCTCATACCGCGGACTCCAGCTTCCGAAAAAACTGATTTCTGCAGGCGACCCTCTGATGGCGGAAGTGACCGTAATCAATACCGGAAAACGTGAGGGCGACGAGGTGGTGCAGCTGTACCTCAGCTTCCCGAATGTGCCGGGTGCGCCGCTGCGTGCTCTGCGTGGATTCCAACGCGTGCACCTGAAACAAGGCGAGTCGCAGAAGGTGCGCTTCGAACTGAAGGATCGCGATCTGAGTATGGTTACCGAAGCGGGCGAACCGATCATCGCCGAAGGTAGGTATTCAGTGTCGATAGGTGGGGGACAGCCAAATACTGGCGCGCCTGCGCTGGCGGGAACGTTCGAGGTGAAGGGCACAAAGACTTTGCCGGAATAGGAACAGGAGGCGTTTGTACGGTGCGATCAAAAGCCAAGGCTATAATCATTACTCTGCAGGTTTTGTTATTTACGGGACCTCTCTTTCCGACTGTTCTTTCTGCTCAAACCCAATCTGTTAACGCAACCATCGACGCCTCCAAAACCGGAACTCCAATATCGAAGTACATCTACGGACAGTTTCTGGAACACATCGGCGGCATCGTCAACAACAACATCTGGGCTGAGATGCTGGACGACCGGAAGTTCTACTATCCGATCACCTCACATCCGCCCGCCGAACCACCTGGACCGGCTTGGAGGCGCACCGTGTTACGCCATTGGACGCCGATTGGTGGCGACGAATTCGTGATCATGGATGCCGATCACGCCTATGTCGGCGATCACACACCAATGGTGAAACTGAGTCCAAATGAGCTGCACGGAATCCAGCAAGCCGGGCTGGCGGTGCGCAAAGGGAAATCCTACACCGGACGCGTAATCCTCGCGGGCACTCCTGGCACGACTGTGAAGGTCAACCTGATCTGGGGAGATGCGGCGAGCGATCGCCAAACTGTGGTCATTGGCAAGCTCGGCCCCGACTATCGGAAGTTTCCGCTGAGTTTCCAAACGCAAGGTGACAGCGACGATGCCCGGCTCGAGATCGTCGGGACGGGCACCGGCACTTTTCACGTTGGCGCGGTCTCGTTGATGCCGTCCAACAACGTGCAAGGCTTTCGCGCGGAAGTGATCGCTGCGCTGAAGCAACTGCATTCCGGCGTGTATCGCTGGCCCGGCGGGAACTTCGTTTCCGGACACGAGTGGCGTGATGCAATCGGCGATCCTGACAAGCGTCCACCGATTATGGATCCGGTGTGGCATGCGGTTCAGCCGAACGATGTCGGCACGGATGAGTTCATGACGCTTTGCCGTCTTCTGGATGTCGAAGCCGTACATCACGGTCAATGGCGGATTTGGCGACGCCTGGTCTGCCGCGCAACTGGTCGAATACGTCAATGGCGCAGTCACCACACCGATGGGGAAGATTGCGTGCTGCGAATGGTCATCCGCGAGCCGTATCACAGTCAAGTTCTGGGGTGTTGGCAACGAGCCCTGGGGCGAGTGGCAACTCGGCTTCATGCCCGTTGCGCAATGGGAACTGAAACACAACATGTTCGCCAAGGCCATGCGAAAGGTGGATCCAACGATCAAGCTGATCGCCGCCGGAGCAATGCCGGACGCCATGACCGGTTCCAAGCAGGCAAAGCGCCTGAACGGTCAGATCGTGCCGGACTACCTCTCGCCCGGAGATTGGAGCGGCAATTTGCTTGCTCATTGTCTCGACAACATGGATCTGCTCAGCGAGCACTTCTACTCCAGCAGCGGTCAGCGAACGGATCTTGAGACAGGCGAAAAAGTGGATAGTGGTCCGCAAACGCTGATCGAGTGGGAACGTGCACCGGCCACGCAGGTCCGGTCGAAATACGAGCACTATCAGGAGTACTTGAAGCGCATTCCTGGACTCAAGGCAAAGCCGGTGCCGATCAGTCTGGACGAATGGGCCTACATCGGCGTGCCGCCAAACTCGTACAAAGTCGTTCCCGCCTACGCTTGGGCGTTTCCACGAGATGTTTCGCCATTCTGATCTGTATCAGCTGGGGGGATTCACGTTCGCGACGGCAATGATCAGCGAGGACCGAACCAACGCTGTTCTGAGTCCGACGGGTCTTCTATTCAAGATGTATCGCGAACATTTCGGCACGATTCCGGTGGAGGTATCCGGAAATTCACCCCAGCCCAAGCCGATCTACCCCGCTGGGCGGCGATCAACCCGCCGTGAATCCGGGCAGCGACACCTATCCACTGGATGTCAGCGCGGCTCTGAGTGAAGATCGCAAGACGCTCACGTTCGCGGTGCTGAATCCGTCGGATTCCGAACAGCGGCTGAAGACTCTCGATCCACGGCGCAGAGCCTTCAGGCCAAGGTCATCTGTGGCGTATGGCTCCCTCGAGCGTCGACGCAACCGTCACGGTCGGCCAGAAGGCGGGGGTTGAAGTGGAGGAGAAGAAAATTGCGTCTATGCCCGATACGATGCTGGTGCCGCCGTTCAGCGTCAATATCTATTCGTTCCCGCTGAAATAGTTTGTGGTTTGAATCACCCGGGCTATCTTAATCCAGGTTGACCATTATCTTCCTGAATCGGGATGGGTTTTCATTCCAGGATCGCAAAGCCTCTCCCGCCTCCTCCAAAGGCACGATTGCGCTCACGGCCTGATCGACGGGAAATCTCCGCGCTACCAGCGTCTGAATCACCGCGCGAAAATCTTCCGGCAGCGCGTTTCGCGATCCGAGAACATCCAGTTCCTTCTGTACGAACAAGCGAGTCTCGTAGCTTACCGGTTCTTTGGCATATCCGATGTACACAACCCTGCCTGTGAATGCGACTTCTTCGACAGCGGACCGAAATGTTGCTGGCGTGCCTATCGCTTCAATCACCACATCGGGTCCGCGGCCTTCGGTCATTTCCTGCAACCGGTCGTGCAGAGATTCGCGCCGCGTGTTTATGGTGTGAACCCCGCCCGCGGCTCGCGCCAACTCCAGCTTCTCGTCATCCAAATCCACGCAGATCGTTGTTGCACCCCGGAAGCCGGATGCAGCGATGGCTCCCAACCCCACTCCCCCGCACCCAAGAATGGCCACGGCATCGCCTGCGGCAACGCGTCCGCGTGCAACGGCATGAAATCCCACCGTCAACGGTTCAACCAGGCACAATTCTTTCTTGGTGAGTTGTGCGGGATACAACTTCTCACGCGGCACCACGATGAATTCAGTCAGCGCACCATCTCTTTGCACACCGAGCGTCTGGTTGAATTGGCAAGCATTGGGACGTCCTCGGCGGCACGACGCGCATTGGCCACAGCTTGTGTAAGGAGAGACAGCCACATCCGTCCCAACCGCCAGTTCGCTGTCGTTGTCGGCCTGCACGATCGTCGCGCAAACTTCATGTCCCAGAATTCGTGGGAAGGAAACCATTGGGTTGAGCCCGCGAAAGGAGTTCAAATCGCTTCCGCAGAACCCCACAATGCGAACTTTCAGTAGGATTTGTTGATCCGAGACCACCGGCTCCGGGACCTCTTGGATCGCGACTTGTCCGGGCTTCTGCAGTACGAGTGCTTTCATATGAAATCGCCCTGCTCAGTTTCAGTCCCAGTTTTCACGGGGCCGCGATCGAGATTTCCTTCCCGGTATATTCGACAGTTTTATCCGGCTGAGTTGCATCGCCGCCGGAACCGTGTCCGGCCGACACCCATATAATATTGAACTGTATTCGGGCGGGCATCTCTGGATAACTCCCTTTGCGTTCTCCAAGCGTCAGCCTTCGCGTTGATTCTGACCAGCGCAACGGAATGATTGCGTGCGCACCCTTCTCATAATCGTAGCTGTCGCCTGCATCCTGATAGAGATCGAAGCTTCCGTCCGCTCCGCGATAAACGCGCAGTTCGATGGGGCCGGCCGGCTTCTCATCAGCATACTCAATCTGCGGCCCGAGAGGAACCATCGAACCGGCACGTACGTAAAGGGGAATACGCTCAAGTGGGGCGCTTGCATCAATCTGCCGGCCACCTTGCTGTGCCTCTCCGGACCAAAAGTCGTACCAGGTTGACTCTGGCAGATAGAGAGTTCGGCGAGCTACATTTGGTTCGAGCACTGGATTCACAAGGAGGGCCGGACCAAACATGAACTCGTCCCCAAGGTCACGTGTTTTAGGATCGGTCCGCCAGTCCATCACGAGCGGGCGTTGTATCGTGTAATCATCGTTTGTGACGCTCCATGCCAGTGAATAAATGTAGGGCATGAGACGGTAGCGAAGCTTGTCATATTCGATCAGGATCAGCTCGATTTTGTCGAAAGACCAGATCTCATTCTGCGGTCTGTGACCGTGTGTGCGGAAGATTGGGCAGAAAACTCCGTACTCGAACCATCGCGCGTAAAGCTCCTGATACGCAGGGTCTGGAATCGGATTGTCGTGAGGCGGCCAATAGCCGCCAATGTCCGTTGTCCAGTAGGGGTATCCTGAAAGTGCGAAATTTAGTCCCGCTGCCACTTGATGCCGCAGCCCCCAATACGACCCATAAACATCGCCGGACCACACCGTTGCGCCAACCCGCTGCTGCCCGAGGAAGGCTGATCGCGTCAGCAGAAACACTCGTTTGCGGTCCGTCGCCGCCTTCCAGTGTTCCTGGACACCGAGCGTGTGCATGAGGGGGAATATGTTTGTGTACTCGGCGCCGTTGCCGATCCAGATTTGCTTGTTCTGCAAAATCGCGTCGCCCATATGCGGCCAGTATTCTTCGGGCTCTGCGCTGTCCAGCCAAAACGCATCCCAACCCTGAGAGAAGAGTTTGCCCGCCAGATTGTTCCAAAAGAACTCGCGCCCTCTCGGGTTCGTGGCGTCGTAAACGTGAGCGTTGGGAACGTCCAGATGTTGCTGCGTCATCTGGTGGAAGTTCTCGGACTTTGAATCGAACAGCCCCCAAACCGAAAGCATCGCGTGAACGTGTTCCGCGTGAAGGCGGTTGAGTTCACCAGAAACATCAGGGAAATTGGAATTAAAGATCGGATCGCCTTCTGCCTTCCACCAGAACCAGTCCTGCACGATGGTGTCCAGCGGTATGCGCTCTTCGCGGTAACGGTGCGCGATTCCAAGAAGTTCATCCTGCGAGACGTAGCGGTCCTTGGATTGAAAAAAACCGTAAGCCCATTTTGGAAGCAGCGGCGCATGTCCAGTGAGGATACGGTAGTGATGAATGAGTTGGTCCATTTCCGGACCGTACATGAAGTAGTAATCGACGGAATGGCCCGCGAGCGCGCTCAAGTTCAATTCGAGCGGAAAGCGGTTGTCGACAAACGTTAGCGAAGCTGTGTTCCACATTAACGCGTAGCCCTTTGTCGACAACAGCAGCGGAATCGCGACGTCCGTATTGTTTTGCGCGAGCTGAACTGTCGCACCGCGGTAGTTGAACATTCCACTCTGATGCTGCCCTAACCCATAGAAGCCCTCGGTTGCATCGGGTGCAAACCGGTCTTCCACATGAAAAGTCGCTTCACCGTTCAACTCAGCCGGTTCATATGTACGTGGAACAGAATCTCGCTCGCGCAGAAGGACCTCGCCCGCGATAGTGCTGAACTGCACATTACCTCTATTGAGAGAGAACTCTATTTTCAACGCGTCGGTAGTAAGTACGGCAGCGTCGGGTGTCTGTGACAGTTGGAATTTAGCACCTGGACACGTCTCCTTTGGGTCGAGCATCCAGGGCTGGCTCGGGCCTACCGCACCAGGTGCCCCTGGGGCCGCTACGAAATGGATGACGGCAGCGCCACAAACAGAAATATGAACGCTTTCTTTGCCGATCGTTGCCGTCATGCCGTCTGGCGCAGTTGCATACTGGACCGCAGGCAAAGGCGGCACGTCCCAAAGTTGAGCTCTCGTTGGTATTGCATTGACAAGGAAATAGCAAATTGCGGGAAAGAAAACAGCCGGGATGTTCCACTCGCGAAAAAGACGCCTTTTCATTGCCGCCTTTCAAAATAATCGAACTTTACAACTCGCCGTCGACTTACAGAATTTGCCTCGACTCACCAGGTCAAGTCCAGCAGAGATAGCCCCTGCGCCAGTTGAGTGAAGGTAATCTCAACTGTGCCTCCGTTCTCAACAATCCAACGCGGAGACTCGCGCAACTGCAACTGTCCCGCAGCCTTAAGGCGCTCATACTCGTCCGCGGAAGGATTCTGAGGTGATCCCATTGTCTTCCAGGCAGTGTAAGAATTGCTGTGATCACGATCCACGCCCCAGTGCTCCAGCAACACTCGTGACACACCTTGAGGCAGCCCGTCGATTCTCAGACGAATCTCTGCCGGAGCGGACTGGTTGGAATCGTCGTGATAGCTCCAAACCAACGCATTCACTCTGTGGCTATCATGCGTGGCGATTGCCTTTACGTCTGGATTCGCTTTCACGCTCGACTCCAGTACATCTCCAACCGCAAGTCCTCCGGTGCTTTCGGCGGCCACACGTGCTCCTTTCATAAGCCCGAACATCCGGAACGCGTTCAGCACCGGCAGGTCGATATCGTTTGTGGTGAAAGCGCGAAGACCCGAAAATATCGGCTGGCCTGGAAAGGTGAAAGCCCATGCGATCGTCCCTTCCAGATTGATATGGTGTCGCTCGGCGAGGGCCAGAGTTCCGTGCAAAAGCTCTGCCTCATAGCTAGCGTATTGCGAAGTCAAGCGATACTCGTTTTGAGGGTGAGACATCGCGTCACACGCGGCACAACTCTCGGGATCGGATTCGCTGAGCACTACCGGCAGTTGGCGGAATGCGGGAAACGTCTCGATGATAGCGAACCCCTGGTCGATGTCGCGCAGGTTAGTTCCTACATTCAGTTCCACATGACCGTCCACAACTTTCGCTGATCCTTTCGCGTGAAACGAAATGAAATCCAGTGGAGCGCCCTTCTTCCCCGTCGCATAGTTCTGGCCGCTCGCACAATGCTCCAGGAAGGCGCGCAGGAACTCGGCGGCCCGCTGGCTCGCGGGGCCGGTCGTGGCAGGTCCACCCACACGCGCATTCGGCAAAGCCCGTCTGACTGCCGCAACGGTGTAGTCGTAGAATTTGTTGTAGTCATCGACGGTTCCGTGCCAATAAAAAATGTCTGGCTCGTTCCAAACCTCCCACTCCCATCTCGCCACTTGATCCGTTCCGTAGCGATCCGCCATATGTCGAACCCAGCTGTAGATGAGATCGGACCACTCCTGATAGTTATTGGGTGGATATGCCCAGCCAGTGTCGAAGTCTTTTGGCCAATGGTGCCGGTATGGCTCCGGATGCGGAGAGAGTGCTTCGGGCATAAACCCGATCTCGACGAGAGGTGTTATGCCGGTCGCTTGATAGGTATCAAAAATTTGGTCGACGATCCTCCAGTTATAAACCGGCTTCCCGGACGCATCACGAGTGAACGCGTTCGTCGATCCCCACTTTAGTGCTGGCGTGCCATCGCCCGAGGTCAACAAGTTGTGCGTACGGTCGTGAATGGGATAGGCGCTGAGCCGAGCAAGTCGCGTGAGAAGTTCGCGCCCTTCTTCACTGTACGTATAGTTCGGTTCGTCGTGTCCAACCCACGCCCATACAGGTTCGAACCGCCGCGTCGGTTTGGATACGTCGACTGTAACGGTGACGTGTTGCTGTGCTGACAACACGACCGCGGCCAACAGCGCAAAGGGAAGAGTCCGAATCAGCTTCCGTGTGAGGTTTCGTGCAATTGGAGTAGTCACCGTATGCCGGGAACCGCAACGTTTAGCATAAAAACCTGCAATAAGAAACGGCAAACAGCGAGGACATCCAAGGCGATCAAGTTCAGAATTCCGTTGTACTCGCGCCCCTTTCAGTGAAACGATAAAGCGTCCGGGATTTGCTCCTCAAGTGCTTCTTATGTTCCGGTAACGATTACTCGATGCGGGCTTCAGACCACGTGCTACATGGCCGAATGTCTTGCGCAGCTGGGTTGTTGGTCTTAATGGCTGCAATGATCCTGCACGCCGAAGACTCACCATCCGACTCCGGATTCAAGCTCACGTTCGACAAGCCCGCTACCAAATGGACCGAAGCTGTCCCGCTCGGTAACGGCCGCATCGGCGCGATGGAATTTGGTGGTACGGAAGATGAACGCATCCAGATCAACGAAAGCACCCTCTGGGGCGGCAGCCCGCACAACTATACGAATCCTGGGGCACACGCCCATCTGGAAGAAATTCGGCAACTGGTCTTCGCAGGAAAGCTGGACGAGGCGGAAGAGCTATCGAAAAGCATGATGGGCCAACCGAAGCTGCTCATGCCGTATCAACCGTTCTGTGACCTGCGACTGAATTTCCCGGGGCATGGGCAGGCGACTGAGTACCGTCGTGAACTGCGCTTGGACGACGCGACGGCGGAAACTACTTACAAAATCGGCTCTGCGAGTTTTCGGCGAGAAGTTTTCGTCTCCTACCCGGATCAGATTCTCGTAGTTCGAATTACCGCCAGTCAACCAGGCCAGCTTACGCTCGGGGTCTGGCTGGATTCTCCACAACCGGGAACGCACATCGAAAGCGCAACCGCCGGCGCGTTGCAAATGACCGGTCGGATCCAACCACGCCAGAATCCAGCTTCGTCGTGGACGAGCTCTTGGGATCAGACCGGGATGCAATTCGCGGCGATATTAAAGGTTTTGGCCGGGGGCGGTTCTGTCCATAACTCGGAAGGACGATTGGAAGTCTCCGGTGCAGACTCGGTGACGATCCTGTTCAGCAACGCGACAAGTTTCCGGAACTATGGCGATATAAAAGGGGACGCGCTGCCTGCCGCACGGGGTTATCTGCAGCGCGCCTTGAAACTTCCGTACGACCGGTTGCGGCAAAGACATGTGGATGATTTCGGCCGGTTGTTCTCGAGGGTGCAGCTGCATCTTGGCGATGAACGACAGACTATCGAAACCACGGACCAGCGCATCAGGAGCTTCGCCGAAACCGAAGACCCTGGCTTGCTTGCACTTTACTTTGAATTCGGCCGGTATCTGTTGATCTCGTCGTCTCGCCCCGGAGGCCAGCCCGCAAATCTTCAGGGAATCTGGAACGAGGAGTTATCTCCAGCATGGAGCAGCAAGTGGACGACAAATATCAATTTGGAGATGAACTACTGGCAGGCAGACGCCGGCGATCTTTGGGAGACCGAAGAGCCGCTCTGGGCTTTAATCCGCGATTTGCGCGTAACTGGCGCTGATACCGCCCGCGTCCACTATCACGGGAAAGGATGGGTACTGCACCACAATACCGATCTTTGGCGCGCGACTACACCGGTGGACGGTCCTTGGGGAATCTGGCCAATGGGAGGAGTGTGGCTCGCTAATCAGATGTGGGATCACTACGAATTCAGTGGCGATCGCGAGTTCCTGCGGCGGCAAGCATATCCCACGATGAAAGAAGCTGCTGAGTTCGTGCTCTCTGTCCTGGTGGAGGTCCCTACTG
Organism: Candidatus Acidiferrales bacterium; assembly: GCA_963726725.1. Lineage (GTDB taxonomy): Bacteria > Acidobacteriota > Terriglobia > Acidiferrales > UBA7541 > Acidiferrum. The sequence continues at coordinate 71,439 of CAVSDV010000011.1, forward strand.
GCACGCCGTTCCCGGGACGGCTCGTCACCAATCCGTCGACTTCACCGGAAAATCAGTACCTACTGGATGGCAAGCCACATAATTTGACCTACGCTCCGACAATGGATATCGAGCTCATTCGAGAGCTCTTTGAACACTGTCAACACGCTGCCGAAATCCTGCGGACAGACGCCGCGTTCCGGTCTGAACTTCGTAAAACTGAAAGCCGCCTGCCTCCGCTGCAGATTGGCAAGCGTGGCGAACTGCAGGAATGGATTGTGGATTATCACGAAAGCGAGCCTGCTCACCGGCATGTATCGCATCTGTACTCGCTTTATCCAGGACACGACATAGATCTCAGGGACACCCCCGAATTCGCAGCCGCCGCCAAGAAGAGCCTCGAACTGCGCGGTGATGGTGGAACAGGGTGGTCCACTGTGTGGAGGGCAGCGCTTTGGGCACGACTCCAGAATCCGGACCGCGCCTACAACAATCTGAAAATCTTAATCACAGCGAGCACGCTGCCGAACATGTTCGATCTCTGCCCACCCTTTCAGATCGATGGCAACCTGGGTGGTCCGGCCGCGATTGCCGAGATGTTGGTGCAGGGCAGTGCCGATGAAATCAGAGTGCTGCCCGCCCTTCCACGTCAATGGTCGAGTGGCAGCCTGACGGGTATCCGGGTAAGAGGCGGAGCTAGACTGGACATTACATGGAACAATGGTCGGCTCACCGAACTTAGGTTGCACGCAGGCCACGCGGTGAAATATCGGATAACCTACCGCGACCTATCGACCTCGGCTCAGATTCTACCTGGCAAGCCGTTCGTCCTCGACGGAACTCTTCGTGAAATCATGCAATGATCGAGACGAGACAGAGAGGACATCGATGAAGACGACGAAGCTGTTCTTCCTGATGACGCTGGCGGTCACCGTTACTCTGTGCGCTCGGCTCGGCGCACAAGTCCAGACCGACGTGCCCCCAGCGGTTCCGGGAGCGAAACCGGTCTTCGTGGAACACATCAAGGTGCACGGCACATCTCTAGAAGGCAGTTTGGAGGGAAACGCAGTGGATCGTGACGTTTTCGTATTTTTGCCTCCCACCTATGGCAAGCAGAAATCCCGCCGCTACCCGGTTGTCTACGCGCTTCACGGTTATTCCATCGGAGCAGAGCAATGGACTCACGAAATTCATGTACCGCAAACCATTGAAGGGGCTTTCGCCCAGGGAGCTCAAGAGATGATCTTCGTGCTTCCTGATTCGAAAACGGTGCACAACGGCTCCATGTATTCGAGCTCGGTTACGACAGGGGATTTTGAGCAATTCATTGCCCACGATCTCGTTGCTTACATCGACGCGCACTACCGCACAATTCCTAGCCGGCTCAGCCGCGGCTTGGTTGGTCATTCGATGGGAGGTTACGGCGCTACCCGCATCGGGATGAAACATTCCGATGTGTTTGGCAGCTTGTACATAATGAGTCCATGTTGTTTGTCTCCGCGACCAGCAAGTTCGCTGAAACCGGAAGATGCAAAAGCTCTCGAAGCCGCCAAAACTCCTGAGGATTCAGCGAAGCTTGGGTTCTTTCAACGCGCTCAGCTGGCCACGGCGGCAGCGTGGTCGCCAGATCCCAAGAACCCGCCGCTGTACCTCGACCTTCCTATGAAAGATGGTGCGGTCCAACCAGACGTTCTCGCAAAATGGACCGCGAATGCGCCGCTCGCGTTTGTGGATCAGTGCATCGGAAATCTACGCCAGTATCGCGCTATTTCGATCGATGTGGGCGATCAGGATGGTTTACGAGTCGATGCCGGAAAGCTGCACGATGTTCTTGATATCTACGGAATCGCAAACAGCTTTGAGGTGTACCCGGGTACCCATACGAGTAAAGTAGCTGACCGTATCCAGAATCATGTGGTTCCCTTTTTCAGCAAAAATCTTTGCTCTCAGAAAGACTGCAGATAGTTACAGAACGATATGCGATGTAGCGATTCGGGCGTCAAAGCATGAGCGAGAAGACTGGATTGCCTTGCGGCTGCATAGGAGTTTCCTGTGAAGAAGATAAATCGTCGCGAGTTTGTAGCAACTACCGCAGCCGCCGGGGCAACGGCATTCGCTTCTAGCCATGCATTCGCTCTGCCGGCTGAGGCGCGTAACCAGGGCGCCGCGTCCTCAAACCAGGCACACCGCGAGGTTGTGCCGGTGAAGGCAGTTCCGTTCCCAATGAAGAGCGTCCGCCTCGGGCCCGGCGCTTTCGCTGCGGCCGCTGACGCGAATCGCCGGTATCTCAAGACTCTGCCACCCGACCGGCTGCTTCACACATTCCGCCTGACCGCTGGACTGCCCTCGTCCGCTGAACCCCTGGGTGATTGGGAAAAACCTGATTGCGAGCTGCGCGGCCATTTCGTTGGTGGACACTACTTATCGGCTTGCGCACTGTCCTTTGCCAGTTCGGAAGACGAAGAACTCAAGCGCAACGGCGACCTGATGGTTGCGGAACTCGCGAAATGCCAGGCACGACACAAAAATGGCTATCTCAGCGCGTTTCCGCAGGAATATTTTGATCGACTGCGCGATGGAGTGAACGTTTGGGCTCCTTTCTACACTATTCACAAGATCATGGCCGGGCATCTGGACATGTATATGTTTGCCGGAAACGAGGAAGCGCTCGGGACTGCCGAAAAGATGGCGCAGTGGGTTCGAAGTTGGAGCGATCCGCTCAGCGAACAGCAAATGCAGCGAGTGCTACTGGTGGAATACGGAGGCATGGGCGAGGTCCTAAGCAATTTGTACGGCGTCACCGGAAAGCGCGAGTATCTGGACCTGGCAAGGCGTTTTGACAAGAAGTGGTTCTTCGATCCTTTGGCCGCGCATCGTGACGAATTGAAGGGGCTGCACGTCAATACGCACATTCCGCAAGTGATTGCTGCCGCTCGACTGTATGAGCTTACGGGAGACAAATACTACTGGAACGTCGCTGACTACTTCTGGAACGAAGTCACCGCCGAGCGATCCTACTGCACCGGAGGCACCAGCAATTTCGAGACATGGAGAACAGAACCCGGCGTCCTGTCAACGCAACTGAGTCCGCACACCACGGAGGACTGCTGCGCTTACAACATGATGAAACTAACGCGGCACCTATTCGGCTGGGCGCCACAGGCCCATTACATGGATTACTACGAACGGACACTGTTCAACCATCGTATGGGCACAATCGATCCGGAGACAGGCACGACCGCTTACTACCTCCCCCTTGGGAACGGTTATTCCAAGATCTACGCTATGCCCTTCGATTCCTTCTGGTGCTGCAACGGAACAGCCGCGGAGGAATTTGCAAAGTTGACCGATACGATTTATTTCCGCGAGGACAACGCAATATTCGTCAATTTATATATTGCATCGGAAGTGGATTGGCCGGAAAAAGGTATCCGCATTACGCAGGTGACGTCGTTCCCCGAACAACAAGGGACCACACTGACAATCTCAGCGGCCAAACCCGTGGACCTCAATTTGAAGTTGCGCGTCCCGTATTGGGCGAAGACCGGAGCAGTGCAGATCAACGGGCAGACCGTGCCTGCCTTCGCTGACCCAAGCAGCTACCTTGTTCTTCGAGGTCCATGGAAGAATGGCGACCGCATTGAGCTGAATCTGCCGATGCATCTGCATGCGGCACCGATGCCCGATAAAGAAAGTCTTCAGGCAGTGATGTACGGACCTATGGTAATGACCTCACGTTTTGGAGACGAGCCTCGTGAGAAGTGGTATCGACACTTCGCGGCAGACGAGAAACAGGAAGCCCTTCCTACTGTGCAGTTGAAAGGGAAGCCCGATGCCCCCTCGAGCTGGCTTGAACCTTCTGGCGACAAGCTTACATTCCGCACTGCCGGACAAACGCAAGCTGCCACTTTTGTTCCTCTGTCTAGCATCGTCCACGAACGGTATGCCGTATACCACGAAGTCAAGGAGAAGAATTCCTGACGGATGTGGGCAGGCTACGTTCCGCCATTCCTGCCGCAATATTTAAGACGGAGTCGTGTTCCGGAAGCGTGACTCATGCGTTTGAATCGAGCGTCACGTTTACCGGGGAGGCTTTCTCCAGCGTGTCGTGAAGGCTCTTAGCGCAGTCTGGCACGGGCACGGCGTTATGGAAGACAATGGCCTTCGCGGTCACCTCTTTACCATAGATGTTTTTGTTGGCGCGGTTGTCTGGGCGGAGAGTGGAACCGGCGAGAGAGATTCCGGCAAAGAGTCCGCGGGCTCGGGAGTAAGAAAGAATTTCGGCGCGCAAGGTGACGTCGGTTTCAGCGGAGGACGTGCGGCCAACCGGGCCAGCGGCGGCGGTAGCGTTGCCACCTAGCTTGACCTTACTCGATAGAACGCTAGTCGCGGAACGCTTGCTCATGAGCAGAAGAACGAAGTCTGTGGAATTGCCGCCAAACTGCAAACCTGCGCTGACGCCTTCGAGGGCCATCATGGTTGGGGCGCTCCAGGAGCCGTGAAACGTCTCGCCGCCTCGACAGGTCATCACGTCACGGCCATAGCTGCTACCTAAACCGAAGGAGAACTTCAAGACCGACGGCAGAATGACCACGCATTCGGCCTTGTCGAGAACGCCCTTAGGAATACTGTCGGGAGCATCGAGAATTTCCTGCATTACTCCGCTTGGGGTGCAGGCCTCTGTTTACAATGTAAATGCGAAAACTTGGATTGCTCCGTCCGGGCCAGTTGATGACATCGACCAGGGAAAAGAACGCGCAGAAGCATACGCTTCCGCCTATTTACGGCGAGCAGCTAACTCTGAGCTCCCCCCGCTGAACTGGAAAAAGTCTCGCTCCGTATAGCTTACCTGTCTTGACCTGCTCCCCGTAAAACAAGACATCTAGGTACTGGCCTCCACTTTACCGGTAACCCGACTTGACTCGAAAGGAGGACGGTTTATTCGGGTCGTTGTGCTAGAATCCCGCCCTCCGGGAGGTGAGTCATGTCAGGTTTGATGTCCTCGACGGCTATGGAAGCGCGTCCGCAGCAGCCGTCGCCTTTCCGTCTCTTCCAAGCAATTAATGCGTTTCACCTCACTGATGCGATCCGCAGTGCAATTGAACTCGATATATTTACCGCAATTGGCGCAGGCCATAGCACTCCCACGGCAATAGCGCGGCAATGCAGCGTCGCGGAACGGGGTGCCCGCATACTTTGTGATTTCTAGTGGTCAGCGGATTCCTGACCAAGTCCGGCCAAGAATACGCCCTAACTGCTGACACCGCGATGTTTCTCGACCGCAATTCGCCCGCTTACATTGGCACCTGCACACGTTTTCTTCTCAATGATGCGCTTCGCAAGCACTTTATTTCGTTGCCGGATGCCGTGCGTTACGGAGGCGCTACGGACCGCATTGCTGTCGATCCGGAATCTCACGTCTGGGTTGATTTCGCCCGTTCCATGGCTCCCATGATGATGATGGCCTCCCAGGAATTGGCAAAGCTGGTCGTTCCCGACCAGACGCGCACCCTGAAAGTGCTGGACATTGCAGCCGGGCACGGTCTTTTCGGTATCGCCGTGCTGCGGGCAAACGCGAACGCAAAGGTCACAGCAGTAGATTGGAAGAACGTGCTGGATGTGGCGCGCGAAAATGCGGAGAAGTTTGGCGTCGCCGACCGTTATACCACGCTACCCGGCAGTATTTTCGACGTGAACATAGGTTCCGGATACGACTTGGTGCTAATTCCAAATTTCCTGCACCACTTCGACATGACAACGAATGAAGAACTTCTGCGTAAGCTGCATGCCGGGCTTGTGCCTGGTGGCCGGGTTGCCACTTTGGAATTTGTGCCAAATGACGACCGTGTTAGCCCACCGATGCCCGCGACATTCGCGTTGATCATGTTGGCTGAAACTCCGTCCGGAGACGCGTATACGCGAGCAGAACTCGAAAGCATGATGGGCAACGCTGGCTTTGTCGATCACGAATTCCATCCCATGCCGCCGTCGCCACATTCGGTCCTGATTTCGCGGCGCGGTTTGGGCTCAAACGTGTGACATGCGAGCGCCGAGCTCCGAATAGTGGCCATGTTCTGCCTAAGTTTTGGTCACTGACTCTGGTTAACGAGCGTTTTGCGGGGAGTGATTATCTGAATTCCATCGCATGTTTGCGGGCAATGTCATTGATCTGCTCCCGAGTGAGCTGCTTCGGTGGTACGGCCGGCGGAGTGCAGGTGTCACGGAAAAAGCCATCTAGGCCAGCGGGCGACACGGTCCAGAGTAAGAGCAGTTCGTGATCGGGATTCGCAAACCCATGCCAAGAGTTTTTGGGAATGAATATCGTTGCGCCCTTCCCAAAAGGGTGACGTACATCGTTCAATATGAAAATTCCGTTTCCTTCCAATACGTAGAAGGCTTCGTCCATCTGGAAATGTCGGTGGATCGGAATGCCCGCACCGATCGTCACTTGCTGGGTACCCAAGGCGAGATTGTTGGAGCCTGTGGCAGAGCCGACCTTAATAAAGATCATTCCATGGTCGCGAAAATGAACGAGCTGTTCTCCTTCAGTGGCACCGAGCACATATCCCTCTGGCTCCGCAGCTTGAGCCACAGTCTTGCCTTGCGGAATTACTGAACTGATGCCTACGCTCCCCAGGCCGAGCAAAAAGGTGCGGCGTTTTTGTTCGAGTGCATTCATGACAGTCTCCTCACCAAGATGGCCCGCGATTATAACCCCAAGAAAGCTTCGTCGGAGCTCTCCAGCACTCAAATGCCTGAATCCGACGGTTGTCGCTGCACAGGACAATCGCATGGCTGCAACTGGTTACCTGGCCGCTGACCTGACAGCACATACACGAAAGTGGCGCGGTATCGAGGGGATGCTGAACCGCGACACCTCACAGAAAGCGCCTTTTCCCGCGATCGCGCTCTAAGGACCTGGTGACAGACTTCGTCCTTTCCCCACGGCATTCGTTTTTGTAGGCTTCTATGTACAGGATGTACCAGGAACAGTGCGGTAAAGGGCTTCTTATCAATTGCCATGATTCGAGCCGTTAAACGCGTGGTCGCGTTGTTGATCGTCGCCATGGGGATACCCCAGCTTGGCTTTTCACAAGCAACCCTGCATCTGCAAGACTTTTTCAGACAGAGCATTGGATTGAATGAGGATCAGATTGCCGCCATACGAAATGGACAGGCCGTAGCGAAGGCGGCGCACTCGCGCAGCCCGGACGAGATATTCTTGTTCGGCGCGGTTTATATTCACGCCTCTCCCGAAGGTTACCTTCGTTTTGCTCACGATTTCGACCGTCTTCGCACACTTCCGAGCTATCTCGCGCTCGGCGTATTCGGCAATCCTCCGCAGCTTTCTGACTTAAAGGATTTTTCGTTCGACAACGATGACATCAAAGCTGTAGAGCATTGCAAGCCCGGCGACTGCCTGATTCAGGCGCCCGCCAGTTCCATAGAGGAGTTTCACCGGTCCATCAACTGCTCCGCGCCGGACGTGAACCTGAAGGTGAATGAACTCTTGCACAAATCCGCGCTGCAGTTTCTGCTCGCTTACCAGCGCGACGGTAATCGGGTGTTCGGGGTCTACAACGACAAACACAAGCCGGTCGATGTGGCGCAACAGTTTGCCTATATGATCAGCTATTGCAAGGAACTGCCCGAACATCTACCGGAGTTCTACCGATACCTTCTCTCATATCCGAACGAAAGACCCGCAAACGTTGAGGACACGTTCTATTGGGCAAGGGTGAAGTTCGGGTTAAAGCCAACCCTGCGGATCGTGCACGTTGTGACCATGAAGGGGAAACCAGGCGACGAAGTAGCCTATGCCATTGCCGAGAAACAGCTCTATTCCAGCCACTACTTCGAGACGGCGCTCGACCTGTCCCTCTGCATCCCTGCGAATGAGGACTCGACGAACCCTGGTTTCTATCTGATCATGGCGATGGGTTCGGAGCAGGCGGGCCTGACTGGTCTGAAGGGATCAATCGTTCGAGAGGCTGCCGTCGGTCGTTCGGTTTCCAGTCTCCGAAATGCACTCACGGCGATCCGGAATACCTTGGATTCCACTCGCCAGCGGCACTATAGAACGCAACAGAGATATGCGGATCCCTTCCCCTATCAGCTTCCCAGCAACACCAAGTTGACCCGCCGCATCTGTAGGGCCTTATTCACGATGTTTTCTAGCTTCAGTGGAAGCGCCGGATTAACTTCAGGGGGCTTCAGGGGCATGGTTCAGCAATCCATCGAATATGTCTACGGTTGAATCCCCGCGAAACGGTTGAAGTCCGGTACCCATCTCATACAGCACCGCACCAAAACTGAATATATCTGTGCGCGCATCCAATGGCTTGCCACGTGCTTGTTCCGGAGGGTAGGTGTCGCAATGGTTCCAACGGTGGAGCCGACAGTAGTAAGCGATGGGTCCATCGTTTCATCCGAATTCACCTCCTCTGCCGGTCGGGAGAATTTCGCTAATCCGAAATCAAGTAGCTTGGCTTGTGCGTCCCCGGTGACAAAGATGTTCGCGGTTTGATATCGCGATGCATGATGCCCTTGGCGTGCGCTGCCCGGAGCGCGTCAGTGATCTGGCATCCGATGTCCAGCAGCAGGTCCGCCTTCAGCGGTTTCCCACCCGATCAATTGCTTGAGCGTGAGGCCCTCCAGCAATTCCATCACAATGAACGTCTGACCGCCCGCTTCGCCAATTTCGTAAATAGTACAGATGTTGGGATGGTTGAGGGCCGAAGCCGCTCGCGCTTCCCGACGAAACCGCTCGAGCATCTGTAAATCTTTTGCTAATTCTTCAGGAAGGAATTTTACGGCGACATGACGCCCAAGGCTTATGTCCTCGGCCTCGACACCACACCCATACCTCCAGCACCGAGCTTTGCGAGGATGCGGATGGTGGGAGACGGCCTGTCCGATAAGCGAAGCGGAGTGGGGCATTTGGCGGTTATATTAGGTTGCATGGGAAGGCAAGTCAACGGAAGCGCTGAGTCTAGCTCTAGCGAGA
>CAVSDV010000012.1:0-274436 GCA_963726725.1 Candidatus Acidiferrales bacterium
AAAGAGCCCTACAGGAAAGGAGCAGCGAATCCATCCTGGCCTTGAGTCTTGCAGGTGATGCCGCGAGGTATCGCTTGAAGCGTAGACAGAGGTATCGGTGGGCGGGGTGATTGAGCTTCGAAAAGCCCGTTTGGAACAGGATGCCGACTCCGTTCCGAGTGGAGGAAGGCAACACAGCAAACCACGTTAATTCGTGAGTGGATTGCTCGGTCCTGCGTAGTCTTGAGAACCCGCGCACGCTGAGAAACAACATGCACGAGAACCGGGAGATCTCCTGCACGTCTTGGTCAGCCGATCAAGACCGGTCCGCGAAGGCCATAAACCGAAAGGCGGACGCGAACGTTCAGGAGAAGTCGGACTGTGCCGTAATACCAGTGAACCAGCCGAACAACGAAAGGCAACTTTCCGCGGAGGCTGGGGAGGGAAGGGCACAGACAAAGGAGAACATCGGACAATCTCGCATGCGCCCGACACAGAGTGGGAAACGCATGTCCCAGGGACTGCCCGGTGTGCGGCAAGCAGCAAGAGAACGGAAGCAGGAACGGTTCACCGCTCTGCTCCACCATCTGAGCGTCGGATTACTCCGCGACAGCTTTTACGCGCTTAAGCGTCAAGCTTCGCCGGGAGTCGATGGCGTGACGTGGCAGGAGTATGAAGCCGGATTGGAGGATCGACTCGTCGATCTGCACAGTCGGGTGCACCGTGGAGCGTATCAGGCACGACCCTCAAGACGAGTCTATATTCCGAAGGCTGACGGGCGGCAACGTCCGTTAGGCGTCGCGGCACTAGAGGACAAAATCGTTCAACAGGCTGTGGTGACGATCCTCAACCAGATATACGAGGTCGACTTCAAGGGCTTTTCTTACGGGTTCAGGCCGGGTCGCGGCCCACATCAAGCGCTGGACGCGTTGACAGTGGGCATCCAATGGAAGCGAGTGAACTGGGTGCTCGATGCGGACATTCGAGGTTTCTTTGACAACATGAACCATGAATGGACGATGAAGTTCATCGAGCATCGTGTGACCGATCGCCGGATACTTCGCCTGATCCAGAAATGGTTGAAGGCTGGAGTTTCCGAAGATGGCCAGTGGTCGGAGACGGAAGTGGGAACGCCGCAAGGAGCAGTGATTACTCCTCGAACGCAAAAGATAACTTGGCTTCTGGGAGGCTCCGGAAGGGTAAGAGTCCGTCGGCTGCGGCTCATTGGAAACAGTGCCGGCTTGCGGAATCGGGATCGAATGACGGATGGTTAGACTGTCTGCGGCAACGAGAACCTCCTTCACGAGCAGCCGCAAAATCTGCTGTCGCTCGCATACGTCTAACGTCTTAGCCCGCTCACGAAGCTTAATTCGAAATCCGTCCAAGTTTTCGGCAAGTTGCAGGTAACGAGCCTGGTCCACGGCTGCCGTCTCGAGCGATTGTAGTTCCGATTCCACGGCCTGAGATTTCTTGTTTAACTCCGGCATTCTTTGACGCAGTTGCGCCAAGCTGACCAGACCCTCCTGATAGGCAGTGATGAGTCGTGCGACGTTGTTTCCCAATCGCGCCTGTTCGCGGCGCAGGGTTTCGCTGCGTTGTCTTCGAGGATCGCTGTTCCGCGCGGCCTCTTTTCGACGGTCAATTTCAGCTTGAATCAGCATCCCATTGTCCAACAAGCCGATGATCTGGTCCCACACGAACTGGTCCAAGTAGTCTGATCGTACGGGACGGTTGGTGCACAACGCACCTTTGAAATGACGATACGCATCGGAACCGAGGCATCGATAGTAGTACAGCTTTCGCTTGGACGTTCGCGTGGAAGATCGATACAAGGCATAGCCACACTGCTGGCATACCAGCATCCCTTGCAGCAGTGTCGGTTCGATCGTTCGGCGGGGAGAATGATGCTTGTTCTTGGTCAACTGTTCTTGTGCCAGAGCAAATGTCTCTTCACTCACCAGCGCAGGAACGGCCACTTCGATCCAGTCCGCGCGAGGCCGATCACGATGACAGTTGCTTCGGTGAGAGGAACTGTTCCGCTGACGCAGTGGCCGCGTGATGCGCTGTCGTTCCGACTGTTCGGTTTTGCCGAAGCACGCTTTGCCTTCATAGGCCGGGTTGCGCAGCAGTCCCCACACCGTCGATCGTTCCCAGCGAGTTTTTCCCGTTCTCGTCGAAATCCCTCGCTCATTCAACAAACGGGCAATCGCATTGATGCTAAACCGTTGTTGCGTGTAAATCGCAAACACCATTCGGACCACGTCTGCTTCGCTTTCTACCACTTCATAGTACGCGGCTGAAGTATCCGTCTTCCTCACATAGCGATAGCCGTAAGGAGCTCCCGACAACACATTCACCATTCCTTGTTGGGCTCTATGTCGTTTCCCACGCCGGTGTCGTTCAGCGATCTGTGCACGCTCGTATTCGGCGATCATTCCCTGAAACTGAACCACGAGTTGGTCCTCAGGGCTGTCTCCCGAAGGCGACTTCAAATAGATAACGTCAACGCCACATCGCGAAAGCTCTTCGCCCAACAAGACCTGATAGGCGTACTTACGGCTGAGCCGGTCGGGCGAGTGGATCAACGCCGCTACAATCTGCCCTTGCGCTGCTAAATCACGAAGCGCTTCCAACCCGGGTCGCACCAAACTGGCGCCACTATACCCTTCGTCTTGAAACACCCATTCCGACGGAACGGCGTATCCGTGAGTCTGGGCGTATTCCACCAGTGCCGACGTCTGGCTGCCAATCGTGTGGCTCTCCTTCTGTCGGTCCGAGGAGACTCGTGCATAAATGGCTGCCGGCTTGTTCATTCGTCACCTCCTGAGCGGAATTCAGCGTCACTGATCCAACCGGCCGACGTATCTCGGGCACCAGCAGTTGGTAGGCTTGCTCCAGTTTCCTGATGAGCAAACGATCGAATCGATATTCCAGCTGAACAGCGTGGCGGTCCGATGAAGCGCGCTTAGCCACGCCCTCTTCTCTGCTTCAGGACTGTCAGCAATGCCCGGCTGACGATTTCGCTTAGCGATAGACCAGTGGTGTTTGCGAACGAGCGCACTCGTCGTACCAACTCTTGGGAGAGCTTCACGGTGAAAGCGACCTTGGTGTCGCCGATGGGGACTGGTTGCTTCAAACGGCGGGCCTGCTGCAGATAACGATAGGCTTGACGCGGAGAGACCCCGCGGTCCCGCACCATCTGCGCTACTGCATCTGGCAGATGATCGAACCGCCGCAACAGTTCGCGGGCATGGTTGAGGCGTTCGGCTTTTACGGCTGCGCTGGCGCGTTCCATATGTCACAACTGTACAACCATATATGACACGACACAAGCGAAGAATAGCGCGCATCTACCGATACCTCAACATTCGGTCAAAACTGAAGTTATCTTTTGCGTTCGAGGAGTAGTTTCGCCGTTGCTCGCCAACGTGTACCTGCACTATGTCTTCGATCTGTGGGTCGAGTCCTGGCGCAAGAAAGTCGCCAAGGGCGACGTAATTGTCGTCCGCTACGCTGACGATCTTGTGCTTGGCTTTCAATACCGAACGGAAGCTGAGCGGTTCCTGCAACAATTTCGGGAACGGCTGGCGAAGTTTGGTTTGGAATTACATCCGGACAAGACACGGCTGATTGAGTTCGGGCGGTTCGCCGCTCGAGACCGGAAGCAGCGCGGAGAGGGAAAACCAGAGACCTTCACGTTCTTGGGGTTTACCCACTTCTGTGGGCAGCGCAAGACCAATGGAGCCTTCACCGTCTGGCGGATCACGGCGAAGAAGCGAATGGTAGCGAAGCTCAAGGCCATCAAGGCTGAGCTTCAGCGCCGAAAGCATCATCGTACGACCGAGGTCGGTGCGTGGCTTCGCAAGGTTGTACTGGGCTACTACCGATACCACGCCGTTCCGGGTAACTCGACTCAGTTGCGCATCTTTAGTCGCCGCGTTTGCTGGCTCTGGCGGACCGTTCTGGTCCGACGCAGCCAACGCGCACAGGTGCGCTGGGATCGTCTTTACCCTCTCTTGACCAGGTGGATTCCGCGCCCACGCATTCTGCATCCCTACCCTAGTGCTCGCTTTGCCGCTACCCATCCTTGGTAAGAGCCGTATGCGTAAACGCGCTTGTACGGATCTGTGCGGGGGGCGATCAGCAATGGTCGTCCCTACCGCGACAACTAGCTCCCGATCTCCTGCAACGTGACATTAGTGGTGTGTCCCGTATATACCTTTACAGATCAACTGGCTTCTTTTTCTCCCTGCGCTGGGTGGATCCGGGTTTGATCTGCTCCATCTTGACTCGCGCGCGATCGATCTTTTTTACGATGTCCTCGACGGTGGCGCTCCAGATGAACGGCTTGGGGTTTTTGTTCCAGGCTCGCATAAATACCTCGATCGCCTGCTTTAGATCCGGCACACTCACGAAACTGCCGCGCCGTATCGCTTTCTCGGTCAATTCTCTGAACCAGCGCTCCACCAAATTCAGCCAGCTTGAACTGGTCGGCACAAACTGGCACACAAAGCGAGGATGCTTCTTCAGCCACGCTTGCACGTGCCGTAGTTGTCCATCACCACATGCAACTTCAGCTCCGGGGGAAACTCAGCGTCTAAGCGACGCAGAAACTTCCGCCACTCCTGATGCCGATGCCGGCCCTGACATTCACCAATCACCTTGCCATCCAATACATTCAGTGCCGCAAACAGGGTGGTGGTGCCGTTGCGCTTGTAGTCATGCGTCATCGTACCTCACCGGCCTTTCTTCAACGGCAGCCCCGGTTGAGTCCGATCTAACGCTTGAATTTGGCTCTTTTCATCCAAACACAGCACCAGCGCTTTGTCGGGCGGGTTCATATACAACCCCACCACATCGCTCAGCTTCTCTAGGAATTTCACATCCCGCGACAGCTTAAAAGTGCGGCTCAGATGCGGCTTAATATTGTGCAGCTGTCACAAACGGTTCACCGTGTTCGTGCTGACCTCTTGGGCCTCCGCCATGAGCCGGCAACTCCAATGGGTCATGCCCTTGGGCTTGCTCTGCAAGGTCGCTTTAATGATCCGGTCTCGCTGGCCTTGATCATAGTGCGCTTTGCGCCCGCGACCGGGAACGATCTCCCAGACCTCCCCGATGCCCTGCTCGTGCACACGCTTGCGCCACAGCGGCACGGTGGGTCGGCTCACGCTTAGCCCCTCGGCGATGGCCACATTCTGCTGACCCGCCACCGCTCTCAGGATAATCCGGCAGCGCAGCGCCACCTGTGGAGGCGTTCCGTGTGCGGATTCCCACTGTTCCAGTTGCGTACGCTCAGCCGGTTGCAACTCGATCGCCAGACCTGTGTTGGGCATGACTGAGATCATACCAAGCACTGAAAATCTATTTATGGGACACTTCACTAGCTAGCCCGGATTCCTTGCATTTGCCTCATAGTGGTCTGCGCTCGACAACTGCATTTTAAGTGCGGCTTCGCGTAATGCGAGCCAAAATTCTTTGTTAACTAGAGGCTGTTGCAAAACCCAGGTCATAACCCGTTGATTGACACGGTTTGTTGACGCATCGGCGTGGCGGATCTGTTGATCCGCTTATCTTTGGCTGCAATTTCCCCGAAAAAGTGCATTGAATTCCATTTTTCTCTTGACGAAATGCATCTTACTCGATATAGTCGAGTACGTAATGATCGACTCTTCCTTCCACCAAGCCTGGTTGTTCTATTCCCCTTTGGCCCTGCAAGCCGCTTTGCTCAAGGACGATTTGCTCGATCCCGTCGATCAGCTCTTGGAGGATCCCGCTTTGCTCGGGCTGGTCCAGCAATGTCTGGCGGCACGCTCCCCCGCTTCGGCACGCACCGGGCGGCCCGGCATGGCCCCCGATCGCCTGCTGCGTTGTTGCGTCATGAAGCACCTGAAGGGCTGGAGCTTCCGCGATCTGGAACGGGAACTCCGCAGCAACCTGGTGTACCGGCGGTTCACACGCTTCGATGCCGAAGCCACACCCGATTTCACTACCTTCAGTCGAACCTTCGCGTTGTTGAGCCCGCAGGTCACCGAACAGATTCATCAGCGCGTGGTGGGCCTGGCGCGTGAGCAAGGTGTAGCGCGAGGACGCAAACTTCGCACCGACACGACGGTCGTGGAAAGCAACGTTCACTATCCCACCGACAGCGCGCTTTTGGGCGACGGCATCCGCGTGCTCAGCCGCAGTCTGCAATGGATCGCCGCCGAGTGTAAGGACGGAGCCTTGGACGTGGTGCATCACGGGCGCGCGGTGAAATATCGTTTGTTGGAGATCCGCCGCGCCGCCAAATCCCTCACCGAGACCAACCAACAACGGATGCGGGATAGCTACCAGAAGTTGGTGCAGCCGACTCGAGGCGTGGTGCGACAGGCCAGCGAAGTGGTGCAACGATGGGGGAAGGGACGGCTGAAAGTGGTGGGCAAGCTCCTGCGGGTAGAAGCACAGATCGGACAGCTGCGGCACTTTCTCCCTTTGGTCGAGAAGGTGATCACGCAAACCAAGGAACGAGTGTGGGGTGGAAACTGCCACGTGCAAGGCAAAGTGTTGAGTCTGTTCGAACCGCACACCGAAGTGATTCGCAAAGGGAAAGCGCACAAGCCCAACGAGTTTGGTAGGCTGGTGCGCATTGACGAGGTGGAAAACGGCATCGTGAGCGGTTACCAAGTTCTGCCGGGCAACCCGGCCGATACCACGGCCTGGATGCCGGCCCTCCAACAACATCAAGCGTGCTTCGGGCGTGCGCCGCAGATGGCTACTGCCGACCGAGGTTTTTTTTCCGCCAAAAACGAACGTAAGGCGCAAGAGCTAGGGGTAAAGAAAGTAGCGCTGCCAGCGCCCGGACGTCTCTCGGCCAAGCGGGCCAAGCAGCAGAAGCAGCGCTGGTTCCGGCGAGCGCTGCGCTGGCGAGCCGGCTGTGAAGCGACCATCAGCACCTTGAAGCATCCCTTCTCCATGTTGCGAGCCAGCTATAAAAGAGACCCTGGATTTCAGCGCTACGTGGGCTGGTGTGTGATTACCAAAAATCTGTTTTCCATCGCTCGCTATCAAGAGCGCAGGAGGAGCAATGGCCAGGTCGGTTGATTCCGCTGCCCAACGACGCAAGCTGCTGGGCGAGATTACACGTCTGGCAGAGATCGCTATTTTCGGAACTCTATCGGAAACTTATCGCACCTGTGGACAAGCGGGCTGCCACTGCCAAGGAGATGGACCCAAGCATGGTCCGCATCTGAATGTGAGCTACCGCGGGGAGAAGGGTAAGACTACCGGCTACTATGTTCCCAAGGCAGCGCAAGAGGCCACGCGCCAAGGGGTCGCCGCTTGGCAAGAAATGCAGGAATGTTTACGAAAACTGGCGGAGCTGAATAAGGAGCGCAATTTACGGCGTGCCCGCGAGGCCGATTCGCGATGAAACCATGGTTCTCTTTAACCCTCGTCCGCTGGGCATTGCAGTGTCTGCTGCTCATCCTCAGTCAGCAAGCCTGCCTGAACCACCAGTTGCAGGTTGTCGGCTCGGGCCAATGGTTGGATCGATGTAGAGAACCCGCGTCTGGCTCGCGTACTGCATCGGTTGTCAGAAGAACGGAATTCGATCCGGCTCGTGCCGGACCGCTCGCATCTCTGGTCCTCGACGGTGCGTGGACGGCGGGCAATATTGGTCCACCCGGCCAGGAGACCCATGGGCCACCGGAGCCGATCGGGCCTTGGCGAGTTGCCGGTCAAAGTCGGCAGCTCAAAGCAACACTCAAGTCACTTTTCTCCAGGAAATTACTGGCTTCCGTCAATCGAATTTGAAGAATCGGGGTTTTGCAACAGGCTTTAACTAGGTGTTCCTTGGCATACGCTTCGAGCGCCTCGCATGCCAACTCGAGCTCATTGTGACTGAGATGGTCTTGGTACTCTTTTATCTCTGGGTGACTCAAAGAGTCATCTGGTAGAGTGCTCCGCGCCCGGGTAAGGTCCGCTCTTATCGATGCGCGGAGGCTAGGAATGTCCATGGCAACCGAACGATACAACGGCCAACGTCTCTGCGCAATTGAATGTCCGAAAGCTGGCGAGCAAAATGTCATTGATTAACGCAGCGGTTACCATACAACGGTAATAGACATATCGCTGCTTTCTTATTTCTGCCGTAACCATACAATTGTCGTAACCGCATCGCGGCAATCCCCCAAAATGCAAAGTCGTGTTTCTCGTATTTGGGCTGATCGTGCCCTCGGAACGCACGAGGGTTTCGATTCCCGTGGATTCTAATGCTGGACTTTTCCGGTGGTTTGCATTCGCGCAGGAAGACACATCTGCAGAAATGCCATGGTTTACCTGATCTATATTCCTGGATCAACACGCACTGGCTCCGGCATCGGTAATGGGGCCTTTAGAGTAGCTGTCGAACTTCGCAACCCTACTAGTGAAGCGTCCGAAAATAGGAAAAAGATTCGTGTGGGCGGCAGATGTCCGTGCTGTTCGGACACATTGTGACATTCATCACATCAAAGGGTGATGGAAGTCACCGTAGCTACGTGACAATACCCGAAGAATGGTACCCATTCTGAACTGATCTCTGTTTCACCGGTCACAATGTACGCGCTCTCTCTAGGAAGGGGAGGAGTTTACTCAATGGAAAGTCATCACAGCAATTGGAAGTCCTTGTTTTTCTTTGTGGCAGTCAACATTTGCGTATTCTCTTCATTTATCATGGTGCCGAAGACCAAGGCCATTCCAGCTTTTTCACGCAAGTACCAGACGTCCTGCACCACTTGCCACAATAACTTCCCTGAATTGAATGATTTTGGGGAAGCTTTCAAGAAGAACGGCTTTAAGTTTCCAAAAGACGACGAAGTATTCGTGAAGCAGGATCCTGTGATGTTGGGCTCCAAGGCTCAGAAGGAAGCTTTCCCGGAGGCAGTCTATCCCGGCGAGATTCCTGGCACGGTGCCAGTATCGTTCCGCTATTCGGGCTACTTCAATTGGAACGCCAATCAACCGAAATCGGTGATCCAGACCAACGGATTTGTTCCCCGAACGGATCTATTCGCCCCTAACACCTTCACCTTTATCGGTGCTGGCAGCTTCGGTCCGAATCTTTCCTTTTGGGTGGACGATGACCTTTCAACCGGTGGGTCGGGTGCTGATGGCGGCCTTGGCGATGGCTATCTAAAGTACAACGATCTCGGCCGCTTCTTCCACCTGCCAAAGAATGCACTCAACGTTCGAATGGGGCAATTCGAGCTCGATCTGCCATTCACCCAAGCGCGTACGATCTATCTTTCTGACTTCGACGTTTACGACCAAGCGAACGTGGCGGGCGCTTTCGGCACGACCAACAATCCCTTTGTTATGGGCGCCCCACAACGCGCCATTGAGTTCGGCGGATACCCCAACAATGGCAATTTCTCCTGGTCCGTCACCTTGGGTAATGGCAGCAACGACGGCCCGGCCATGCGAAATACGAAAGACGTCTATCTTCGTGCTTCCTACAAATTCAATCTGGAGCGCGACCCGGAGAGCCGCAAGGCAATCCAGGCTGCCGGCCCGACTGGCCCGCGCGACCACACTTCGCTGCGTGTCGGGGGCTTCTACTATTACGGAAAAAACGTCCAGAATATTGGAAGCGTAACCTACCCAAGCCTCGGTGATATCAACGAACCGTTTTATCGCGTGGGTGGTGATCTTCGTTTCAAGTACAGAAAGCTGGAATTGCTCGCCCTCGGCATGGTCGGGCATGACGAAAACCATACTGTCGACACCGTTGACGAAACCGTCGTGCTCAACAAGGCTCATGCCGTCACCTATACCGGCGGCTTCGTCGGCGCCAATTACTGGATATTCCCGTGGTTCATCGCCACGATGCGATACGACTTCGTGAACTCTCCGACCGACTTTGCCAATGGTCCCTTCTCTCAATATCAAACACGGAATCGGTTCAGCCCTGGATTCCAGATTCTCGTGCGAGCGAACATTAAAATCGCCGGCGAGTACCAATATCACTGGGCACAGCCGTACACCAATCCAAATTCCGAAGCTGCACTCTTCTTCCGGCCGAACACGTTTGTGACCGGAATCGACTACGTGTTCTAAATGATTTATAAAGTTCCACTAGGAATCCCAGGTAAACCTGAGAAATCGAGGAGAATCATGAAGCTACTTTCATTGGCAAGTAAGGCAGTCGCAGGGTGTGGTTTGGTAGTGCTGCTGGCGGGCGCAAGCCGCGCCGGAGACATCAAGGGTAAAGTCAGCGTTCAGGGTATCAAGTCGGCCGAGAACATCGCCGTGTATGTCGACGCGATTCCTGACAAGAAGTTCGATGCACCGAGCACAAAACCCGTGATCGATCAGGCCAGAATGTCGTTTATCCCTCACGTCAGCGTCGTGCAGGTGGGGACGACCGTGGAGTTTCTGAACAGTGATCCGGTCGGCCACAACGTCTATTGGCCCAGCATCAGCGGCAATAAGAAGCTCGCACACAACCTCGGCACTTGGCCCAAGGGTGAAAAGAAGTCATTCCAATTCAATGATCCCGGCGTTGTATCCCTTCTTTGTAACGTTCACCCGGAAATGAACGGCTACATCGTCGTATCTCCGACCCCCTACTACGCCGTCACCGACAAGAACGGAAACTACGAAATCAAGAACGTTCCCGCCGGCAAGTACACTCTCAAGACCTGGAGTGAAGACGGCAAAGTTACCACCCAGGCTGTGGAAGTCACCGCAACTGGCGCAACTGCTGATCTGACCGTAAAGAAGTAGTAAAGCGCAGCATTTGGAGCGTAACGGTGACCACGAGAACAAAGCTCGTTGATCTGGATTGGCTCGAATCGAACTTTCCTTGCATGCAAGCCTGCCCTGTGCACACGCAGGCGGGACGTTATGTCTCCCTCATTGCAGATGGGAAGTACGAGGACGCCTACCGTTACGCCCGGGTGCCTAATCCGTTTGCCTCGATCTGTGGCCGTGTTTGCGGCCATCCTTGCGAAACTGCGTGCCGCCGCGGACAGTTTGATTCGCCAATCTCCATTCGCGCCCTCAAACGTTTTGTAACTGAACGGTACGGCCCCGAATCCCGCAATCCACTCGACGTTTTTGCCGGGAAAGTTCGTCCTTCACGGCCAGAAAAGATTGCCATTATCGGCTCCGGCCCGGCCGGCATGTCCGCCGCACACGACTTGGCCCTGCTCGGTTATCCCGTGACTATTTTTGAAGCTGCGGCGGTTCCCGGCGGAATGATGCACTTGGGAATTCCAGAGTATCGGCTGCCGCGCGACGTTTTGAACGCTCAGATCCGCGAGATCCTCGATCTTGGCCCTGAACTCAAATTGAACATGCGTCTCGGACGAGATTTCTCCCTCGAAGACCTGAAACGGCAGGGCTATAAATCCATCCTCATGGCGTTTGGTTTGCACCGTAGCCGCGATCTCAATCTGCCTGGTAACGAACTCGATGGCGTGGTCAAGGGCATCGATTTTCTTCTAAACGTTAATCTGGGTTACCGCTTCGAAGTTGGGAAACAAGTCGTTGTCATTGGTGGCGGCAACGTCGCCATCGACGTAGCACGCTCAGCAATGCGCGAGCAACAGAAACTGGCCGGAGAGGGTCTACCCAACGAACTGACTTCCAGTGAGATGGACGTCGCCATGAAGGAATTCATGGATGTTTCCCGCGCGGCTCTCCGCATGGGCGCTCGCGAAGTTCAGCTTGTTTGCCTGGAATCGCGCGCCGAGATGCCCGCATCGGAAGAGGAAATTCACGAGGGCCTCTTGGAAGGAATGAAACTGAGGCCGTCTTTGGGACCCCGCCAGTTCGTGGGGAAGAATGGCAAGCTGGTCGGCCTGGAAGTCATCAACTGCGTTTCCGTATTCGACGAGAACAAGCGATTCAATCCGCAGTTCGCCGAGGGCACTGAATCTGTCATTCCTTGCGATACCGTCATTCTTGCGATTGGTCAGTCCTCGGACATTTCTTTCCTCAAGCCGGCTGACGGTCTGGAAACCACACGCCAAGGCACGCTGAAGATCAATCCAGACACACTGATGACTACCGCTCCTGGAATCTTTGCCGCTGGCGACATTGCCTTTGGTCCGCGCCTCATCATCAACGCGGTCGCCGACGGGAAAAAGGCAGCCGTGGAAATCGACAAGTTCTTGCGTGGGCCTGAATGGAAACCAAAATCCCGCCACGTTCAGATCACCGTTCTTGATCATCACGAAATGGCCACCCACTACGACGAGTATTCCCGCCTCGATGTCCCCGTCCTCCCGATCGATCGCCGCACTGGCGTGGCCGAAGTCGAAACCGGCTATACGGAGCAGGGCGCACGCGAGGAAGCCAGCCGTTGTCTGAAGTGCTGGATCAACACCATCTTTGAAGGCAACGAGATCACCGGAACGGAATGCATTCTCTGCGGTGGCTGCGTGGATGTCTGCCCCGAGAACTGTCTCTCTCTTGTGCCTTTGAAGCAATTTACCTTTACCGAAGAGGAAAAAGCCCGCCTTGCAACAGAGAAGGATCTTCGCCCCGTGGATCTCCAGCACATCTCTCCCGAAGAACTGAATCAGATCGATGGCGCTGTCATGGTCAAGGACGAGACAATCTGCATTCGCTGCGGCTTGTGCGCAGAGCGTTGCCCTGCCCACACCATTTCCATGGAAGCTTTTGAAGTTTTCGACGACGAATTGGGCCTGTCCGAACGCGAGGAGATAGTGCTACGACCATGAGTGATACGAAATCGACAGATGCAGGCAGTCAAAACATTTTGCCATCACCGACGGGAGTATCGCGCCGCGACTTCCTGAGCGAACTCACATTGGGCGCACTGGGGATTGCCGGCTTGGGCGGCGTTGCTCTCACCTATCAATACTTTTCTCCTAACGTTCTTTTCGAACCTGCCTCCACGTTCCGTGCGGGCAATCCGGATCTATACCCGGTGAACTCCGTCACCATTTTGCAGGACCAACAGGTTTACATCGTTCGCACTACTGGCGGTTTTTACGCTGTCTCTGCGGTCTGCACCCACCTTGGCTGTGTCACCCAATGGAAGCCGGAAGCCAACATGATTGCCTGCCCCTGCCACGGCAGCAAATTCAATCCCGAAGGGAAAAAGATCGAAGGTCCGGCTCCGCGTCCACTTCCGCACTACTCCATCACACTCACCGCAGACGGCGAATTGCAGGTAGACAAGCTGCAAACGATTAAAGCCGATCAGGTTTTGAGGGCTTGAGGTAATTATGGCCGCTTCCATCACCAACGCTCTGGAAATTCTCCGCGAGTCTCGCGTCTGGAAATCGATCTTCCGGCGCGGGCCCGCTCTTACCAACCGAACCCGCAGTCTCGCGGTATTTGGAAATCTTTTCCTTCACTGGATGCCTGTCAAGGTCCGGGAGAAGTCGCTGCGTGTCCGTGCCGCCTACTATCTCGGCTCGTTGTCCTTCTTGCTTTTCATCATCCTGGTGATCACGGGCGTGCTGCTGATGTTCTACTACCATCCTGCCGCACCGAATGCTTATCACGACATGAAGGATCTACGCTTCGTCGTGTCCAACGGCGTGTTTCTGCGCAACATGCACCGCATCGGTGCGCACCTGATGGTGCTCTTGGTCTTCTGGCATATGTTTCACGTTTTCTATCGCGGCGGGTACAAACCTCCCCACGAATTCAACTGGGTTATCGGTGTCGTACTTCTTCTGATTACCCTGTTTCTAAGCTACACGGGTTACCTGCTGCCTTGGGACCAGTTGGCATTCTGGGCGGTTACCGTTGGTACCAACATTATTTCTGCTATGCCAGTTGTCGGCAGCAAGGTGCGATTCGTCACGCTTGGTGGAAATATCGTTGGCGAAAACGCGTTGCTGCGCTTCTACGTGCTGCACGTAGTCATACTTCCGTTGCTCGCATTCCTTTTCATCGGCGCGCATTTCTGGCGTGTGCAGAAGGATGGCGGCTTAACGGTGCAAACGAAAGACGATGATGGACAACACTAAAACTCAGTCCGGTTTCAGTTCGGACGCCAAGAAAGAACCTCGCCGCATCGTCTTCATCACGCGAAATGTTTCCGCGAAGGTGAAGGACGAACGCGGTCCCAAATTGATGACCTATCCGCACCTGCTTGTGCGCGAAGCGATCGTCTTTGAAGT
The DNA here is from genome assembly GCA_963726725.1 of Candidatus Acidiferrales bacterium. GTDB lineage: Bacteria > Acidobacteriota > Terriglobia > Acidiferrales > UBA7541 > Acidiferrum. The sequence continues at coordinate 14,103 of CAVSDV010000012.1, forward strand.
TTTGATCATCGCCATGGTCATCGTGGCACTGTTCTGGGATGCCCCTCTGGAACAACTCGCTAATCCGTTGCTCACTCCTAACCCTGCAAAAGCGCCTTGGTACTTTTTGGGGTTGCAAGAGTTGCTGCACTTTTTCCCACCTTTCGTTGCCGGGATTCTTATTCCAACCTTGATCCTCGTCGCTTTGGTTGTGATTCCTTACTTCAACGTAAACGTGGAAGCCAAACCGTTGTGGTCTGAGTCTGCCTCGAAGCGCTTCACGATTGTTCTGATCGTAGTTGCTGCGTTACTTGTTTTGCTCGCGGTGGTGGATGCGTGGACGATCATCGTTCCGACCCTGCTGGTCGCTGGCCTTCTCATCGCTTCCTATTTCTCAAGAGCTACAGCCGGTTGGATGGGTGCGTTACGCAACAAACCGCTTTCCTGGTGGGTGATGACGTGGTTCTTGAGTACCGCGATCGCCTTGACTGTTGTGGGTACATTCTTCCGCGGTCCAGGTTGGTCTTGGGTTTGGCCTTGGGGGACTCATGTCAGCTGAAGATATGGGCAAACTGTCCTACAGAGTGCGATTGACGTTTGCCGTTGCGACAGTAGTCTGCGTGCTGGTTCTTGCGATTTCGCCGGTAAAGGATTTTCGCGTCGAGTGGAAGCGCTACAAACGTTCGTTCCTGCACTTTGCCCAGGGGCGCCCCGACACGAAGAAATTGCTCGCCGATTACAACCCCAATATTGATCAGGCCTGGATCCCCGGAATGAAGGTTGTCGATCGCTGCGCGACTTGCCACCAGGGTATAACGCAGCCGAGCCTCGCGGATGCTTCAGTTCCTCAACCGTTTCGCGCTCATCCGCCGATTCCACACAACGTCCGCGATTGGGGCTGCACCATTTGTCATCGCGGCCAGGGCCCCGCCACCGAAGTTGCCGAAGCCCATGAAACAACCCTGGCGTGGGAACAGCCTATTCTGCCGGCCCACTACTTGCAGGCCTCGTGCGGCAGTTGCCATCAGGCAGATCTGAAAGAAACACCGCAACTGACTCGCGGCCGTGAACTGCTTTCGCGTTTGAATTGCCAGGCATGCCACAAGCTTTCCAACATTGATCGTCCGATGCTGGGGCCAGACCTTTCGAGTGTCGGCTCTAAAGTTTCGCGCCAGTGGATTTACAAGTGGTTAAAAGAGCCCCGGACAGTTCTCGATAAAGATGGAAACGTCACGGTCAATGGCTACGAAAATGGCGACGAGTCTCGCATGCCGAAATTCCGGCTGAAAGACGAAGAAATTGTCGCGCTTTCCGGTTACCTGAACGCGCAAAAAGCCAAGCCGCTCGAGACATATAAGATCAATCCAGCGGTTGTGGCCGCGTGGAGCAAGAAGTCTGATCTGATCAGCCTGTCTGAAGTGCGCTTCCGACAAATGATGTGCACGACCTGCCATCCTCTTTCTGTCACGCGTGCGGGCGAATCGAAGCTGATCGGCGGCAATGTCGGCCCCGAACTCACCAAAATTGGCAGCAAGGTTAACGAGCAGTGGCTGGTTTCCTGGCTGCGCAATCCGCAAGGGTATTTGGCGCACAACAACATGCCGCGCTACGGTTGGAGCGACGAAGACCTCTACAAAGTCTCTCAGTACGTCATGACCAAATTGACGGACTCTGACCTGCTGACCAACATTCCGCAGCTTGCGGAAGCCACCGAGGAAGAAATTAAGACTGGCAAGCGGTTGTTTCTAGAAAAGGGCTGCGCCAGTTGCCACAACGTTCAGGGAAATACACCGCAAAAGGATTTTGGTCCTGACCTGACCGCCCTTGGCGCAAAGAACGAATCCGAACTTGAATTTGGAAAAGCCCAGATCCAACACAACTTGCTGTCCTACATTCGGGCAAAGCTGCAGGATCCGGTTTCCGTGAATCCGGCTTCGCGAATGCCGCAGTACAGTTGGAATCAGGCCGACCTCGAAGCGGTAACGACGGCATTGTTGAGCCAGACCGGGCCGAAATCCACCAGTGAATTGCAGCATTTGGTTGTTCCAAAAAAAGACTTCAACTATCAGGCAGTCGGAGAATTTGCAGAAGTCTACGAGCGTTATAAATGTTATGCCTGCCACAAATTCAATGGCTATGGCGGAACACTCGCTCCGGATCTTTCCTATGAAGGGAGTCGCGCACAGAAAAAGTGGATTGCGGATTTCCTGAAAAATCCACAAACCATTCGCCCGACACTGATCCTGCGCATGCCCCAATTCAACATGACCGACAAGGAAGCATCTATTGTGGCCGAATATTTATCCATGGCGGTGCAAAAACCTGATGTGGATCCAAACAGCATCGACATGAAGAAATACACTCCGGCAATGGCGGCCTTGGGCCAGCAGCTATATGAAGTGAAATACCAATGCCAGTCCTGCCACACGATTGGCGCGGGTGGCGGCTACGTTGGACCGAACCTCAACAATGCGGGCAATTGGCTAACGCCGGCATGGATCGAGGCCTGGCTCCGCAATCCGCAAGCGCTGCAGTCCGATACCATAGAGCCGCGTCGCACGTTCACCGACAATGAGATTCATGCTCTCACCGCGTACTTGATGACACTGCGCTCCGGTATCAAATCGCAAACGGGGGCGAGCGCTTCCATCGCACATCCCACGGCGGAAGGAGCAGGCCGATGAAATCCAAACTGATCCTCGCAGCGATGCTCCTCGTCAGCGTGCTCTGTGCCGTCGTACTATCCGGATGCAAGAAGGCCGCAGCCGTGAAACCCGATGAAGCTTTCGGAGCTTATGACACCGAACCGGATTGGAGCGACGCGCAGAAGCTCGTGAAGCTCGGCTATCAGGAATCGCAGGGCAAGCGAGTCTTCTATCAATATTGTGTGTGGTGCCATGCGGATGCTTCGCCTGCGGGGCCTTCCAACCGCAGCAACCTGACCCCGGTTCCGCCGTTGATGAACGACGGAGAAAAGCTGAATACAGAGAGCGACGAGTTCATGGTCAACATCATCACGCTGGGTGGCAACGCGCTCGGTAAATCGGCGATGATGCCGCCCTACGGGAAAACGCTCTCTGTCGAAGAGATCAAAGCGGTTGTCGCGTTTACCCGAGCGATCGCGCAACCTGCTTATCAGCGTCCCGGCCGGCCTGGCTCGCCATACACAGCCAAGCCGTGAATGATAAGATTTAAAGGTGAACTTGGCGCGCTCATCCAAACGTCTCATTACTTCTCGCTGTCTCTACACACTGGCCGCGTTGCTTTTATTGGCCGGTTCCACTTCCGCACAAATCAGCCCGAATGAAATTCGCGATCCTGATCTGAAGGCCCTTGAAAAACAATATTTTCAGGAACTGAAGACCCTGAACCAAAACATTGCGCACATGCATTTTCCGTTTGCTTTCTACCTGAGCCGGTATGTGGGGCTGGAGCCGTCGAAGCAGGCCGAAGCGGATTCCCGCGGCCTTGAGTTCGTGAAGTTCCGGGACCGTAGCGTGTTGAAAGTTACCGGAAACTATAACGCGGCGTACAACGCAAACACATTCACGCGCAACGAACGGGCCGCCCGCACTGTTCAAGACGTGATTATTCCAATTCTGCGCACCGTGACACAAGGAATTTCTCCGGACGTGGGATGTGATGCCATTGGATTTGAAATTTCCTATCACACGCGAGCGGACGAAAAGAGTTACGACTACGAAGGGAAGGAAACTCTCGTCATCGTGGTGGACAAGCAAGACGCTTTTAAGCTCGCTCAAGCCACGAACGATCAGGCCCGGCAGGATATTCTGAATCAGTCGCAGATTTTTCTCGGCGGCAAAGAATATGGGCTCTCGCTCCTTGAGAAAGATCCGTTACTGGTTGAAAGCCTGCCAAAGAGAGCGACACCACCGCCGGGTGGTGCTTCGACTCCCGCCACATCTTCGGCTGCCGCAAGCCACAGCAGCACTTCGCTGCTGCGCAGTTCTTCCAGCGGATTGACTTATCCATCGAGCGAGAGTGCGATTCCATCGAAGCCGGATCTTTCGCAGTCCAAACCTGCGGCCAAGCCGGAAGATGCGGAAAAGCTTCAGGCCGAATACAAGACACAACTGGACGCTCTGGCGAATGAAGGCAAAGCCAAATACCAGTTTGTGGACTATGATCCTCCGGCCTTTGTGGTTGTGAATAAAGAGATGGCGCTGCAGATGACGCTGCGCAACGCGCTGCATTTTGACGCGGAGAAGACGTCCATCTACAAGCGAGCGGCGCAAACCTTCGACCTGTTCCTTGCACCAAAGATGAAGGATATTCTGGCCAATGTCCCAAGGGATGCGAATTTCGACATCTATGATTTTTCCGTGGTAAATCTGTTTGCGACGGCGCCCGGTGCGAAAGAACGTTCCGAGGCGGTCGAGTTCATTCTCCCCAAGAACTTGGCGCAGCAGTTTGCCGATTCCGAAATCACGAACCAGACGCTTATTGATAAGAGCCAAGTGCTGATCAACGGCGTTCGCATTGCGTTGAATCTGCAGTTGGTGGAATAGCGGCTGTCCGATCCTGAAATCATGATTAAGAAATGCAACCGATGGCTGCGGCCCGCGGCGCCGTGGATGTGCGTGGAGATGAGAATAGGGGATAGGAAGGCCCCCCTGGTTTTCGTAAAAGCGGCATGCAAAGGACTTACAGGAAGGGGTGTCAGTAAGAGTGGCAATGATTGGACTTAGCGGAGTTGCCTATGCTGGAATTTTGTCATTGCGCGTAAGAGTGGCAGCGAAAGAACTTACTGGAGAAATAACCCCACGCGACGAAGATGATCTATTGGCAGAAGAGTATACTCCCCCTACTCCCGGGGTGTTCTGCGGAAGTATGTCAAAGGAAAGATGTTGCGGGAATGAGTGTGCACAAGTCTGTGAAACCAAAGGGGAGGAGAAATGGATTGCTAGAAGGTTGCGCGCGTTGGGAGAATTCTGGAGAGAATATTCGAGGATGAACCGACAATACCTATCGAAGAATATAACTATTAATATAACTTGTCAATAGGTAGTTTTATTCGAATAGAAAATAGAGTGAAATGGAGCGGAATAACCCAAGACCCAGGTTCAGAAAATACAAGCGAACCTGGGGCACCCTTCGTATTTCTGTGCCCTTGGGCTAGTTATTGAAATGGCGGCCTCACAACGTAGGTGAGTGCGGTATGTTACTGCTGAGCGAACGGGCCTTCGGGCAAACCTGAGAACAATGACTGGAAAGAGTTCTAAATTCATGAGAGCACTGACTGTGAACAAGCCCGGAGAAGCGGCTGTAGTCTCTGTGTCGAAACCGGAAGTGGCTGCTGAAAAAGTATTGCTTCGTGTTCGCATGGTGGGGCTTTGTGGCAGCGATTTGAATACCTATCGCGGCAGGAATCCCCTCGTTCAGTATCCACGAATACCAGGGCACGAGATCGCAGCCACCGTTGTGGAAGGCAATGCTTTGTCTGAAGGACTCTCGGCGGGGATGAATGTCACAATGTCCCCCTATACGAATTGCGGGTTGTGTGCGTCCTGCCGCCGTGACCGGCCCAATGCCTGCAAGTTTAATGAGACCCTCGGGGTGCAGCGCGATGGGGCACTAACCGAATACGTTTTGATGCCGCCTGAAAAACTCTACCCGGCAAAGCTTAGTATTAAGGAACTGTGCCTCGTCGAACCACTCACTGTGGGTTTCCACGCCGTTGCGAGGGGCCGGGTAACCGCATCGGATAAAGTGGTGGTTTTCGGATGTGGGGGTGTGGGCTTGGGTGCAATTGCGGCTTCGCACTTTGCGGGGGCGACAACCATCGCCGTGGATATCGATGACAAAAAGCTTCAGATCGCGAAGAAAGCGGGTGCCACTTACATCATCAATTCGCACCAGGGACCTTTGCACGAACGATTGCTGGAACTGACGGAAGGTCGCGGCGCTGAGGTGGTGATCGAGGCCGTGGGGCAGGTAGAAACATTTCGGTTGGCTGTTGAAGAAGTTGCCTTTACGGGCACGGTGGTCTATATCGGCTACGCAAAAGAGCCAGTGGCCTACGAAACCAAACTTTTCGTGCAAAAAGAACTCGATATTCTGGGCTCGCGAAACGCCTTGCCCACCGATTTTGGATCGGTGATCCAAATGCTTGAGCAAGGGAAGTTCCCCGTGGAAGATGCAGTTGACTCGATCGTTTCCCTTGAAGAAGCGCCCGGCATTCTAGAGGCCTGGAGCAAGAATCCCGCGAAGTTCACAAAAATTATGGTGCAACTTGACTGAGTCCCCGGGTAGTACGGCCACTGGAGATGAACTGATTCAAACGATTTTTATCTACAGGGACTGGTTACCTGCCGCGCAAGCCCGAAACCTTCTCAGCTAAGGTTGCGACAGGGGACTATTTGTGTTCCCAGTAATTCGCTGGGCGGTCGTCGTCCTGGATCCCCGGGGGAAATACCCAGTAATATTCGCCGAAGGATTTCTTTTCGGGCCACAGTTCATCGAGTGTTTCGCCGTCGTATAGGATTCCGCCCTTCATGACCGCATGAATTTCGGCGCTGTTGTGAATGTCGTCGAGGGGATTCTTGTTGAGGATGACCAGGTCGGCGAGTTTTCCAGCCGTAATTGAGCCGAGGTCCTTGTCCATTCCGAGATAGCGAGCACCTTCCCTCGTTCCAAGTTCGAGTGCGCCTTCGGCACCCATAGCGCTTGCATACATCCACAACTCCCATTGCGTGCCAATGCCATTCTGCTGGCCGTGGCCGCCCAGGGCTCCGTGTCCACCATTTGCCATAACGTCGGTAAGTGCTTGTGCGATGAATGGGAATGAGTACGAAGTTTCCGGCCGCAACATGCGCGTACGGGCATGCGGGACAATTTCACGCCAGGGCGTCCAGCGGAGCAACTTCTCGTCTTTGAACCAGTCTTTGGATTGGAAAAAGTATTCTTCATTCCACGGGCCCGCGCCCCCAACAATCGCAGTTGGCGAATAAAAGAAATGAGCCATACCGAAGAAGCGAGTTGCATCGCCATAGAGAGGCAGATAGGCAAGCGGATGTTCCACGCCGGTCTGGCCATCCATGGCCATGCTGAGGTCATACTCCAGACCGACACCCTCTGCCGTAACGTTCATACCTTTTTTGCGGGCAATTTCGGAAACCCACTGACGCTGATCTCGCCTAGGTTCCAAGTATTGCTTGATGGTAATGACGCCGTAGCTTTTGAGGCGGTCGACGTTATCTTCCGTGACTTGCAAGCTGGAGAGGTCGTTGTTGCGCTCGCCATCTCCGCGATAGAACGGATCGCCGGTTGAGTATGTGCGCGGGCCAATCATCTCGCCGGCATCGATCAATTCAGCGGCCGGAAAGACATTGTCGCCCCAAGCTGCGGGGTCGAGATTGCTGGTCACTCCGTAGGCGAGGTAGATGGCATTTTCGTAGTTGTGAGGAGGAGTAATGCCAGAATAATCCGCATAATGGTGGGAGTGCATGTCGATCAACCCAGGAATGATGGTCTTCCCGTTGGCATCAATGACGCGGTCGACGCCAGAGGCGCTGCATTCGCCGACGCAAACGATGCGACTGCCTTTAATAACAATGGAACCCTTCTCAATCACGTTTGGAGTGTCTTCGGTGATAATCCTGGCGCCAACGAGAGCGATGGAACCTTTGGGAATTTCACGCGGTGCGGTCAGATGGATTTGCGTGGTCTCTGACTTTGCGGAGTCTACGTTGTACGTGCCGTAGGTCATCGCGCTGCCGTACTCCAATGTGTGGGCGTCGCGCCAGCGGGGGAAGTTGCCACCCTTGGTCGTGACTGTCTTTACGGGGAACACCGGACCCTTTTTATCGAGCAACGGAGGTTTACCGCCAGTTCCTGCCAAGGGGAAAGGGACTACGTAGACATTGTCGCCTTCCTGAAAGGCGATCCATTTCCCGTCAGGCGAAGGGGCAGCTTCATCAGCGTAGGGAAAGATCGCGTGAACACGGCGATCGGTGCCATCATCTTTCACAGAAACAAAATTGGTCATCACGCGTTCTCGACCCGCGGCGTCGCCTTTGCTTAGAAATAGTTCGGGATAGTAGATGCGCCCGTCAGGGCCAAAAGAGGGCGCCACAATCTGCCGGCGCTCTACCATGCCTTGTGGTCTCGGCACTCTTGTGATTTGCTGCGCGTCCCCGCCTGCCGCAGGCACACGGACGAGGTCGTACCAGGGATTCGCGCCCCACGACCTTCCCCGCAGAGATTCGCCAGATCCACGGGCCACGACGATTGTCTGGCCATCGGGGCTCCACACTGGGTTGATGTATTCGCCGACTACTTTAGTAAGTTGTTGCGGGGTTTTGCCGTCTTTTGCGACTTTAAACAACTGGCCGCCTTGTTTCTCGTCCCAAGTTGTGAAAGCCAACCACTTCCCGTCCTTGGACCATGCGGGTGCATATTCCATCGGAGTAAACGTTGCCGGTGTTAACCGGTGTGGAGTGCCACCCGGCGGATCCATCAACCAGATTTTTCCGAGTGCCTGAAAGGCGAGCGTTTTGCCATCCGGCGAAGCTGTGTGCCAGCGGGCGAATTGCGCGGTGAATGGTCCGTCGTCAATGCGCCGTTCCGCTTTAGCCATTTCTGAAATGGTTCGGTGGACATGGGCTTCGAATGGAATGTTTTCTACTTTTCCGGAATCGATCCACAAGCGATGGATTTTTCCGCCTTGAGTAATGACGATTGATTTGCTGTCGGCTGCCCAAGAATATCCCGGCAAGATGCGAGGTGTGCCATATTGTTCGGCCATCTCGACTTCGATGGGGTCCATCACAATGCGTTCTGTGCCGGTGTTCATGTCGCGGAGCCACAAAGCACTGCGCGGCCCGAACTTGTGGCCTTTGTAGGAAATTGTGCCGTTGGGGATGCGTCGGGAAAAGGCCAGCCAGCGTCCGTCCGGTGAAATCTCTGGAGCAACGGCACCGCCGTTTGAGCTGCGATATTGCTGCTCGCCGGTGCCGCCGGTTATCTCTTGAATCTCGCTGGTGCGCAGTTCCAGACGTTTGATCTGGTAGTAGCCTTGCGTCGAGTCCGCATGACCCGCGTAGGAACTGGGGTCTCCCGCTACGTAGTAATAATAGACATATTTCCCATCGCTCGAAGTCGAAGGCCAATCGGCGCCTTTTTCGTCTTTGCCGATCACCTCGATTCCTTTCCCGCCATCCTTGCTGTACATCCAGATGCCGGAAGGAGGAGGAGGTTCGAGTCCGGTTGCGACGGAATCGCGGCGTACCAGAACGTATTGGCCGTCCGGTGTCCAAGCCGGTTGACGCACGCGAATGTCCTTGTCGTCAAAGACCGCGCGGGGATGCCCGCCATCCGCGTCCATTACCCACAAATTGTCCTGACCGCCACGATCCGAGATGAAGGCAATCGACTTTCCGTCGGGCGAATAGCGGGGATGATAGTTCAGAGCTACCCCACTATTTTGTGTAAGGCACTCCGCCTTGCCGCCGCTTGAGGGTACACGATAAATGTGAGCGAGCAGGTCGAAGACGATCCACTTTCCATCGGGAGACAGGCTTAGCGACATCCACGTTCCTTCGGAGGTGTCGAACTCAATTTCGCGCGTGGTGCCGCGGGCTTTCGTTACGTCCCAGGCTTCCGGAGTCTTGGTCTGAGCAAATACCAGCGCCGTTTGTTGCGGGCATAATCCTGCAAGAATCAGCAGGGCCAGAGTACGAAGCAGTAGCAGACGCAGACTCATGAAACTCCTCCGGAAAGAGAGCGTGATTTTGGCATTTCGATGAAGTTGGACGCGCAGAACTTGTTGTTGTCGCATGCGCCGCCACGCATTCTATATCAATTGTGTGCGTGTCACTGAGGGACTCTTTGAGCGGGGACAATTCTGGACTGGTAGCCCCCAAATTTTGTTTGGGACTTTATGCCGGGGCACAGTCCAATCGCAAAGGAAGGAGGTTAACTAGCAACAGGGTGAACAGCTGTTACTTAACTTGTTCAAGTCATGTTATGTAGAATACTTAACGGAGAAATATAGGCCATGGGTGATGAAAGCGCGAAGCGGGCTGCCGAGGAATATCTGGCGGCGAGGATCGCGGAAGAAAGTCAGAATCACGAAGAGCAGCAGAATCGAGAAACAGCGATAGCCCTGGGCCCTACGGTCTGGAAGAGGCTCGCTGAGAACGTCTTCGCACAATGTCGCGAATGGAATGGTGTGACGGGCGAGCAGACGGTAACCTGCAAGGAAACGGCGCTTGGGGACTTGCGGATTTGGTGCGCGGGCAGAGCGCACCAGATGCTGGTGCACTACAATTCCAGGCAGGGCCTGGTGATCATCAAGAACACCGCACGACCGGAAAATGAGCCCGACACGATTTTGAGCATCGAAGGGTATTCGACAGGAGATGGGCGCGATGCCCGGCTGGTGCGGAACAAGGAAGCCGTGAATGTCGATATGCTGATTCTGGGGCATCTTCGGGTATTGGCGGGATTGAGCCGCCGCGGGGAATAGTGCGTGCTTAAGAAGAAAGAGAACATTGCACACTAGCATGTAGGTGCCAGTCGCAAAAGTCCCAGCCAGTCAAAACATCAAGTGAAAAACCTAGTGCAACGGCAAGTCTTTGGGATGTGAGGTCGGAGTTCGGCCCACACGTCACACACTTGCGTGATGCGTAGTACAGACCCATGTGCTGTCGGTTTGGGAGATTCAGGGGGTCACTTGCGAAAGGACTCCCTCCATGTCTACAGCCACTTCCCCGAAACTTGAAACGCTCCGTACCTTGCCCACCGATGCCGCCCGGCACATTCAATGGCGTTTCGCGGATCGTTATGATTTGCAGATGCTTATGCAGTCGGCGCGGGCGGTGGCACGAGGGCCGGTGGCCAATTTGGTGGCGCAAGGGGGACGGAATTCGCATGAGTGGACTGCGGGGAAGGCAGAGCTTCTGGACGCCTTTGACCGTTCCGGGTTGACAGCCGTCTTCATGGACCCAGAGCAGGGCGGATTCATCGTAGGTCCTCGGAATCTGGCACTGGCCCTGGTGGCGTTCGAACTAGCCTGGGTGGATGGCGGAGCGGCGACATCGAGTCTAGCAGGATGCCTGGCATTGGCGCCGATCCACGAGCGTGGCACGCCCGAACAGCGGGACCACTACATGAAACTGGCGGCGCCTGCTCAACCGGGCGAGGATCGTAAACCGTGGCGCGGGGCTTTCTGTTTGACGGAACCGATTCCGTATGTCGGGGTCGATACCGGGATGCTGGACGGAAAGATCAGCATCGCGGAGTGGAAAGACGGCAAAGAGCCGCTGCTGCAAGTGGAAAAGCGGGGCCGGTTCATCACAAATATCGGATTTGCAAATTTTGTTACGGCCGCGGTGGATTCGGCGGACCCGCGTATCAAGGGCAGTTGCATGGTGATTCTGGAGGAGAATGACCCGGGCGTGTTTGACCGCGGAACTCCAACAAAAAAGTTAGTGCATCAATTGTCATCGACGGGTGATCCCATATTCAGTTTGCGGATTCCCGCGAGCCGCATCGTGGGTGGATATGAAATCAAGGGCGGAATATTGATTCCCCGGCACAGCCACAGCGAGGTGATCGAAGCGGTGTTCCGCCGGACGAGAGTCACGGTTGGTGTGATGACCGCGGCGAAATTGCTTTCGGCCGTCGAGCCAATTATTCGTTATCAGCGCGCGAGATTCCGCGGGGCTGCGATGGCGACGCCGGGATCGGTACGCTATCAACTGGGATTGCAGGCGCGTGAAGATGCACTACACCGACTCGTAGACGTATGGGCAACCGGAGAAGCAAGCGCGTCACTGGCGTTTGCCGCAGCGCGAGCGTTTGACGAACTGGACCCGTTGGAAAAAGAAGCGCAAGCAATCCTTGTAGGCCAGGGTGCAACCGGCACACGCGCGCAGGCTAAGCTGCTGCGCCAGGCTGCAGAGGAAACAGCCATGCTGTTGAAGTTGCCAGAGATTGATTCACGAAGAGAAAGACTGCAGCGCGATCCCTTGTTGCGATTTCTAGTATTGGATTCACAAGCGGACATTTTGTGCCCCGCAGCCAAACTTTGGAACACGGGCTGGGGTGCGCAGATGATGCGCGAAGCAGTGAGCCTGATGGGTGGCTACGGGATTACCGAAGATTGCCCGGGCTATCTTGGAAACAAATGGATGGATGCGCAGTTGGAAGCTACGTACGAAGGGCCAGAGGCAGTACAGCGCCGGCAACTCTCCATTACAATGATCAATCCAGTATTTTTGGCGCAATTCCGGAATTGGATCCGGGAAATGCGCAGCATCGCATCCGAAAATCCCGGGACGGGCGCATGCACGTTGGCCACGGCAATGACCATGTGGTTGTGGACGCTGGAACGGCTGCAGCACACGACCGATGGGAATGGCGAAAAACTTTATCAGAGCGCACGGCAGGGAGTAACTTTCCCGATGGCCGATGCACTGTGTTGGATGCTGGCGGCACGATGTCAGATCCTGGATGTGCTGGAATTGCAAAAGCGCGGAGGCGAAGATGCCTCGGTCGCAGAAGGTCTGGACGGGTTGGTCAACTTCATGACCGATCTGTGCCACGTGCAATCGGCGCGAGCGGGCGGAGAAATCGCGCGGATTTGCGCAGAACTGGTGTTTGGCTACAACCGGCATCCGTCGTGGGACGAAGAAGGAGCGCACGGATGCTTCATTCAGGAAGAGATTGACGCGCTGGAAGGTTTCATTCCCGGAATTGCGGCGTGCACGATTGATGTCGTTGGAAATGATGGATCGCATCCAAAGAAAGCTGGACCGTGCGCGAAATGCCATGGCGCGGAGACTTTCCTTGCGCTGCATACTAAGCTGGATACCTGCCTGACCGGCGCGCGGCTGTCGAAAGACCGTGCCGCGGATGCCGTTTCAAAGCTGATGATTCCGGAAGTACTGGATTATCCAGCATGAATTCTGCAGGTCCCGAAACAGCTGCCGAGGTAGAGCGGCAGGAGATGGCCGTGGACATCGCGTGCGTGGGATTTGGGCCGGCGATGGGCGGCTTCCTGACAACGTTGTCGCGCAAATTACTACATACTGACGGCACGCCACGATTAGAAAGTAAAAGTTTGCCCGGTGCTCCGCTGCAAGTGATTTGCTACGAACGCGCGGATGGTTTGGGATTCGGTGTTTCGGGCGTGGTTACGCGGGCGCGCGGAATCCGAGAAAGTTTTCCAGACGTTGATCCGGCACAAATTCCCATGGCGGTTCCTGTCGAGAGTGAAAAATTGGTGTATTTGCTGGACCCGGGCAAAGCTAGCAGACGTTCCATGGCTTTGCGCATTGCCGACAAACTCATTCGCACCTTTAGTGGTTTTGGTCGATTGCACGATGAAGCAGTTGAATTGCCCTACATTCCTGATTTCCTGCAGAAGCACGACGGGCTGGTTCTTTCGTTGGGACAGTTCAATCAGTGGGTGGGTGAACAACTGACTTCGTCTGGGTTGGTGCAGATCTGGCCGGGTATGCCGGCGAGCAGCGCCTTGATTGAAAACAATGGAGTGAGCGGCCTGCGGCTGGTGGACCAGGGGACGGATCTGAGCGGATCAGCGGTGGATGGATTCATGCCGGGAATGGATGTGCGCGCCGCGTTGACGGTTGTCGGCGATGGTCCGGTCGGAGCTGTCGGGCGTGGAATTGATGCGCACTTTGGATTGCCGCCAGGGCATGGGATTCGAGAGTGGGCGTTGGGCATGAAAATGGTGATCGAGCTTCCGGAGAATTGCAGTCTAAAACCGGGAGCGGTATTCCATACATTTGGATATCCAGAGCCGGAGATTTTTGGTTTTCTGTATGTGCACCCAAACCACTTGGCGTCGGTTGGGATTTTCATACCATCGTGGCTTCAGAGCCCGGTTCGCACCGCTTATCGGTACTTACAGCACTACATTCTCCATCCTCATATATGGCGTCATGTGGAAGGCGGAACACTGAAGTCCTGGGGAGCGAAATCGCTGCAGGAATCGGGAAGGCACGGAGAGCCCTTTCTTGCAGGAAATGGTTACGCCCGAATCGGGGAAGGGTCGGGGAGCACCAACGTTTTGGCAGGATCTGGCGTGGACGAGGCTTGGACCACCGGCGCGCAACTGGCGGAAGCCGTCGCGCAACTGCTCGAAGAGAAGCGTCCATTCACGAAAGCGAATCTCGAAGAAGCATACGTGGGCCGGCGTCGAGCTAGTTGGGTGGACGAGGAGTCGCGCACGGCTCAAGATTCACGGATTGGCTTTTCGCACGGCATGATTCCCGGACTCCTGGGAATGGCGATTGCGGGCTTTTCAAAGGGAAAGTTGGCGTGGCCAGCCCATCCAGAATCGTGGAAGACAGCAGGTTCATCGCTGGAGAAGATGTATAGCGAAAGAATCTCTGCCACTGAATTGAAACGAATGGCTGATGGTGCCATCGCGCATGGGCTGCCGCTGCATGACCAGATTATGAATCGGTGCGGCTGGCCAGAGATTCCACTTGATGGCAAATTGCTGGTTTCGCAGCAGGACGCCCTGCTGATGGGTGGCAGTGTGCAAGCGCCACCGGGCTATGCCAACCATGTGGCATTTGTTCGCCCGGAAGTTTGCCGCGACTGCGAGCCTAAGTTGTGCGTAGAAATGTGCTCAGGGCAAGCCATCACGCGAGGGGAGAGCGGCGTGCCCAACTTCGATCGCGAGAAATGCATATTCTGCGGGGCGTGTTTGTGGAATTGCCGAGCGGAAATTGATGGCCAACCAAGCAACGTGGACTTCCGTGCCGGAACAGGCGGATTGCACTCAGCACTGAATTGAACTGAAAGCGTTGAATTACGAATTGTGAATGTGAGGATGCCAAGACCATGAGCACCGGATATCAGATTGTTGTGTGTGGCAGCATCGTACCCGACCCGCTGCAAACGCTGGAACCAATCGAGACTCCTACGGGACCCGGATTGAAGAACGAAATGCTGTTGCCCGCGGTTCTTGATCCATGGGCTGGCCACGCGCTGTTTGAGGCGGCAAATCTGGCCACGCGCGTACCCGGAAGCAAGGTGTGGCTGGTAAGTCTGGGTGCGAAGGCGAAGTTGCAGCAAGTGATGATGACGATCGCGCAAAAGGTGAGTTTTGAATTGATCGCGATTGATGGACCCGCAAGCGGTTTCATCGACGCTCATTCTGTGGCAAAAATTCTTGCAGAGGCAATCACCGCAATCCCTGGACTGGACCGCTCGCGACTGTTGCTGTTTGGCGGATGGGAATCAGCGTCGCGTGGAGCTGGTGTGACCCTGCAGTTGATCGGCGAACATCTGGGCATCCTGGACCAGTTCCAAGGAGTGGATCAGATAAATTTGCAAGCCGACGGGACATTTGAAATTCTTGAGCGCATCGAGGGAGGACGTCACCAGGTTTCAAAATGCATTGGGCCGCCGGCATTGCTGGGGTGGGCAACAGGCAGCCTGCCAGAGCCACGAAATAATCCGCAGATTGGGATGGTCAACATGCGTACGGTCATGCCTGCATTGCAGCGCGCCAAGGCTTTTCTTCCTCCGCAGGATGGACTGCGTTATGACAGTGTCAGCCCGCCGAAGCAGCAGCGGCAAACACGCATCGCAAAAGATATGTCAGTGGATGACATCGCTAGTGAAATTGTCGAGTGGCTTGTACAAAAGTAAAGCCCAGTTTCAGTTTGCAGCTGAGATGTAGCAAGGTCGAAGTCAAAACCAGAATGACCCGCGCAAATAAAGGTGGCGTATGACGGAGAGCATTTTATTTTTGGCGCATTTAGATGAAACGGGAGTGGGGTTGCCCAAGACTGCGTTCGAGGGTCTGGGAG
Organism: Candidatus Acidiferrales bacterium; assembly: GCA_963726725.1. Classification (GTDB taxonomy): domain Bacteria; phylum Acidobacteriota; class Terriglobia; order Acidiferrales; family UBA7541; genus Acidiferrum. Next base: position 29,897 of record CAVSDV010000012.1, read on the forward strand.
CGGCACTGGAATTGTCAAAACAGCTGGGCGCACCGCTGGACATCGGTCTGATCGGAGAAAATGTGAAATCAGCCGCGGATTCGCTTGCGACAGCAGGAGCAAGACGCATTCTTGGCGTTGCCGGAGCAGATTTCGCACAGCCGAGATTCGGCAGCGATGCTGCAGCCGCACAAGCGCTGTGCCTTGCGACCACACCGAGTATTGTTTTTGCCTCAGGAACTTCGCGCTTCATGCGTACGCTTCCGAGCCTTGCGCAACGATTGCAGGGTCAGGTTGATACGCACATCACGAGTGTAAACACAGCCGAAGGAAGGTTTACCGCAACACGTTGGTTCTACCGCCAGCGCCTGGAAGGAATTATTCGGCGAGAAGCGCGTCCGTGGATTCTGTTACTGGATTCAGGATGTCACGAAGCGTGGCGTGGCGAGGCGGGGAAAGCGACATTGGAGGAAGTTGCGGTGACTTTACCCGTAGAGGCGAAACGCACGACCGTCGAGGGAATTCGTGCGCCCAAGACGGATGCGCAGACGATTCGTCCCGATGCTGCATTGCTATTTGTAGCAGGCGCTGGCTGGACGAAAAAACAGTCTGACGGAAAAGTGCACCCGGAAGATGCTGAGAGATTGATACTAGGATTTCTAAACGCTTCCGGAGCTTCACTGGGAGGCAGCAAATCGCTGGTGGACCAGAGCAGCGAGAATCAGACGGTGCTGGGCTTCATGACCCACATGAACCAGGTGGGACAGACTGGATCGACGCCTCGCCATCCAAAAGGTCTTTCTTCCTGCTGCCATGGAGAAGAACCGCACGTGGTAGGCTGGCGCTTCATCAATGAGCGACGGGCGATCAATCTTGACCCGAATTGTGGATGGGGGCGTGGAAAGGCGGACGTTTTATACGTTGCAGACGCATTCAAGGTAATGGAAAAAGTGAATGCACTTTTGACGAAGCGCGCGGCGGCCGCGAAGTAGATTTGTTTCACCTGACTAAAGACTAGGGAATGGGGCGGCGGCCCTGAATCACTCGAATTAAGACGACGATGATGGCGAGGTCCAGCAGAATGTGAACGAAACCTCCAAGAGTGTACGAAGTGACGAGGCCCAGCAGCCAAAGAACTAGAAGAATTACACCAATAGTCATGAGTAGGTCCACGAGCTCCCCCATTCGACGTGAGAGATTGCAGCCGTTTTACTTCATCCAAGGTACGAGCACGATTGTTTGGCTTTGGCGCACATTGACTATACGTTCCCTAGATGACAATTCCTATCGAGCAAATCTTGCAAAAAGAGAGCGGTGTCTGTGTAGGATTTAGGGTTATTCCGACGCCTTTTGGACGATTCTGAACCTAGGGCAATGGCGCGCTTTGAGATTGACGGGCGTGCCTTGAGGTAGCGGTGGATGCTCTCAGTGCCTCTACCTGGCGTCGAATTCTTTTTTGATCTTTGTCTCCGGTTTTCCCGGTGCTACTGGGGCCAGTGGTTGCATAGAAATCCAAGAGCTGGTTTTTCAAACCGTCATCCACATCCACCAAGTTCCGGGTTGATAGCAGGTCGAGGAGTTGCCCGCAAGTTACATCATTGAGTCTATATTTGCCTCGAGCAGTGACTTCGCCCACATCGAAATTGTCGTTGGGAAGTTCGAGGCGGCCTTCGCCTACTCCTGCGAGGAGACGGCGATAGCGGTCAATAGTGGCGTTGAAACTATTTTCAAAAAGTTTCTGTGCTTCGGAATTAGGAGTTCGGAAGGTAAGAATCTTTACAGGGCCGATCTTGGGAAGAATTCGAATGAGGAACGCGAGGAACTTGTCGCCCGCGCTTGGCCGGTGATAATCCTTTCCCCATTCTTTCTCGTAACTAGCGCGAGACAAGTTGTAGAGAAACCGTTTGCGGGTGATTCCTGGCAAGTCCTTTTGAATATCGTCTTGCTTAAGATCCCAGGCGACTCACGTGGCCGTTGGGATTAGAGAGTTAATGCTGTGGCGGTACGAATTTGTAGCGCCCATCTCGTCGCTGAAGACAGAATTGAGATCGATTCCATAGGTTTCCCGGAAGGCCTTTTCGAGAAGAGGAAGAGCCACTTCGAACCCTATGAACTGGTGATAACTGTCCGGGGCAGAGTGGCCCTTAGCAACCTGTAATACATCAAAACCAAACTCCGTTTTGATGTGGGCAAGGGGATTATCTTCGTAGGTGACGATTTGGCCGAACTTTTTCTCCAATTCCGGATAGAGTATCGGGACAGCAACATTGGTGGCAAGACGATGTCCCTCATTGTCGGCGGCATAGTGGGCGAGCGAGCCCCGGGCGAAAGCATAATGGTTTAGGCTCTGAGCATTGTTCAAGAGTGAGAGCATGAAATCGCCGCTACGAAAATAGTGAGTTAAATCGCTAAAGAACTTGTTTCCATGAGGGTAATAGCCCATGTCTTGGATGATGGCGCCTCCGTAGGCGTAAGCATGAGCCTTCAGAAGCTCATCCGGAGAGGAATTGGGAAAGCGTTTTAAAAGCAAAGGACGGAGGTTAGCGTCCCATACCACATCAATAATGGCCTCGTGCGTGAGGACAGAATAAGCATTGCAGGGAGGAAGACAAATAATCTGAAGGGCACAGAAGATTCCGACTACCCGGCGGAGCAGTGTTTTCATCAGCGATTTCGTTCCCGCATTGGAATCCGTGCGAGTTTACAGAAAATAGAGAGAAAGGAAAACCGGGGTTGGAGGTAACCCAACCCCAGATTTCCAACAGGTCGAATCCAGCGACTGTCACGGTCTGTAAATCTGATCAGGAACCCGCGCCGTGGGCCTTGTGCGCTTCACGCCGACCCCCCCAGTCACTCAAGGTATTGGTAAATTCGTCGATCTGCTTTTCTGCTTGGTCTTTGGCCAAACCATATCGTTCCTGGAGTTTGCCAACCAATTGATCGCGCTTACCGTTGATGACGATCAGGTCGTCATCGGTCAACTTTCCCCACTTTTCCCTCAGCTTACCAGTGTATTGTCTCCACTTTCCTTCCACTTGGTCCCAATTCATGTATGCCTCCTTTATGTGTGAACTTCTATGTCTGAACTTCCTTCTGAGCAGTCTGCGCACTGGTGAAAGGTCAAATAGGCAATTCCATGAAAACGCAGATGATTTAGAAAACATATACATCGATTCACCGGGAAGGAACGGAGAGCTGCTGGAGCAGGAGTGGGGGAGAGCCCACTGCAGCGATTAATAGCGGAGGATACAGCCACTTGCCGATGGAGTGAAATGCCCGATGAAGGTAGAAAATTAGGAATCATGGCTGCGCTCGACAGAGAGCCACCATCAAGGTTCCACAAAGAATATCTAAGAAGCGGGCCGAACAAGGAGTACGCGATGCCACGAATGACACTGGATTCTTGTCGTGGCGCTAATAGCAGCGGCGCTGGGGTTCACGGGGATCACAGTAGCCACTGCGGGAATCGCAAGAATTATTTTTTTTCGGTGCTACTTGTGTTGAGCCTGATTGGCCATCTGTTTCGGCAAACCTGATACCGGAAAGGGGTGAGGGTTGAGCTGATTGAGTTGCCAGCCAACGGGAGGTTTGGATATGGGTGGAAGGTCGATATTTGGAATTGTCCTGATTGTGCTTGGAATATTTGCCCTCGCCTATCAGGGCTTCAGCTACACCGTGCCGAAGAAGGAAGTTGATGTGGGTCCGATTCAAGTGACAAAGGAAGAAAGGCACACTGTTCCGCTCCCTCCGATCCTGGGTGCGCTGGCGCTAATCGGCGGGATCGCAGTTTTGGTAATCGACCGTCGAAGCCAGTGATGATTTACAAAAATGAAGCAATGACACGCGAAGGAGAAAGCAAAATGAATCGATGGAAAACAGCATTGGTTGGTTTTCTGGTTCTGGCCCCGTTTTCGTTTGCCGGACCAAGAGCGGATGACGTGAAGGAAACTGACCGGCTGCAAAATGCCGGCACGGTGATACAGGAAATATTGGACATGCCTGAGGATATCCCTCAGGACTTATTGGATAAAACCCGCTGCGTGGTAGTGCTTCCATCGGTGCTGAAGGCAGCGTTTATTGCCGGCGGAAGTTACGGCCGCGGAGCCATGGTTTGCCGAACGGGCAAAGATTTCACAGGCCCGTGGGGCGCGCCGGCAATGTATGCACTGGAAGGAGGAAGCGTTGGATTCCAGATTGGAGGAGAAGCAACAGACTTCGTGATCCTGGTGATGAACGCCAGGGGAGTTGGCAGTTTGCTTCATAGCAAAGTAAAGTTGGGAGGGGACGCCTCCATAGCAGCAGGCCCGAAGGGACGAACGGCATCGGCAGAGACGGATGCTTATATGCGGTCGGAGATGTTGAGCTACTCGCGTTCGCGAGGGGTCTTCGCCGGAGTATCGCTAGAGGGAACGACGCTTCGCCCGGATGAGGACGCCAACCGCCGGTTATATGGCAATGATGCAACGGCCGCCAAAGTCATAACGGAATCCAAGCTAGAGGCGCCAGCCGCGGCTAAGCATCTGGTGGCTCGACTACAAAAGGCGAGTCCACAGCTTAAGTCGTAATTGAAACAAGTCAGCCAGATAGGCAGACGGGGTGTGAATGACCGCCCCGTCTTTTTGATTGGCTTGGAAGATAAAACTGGGACAAGTAACGGGGTTTCCAAATTGGGAAATACAGGGAAACTGGTATTCAACTGGTGGCAGCTATGGTTTTAACTCGGGGGGCAGTTGAATTTGAGAGACTCCGGTTTTCAATTTGGAGATAAAATGCCAGGACGTGCCATTGTTGAAAATGAGCCAAAGATGTCTCCCATGTCCGTTAGAACGGCAATGAGCAACTTAAAGATTCTGGTGGTGGATGATCACGACATCATCCGACGAGGATTGAGGGAATTGTTAACCGCCAAGTCCGGATGGGAAGTGTGTGGAGAGGCGAAAACGGGAAGGGAGGCGGTCGCTCTCGCGGAGCAGTTAAAACCCGAGATTGTGGTGATGGATGTGAGTATGCCGGACCTGAATGGGTTGGAAGCTGCTCGCCGGATCAGCAAGATACTTCCAAAAACGGGGATCCTGATCCTCACTATGCATTTTTCAGATCAGTTGGTGCGCGACGTGGTTGAGGCGGGAGCGCGAGGCTACATCCTGAAATCCGACGCGGATCGAGATCTGGTTGCCGCAGTTGATTCCATAGCGAATCGCAGAACCTTTTTTACGCCTCGTGCTTCTGAAATGTTGCTGGATGACTTTTCCAGACAAACGTCGGGAACTGTGCCGCGACTTTCGCAGAGAAATCGACTAACGACCAGAGAACGAGAGATAGTGCAATTGCTTGCTGAGGGAAAGAGCAGCAAGGAAGTCGCTGTGGCTCTAGGTATTAGCGTAAAAACCGCAGAAACGCATCGGGCCAACATCATGCGTAAACTGGAAATTCACTCTGTAAGTGAACTGGTACGGTATGCAATTAAGAATCAAATTATTGAGGCTTAGACTGTTTTGCTGAGAATGGATCAATGTCTGGCAGCTAGTGAACACGACGCCCTTGTCTCCCCCATTGGGCTTGCTCGCTCTCCGGGTAATCGCGCGCCCGCCGCTCCGCAATCGCTCCAGGAGACCATCACCCATGCCTCGAGTTCTCATCGTTGACGACCATGCGTTTATTCGGCGTGGCGTTCAATCCATCCTTGAAGCGTTTCCAGAGTGGGAGCTGTGCGGTGAAGCGGGTAATGGAAAAGACGCAATCCCACTGGTAGAAGAACTGAACCCGGATGTGGTGCTGATGGATGTGACAATGCCCGGAATAAACGGCATTGATGCGACGCGAATCATCCGTCAATCACATCCTCGAGTGAAAATCGTACTGCTGACGCTGCACGAGTCGTCAGAGATCCTCCGGAGCGGGTTTCGGGCAGGCGCGAACGGGTATCTGTTGAAAGCCGACGCGGAAGAAGAATTGATGAAGGCCATGAGAGTTGTGGTTGGAGGCGGATCCTATATCAGCCCAAAGATAGACAACGGCGTCGTGAATGAAGTGGTCAAAGAAATCCGCCCAAATCAATGAAGGGATCCATTCAAATTCATTCTTAGACGGAATCGCTCAAACCAACGATTGATTCGCTCTCCACAGGAGAGTCACGATACGCGTTGACGTTCACAATGGTGTGGTAAGGCTGAAGGGAGGCGTGAATGCACAGTCCGGGAGCGCCAGGATAAAAAAGGTGGCCAAGCGTGTTCCCAACGTTCAGCAAGTTGTAAATGAGCTTGAAGTAAAGAAGCAAGAGGCCGCGTCTTCCGAGTAAACAGGGTAGAGCCAGGGATGCGAGGGCCAGAACTCCGTTTTGAATAGCCCGTATGCACTTTCACCTGGAGACGGTGAAGCAGAATCGTGGTATACCTGAGTCTTGCCTAGCTAGGACTCCCCCGCCCTCCGTCAATCTGGAAGGACCTTGTGCCGGTCGCTGACGCTCCTCAACGCCTGATGAGTTTCTCTAATCGTCTGCCTACCATCCGGGTTGGCTCACTGATTCTTGTTGTGCTGCTTTTGGCGGCCACAGGTGTAATTGGGATAATCACGGTAGAGCGTATGAAGGAAAGCCGCGACTTGGTGTTGCACACCTATCGCGTTCGTGGACTTTTGAAGGACCTTAGATCTGAAATCGATGAGATTCACGCCAATTTTGATCTGTTCCTCTTAGCCAAGAATCCTAAGGAAACATCCCGACTGAACCAGCAGTCTCAGGACGAACGGTTGATACTCGCAGACCTGCTAACTCTAGTGGCAGATAATCAGGCTCAGCAGCAGAGTTTGGCCAGGCTTCAACCACTCCTGGGACAGGATATCGATGAGTTGCAGGGATGCGTCGACGGGCCAGACTGCCTGAGTGCCGGAATGGCCACGAGAACGGATTTCTTGATGGGTCTTGCGGCTCGACGGAGTAGCATGTCCGGCATGCTCCGCAATATGGAAGGCCTGGAAGAAAATCTTTTGCAGGACAGGCTCGAAACGTGGGAGCGGCTATTCAAACGGATGGTGATTACTTCGGTTGGCGCTTTCAGTCTTGCGCTAATTCTTCTTCTATACAATTTCAGACTACTGTTTCGCGAGGTGGAGCGACGCAAAATGCAGGAGTTGGTGGAAAAGAACAACGCAGAATCCTACCGTATGCTCAGTGCGCGCATTCTTGAGTTGCAGGACGTCGAACGGAGAAAAATTGCGCGTGAACTTCATGACAGTGTGGGGCAATTTCTCGCGGGGCTAAAAATCAATTTGAGCCGTCTTCAGCGTCGCGACGCAACGGCCACGATTGAGAGCCATCCCTTGTTACAAGAATCACTCGAGCTGACGGACCGTGCGATTGGGGAAGTTAGAACCATTTCGCATTTGCTACATCCTCCACTGCTGGATGAACTGGGACTATATTCAGCCGTCCGTTGGTTCACGGAAGGCTTTGCAAAGCGCAGCGGGATTCAGGTGGAGCTGCAACTTGCAGAAATCACCGATCGTCTGCCAAAAGAAATTGAGCTGGCGTTATTCCGTGTGCTTCAAGAATCTCTAACCAATGTTCACCGGCATGCAAAAGCAAGCCGCGTCACGATTGATATCCAGTGTACCGACGATCGAGTCATTCTTGTTATTTGTGACGACGGCAAAGGTATTAACCGGGAATCACTCCAGCGATTCCGAGCGGGGCAGGCTGGTGGTATCGGCCTGGCTGGAATGAGAGAGAGGCTTGTTGAACTGGGAGGGACCCTGGAAGTTGATTCGAGCCCGGAGGGAACCCAGATTCGTGCAACGCTTCCAACAACTGAAGGCGACCCGTCAGCCTCTCCTGGGGAAAGTGTTTCCATTTCTCGGCAATAGAAAATCTACAAACGATCTAAACGTGGAGGAAGCCATTCAAGAGGGAATCGTGAACGCGCAGTTTGCCTCGACCGCAATCAATGAATTTCTGACGGCGAAATCCATTCACGGACATATTAATTCTGCTCCTCACCGGAAAGCCTATTCTATGTGCGCTATTCGTCAGGATCGTCGGCTCTCACGGCAGCAACCCGCGTAGCCGGAGTCTATGCCGACAAGCGGGCAAAGGTAATATCGGGAATACACCAGGCGCGCAACAATTGGCTATGGTAAAGCGAATCCAGTGTCAGACTCCCTTCCAGAAAGAAGCCCCGCAAGAGGCGGTTATTCTGACAAATCGACGCTGAGTGATGGGGAGAGAGAAAAGAAAGCACTTTTCTCCGCATTAATCACGCTCCCATTCCTGGTGTCGTAGATGAAGTAATCTCCAGGAATACGATCTGCCAATTGGGCCAGTTCATATTTGGCTTCTTCCAATCCCTCAACTGCCTTCATCCACACGGGATGTCCATCGGGGAGTTTTCTAAAGATGTCGTACTTGGCATACATCCTCGCTACCTCCGAGATAGATAACTTTGAATTCGCAACAAGACTCGGCACATAAAGGACCGTCCCAGTAGCGAATTGCTAATGGTTATCGGCTCAAATACTTACGTGTCTCCGGGAAAAAAGAAAAGCCGGGGCGAGCGGGGAAACGTGGAATTATTTTCAGAGGCTCCTGTACATTATTCACTCTAAGCTGGTACTAAAACCTACTGACCTTTCTCGATTTAGAAAGCGTGGATCTTCAGCACCGCGCTCTTACGGACTTCTTCTACAAACTTCAATCACGGGAGGTTTAAGGGGTATGGCAACATTCCCGCATTTGAGATTGCAGGCGCCTTATTGTTGAAGAAACTCAACTGGTGACTACACTCCAGATCATGCCTGAGCGAAAGTGAATATTTGTAAAATCATCTCACTCTATCGGAGTAGAGAAGTATACAGCAGCGCGCTATCCAAGCGCATTCCAAGATTCCCTCATCGCCGAAGATCCTGATTCGAACACAGTCAACAAACAGCGAACGGCTGGGGATAGAGCGATTCTCTGCCGTTTCGAGTTACAGGTGATGGGAAAACCGTAGCTTAGCTCGTGGCTAATGAAGGAGGCGTGAAGTTACAGCTGCGTCGAAACCAAAACGTTGTGAATTTTGATGGTGCAAGCCGGATGAAATGTTTCCGCAGGCTGACCAACGCTCGATTCTGAATTTGAGCGAAACGGCCTGCTTCACGCGAGGTGAATGAAACCTCGAGGCAGCGTCGGTACCTTAATTTTTCGTAACGCCGAAGAGCGTCAGAGATGTTTGGAGTTGATTTCAGGCATGCTGCCAGCACAACCGCATCCTCAAGCGCTAAGCCTGCGCCTTGTCCGAAATTTGGACTGATCGGATGAGCGGCATCACCGAGAGTGGCCACTTGGCCCCGGACCCACGCTAGAGACAAGCTGCGATCTTGGACTCTGGCGATTAAAACACTTTCTGCGAGTTCAATCAGTTCCGGGATGGGAGTGTGCCATGCCGAAAAGAGTTGCAGGAGCGCTGCTGTGTTTCCGAGATTGGATGGAAGCAATGAATTATTCGCGACGGCATACCAGTGCACATATCCAGGCCGTAGACGTAGTATTCCGAAGCGCTGGCCGCAGCCGTAGGATTCAGAGAAATCACCTTCCTTGTCCAACCCCAAATGGCTTAGATCACCGTCTGGATTTATTCGAGTCATGCCACGCCAAACGGAATAGGGTCGGCTGTTGAGGGTGCACTCAAGCCCAAGGGACTTTCGAACGGCAGAGTGGATACCATCGCAACCCACAACGAGGTCAAACTCGCCTGTGGCTCCATTTTCAAAATGAAGGACGACCGAATTGGTACGGTGCTCGAGGCGCGAAAAAGCATGATCGAGGTGGATCAGATCTTCCGGCAAGGCTTCCGCCAGTGAAGATTGCAAATCGGCGCGGAGGACAGCAATCCCATGGTGATCGATGCCAGGAAGTCGAATTGTCTTTACGCCATTCCCACTCGCGTCCTTCATCAGTAGTCGCAAGAGCGTGCGGCCTTTTGTCCGCAAGTTGGCCAGAACAGCAGGATCGATAGCTTTCAGAGACCTAACTGCATTCGGCCACAAGCTCATGCCCGACCCAACTTCCTTGAGAGCTGCAGAACGTTCATACACTTCCGCTTCAAAGCCGATTTTGCGTAAGGCAATCGCCGTCGCGAGGCCTCCGATTCCACCACCAACAATGGCCGCCCGTTTCACAAAGACCTCCGAGTAAAAGAAACAGAAAGTAAAGTCGCTGCCGAATAAAAAACAATTGGTCCTGAATGTTTCGCCATTGTGTTAGTTTCCGCCAAGTACCTTAGGCTGCTCCCGAGCCGCTCCCCGCAATTTCTCAGCGCAAATATGAACAGCTGCACAACGTTATACGCAGTCATTACTGAACAGACGATGGGGAGTGAACGAATCAGGTATGTTCATACCTGAGGACATCTGAAGGCGCGTACAGGTAAGAGTTTTCACAAAGGTCACAGCGGACTGTAAAAGCGCTATCAAGTTTAGGACGAGGGGCGACGGCGTCCGTCTCGGCCAAAATTATGCGGTGTCCGTAGAACAGATTGTGCCTGAGATGAAACCACCAATTCTTACAAAAAACTACCCAACAGTATTCCCTGTTCTCCCACATCTTGGTTCTCCCTCCTTTCCCAAACTAACATCGGATACCGACGAGTTGGCTGTCCGAGACTGAATGGTCTAGCCGTCAGCCGCGAGGCGGCATGAAGTAAACACCGAGGGAGGGTGTAAGCAGATTCGCTAGATTTAAGTCAACCAAGACGCCACTTTGTGTTCCCATCGCCGAGTAGAAAAGCCAATTCACCGTTAAGGTGAGCGTCCCGGATGTCTTAATCTCGCAGACATTTCCGGGAACACAACCGGCCAAAGTGACACCAATGTCGTTGCGAAATGTCCGCTGCGGATTCGAAAAAGTCAGATTGAGGCTTGTGTAGTTCCCGGCGGTGATGTTGGCTGTGCTCAGGAAAACGTTCTCAGTCTCCAGTTTCTTAACTTCGATGCGAACGGGACTCTTTCCGACGAGCAGATCTACATTACCCGGGTTGAGAGTTGCACTCGTCGCTGTTACCTCAAACGAAAATACAGTTACGCCTGCAGGAGGAGCGTCTGTCACGGTAACGCTTACTTGGGCAGTTGGCACGGCTGGGCCAGGGCCTAGAGATGGCATGCTGTAGGATCCACCACAACCAACGAGCAAAATTGACTGTATTAAGCTGAACAAAAATAGTGCCGTGATATTACGCATAACGGACTGCCTCTGTATCCGTGATAGAAATTGACCGCAAAAACAGTGCGCCAGGGTTCTTAGATCTATGAATCAATAGGAATTGTGCTGGCGTTTAAGTTGATTTAAGGATAGATAAACAAGACTGGAGAGTTGTCGCCGGGTTGTCACGAACAGGCAAACATATTGCCCAATTTGGCGAGAAAGTGGCACTTAGGGAACAGTCGACTAGCGTTCACGTGAAAAGAGGCATGAAGGAATCGTTCGGACCGGCCAATTAAAAGCCTGCTGCGCTGCCCCGACTAGACTAAGCGCTCCAAAAAGTATGGCCCAAATTCGCAGGTGGGTGCTGTCAGTCAAAGAATTGTCAACAGTTTGCAAAATTCACTGGGAATCAGTGATTCAGCAGCGACTAAGCGCTAGGATGTTATGAGTGCAGTTGTGGGTTGATACTGAATAATACAGAAGCAAAGGATGTATCCGCCAATCATCAATGATGTGAGCGGACAGACTCGCAAATGATAGTGACATCTGGATCTTCATTGCCGAACCCCGTTAAGAATCGTCGTCTATCGTTCTGGCCGGAGGTATGATTGTGAGAGGAAGCACACTTTTGGCGTCCGAAGTTTCGTTTCAACTAGCAGCAAATCATCAACGAGTGGGGACCACTCCGATGAACACTGTTCTGATTGTGGAAGATAGTCGTCCGATGCAGCGCACACTCCAGCGCCTGTTTGAATCGGATTCACTGCAAGTTCAAATTGCGTCTGATGGCCCGACTGGACTTGAATTCTTCCGGAAGCAGCCACCGTGCGCGGTGGTGCTCGACCTGAAACTCCCAGGTATGTCTGGAAAAGAGTTGTGCCGGGAGTTTAAGGCGCTGTCGGCATCTGTGCCGATTGTGATATTGAGCGCAAATGCGGAAGTGGATGACAAGGTGCTCTTGCTGGAACTAGGGGCAGATGACTACGTCACAAAGCCGTTCAGTCCCAAAGAGCTTCTTGCACGGGTGCGACGCGCCATGCGACGCACACCTGTAAAAACTGCGACAGTTTCTCAGGTTTCCAGCAAGAATACAGATCACGAGATGCTTGCGTTTGGCGATGCACAAATTGACTTCACCAGCATGGAAGCGACCCGCTCTGGCAAGACCGTAACGATGACCACACAGGAATTCAAGTTGCTGAAGTATCTGGCGTCTTCTGCCGGCAGAGTGGTATCGCGGGAAGAGCTACTGAATGAAGTCTGGGGCTATCAAAATTATCCTTCCACGCGAACCGTAGACAATCACGTGCTTCGACTCCGTCAAAAGTTGGAACCAGATCCAGCTGAACCACGTTACCTGCTGACGATGCACGGCGCAGGGTATAAGCTCGTTCTGGATGTCTAGCATCAGAACGAGGAATACGAGCTCTTCACAATAGCTACCATGACCACCTACCGGCTGCGCTCACAGCTTTTTATTGCTGCCTTGCTGATCATTCTTGGATTAGCCGGATCGCTGCTCCTCTTCATTCGGCACACTGTGAACGTGGAAGTCCAGAAGCAGGTACGGAATGGGACAGATGAATCGGTGCGCGCTTTTGAAAGTGTGCAACGGCAGCGAGAATTGCAGCTATCGCGAACGGCTGCCATGCTTGCAGAGTTGCCGACTCTGAAAGCGCTTATGTCGACAGAGCACGCACCCACAATTCAAGACGGTTCTGAAACTTTCTGGAAGCTGGCGGGAAGCGACCTTTTCGTCCTGGCAAAGCCGAATCGGGAAGTAGTTGCATTGCACATGACGAAGCCAGGTTGGTCCGGAGCGGCAGCCCAACACGACCTAAAACGCTCGACCGATTTAGGGGAGGACGCGTCCTGGTGGTATTACGACGGGCGACTGTACTGGGTGTTTCTGCACTCCATCACATCGGGGGCAGGACCAACCACGCAGCAGCTGGGATTGCTCGCCGTTGGTTATCAAGTGGATTCTGCCGTGGCGCAACAACTCGCTATTGTTGCTGGGAACCAAATTGCGTTAACTACCAGCGATACGGTCATCGCATCGACTCTTCCCCCAAGTGACGAAGCCGAGCTCCAGCGTCGAATTCGCGCCGGCATCGTGTCGACCGACACGTTAACCGGGGAGTTGGCGCTTGAAACGGATCAGTACGCATTCTCTTCCGTGTTGCTGCATGGTTCCTCACCCTCGCCGGTACATTGCTACGTAATGATGCCCCTGGTGCCCGTAAACACCTTCGTCAGACGATTGAACGTAACAATTTATCTGGTATGCGGGATGGCAGTTCTTTTTGGAGCCATGCTTTTCGGATTTGTTGCGCGAACCGTAACCCGCCCACTCGACAATTTGGTAGCAGGCGTAAAAGCGCTTGCGGCCGGAGATTTCACTTACTCCATAACGCCGCGGGGCAGTACTGAACTTGTGGAACTTAGTACATCATTCGCGAAAATGCGTGGGCAACTTCAGGCTCTGCAACAGCAGAGGATCGAGACGGAACGGATTGCCGCACTGGCCAGAGCCGCGAGTTCTATTTCGCATGATTTACGTCACTATCTCGCCGCAGTGGTCGCCAACGCAGAGTTTCTTTACGAGGCGGATCAGCTAAACATGAAAAAGGATGAGATCTACGAGGAGATCAAGACCGCCGCGACACAGATGACCGATCTGATCGATTCGCTGCGCGAGCTTTCCTATCAGCGCAACGCCATCACGCCGACGCTGACGCGGATTGACCATCTTATCCGACGGGCGATTGAGGCCATTCATGCGCGGCCGGAATTTCGAAATTCCAGTATCGCCCTGGTTGCGCCGGAAGGGATGGAAGGAATGTTTGACCCCCGCAAGCTGGAGCGGGCTTTTTTCAACCTAATATTAAATGCTTGTGAAGCCTCGCTGCCGATGGACGGAGTTATACTCATCAATGCTGCAGATACGGGGCAAAATTTTGAAATACGAATCAAGGATGCGGGCTCCGGTATTCCAGAAGCGATTCGAGCCACACTATTCGATCCATTCGTGAGCCACGGGAAACCTAACGGCACAGGCCTGGGATTGGCAATCGTGAGTAAGATCATCCAAGATCATTCCGGCACGGTTTCCATCGAAGAAACTTCCGCGCACGGAACGGTTGTCCTGGTGCGTCTGCCTTATACTTTGCAGCCGATTAGAAAAGACGCTCAATCCGCTCTGATTTGAAGATTCGATCTGAAACGCAACGTAAAAGATACAACTAGAAGCTCGACAGCTCTGGTTGAGTGACCGGCTGTCTACGGGTGCGAATATGCCGGCGCAGGCGGTGGTGCGTAATCCTGACCATACTTATTCTTGTGAGAAGAATTGAAGCCTGAGTTCTCGGAAATAATGATTGTGCCAATGTTATTTGCAGCCGATGAGACGCTCACAGTTCTGGTAAGCGCCTTCAGATCATCCGGCAGGCTCCGCTCGTACCAGACATGCAATTCGTATTTGCCGTCCGGCAGATTGGCTATGGTGATATTTCCGGAGCGATCTGAGACTCCGTAGTAGGGAGTGTCTACAGCGACCACGACTGCGCTCATTTCCGGATGGATGTTGCAGAACAAGAAACTTACTCCGACACGATCGAATCGAACGGAGTTGGACGCCCCTGCTTCATACAACCCAAGATCAAATCGTTTGCCATCAAACAGAGAAAAGACATTGTGAAAGAAAGGGTCGCGATTGGGAAAATCAACCGCCGAGCCGACCGGAACGACCAGAAGATGGGGCTGGAAACTTTTATTTTTTTGGACAAGCTGCAGTCTCTTGAGTGGTTTCTCCGCGGCAAGTGAGGATCCAGTTGAACTGTCCAGTGGTTTCAGCCAAACCACAACTTCCGAGTAGTTGGGCGTAACTGTTCCAGTACTTCCAGGCTTTGGAACGCCTTCTTGTCTAATTTCAACGCGCACGTTAACGGTATTTGCCTGCGCCCCGACGAATTGGCAAGCGATGAGAGAAACACAGCCGAAGAAGACCGCTACCTTAATAAGGCGAAAGCACGCTGAAACTAGCACTAGAATATGTACCCCACACTGAAATTGACTAGATTCGCCGAATTGGCGTTGCTATCCAATAAAAAGGTTTTGATCCTTCTATATTCAAGAGAGAATATGAAATCAGATCGAGGCTGGTATATAAAGTTTACCAGCCCGCTCTGATTCTTAGAGAATTGGTACCCATAATAGTTGGTATTGCCACCAAAACTGCGTAAGTCTGAGGCGAAAGGATTCTCTTGGCCGAAAGCCCCATTAAACTGCAGTTTTGAAGTAGCTCTATACTTCAACTGTGCCCAGCCCCCAACGGAATTCAGACCATAGACTTCGGTATCCGAATTGATGAGTGGCCCATCCCACAACGCACTTTGTCCGAAGGCTCCGCCGATACCGCCCACGGCGCGTCCCCTGTAGAATTGACTGGTAAATTCGAACATGCTGCCGAGAGGGAGGCGTAAGTCGATTGTACCTGCCCACCCGTCAATGGTCCGGCCGTAACCCCACTGCTGGCGACTATAATATCCCCCCGCACCAATCGTCAGATCTTCTCCGCCCAGCTTCTGCGTCCAAGACAGTCTTGTGGCATAGGCAGGCTGGCCAGAATCTTCACCCCAACTGGAATAGCGAGAGTATTGGGAAGGCGGAACATCGCCGGTCAAATTGTCCAGGAGGCCAGCTTGAATGAGAAGATTGGAGTTTTCAGAAACAGAGAATCTGTGTTCGACGCGAACCTGGGGAGTCCAATTCCAGAGATTTCCTGAGTACGCCAAAGCTGGAATGGCCAGGGTAGCGATTGAAGTGGGATTTAATGGCGCAAAGAAAAGAGAATCTTGCCCACCGACGACGGAAGTGTCCGTCCAATCAAAACGAATCGTGCCTGTCCGCAAACGCATAATTCCAAAAGAAACTCCATTTTGTGTTTCGGGAAACCCGCCGGCAAAATCAAATTGAATGTCTGCACTGGTGCGCGCGCCAGCAATCGTCGGACCAAATGCCTGGATGCCAATTTGCGATTGTCGAACGGATGCGCCAAAAGTGCCGTCGGAGGAAAAGATACCTGGCGGGGTGGCCAATTGCGGGAAATCAGTATTTTCCACTTGACCGCGTACCCCAAACGTATTGAACAAGACAATCCCGGACAATCGAACACGATACTTGGAACCACTCTCAACCTTCGTCTGGCTCTGCTCCGCGATTTTTGCGTCGGAAAGTTGCTGGTCTTCTTCAAGCTTGTCGATTCGTTCTTGTGTAGATTTTTTCGAGGTGGAATCGGTGGGGAGTATCTGGCCAGAGTGGCCTGCGCTCAAAGAGTCTGCCGAGGAGAAGAGCTGAGTACGGGTTAGCTCTAGTTCCTTGCGCAACTCGGCAGATTCCGCCTTCGCTGATTCCTGCTGCAGCTTCAAGTCTTTCACTTGTCCACGAAGTTCCTGCAACTCTGTCTGGAGTTGTTGAAGTAAAGGTCCAATGGTGGTGAGATCGACTTTCTGCCCGGACTGTGGGGCCTCGCTCGCGCGGGCCTCTCCAGCGTCTTGCGCAAAAACCAAATTGACAGGCAAGAGCCACAAGCCAAACGAAGCGCTCAAGCCAAGGGTGAGTTTCGCGCGGAATATCCCTCGCATACCGACCTCCCTACAATTACAGAGTGTTCAACTGTTATGGATCCCCTCGAAAGTACTAGAGAAACCCCAGACCCGACACGGAAGCACAGCCTGGGCGTCTAGGCGATCGTGCGCGGGGCAGAAGTCATGATCTTATGCATCTTTTCCAGAAGGGTCGAGCGCGAAAACGGCTTTTGGAGAATGCCAACCTCGTAAGGCTGTTGTTGCTCATTTTTGCCCGGGAAATCCGCATATCCTGTCATGAACACGAGCCGGATTTCGGGGCGGATCTCACGGACTTTTTGAGCCAGATCCTTTCCGTTCATTCGCGGCATAACCACGTCTGTAAGGAGAAGATGTATCGAACCTTGATGATCTCTGGCAATATCCAAAGCGGCCGCTCCATCCTGGGCTTCCAGGACCGTGTAGCCCCCCAGCTCTCAAGAATTCGGATGCCAACTCCCGAACATCTGTTTCATCTTCTACCAAAAGAATGGTCTCATTTCCGCGGGGAGCAGCGGCGGGACCGTGTTCGAGGTCCGTGCGAGATGGCCGGCTTTGCCGAACAGGGGAGATATATCTCGAAAGTGGAGCCGATGCCTGGAACACTCTCCACCCAGATGAACCCTCCGGTCTGCTTCACAATTCCATAGACTGTCGCAAGCCCGAGACCCGTACCTTTTCCCACCTCCTTCGTGGTGAAGAAGGGCTCGAAAATACGTGCTTTCGTTTCTGGATCCATGCCGTGCCCGGTGTCTGAGACGGCAAGCAAGACATACTCGCCCGGAGGCATAGGGGAGCGCTTTTGTGCTTCGAATTCATCAATTATTACGTTTTTTGTGAAAACGGTTAGCTTTCCCCCGTTCGGCATCGCATCTCGGGCATTTACGGCGAGATTTAGAAAGACCTGTTCGATTTGGCCGGGGTCGGCAAGCACGTTAGCGAGGTTGTGTCCTGCCATGAATGTGAACTCAATATGTTCGCCGATGAGTCGAGGAATCATCTTGTTCATCTCGGAGATCGTTGCGTTCAGGTCAAGCACACGCGGTTGCAAGACCTGCATTCGGCTGAAGGCGAGCAATTGACGGGTCATGGCTACGGCGCGGTCGGCAGGCTTTCTGAATTTGCTGCAAGTATTTCTGCTGTACGCTGATCAGTACCACCTCGATCCAGTAATAGATCGCCGTTGCCGCGGATCACGGTTAGGAGGTTATTGAAGTCGTGAGCGACTCCGCCTGCGAGACGCCCTACTGCTTCCATTTTTTGAGCTTGGCGCAGTTTATCCTCAAGCAGTTTTTGTTCAGCCAATGTGTTGCGCAGGTTTGTGCGCATCCGATCGAAGGCTACCGTTACTTCCCCAACTTCATCTCCTCCCTTGTCACTCAGGGGATAACTGTAATCGCCGGATTCCAATGCATGGACACCGGCCACTAAGTTCGAGAGCGGTTTGGTAAAAGTGTGAGAAATCAGGAAGACGAGAACTCCCCCGGCAATGACGCTGATGAATCCCATGCCGAGCAACACACGGTTCAGCCGGCTTAGAAACTCGGTGGCTTTATCGAGCGATTTCAATACACTTAGAGTTACCGGTTGATTGCCAGCTGCAGACAAGCCGACAGAAGTTTCAACGTACCGTTCGTTTCCAATCTGCAATTCACGAAATGCTTCCCCGAGCGGCCGGATTGCAGCCATGGTAAGAAGTGGGTCGGTTGGTCTATCACCCCGGGGAAGCGTGCTCGCGACAACGGCTTCACCACATCGAAAGACAATTTCGCTTGAAACTACTTTGCTGAAATCCCTGGCTGTCGTCGCACTAATCTCATGCCCCACCCCTAGAATCCCGATGACTCTATCCTGGCCAGCTGCCCCAAAGTAGATGGGCTGGAGCCAAACCTGGTAGAGTCGTCCTCCGCCATACCACCAGACGCGAGAATCACCAGGCTGAAACGAGTCGCGCAACCATTCTTCGACTTGGTTGCGATGCAAGCCCTGTGATCTGGATTGAAAGCCGACCACAGCTCCGGATCGGTTTACCAGGACCAGAAGGTCACTTCCAGATAATTTCCAGATATTTTCAGACGCGTCTTGAATGGTGGCAGTATCTTCTGTGGTCATCAGCGCCCGAACCAATGGTAAATTGGCCAGCAATTGGGCCGAACGGGCCAGCGTGGTTTCTCTCTGTTGATCAAAGGTCTGGAAGGTCTTTACGGAGTTGCGAAGTTCTTCGCGCAGCGACTCTCGCACCCGCCGCTCCACGCTATAACTGACAACAAGGAGAGTAGCTGCAGAAAGGCCGGTGGTGATCGCCAGGAGGGATAGAAGGAACTTGGTCCTGAGTCGAATCCCTCTGTTCACTGGTACCACCTCCGATCGAATCATCGGGAACGGTTGGTTCTATCTGAGCGGGAGGCAAGTCTACCCACTATTTTCAATTTAGCACGCACGCAAGGGCGTCTATTACTCGACATCCGGTAGCGTATCGAAAGATATATTGCTTATTGCCAGAGAACCGGACCGTGCGGGGATATCCCAAGAACCCGGTGGAGACGGAAAGAAATATTTGCGGGGCACTTGATCACGCGGGACTGCGGGGGAGTCTCTCTGAAAGGGAGATCTAACACGGTTGCAGTTGGCGAGAGGTGCGGATCACGTCAACGGCATCATGGCGGTTCGTCGCTTCCACCTGGCGCATTATCCGGCGAAGAAGTTTATTACAGTGAATTGAGACAGGTTCAGGTTTGCAGCAATCTCTATATTCGTCAAACCTTCGGTGACTAAGCTCCAACAGTGGAGCTTGCGGGTACGCTCCTGCGATCC
The DNA here is from genome assembly GCA_963726725.1 of Candidatus Acidiferrales bacterium. GTDB lineage: Bacteria > Acidobacteriota > Terriglobia > Acidiferrales > UBA7541 > Acidiferrum. The sequence goes on from CAVSDV010000012.1 coordinate 49,490, forward strand.
TGGCTGAAGAGGCAAAGAAGATTGGTGCTGCGCTTGTTCATTACTCGACAGACTATCTCTTTGATGGAAGGAGAAGAACGCCTTATACGGAGAAAAATTCAGTTAAGCCGGCCAATGGGTACGGAAAAATAAAACTCGCGGGGGGAGCACGTTAAAACCCATTTGCCTTTGCTGTTTACAGGATTTCCAAGCACGAGAATCATCGGACCTTGGCAGGGAGTTTGAGCAACGCCAAAGAGTATCGGTTGAATTAAAGAGTTATATTATAAAATATTCTGTTACCACATGCTATAGCCGCACACTTGATACCAGATACACATTTATTATAACATAATTAAAGTGGCAAGCTTGATGTGTTTTCAAGAGTAACATCGGTAATTGAGGAGTAAATTCCTCATTTTCGCTGCTTGAAGCAGGCTCCCTCTTTTCGGAATGCGCTGTCCAAGGATGTCGGGCGGCAAAAACGTTCGCTTTCTGACAATTTGGCTACGGCAGCGTCGTTTGTCTGCGTCTCATAATTACACCGACAAACAAAACAAAATACTTGCATAAGTAATTATCTTATCCATAGTATATGCTTAAGGTACCTCAGTCTCAAGATCCAAAAGATCCGGGGGTCACGTGCCCACTACCCAGGTGAGTGTTTACATCGTTTCAGCCAATCGACTATTGAGAGAATCCCTCGCTCGGATACTCAACAGCAAAAGCAATTTGAGAGCCTTGGCGACACATAGATTAACGCCAGAGTCTATTCAATGCCAGGGTGATATGACCTCCGCTGTCCTACTCCTTGATGCGGCTTCCGTTGTGCCTGATGAGATTGCTACTCTTTGCGCAGCTTCACACAAGCCGTATCCGTGGAAAACAGTTGTTCTTGGGATTGATGAAAACGAGGAGATCTTTATAAACCTGGTGCAGAAGGGTGTTCGAGGATTTCTATTAAGGGACGCTTCTGCGACGGACGTGGTTGCGGCGATACGGATGGTTGCTTGCGGCGAAGTATCTTGTCCCGCCCGGCTCAACAAGCTTCTGTTCGAGCACGTAATTAGAGAGCAGGCCGAGAGTTCCAAAATCAAGAAGAGCAGTGGCGTCCCTTTGAGTCGACGTGAGATGCAACTCGTGCCATTGATTGCGCAAGGGCTAACCAACAAGGAGATTGCGGTGAGCCTGGGCCTGGCAGAGCAGACGGTAAAGAACCACGTCCATAATATCCTGCGCAAGACAGAGGTCGAGGATCGGCAAAAAGTCTTGGAGGCCTGCCACCGGCATGGGACAGTGATCCCTGTCGAGGAGAATGGATTTATACCTTCCTTTGGTACCAACTAGTCCGAAATCAAGCTCGCGGCTAGTGTTATGGAGTACGATGTCTCTACTAGTACCAATTCTAGATTAGACCTTTATTAGGCCTTCCCCGAACTCTTCTCCGCCGAGGATACTCCCCCCCAACAAGGAAAGAATTTATGGATCTTACGAGAGTGCTCGTAGCTAATCAGTCGCGTCTCATGAGGGAAGTTATCTTGCTGGCCATCTGCGAGCAGCAGGATCTAGAAATTGTGGGCGAAATTCAGCACGACTTCGAGATTGAAGCTGCCGTAGAACGGACCCGTCCCGATTTTCTGATCATCGATCAGAAAGTGAACGATCCGCTTCCGGAAAGCTGTCGAGAGCTTCTGAGCAGATATCCAAGCATGAAGATCATTGCTGTTCCACAAGGGAGCAGTGCAACTGTTTACTACTGGGCGGCTTTGGAATTCCACTCGAACAAGATCGAGACATCGGAAGAGAGCCTACTGAACGTTCTCCACGGAAAGGATCCGAGCAGTGGGGAATAAGGAGACGATCGCTGTGTGCCACTCAAATCAGTTCAATTCGTACCCGTTGAGGGCGAGAATCGTGCGCTCGGTAACTGACCTCAACCTCGACGAACCAGGTGAGGACTTTGCTCTGCCGAGCGCCCGTATCGATGGTGGAACTGGAAGAACCGCGGGGGTGGTCTTCTATGGACGGGGGACTTAAAGATGACGATTTCACGGGCCAGAAAGTCTTCGACAGGTTCGTGAGTGATACACAGTTCCGTTCGCTGGCGACAGATATCCCACGGCATCACCGTTGGCTGTTTCCACAACAGAATTCAGACTCGGGAGCGGGAGAAGTGTCATGAAGAAGGTCTATGCGGTGCAAAGACGCATGCGAATTCAGCTAGTTCCCGTTTTGATGCTGGGATTGGTTGGAGCATTAGCAGCGCAACAGCCATCAAAGCGCCCAAGTACAGCTGCGGACACGCCCACCAATCCACAACTGGTTCAATCCGATTTGGCCAAAGACAATTTTGACCGCGTTGGCGCTTCGCCGGCCCAGATCAAGGACGTGTTGATCAAAGATCCTGGACTAATGGTGGAATTGAAGCGTTGGATCGCCAAAGAGGCGAGTGACAACGGCCAGATCGTCAGTGATGAGGATCTTACCGATAATTCTGTTTTTGACCGTTTGACGACCGATGTGAGATTTCGCTCGGTGGCTACTCGTCTGGTGCAACGCTATGGATATCTGCGTCCGAACGTAAATCCCGATTCCGAATTGGGGAAAGAGCAGGAACTTCTGGTTAAGGAGCGGGTCAGGCGCCTCGTTCAGATTGAAGCCCAGGAAGACACGGAGTCAATCAAACCACAGAACAGGCAGCCAATCGAAGCGAAAGAGGTCCCGTGCGATTTAGAGGATGAGAGGGAGTGTGCCAATAGAGCAACTGATCGGCCAAGGCGCACACTCTCAACTCCTAGTAGAAACGTTCCACAACAGGAACCACCTTCCAATTCTCCGAATGATGGACAGCCGATTTCTTCTTCTCCACGCATTATCCAAGCAGAAGGAAGCTCTGATGGTTTACAGTTCGGCGGATCCACAGACGGCAGCATTTCCTTCCAGAGCGTGTCGATCCCAATGAAGCCGCAGCGGGATCCGAGTTTCAACGAGAATACCTCTCCCAATCTATTGAGCGTTTCTCCTCAGGACCAAACGCGTTCCGGGATGACACAGGGGCTAGGAGCGGGGACTTCTAGTGGGGGAAGCGAACCTGTCGATGAGCTCGAAGTCCGACATGGATTCAAGATTCACCTCACGTCGGGAATCAAAGCTCGCAAAGGACCGTGGACCGTCTCCTGGGGAGATGGTGCGCCGTCCAAGCCCATACGCAGATATTCCCTCCCTGTATGACTTATACGTGCAAGCGCCTTCGTGGGATCGACCACCGCAGCGGTTCGGGACAGAAGTTTTTCGAGATGGTCTGCGCGATCCCCGCACTATCCCCATGGATTTGCCAGTTGGACCTGACTATGTTGTTGGCCCCGGAGACAGCTTATCCATCGACCTTTGGGGAGGGATTTCGACAAAACTGGTGCGCATTGTTGATCGTCAGGGCAGGGTCACGCTTCCAGAGGCAGGCCCGTTATCTGTAAGCGGAAGGTCTTTGGGCGAAGTCCAGCAAGCAGTGCAGAATGCAATCGGTACTCAGTATCGCGACACCTCAGCCGATGTATCCGTGTCACGGCTGCGTACGATTCGCATTTATGTCGTGGGAGAAGTCGAGGAGCCCGGAGCTTACGACATCAGTTCACTTTCTACTGCGCTAAACGCATTGGTGGCGGCTGGTGGAGCGACACAGCGGGGGTCTTTGCGATCGTTGAAACACATGCGAGGACGGCAGGAATTGGAGGAGATCGACGCGTACGACTTACTTCTGCATGGTGTCAGCCCGGATGCAAAGCGGCTAGAAAACGGCGACACCTTGATGGTGCCGCCGCTAGGCGGCCAGGTAACAGTAACGGGAATGGTCCGCCGGCCAGCGATCTACGAGTTGCACGGAGAAAAAACGGTCGCGGACGCGCTTGCACTTGCTGGGGGTATCCTTCCTGCGGCCGCATTGCGGCACGTCGAAGTGCAGCGTCTTGAGGCACACGAAAAACGAACAATGTTGAGTTTGGACTTGTCGCCTGACAATGCCGAACCGTCTCAGCTCACGACTTTTAACATTCAGGAGGGTGATGAAATCCATATTTTCCCAATTGCCCCATACAACCAGGACACCATTTATTTGCAAGGACATGTTCTGAGACCAGGACGCTACTCCTATCGCGAGGGGATGAAAGTAACTGATCTGATCGCAACATATAAGGACATTCTTCCAGAGCCCGCGGCACATTACGGAGAAATCATTCGTCTCAATCAGCCCGACTTCCACCCAACCGTAGTGAGTTTCGACTTGAGTGCGGCGATGAAGGATCCGACGACGGCTCCGCAACTTCGGCCACTGGACACAGTACGGGTATTCAGTCGGTTTGATTTTGAAGCAGCTCCGACAGTTTCTGTAGTCGGGGAGGTGCGCTCGCCGGGAAACTATAGAACTTCGGGCCAAGCCTCACTCCGTGATGCAGTCTTTCTTGCTGGGGGCCTTACGCCGGATGCGGAATTGGATACCGCCCAACTCTTTCGAATCAATCCTGACGGCAATTCAATGATCTTCAGCGTAAATCTTGGCAAAGCTTTGAATGGCTCTGCAGCAGACAATATTTTGCTGGAGCCCCGTGATCGTCTCCTCATTCATAGGAACACTTTTCGTGTAGAGCCAAGCACCATCGAAATTACCGGCGCAGTGGCAAAACCAGGGCGGTATCCCTACACGGAAAACATGCACGTTGAGGATTTAATTCAAGCGGCGGGCGGCCTGAAGCGCAGTGCTGACACCCACACTGCCGACTTAACCCGCTATGCGGCCTCAGGAGGTACTGCGGAACAACTGCAAATATCACTAACCTCATTGAGAAACGGCAATGCTAGCGAAGATGTGCCGTTGCGCAGTGGAGATGTGCTGGCGATTCGCCAGGTTCCTGGGTGGAGCGACATCGGTGCTTCGGTAAAAGTGAGCGGGGAAGTCTCGCATCCCTCCACGTTTGGTATACAACCGGGAGAGCGGTTGAGTTCGGTCCTTACCCGAGCCGGTGGCTACACACCCCAAGCCTATCCTTACGGTGCGGTATTGATGCGGCGTGAGGTTCGAGAGATGGAAGCCAGAAATCAAATGGAACTCATCACGCGAATGAAGGCGGAGAGACTGCAACTCAAAGCGCTGCCGGAGGCGGATACTGACCAGAAGAATGCAAAACTCAATGCTCTGGCACAAACTGACTCGACACTAAGCCAACTTTCCAATAATCCGCCTATCGGAAGAGTGGTAATTCACATCCAGTCTGACGTCAGCAAATGGAAGGATACTCCGGCGGATGTCGCCTTGCGTGACGGCGATGTGCTGGTGATTCCCAAGAAGGCAAACGTTGTGATGGTGAATGGACAGGTATTTAATCCAACCGCGATTAGTGCCCAGCCGGGGCGATCTGCAAAGTGGTACTTGAGCCAGGCCGGAGGTTTAACGCCGATCGCTGACAAGAAGGGGGTATTTGTAATTCGGGCGGACGGGTCTGTCATCTCCGCGAAAAATAATAATGAAAGCTGGTGGTCGGGAGATCCGTTGAGTGCCGCTCTGCGTCCGGGGGATATGGTAATTGTTCCAGAAAAAGCGCCAAAGATCGGGGGAGTGAACTGGACGGCTATCATGCAGACAGCCCAGGTAGCTTCTTCGGTGGCTCTCGCCGTCGCCTATATTCATCCGTAATCAGGGAGAGTCTTTCATGAAGAAAGGAGGGTTTGTGATCATGGGTCTGCTGGCTGCCAACTGGTTTGCTTTAACGGTTGATTATGCCGCTGCATGTCCGCAGGCTCCCGTGGAACAAGAAAAGAAGGATGGACCGAAAAAAAGTGAACCGGCACTCTCAGAAAAAAAGCCCGAAGCGTGGACCAAGAAAGAATCAGATGATTCAGATGTCTTAATAACACTGCCTCACAGTGCTAGGGGATTGGGTGAAAGGTTTTTGCTCGACCAGAAGCAAATATGGACCAGTCCAGCTCAACTTCGATGGCCAGATGTTAACTGGCTTGTACCCCTAGGCGGCATTACGGCAGGGATGTTTGCAACTGACGCCGATCTCAGCAGGCAGATTTCACATAACCCGACAACGGTCAGTCACTACAACACCCTCTCCAATGCGACTGTCGCTGGGCTTCTAGGTGGCGCAGGGGCCATGTTCGTGCTGAGTTATCCGAAACACAATTCACACTGGCGGGAGACTGGATTTCTGGCTGGTGAAGCAGTGGTGAACAGTTTCGTCGTCGTTGAAGCCATGAAATATCCACTGGGGCGTCAGAGGCCTTACCAAGGTAATGGCAATGGCGACTTTTTCAAAGGTGGGGTTTCTTTCCCGTCCGAACACTCTGCCGCTGCCTGGGCCGCAGCAGGAGTTATAGCACATGAGTATCCCGGAACACTAACTAAGATTGTGGTCTACAGCTTGGCCACTTTGGTCGATTACTCACGTTATCGGGCACGACAACATTTTCCCTCGGACGTGTTCATCGGGAGCGTCATCGGCAACTTGGTCGCAGAGGGAGTCTACAATCAGCATCATAATGTCGCTTTGGGTGGAAGTACGTGGGACCCTTTCCGCAGCCTTCTCCGTGATTCCAATTCCAGAACCAGCGCGAATATGGGATCTCCTTATGTTCCTCTGGATAGCTGGATCTATCCTGCGTTGGATCGTCTCGCTGCCTTGGGCTATTTGCGCACCGCACTTCTAGGAATGCGCCCGTGGACCCGTTTGGAATGCGTTCGGCTGCTGGACGAAGCGGGCGAAACCCTCAACCTTCCTGGACACGAAGATATCCAGGCAACAACCCTGTACGAGGCTTTGACCAAGGAGTTTGCGGGAGACAGGGAACTCGTCGGATCCTTTGAGAACCGCAGCGCGCGGATGGAGTCGGCCTATGCGCGAGTGACAGGCATCTCCGGTGCACCGCTGACCGACGGATATGATTTTGGACAGACCATTACCAATGATTATGGGCGCCCGTATCAAGAGGGCTTAAACAGTGTATTAGGTGCCTCTGCTTGGGTGACTTCAGGTCCTTTGGTCGCCTATGGCGCTGCTGAATACCAACACGCACCATCCGGTCCAGCATTGCCACTCGCTGCCCGTGCATTCATATATTCGCGCGCTTTTCTGCCATCGTTTCCGCCAGCTACTCCCGTTGCAGAGGTAAATCGCGTTCAGCTCATGAATGCCTATATCGGATTCACACTGGAGAATTGGGAGTTCTCGTATGGCAAACAAAGCCTGTGGTGGGGACCGAGTCAGGGTGGCCCCTTTCTGTTCAGTGATAATGCACTGCCGGTGAATATGTTCCGCGTCAGCAGAGTCTCTCCTTTCAAACTTCCTAGTGTTCTTGGTTGGCTTGGCCCGATGAGCTTGGAGTGGCTCCTCGGGCAACTGTCTGGGCAGGAATTTGTTTACCAATCGGACACGGGACCCGTTGGCGAGTGGGGACAGCCACTTGCTCGCCAACCTTTCATCCAGGGACAAAAGTTGAGTTTCAAGCCCACGCGTAATTTTGAATTCAGTGTGTCCATGACCGTCCTATTCTCTGGGGGACCCACACCTTTGACAATGCATTATCTACTGAAAAGCTATACACCCTTTAACATCGGTATATCGGGTACCTCCACTGACAATGGCGATGGTCGTTCGGGAGTGGATTTTGTTTATAAAATTCCGGGATTGCGAAACTGGCTGACATTCTACGGGAATGCCTTTACCGAAGATGAGATTTCTCCGTTAGGTTATCCCCGTAAGTCGGCGTTTCAAGGCGGGCTTTATATACCTCGCATCCCTGGTATTCCCAAGCTCGATCTTCGAGTGGAGGGAGGCACCACAGTCCCCGTGGACTTCGTGGGTTGTGAGGGATGTTTTTACGACAATATTCGTTATCCGAATGGATATACAAACGCAGCCAATTTGATGGGAAGTGCCTTGGGCCGCGGTTCACAAAGTGAACAAGCTTGGAGTACCTACTGGTTAAATGCCCGGAGCAAAATACAGTTCAGCTATCGTCACCAGAAGGTTGACCCGCTCACCTTGCCGGGCGGGGGCACTATAAATGATGGTGGCGTTCAGATGAGCTACCAGATACGGCCAAATACTTCGCTCAGTGGATTAGTCCAGTATGAAAAGTGGAACTATCCGATTCTGGCGCCTACGCCACAAACGAATTGGACCACTTCGATCGGAGTTACGTTCCAGCCCCGCGATTTTAAGGTAGGTTCGCACTCTACACGGCCGACTGGCCCAGCCGTGCAATCAAATGAGGGCACAACGCCATGAGTAGCACTGGAGTCAAGCCAACTCACGATATTCGCGATACGGAACTCCTTGAGCCTGGTGCTAATGGTGGAGGCATCCTTGAAGAACAGGAATTCGCGGCTGTGGCTGAACGCCAAGCACAACTTTTGCGTCTGCTGTGGGACCGCCGTCGATTACTTGTCAAGACTGCTGCAATTGGGTTGCTTGCGTCGACGCTGTTGGCATTCTTAATTCCCAAATCATATACCTCAGTGACGCAGCTCATGCCGCCGGACACGCAATCCACATCAGGCATGGCGATGATGGCCGCGCTTGCGGCAAAGGCTGGAGGTGGACTGACGAGCATCGCGGGAGATTTGTGGGGATTAAAAAGTTCAGGTGCTCTATTCGTCGGCGTTCTCAGAAGCGAGACAGCCGAGGAGCGCCTAATCAAGGAGTTCGGTCTGCAAAAAGTTTACGGCAAAAAACTAATGATTGAAGCAAGGATGAAACTGGATGAAAGGACAGCGATTTCGGAAGACCGCAAGAGTGGAATCATCTCCATTAGTGTGACTGACCACGATCCGAAGCGCGCTGCTGCTCTCGCCAATGGGTATGCGAATGAGTTGAATTTCCTAGTTTCGGAGCTCTCTACTTCCGCAGCGCACCGCGAACGGATATTCCTCGAAGAACGACTGAAAGTCGCCAAAACCGAGCTCGACGAAGCCGCAAATCAACTCGCGCAGTTTTCCAGCAAGAACAATACGCTGGATATGCAGACGGAAGGCCGAGCCATGCTAGATGCTGCCGGGACGCTCGCGGGACAGATGATTGTTGCCCAATCGGAGCTAGAGGGGCTCAGACAGATTTACACGGACAATAATCCAAGGGTCCGCGCTCTGAATGCACGAGTCGGGGAACTTCGCAAACAGCTGGAAAAACTCGGAGGCACAGCCGCGGACGCGACGAAAGCAGTCAATTCACCTTCAGAAGTTTCAAACGGAATGCCGTATCCTACGATTCGCAGTTTGCCCTTGCTTGGTGCGAAGTATGCGGACTACTACCGGCGAGCAAAGATCCAAGAAACTGTATTTGAGTTGCTGACCGAGCAGTATGAGCTCGCGAAGGTACAAGAGGCCAAAGAAACCCCCAGCGTCAAAGTGTTGGATCCAGCGCAAGTTCCGGAACGGAAATCGTTCCCACCCCGAATGATGATCATGTTCCTTGGAACATTTCTGGTTTGTTCAACATCCGTGATTTTTGTTCTGGGAACAGAGTACTGGCGCTCTGCGAACCCAAACGATCCGCGCAAAATTCTCGCGCAGGAAGTTGTGACAACGATCAAGACACGAGTAAACTTTTTCTCGCGCAATGGTACGGGGTCTGGCACGGAGAAAGAAAAAGATTTGGAACGGGTCGACGATCTGCAGACGTGAGTAGAAATATAAGCAGATCAGTCAACCTTGCGTAACACAAAGATAATGAAAGGATTAGGTCACATACTCCCTGTAAGTGACGGGGCGAAGCTGTGAGAAGGCAATGCTAAACGGATCCACAGTGCAGCCGATAGTGATGCGGCCAGTGCAGAAAAGGGTTCCTGACAATGCCGGACGTGAAGTATACGTTCAGCCTCGATGGTTCGCCGTCTACACCCGCGCAAACCACGAGCGGCGTGTTTCGGATCAGCTAACGGAGTGGGGAGTGGAAATTTTCTTGCCACAATACGAGACGGTTCGTAAATGGAAAGATCGCCACGTGCGTCTACAACTACCTCTCTTTCCGGGATATGTCTTTGTTCACATCGCGCTGCAGAATCGCCTACAGGTGCTCCAGGTTCCGGGTGTGGCGTGGTTGGTGAGTTTTGCGGGGAAGCCGGTAGCGGTGCCAGAAGAAGAATTCACAAAGATTCGCGCCTTCTTGAATCACGGATTTCGCGCCGAACCTCATCCTTACTTGAAGGCAGGTAAGCGCGTGCGTGTTTGTGACGGACCGTTCGTGGGGATGGAGGGGATTGTCTTACGGCGAAAGAATAGCAACCGCTTGGTGATTTCCCTGGAACTGATCCAGCGGGCGATGGTCGTGGACTTGGAAGAGGCAAGCTTGCTAGCTCTGCAGTAGGAGGCGAGCAATTGGGGTTGATCTTCGCGTAGGAGTCAGTTTAGAAATCAGTGGATATGGAAACGAGAAATTGATCGTTTGAGTCTGCGGATCTCGTACTGGGCCCATGGTGTAACGAAAACATATTCATGGCTGAGACCTTTACAAACACGAATATGCACCTCACGAGCGGTCGCCTACTTGCTAGGAATACCATCTGGAACCTGATTGGCAGTGGCGCGCCGATGATCGTGGCGCTCTTCTCCATTCCTATCCTGATTCACAGGCTCAGCGGTGATCGGTTCGGGGTGCTTGCACTCGCGTGGGGGTTGATTGGCTATGCTGGCATGTTTGACATAGGCTTAGGCAGGGCCCTGACGCAATTGGTGGCCAAGAAACTGGGCGCAGGAGAAGAAAACGAAGTTCCCTCGTTGGTTTGGACTTCACTTGTTTTGATGATGCTTTTAGGGTTGGTGGGCGCAACAGTGGTTATGGCGATTTCGCCTTGGCTGGTGCATCACGCGCTCAAAATTCCCGAAACGCTCCAATCGGAATCTCTTATCGTTTTCTACATGCTCGGATTATCGATTCCCGTGGTCATTTCCACTGCGGGTCTTCGCGGCCTGCTAGAGGCTCACCAAAGATTTATGATGGTAAATGCTCTTCGAATTCCACTTGGCATCTTTACGTTTGTCGGCCCACTGTTGATACTTCCTTTTTCACACAGCCTCGTGCCGGTAGTGGGAATTCTAGTCGCGGGACGGTTCCTTGGCTGGCTAGCCAATTTGTGGCTTTGTTTGCAGGTGGTACCGGAATTGCGTCAAGGGATCGCGTGGCATGGCCCGTCTGCGGGACCGCTGCTTCGCTTCGGGGGTTGGATGACAGTCAGTAATATCGTCGGCCCGCTAATGGTGACTCTGGACCGATTTTTCATTGCTGGATTGGTTTCCGTGGCAGCAGTCACCTACTACGCGACGCCTTTCGAAATGGTGACGAAGTTGTGGGTCATTTCCTCAGCGATATCGGGTGTGATGTTTCCGGCATTTAGTCTATGCGGCGTGTTGCGGTTCAGATCGCACTTCCTATCTATATCGTCGCGCAATGAAATACACCGCTGCAATTCTGATTGGGATCACAACGATTCTCTTGTTCGGTGCGAGGATAGGACTCTCACTCTGGTTGGGACCAGATTTCGCTGCGCACAGCTTTCGGATCGCCCAACTTCTGTTGATTGGAACCTGCGCTCTAGGGATTGCCGCCCTTCCTTTTGCGCTTATCCAAAGTCTAGGTAGACCTGACATCCCGGCAAAATTAAATTTGATCGAAATTCCATTTTATTTTTGTGGTCTCTATTGGTCCGTTCAGAATTTTGGCGTGGTTGGTGCAGCGGCGGCCTGGATGATACGAGCGACCGGAGATGGCCTTCTGCTTGTGATCATTGCGCATCAACTTAGACGAAAGGGGTCTTCGCAGGTTTCGGTAGTGCCGGCTCCGTCTGTCCTTGAATGAAAAGATCGAGCCAATGAAAGACAGGAAAATCTGAAAGGTTCGTAGTACACAGGCCCACAATGTCCATTGAGTCCGTACACGAAGACACTAGACCGAGCAATTGCAAATTGCCCGACGAGGTACTCATGCCGCTCACTCCGGCGGTGGTTTGCGCCGTGGTAGTTACATTTAACCCCGATTCAGACCTCTCAAGCCAAATAGAGAGAGTTATCAAACAAGTGCACCAAGTCGTAATTGTAGACAACGGGTCTAAGGAATCATGTCTTAGTCTACTGAGACAAATTGCGGGCAAACCAGGCGTTCATTTGATACTCAACCCTGTCAACGAAGGGATCGCCCGCGGACTAAATCAGGGCGCTACGTGGGCTTCGGGAAAAGGCTACGGTTGGGTCTTGACTCTAGACCAAGACACGATTGTCGCAGAAGACATAATGAAGTCGTTCGCAGAAGTCTATCGCACATCGTCCTCTGATGCCGAGCTTGCAGTCATCGGATCGAATTTCATAAATTCGAGAAATGGAAGGCCGTTCTACGACTTCACAGATCCAGGTGGTTCTTTAGGGAAAGAAGTGAAAACTGTAATCACATCGGGCAGTTTGGTTTCGCTTCGCGTGTTCCATCTCATTGGAGGCTTCCGCGAAGAATTTTTCATTGACGGTGTTGATCTGGAGTATTGTCTCCGTGCCCGCACTCATGGCTTCCGCGTAATGATAGTTTGTAGACCGCTTATGGTGCACTCCATCGGACATTTAAGCGAACATCGGCTTTGGTGGAAAAAGACGGGAACCACAAATCATTCACCATGGCGGTACTACTTCATGGCCCGAAATACAATGATCCTTGCTCGGGAATACGCGCGCCGAGAACCGGGATGGGTTTTGTCAACTTTATGGTCAAGGACGAAGTCGCTCTTACTAATGACTCTTTTTGAAAAGGAGTGCATTCGTAAGATCGGATATTCTGTCCTCGGTGGTTTTGATGGTGCAAGAGGAAAAACCAATAGGTTGAGTGGATTTGCAGTCGGGAAGTAAATTCGCAGCGTTTTAACTCATATGGCAATTTTGATTACTACTACGTTTGTAGCATTGACTTTTCTTAATTACCGCGTCTGCCGTGACGTCCGATATCCACCGTTCCTTGCAAGCGGATTATGGTTTGCGATATTGATTCTCTACGATTTGAGTCCGATTCCCGTTCACTCGATTGGTGTTCTTACATCCTTGATTTTTGTCGTGGCCGTGCTCTCATTCAGCGGCGGTGGGCAGTTAGCTTTAGCCCTCAGTGCGCCGGAGATTCGGACTGTGAAGAACTTTCATCGAAGATCATCTGGTTCTCCCAGGTTCAAACTATGGCTCTTGCTAGCATCAATCGCCTTTCTGCCGATTATGCTTTCGAGGGCTAATGAGTTGGCAGAACAGATGGGACTTGCGAATTGGTTGGTTGCGTTGAGAGTGGAATTGACCTCATCGGACACTCAAGCGTATGGGATCTTAGGCAATGCAAGCATTCTTAGTTATTTTACAACGTTTATTTATGCCATCGAGCTCGAGAACGACCGCAAGGAAAAGTGGCAATACTACGTGTCACTTCTGATTTCTATTGTTTACGCAGTTTTGGGTACTGGACGAACCCCGTTCCTTTTGGTTTTGGTTTGCCTGATGGGAATTGCGGCAATGCGAAATCGCCTCGGAATAAGAAAGCTATTTGTTGGTGCCATCGTCTTTCTCGTTGCATTTGCTGTCTTTGCCGTGATCCTAGGCAAGGGTGGCGATGTTGACTTCGCCTTGTCGGAGAATCTCTCTTCTGTCGAAGAGTCTCTCGTGCAGTACGCGATAGGACCTATCCCAGCATTCGATGAAGTTGTCAAAAGAGATGCTCCGCTGGACTTTGGCAAGAACACGTTTCTTGATGGTCTGAATCTTGTTCGCCGTGTTTCTGGCAGTAAGCCCGCCTCGCCAGTTCAAGAGTATGTAAGTGTGCCATTTTTGACAAACGTATACACGGCCCTTCAACCTCCGTTTCTGGATTTTGGAATCTTGGGAGTAGTTCTCGCATTCGGCCTGATAGGTGCCGCTTCGAGCTATTTCTATATCCGTGCGGTTGCTGGCGATGCTCTGAACATATTCTGTTACTCTCTTTGCCTTTTTCCGCTAGCCCTTATGGCGTTTTCAGATCAGTATTTTTCGCCGATGTTGAGTTGGCTGAAATACTTAATTGCTGCCTATATATATTTCAGCTTTAGTAGGAGCCGATTTCATAGGCCGCTCAATTCAGGATCCTCACGCTTTGGTCGCTTGTTGATTCACTCTTCAACAGCAGTTACCGGGTCTCGGGATTGAACGGTCGATTCGCGAAGGATTAGGCACTTAAGTGTCCCCGTCGACGGGCCCGTATATTGTGCGTGCCGACTTCTAAGCTTTTCAAATGCTAACCATCAGCCGGCGGAAGCGAGGGCTCGCTACCGTAAGCGACGGTCGAGACTTTTCCCGCGACTTGCGGTAACGAATTGCAGGCCCTTCTTAAATTAAATGCGTTTGGTACATGGGTTCCAGCAGACTAAGTGCCCAGTGGACACCAACTTATTCTCTACGGCAGTTAAGGTTAAAAACCAATGAATGCGGTTCGTGCATTGCCGCACAGAGAGGAAAGCGGTGATTCTATCCGAACAAGCCCCTGCCCGAAGTGATATCTTTGCGAAAGACAAGGAGAGCTCCTCTACGAGGGTTTGACCGACCGGTTGTTCGGCGCACCGGGAAATTGGAATCTCAGGCGATGCCTCAATCCTAAGCGTGGAATGATTTGGCTGGATCCGAGACCCGTGGAAGAAGACATCATCAAGGCTTATCGTATTTATAACACCCACAAAGAAGAGATTTTTCCCATAATCAATTTGGCCCGGCGTCTTTATTCTCGAATACAAATGAGCTACGTGAGGGCGAAATACAATTACCGCCAAGCGGATAGCAATCGATGGGACCAACTGTTTGCAGTCCTGGCGTATCTGCACCCCATTCGGCGCGCAAATTTCGATATTAGTGTTTTTTTCCTTAAGGCTAAACCCAATGGCCGACTCCTGGAGATGGGCTGCGGCGGTGGTGCAATGTTGAAGTTAATGAAGGAACTCGGGTGGCAAGTAGAGGGCGTCGATTTCGACCCAGCTGCGGTGGCACACGCAAGGGAAAGTGGCATCCAGGTGCATCTTGGAACTTTGGCCGAACAGAAGCTCCCTGATGAAGCATTTGATGCGATCACGGCGAGTCATTTTATCGAACATCTCCCCGATCCTCTCCGAGAATTGCAGGAATGTCGAAGACTCCTGAAGCCGGGTGGAATGCTGGTACTGCTCACTCCAAATGCAGAAAGTTGGGGACATGGTATCTATCAAACTGATTGGCGCGGCCTGGAGCCGCCAAGGCATCTTCATATCTTTACTCCTGCTTCTTTGGCGGGAATGTGCCGCCGGACCGGTCTCAACCTTTGCCACTGTCGTTCGATCATGCGAGGCAGCGGCATGCTTTTGGCGAGCAGAATCTTGCGACGCTCTGGAAAAGCCAATTGGACTCGGTCCCCATCCTGGGGTCTTAGGGTGTGGGATGAGTTGGCAAGTTTAGTGCAGTGGGCCGGATCATTTGTGGATTCTGCGGCGGGGAAAGAAATTCTTCTAATTTCTAAGAAGTGATTGATCGCACGGAGTTAGTGCAGATTGACTCCGGAAAACGCCAACAGAAGATGGTTAGCATGAATGAGCAATTGTTTGATTTCGCGAGGCGTTCAGCGATTCAGGCTGCAAGGCGGGTTCTTGGGCGTCGCGTTAGCGGACAGCGAGAATTCCGTGCGCGGATAGAGGGTAAACTCGGGCTAGAAATAGGTGGCCCCAGTGCTGCCTTTGGAGATAGCGGGGAGCTGCCGCTTTATCGTTACCTGGCGGGCTTGGACAATTGCGTCTTCTCTGTCGAAACTATCTGGGAAGGCAAGCGAACCGAGGGCCACACATTTTCCTATCACCCTCGAAAGGCCAATGGATTTAATCACATTCGGGAAGCAACGGATTTGTATGGAATTGCCAATCACCATTATGATTTTGTGTTGTCATCACATAATCTGGAGCATATTTCGAATCCCGTCCGAGCTTTGAACGAGTGGAGAAGAGTTGTGAAGCCGAAGGGGATAGTCATCGTGCTTCTGCCAGATTATCGACGGACATTTGATCATCGACGCAAACCGACCTCAATCGAGCATATGTTCCACGATTACGAACTCGGAAAAGACGAAAGAGACTTGACGCATCTCGAGGAGATTCTTGAGTTGCACGACCTCTCTCGCGATCCGGCGGCTGGCTCCAAGGAACAGTTCCGCCAAAGATCTCTACGGAATTTTGAAAACCGCTGTTTGCATCATCATGTCTTTGATGAGTGCAACAGCCGTGAATTGTTTGAAGCTGTGGGACTCACGGTATTGCGCCTTGAAATTGCCAAACCGCATCACATTGCTATCCTTGCTGAGTGCCCCTCAAGGCTCGCATGAAACCTTCACTTAAAATTGTCATCGTAAACTGGAACGCAGGGAAGGATCTAAATGACTGTCTCGATTCCATTCGCAGCACGAGGCGGGATGGCTTTGAACTCGAGCAAGTAGTTCTTGTCGACAACGCCTCAGTGGACGGTTCGGTGGACAATCTTCACTTTCCGGATCTGCCCTTACACCTTATAAGGAATCCCGAGAATCGAGGCTTTGCTGTGGCATGTAATCAGGGTGCCAGAGTCAGTGCGAGCGACTATGTGCTTTTTCTGAATCCTGATATGCGTTTGCTCGTCGATTCTCTTCAGACCCCAATTCAGTTTATGCAAAGCCCGCAAAACGCAGAAGTGGGGATTTGCGGGATACAGCTTCTGGATGAAGAGAGTAACGTAAGTCAAAGTAGTTCCAGGTTTCCCACAACTGTTAGTTTTCTCTCGCAAATGCTCGGTTTGGACCGGATCTTTCCCCACCATTTCAAAGGGCACTTTCTTGGTCTTCAGGATCATCTTAGATCTGGGGAAGTTGACCAAGTTATGGGAGCGTTTTTCCTGGTGCGGCATAAGTCGTTCGAATCACTGGGTGGATTTGACGAACGATTCTTCGTCTATTTTGAAGATGTGGATTTTTCTTTCCGCGCGCGCCAAAAGGGTTGGCGGTCCTATTATCTCGCAACGACTCAGGCGTATCACAAGGGGGGTGGTTGCTCTTCGCGGGCGAAGGCCACGCGGCTGTACTACTCGCTTTGCGGCCGAGTTCTTTACTGTTACAAGCATTTCGGACGTGCCGCCGCGACCGTAGTCATGCTGAGTACTCTTCTGCTTGAGCCCTTCTCCCGACTATTTCTTGCGGTTGTCCACAAAAGCATGCTTGAAATGCGAGAGACCGTCCGGGCATACATGATGTTATGGAGAGCACTTCCTTCTTTACTGAGGAACCGTCACTCGAAGGGTAGACATAAACAGCCCTCGCCGGAACCAGTGACTTCCGTTCCGGCCGACTAGGCTGGGTTTAATGCATGTTCTATTCTCATGATCTTGGTGGCTTAGCCTCAAAGTCTCTGGGTGTGCAAGTTTCCTAGCTGAGGAGCGTTTTCAATGACTGTATGGCTGGTCATCTCATCGTACCGAAATGATGAAGATGTGGCGAGAATCCTAAGTCAGGTGCATGAATGCAACCAGAGAGTTTTCGATAAAGTCCTTGTGGTGGATTCCGAGGGTACGGGAGTGATACCGATCTTGGTCGAGCGTAAAAATTGGGGCAACGTAATCTACAAATCCTACGACTCGAATCTTGGTTCTGGCGCAAACCTATGCGAACGCCTGCGCATTGCTGCAGCAGCAGAGGCGGACTATGCGTACGCCCTCAATCATGATGGGAATTTTGATGCTGGCGTTGTATTTGCTTTGTTGAAGGCAGCTGAGCCACTGGAAAACTTAGGTGCCGCCTATCCTTTGAGCTATCTCACAGGTGCAGGTGCTTACAATCTGACCGGGACCCGCGAATTACCGTTGCCTGCAAAGCTCACTTCGTCACGGCCATCTGAATCGGTGATCGATGTGTTCTGGAGCAGCAGCAATGGGGCGCTCTATTCCTTGGAGCCCGTACGGAAAGGCATCGTGCCCTGGTCCTTGATGTGGATGGGATGGGAGGATCTTGAATACGGATGGAGACTATCTAGCCATGGATACCGCCAGGTCATCGTTTGCGGGGCCATTTACCCTGACAACTATGAATATATGAAGGCTTGGTTCGGAAAGACGGTGGACAAACCAGCATGGAGAACTTACTACTATGCTAGAAATCTGATTCTGGCGATCCGCCGCTCCCGTAACCAGACACTTTACTTCGTGGTAGCCGCTTATAGATTCATGATGGAATTTGGGCTGATTGTCGTTGCTAGAAATAGCAAATGGGAGCGAACCAAGCTTTTGTTTCAAGGTGCAGTCGACGGTTTGAGATTATCGATCGACGGGGTGAGTGAAACCGTACTACGAGGGCATGCAGGAGTGCATCACACTCCCCCAAACTGTTGAACGAGGGGAAATAGCAACTTCGCAAGTGAACCTCCGGATCATTGCCAGCGCATCCGGCAAGTGGTGTCAGCAGGGAGCACCCAAAATGTACCCAGATTTATTTTCGCTGATAAATCGGTGCAGCAGTAAAAGTGCTGAATGGCGCTAGCTCCAACGAAGAAATTGACTAATGCAAAGGACCTCCGATACTGATGTGCGGCATAGCTGGCTATTGGCATACTAAAAGTGTTTATGAGGACCCGCTCGAAGTCCTAACGCGCATGGGTGTGGCTCTTGCCCATCGGGGCCCTGATGACTCCGGCGCCTTCCACGACGTTGGCGCGGGAATCGGTTTGGCGTTCCGTCGATTGTCAATCCTTGACCTCTCTGCAGAAGGCCATCAACCGATGCATTCGGCCTCGGGCCGTTACGTGATTATCTTCAACGGGGAGGTCTACAATTTCGAAGAAATAGCTGCTGAACTAAAACCGTGCCAATGGCGAGGCCATTCGGACACGGAAGTTATGCTCGAGGCGATCGAACGGTGGGGTGTTGAAGCTGCTGTTCAGCGGTTCGTTGGTATGTTTGCCATCGCACTTTGGGATTGCCAAGAGAGAAGACTCCATCTTGTTCGCGACCGCCTTGGAATCAAGCCGCTCTACTACGGCCGGACCGAAAGCGCTTTTGTTTTTGCTTCCGAGTTGAAAGCCATCTGGCAGTATCCGGACTTTGTCGGAGAGATCGATCGGGGCGCACTGGCTCTGTATATGCGTCACAACTGCGTACCTTCTCCACACTGCATTTACAGAGGCCTGCACAAGCTTCAACCCGGCTGCATTTTGACCCTTGAGGCTGCGACTGCTTTTCCACAAATCCGGCACTACTGGTGCGCGAAGGAAGTTGCGCGGGCAGGAAAGCAGTCGCCATTACAGCTAAATGACACTGAGGCGGTTGAAGAGCTACATCGGCTCCTCCTCCATGCCGTGCAACTTCGTATGATTTCTGATGTTCCCCTAGGTGCATTTCTTTCCGGAGGCGTCGATTCCGAGTACCGTAGTTGCCTTGATGCAGGCTCAATGTTCCCGACCTATTAAGACTTTCTCAATCGGCTTTCATGATCGAGGCTACAATGAGGCCATCGACGCCAAAAGAGTCGCAAAATATCTGGGCACTGATCATACTGAGCTCTATCTGGGCTCGGAAGATGCTCTCGACGTAGTTCCGATGCTCCCTGCAATGTACGACGAACCGTTCTCGGATTCCTCGCAAATTCCAACCTACTTGGTTTCGAAGCTGGCCCGGAATGATGTCACGGTGAGCCTGTCCGGAGACGGCGGAGACGAACTATTTGGTGGCTACAATCGCCATGCACTGATCAAACGCATCTGGAAACTCATGAATCCTATCCCTGCACCCATTCGCAGCTTGGGAGCGTCTATCCTTCAGGCGGTCCCACCGGAACGCCTAAACTCTGCATTCTATATGCTCAGTAAGCTGCTGCCCGAGACACTTCACTACGGGAGTCCAGCCGACAAAGCCCAAAAGCTTGCCACTTTTTTTTCATGCGACAGCCCTCAAGCGCTCTACTATTGCGCGCTTTCTCACTGGAGCAGTCCATCCGACGTGGTTCTCGACTCGCACGAGCCGGATACTGTTCGTGAACGTATCACTGATCTTTCTACAAACTTAACCATTGAAGAAAGCATGATGCTCACAGACTTGGTCAACTACCTGCCGGACGACATTCTCACCAAACTCGATCGTGCCAGCATGGCTGTCAGTCTGGAAGCGCGAGTTCCCCTTCTGGATCATCGGATTGTCGAATTCGCCTGGAAATTGCCACTCCGGGTCAAGATCCGCAATGGGGAGAAAAAGTGGATCCTGCGTCAAGTCATGCAAAAGTATCTCCCAGCTGAGTTTCAGAAACGGCCCAAGATGGGTTTCGCCGTGCCTATTGATCGATGGCTAAGAGGGCCGTTGCGCGATTGGGCAGAAAACCTGCTCTCTGAACGAAACCTGTCGGACCACGGTTTATTTGATGTTCAACGGATCCGCGACAAATGGCGACAGCATCTCTCTGGCAATCGCAATTGGCAGTACTTGCTTTGGGACGTGCTTGTTTTCCAAGACTGGTTTCTCCGGCACAGATCAGCTCCTCGATCGTACGACGCGTATAATCCCAACGAAGTAATGCTAAAAAAAGCAGCACCCCAGTAGGCCCGATGGTTTGCCTCGGCAATTAGTACTTTTAAAATGAGAAAAATAACCTCAGCCGCGAAACAATTCCGCGTGCGCTGCAATACACATAGCAACTGGCATTTGCATCCAACCCAGGCAATTAATTCGCCTCAGGTTGACGACGACGCAACCGCAAAAAAACGATTTAGCATCTCCAGTTAGCGAGTTCGATCCTCAACGACGATGAAACTCCTCTTTCTGACCACCGAAGATTCCACGTTTTGGTCTCATCGTCTGACGTTAGCGCGCACTGCGAGGAGAGAGGGGGCAGATGTCGTAATCATGACGCGGTCAGGAGCCCATAGTCGCCTTTTGGAACAGGATGGATTCCGCGTGATCCCTTGGAATATTTCGAGGGAAAGTCTGAACCCTATTCGGGAGTTGCGTAGTTTTCTACAGGTACTAAGGTTCTACCGGAAAGAACGGCCCGACCTGGTACATCATATTGCGCTCAAACCGATAGTGTATGGCTCTCTCGCGGCTCGCATATGCGACTACATCCCGTCTGTCAATACGGTGACAGGCCTCGGCCCCGTATTCACAAGAACGAATATGTTCTCCAAAATTCTGCGTAACTTTCTGAGCAAAGTCCTTCGTGTGTGCTTTAAAACGACAAATGGGATGGTGGTCGTTCAGAACGAAGACGACCGAGAACTATTATTGAATGAGAAAATTGCGGCTGCAGAGAAGACCGTCGTTATATCCGGATTTGGTGTAAATACGGAGCAATTTGTACCGCGCCCCGAGCCAGAAGGTGAGTTTCTCGTCATGCTGCCGGCAAGGATGTTGTGGGAGAAGGGCGTGCGCGAGTTTGTAGAAGCCGCGGAAGAATTGCGCGCGCAGGGCACTACAGCGCGGATGGTGCTGGTCGGAGCGCCGGATCCGAATAATCCGGGCTGCATTCCCGAACGACAGCTTAGAGAATGGGCAGAAACGGCGAGCGTCGAATGGTGGGGTTCTCAGACCGACATGCCAGCCGTTCTTTGTCGATCCCATTTGGTTTGTTTACCTTCCTATCGTGAAGGTCTCCCAAAGGTTTTGCTCGAAGCGGGAGCTTGTGGGCGAGCGATTGTGACTACAAATGCACCCGGCTGCTCTGCTGTGGTGCGGCACGGAGAGAACGGTCTTCTGGTTCCCATCAAAGACTCACGGGCACTGGCTAACGCCATTCATGGTTTACTACAGGATGGTGCGCGGCGATCGCAGATGGGTAAGGCTGGACGCGAGCGGGCAGTGAAGGAATATTCTGAGCGAACAATCATGCGTCAAACGCTCGATGTGTATGAAGAGCTCTTGAATGGCAAATGGCTCTTCCGCCATAGCCTAGCAAAGGTGAACTCAAAAGTAGTAACAACTGTTTGAATCGCGATTTCTGGAAGCACTCAATCTGATTGAAAATCCCAAGTAACTTATATACAACTCTGATGCAGAGGAGCGTTCGAGCTTATGGTCTATCTGTTAGCGTTTGTGGTCTGTATGTCTCTTTCCATGTTGTCCACCTGGTACGTACGGAACCTTGCTAATGCAAAGGGGTGGACGGACGTTCCGAAGTTCGAGAGACACGTGCACACTATTCCTGTGCCGCGACTGGGCGGAGTGGCCATCTGTTTTTCCTTTATGTCCGTGGTGATTCTTGCCTTGGTAGTTCCACCCTTGTTGGGGTTCCCTTCGCCAGTCGACACAAAGGCAATAGTTGGTTTGCTTGGGCCCGCCCTAATCGTTTTTCTTTTGGGATTGGTCGACGACCTTCGTCCTGTGCATGCGTACTTCAAATTCGCAATCCAAGGGATTGCGGCGATTTTGCTTTATGCGGGTGGTTATGGAATTCACAATCTCGGCTTAATTCATGGCGGAGCGCCACTTGGCAGGTTCTACTGCCTCCCCCTCACTGTATTGTGGGTGCTGTTGATTACAAATGCATTCAATCTGATTGACGGTTTGGACGGACTGGCCGCGGGTTCGGCGTTTTTCTCCATGGTGGTTGTTTGTGCGATGTCACTCATTGTGCCAAACTCGCTGGTAGGATTTTTGACAGTGGCACTGGCCGGGGGGATCCTCGGTTTCCTGCGATTTAATTTCCATCCAGCTTCCATCTTTTTGGGCGATTCTGGAAGCTTGTTCATCGGGTTTATGTTGGCCGCGCTAGCTCTCGCCGGCTCGGAAAAAGCACCTACTATCATCGCCGTGGCCATTCCCATGGTATCACTGGGTTTTCCCATTCTTGATGTTGTCCTGGCAGTGGTGCGCCGTTTTCTCGCAGGGAAGCCTCTATTTGACGGCGACAAATATCATATTCATCACAGATTGCTCAAACGCGGGTTGTCGCAGAGAGGTGCTGTGCTCACGCTCTATGCAGTAACTGCTGGATTTGGATTTCTGAGCCTAGTCTTGTTTCAGCAGCGAAAAGCCACCGCTTTGGTTCTCGCCGCGTTGGGGCTCGGGATTTTTTTTGGGGTGCAACAACTGCGTTATCACGAATTTGAGGAGCTCGTCTCGATCCTGCAGGGCATAACCCAACGCCGGCAAATCGTGGTCAATCATGTGGCTATACGTCGGGCCACGGAAAGGTTGAGCGAGTGCAACGATTTTGGCTCGATCTGTCGGCTTCTGCAAAATACACTTGGACCTATGGGGTTTGACGCCGTCCGCTTCAAGAAATTGGGGCAAAACGGTTATTCTTATTCGCTACTTGAACCACTTAGCGGTTCGCCTGATGGATCATGGGTCTATTCCTGGTTCGAGCGCGAGATAGTGGAGCCACCTTGGGAATTGAACGTGGAACTCCGCTCCAATACTGAAGATCGCTGGGGATACTTTTCGCTAATTTGCATGTCTGAATTCAATCGTCCGGGGCTTGACCTAAATTTGCTGACCGGAGAGTTTCGTGTCTCGCTTTGTAGGGCGATCACCCGTGCCAGCGCACAGATGGAAGAATTGGAACCAGTTGGTGGCGATGACAGAAATGGAAAGGCGCGCGTGATCGCAGCCGGAACTATGACGGACTAGAAATGTCCGGATAGACAAGGGCAACCAGAAAATTCCCAGTAGTGGGAGTCGACGGCGAAGATGTGCCATTTGATCGTGAGATTGTGTTGGCTACATTTCTACCAATACCGGACAAACAGAGTTAGCCCGTGAATCCTGTCAGTTTCGGATTTGTCCTCGAACTTTATGAAGAACCAGATTAGTATGCTAAGGAAAGATCGACTCGCTGCTTTGTCGCGTGATTCTTCTCGTAGACCTAATGCCGCCGGGCTATCAAGTGTTGACACTGTGTGTTTGGATCACCGACCTTCGGAACCAGAAACGAGAGTGTGTCCGGCGATCCGATTACTGATTACGAGCAAGCGGTCTGAACCCGGCCGCGGGTAAGATCACGAGCTCTACCTGAACTTTGCGAACCTCTCCTAGAAGAATCAGCCAGAATACCAAATCCTTTTCTTCATCTTGAGCCCAGATAATGCGCGGCACCCGGACGTCCGTTCATGAATGAATCGGTTCTTTCAAAAGAGCTTAATCCTCGTAATCGGTTGCTCATTTAGTTAGAGAAGTGCTTGCCCGTGAAATTGTTCCGCCCTTTACGGAACCAAGTTGAAATCGAGGTGGGGGTAAATTATGCCAAATGCAGCTTTGGTAAGGGTTGCCCGGAAGGCAATGCCGTTTTTGGACACGAAGGGACAGTATACAGGGATGCGACGGGAAATTCTTGAAGCCGTAACTCGTGTGCTGGATAGCCAGCACTTCGTTTTAGGCCCGGAAGTGGAGTCACTTGAAGAAGAACTGAGTGCGTTGACCTCCTGCACTCACGGCATAGGCTGTGCTTCAGGATCGGATGCGCTAAGTCTAGCCCTGCTGGCCCTGGAAATCGGCCGCGGAGACGAGGTTATCACTACGCCGTTTACGTGTGTGGCAACGGCTGATTCGATCGCAAGGATCGGGGCAAAGCCCATTTTTGTCGATATTGACTCTGAGACTTTTAACATCTCTTCGAAGGCAATCGCGAGGGCCCTGACCTCCCGTACCAAGGCGATTATTCCGGTGCACCTGTTTGGATTACCCGCCGACATGAATGAGATCAATGCAATCGCGACCGAGCACCGGATTGCTGTGATTGAAGACGCGGCCCAGGCGATCGGAGCGCGGTACGAAGGTCGTGCGGTTGGAAGCATAGGAGTCCTGGGCTGCTTCAGCTTCTCCCCATCTATGAACTTGGGCGGCGCAGGAGACGGTGGCATCGTTACAACAAACGATGCCGCCCTCGCCGAAAGGCTGCGCCTGTTGCGCGTACACGGCGCACGACAAAAGTACGAGTACGAAGTGCTTGGGATGAACAGTCGGTTGGACGCGATGCAGGCAGCGATCTTGCGGGTGAAGTTACGGTATCTCGATCAATGGGCGGCCAAACGCAGGCAGAACGCCGATCGATACCGCGAACTGTTCCATGAATTCCGGGTGGAATCGCGGGTGCAGTCACCGGGCGCACCCAATTACTTAATACATGTCTACAGCCAGTTTACTATCCGCGCAAAAGACCGAGATGAACTGCGCGAACACCTACGGAAAAGAGGCATACCTACAGAGGTTTACTATCCGAAACCACTACACCTGCAGAAGGCGTTCCATTATTTGGGGTACAAGCCGGGAAGTTTCCCCGAATCGGAAGTTGCGGGTCTCGAAGTCCTTTCGCTGCCAATCTATCCGGAGATGACAGAAGAACAACAACGGGCGGTTGTTGCTGCCATCGCCGATTTTGATTCGGAATAGGGAGAATGGAGAATCCATGCCAACCACAGGAACAGGAAAGCAAGCCCCACGGGTGAGCGTGATTGGAGCGGGAGAGTGGGGAAGGAACCTGGTGCGTAGCTTTCACGCACTCGGTGCACTGGAGTCCGTGTGTGATGTCGATGACGAAACCCTGAATCATGTTCGCAAAGAATATCGCGTTGCGACCACCAAGGACTACGATGCGATCCTAAGCGACCCGGTTGTGGACGCGGTAGTGATCGCGACACCTGCTGCATCGCACCATAGCTTGGCAAAGCGCGCATTAGAAGCTGGAAAGGATGTGTTCGTCGAGAAACCTTTAGCGCTCAATGTTCCCGAAGGGAAGGAACTTGTGGATCTGGCCGACACTCAAGGTGCGGTGCTGATGATAGGTCACATACTCGGCTATCACCCAGCGATCATGGAGCTTAAAAGGCTCATTCGAGATGGTGAACTCGGAAGGATTCAATATATTTATTGCTCTCGCTTAAATCTTGGGAAGTTGAGAACCGATGAAAATATTCTGTGGAAATCTGTTCCTGATATTATTTCCGTGATCCTCGGCCTTCTTGACGAGTTGCCGGTGCACGCGACAGCACAAGGTGGCACCTATCTCAATCCTCCTGTTTTAGACACCACGCTGAGTACCCTGGAGTTCCATAGCGGAGTGAAGGCACATATCTTTGTGAGTTGGTTACATCCCTTGAAGGAGCAGCGGCTCTGTGTGATAGGCAGCGAGAAGATGGTCGTTTTCGATGATCTCGAACCGGTCAAGAAGTTGGTTCTTTCTCCGTACAGGATCAACTGGCTGGATCGGAAGCCCGTGGCAGAGCGGGAGGGGGGCCAAGTGATTCCCATTTCCAAAGAGGAACCACTTCTGAACGAGTGCGAGCATTTTCTCGGGTGTCTCAAAACGAAGACCACACTGCGGACAAACAGCAAGACCGCACTGGATGTTTTGGAGGTTCTTGATGCATGTGTGCGTTCGCTGAATCAAAACGGGACACGGATCCCATTCATTGAGGACACGCAGAGATATTTTGTTCATCCTACCGCAGTTATTGACCAGCCATGTCAAATAGGAGATGGAACCAAGATATGGCACTTTTCGCACATTATGCAGGGTTCCGTGTTAGGTCCCGGCTGCAATCTGGGTCAGAACGTAGTGATCAGCCCAGGAGTGCTGCTGGGGAGAAATGTCAAAGTGCAAAACAATGTTTCAGTTTCTTCTGGTGTGGAGTTGCAGGATGACGTGTTATGCGGATCTTCAATGGTGTTCACAAATGTGAACAACCCTGCGAGTCGCAATAAGCAGAAAAACGAACATCAAAGAACGCTTGTAAAACGAGGAGCAATGCTTGGAGCCAATTCCACGGTGGTGTGTGGAACGACGATCGGGAAGTATGCGTTTGTGGACGCCGGAACCGTTGTTACGAGAGATATTCCGGACTATGCACATGTGATGGGTGTGCCGGCCACGCAGGTCGGTTGGGTTTGTCCCTGTGGTTTGCGGCTCCGGGACACTGCCTCTGTGCAGACCTGCAAGTCGTGCGGGAAGACATACAAGGTCACGAGCGATTCGTGCAGTGAGCTGCTCGATGGATCTGTAGCTCAAGCTTAAAGGAGGCTGGGGTCAAGATGATCTAAAGAGGGTACATGGGAAAGACCTAATGACAAAAGCACAAGCGGGAAGAGCCGACAGGGGAGACAACGAAGCGTTGGTCGATGGCCAATCGGCACGAGAGAAGAGCTCGGACGGAACAGATTTGACCGCATCTGGCTCTGTTGACATCCTCAGGAAAACGCGGCGATGTTTCAACCGATACAGATTGAAACTCAATCCGAGCAACAGAGCTGGGCGCATCTGCGTGGGCAGCGAGCGGCCCGGGCACGCGCCGAGAGTTTGCGTTTCACGGAAGAGAACCTGCTCTCGATCAGGGCGCGGCGGCGGTACATCCGTTGTGGGAATGCACGCCGCATCTCGGCGCGCACTCCCTGGACCCGCCAGGTTTTCTTTCCGCGCTTGGCGGGAATCACGCTCTGTGCTCCGAGGCGTTGGCGGATGTAGGTAGGATTGCGATCACTGTCGAACTCCGCGTTCTGCCTGCGTTTACAATACCGACAAACAAAAGACATTTGAGGCCCCGTCCTTAAAGGAAGAAGATGCTTACCCAGCCATGACTGAAGATGGCTATGGATGGGAAAAACTTTTTTCCGAGCGCATGTGCAGACATTTTCACGAGGATTATGGCCTCAGAACTCGAGTAGCCAGATTTCACAATGTCTACGGCCCGTGGGGAACGTGGTACGGGGGACGGGAAAAAGCACCTGCCGCTATCTGCCGAAAAGTAATTGAAGCAAAGGTGAGCAATAAACATGAAATCGAGATTTGGGGCAGCGGGATGCAAACCCGGAGTTTCATGTATATCGATGACTGTATCAAAGGCATCGACCTGATCATGAACTCTGACATCCTTGAACCTATCAATCTTGGTTCGAGCGAGGCTGTTACGATCAACCAGATGGTGGACATTGCGGAAGATATCGCAGGCATCAAGTTGAAACGTAAATATGACTTGAATGCCCCCAAGGGAGTCAACGACCGCAACAGCGATAACACACTGATTCAACATCTTCTGAAGTGGGAACCGAGAACTTCGTTCAGGACCGGGCTGGAAAAGACTTTTCGCTGGATTTATGACCAATATCTGGCTCGTGAACGGGGAGATTCTGGCGTGGTCAGAGAATATTCTGCGGGCTCGCGATAAACCTGCTTTTTATGATGTGTGGCATCACCCCCGCTCTTTCTCCCACAATCGAAATCCACCCACGAATGCATTCTCGTTCTTGCCGATCCGTGCCCCCGGTGGTATTTCTTTAAGCTTTTTATTATTCCCTCCACCCAGAACTACATAGTCGGCCTCAAGTGCATCTTTTAAGGTCGTGGTGATCTTAGTCACATAGCGCCGCCATTTTTTCTTGCCCATTCGTTCCAGGCCGCGCAATCCCAGGTAATCCTCGTACGTTTTTCCTTTTTTATAGATCAGATGCGCCAATTCCATCGGTTCCAAAACGCCATCCACAATCATTGCTGAACCCAAACCCGTGCCAAGTCCCAGAAAAAGCATCCGCCCGCCTTCGTAGCTTCCCAGTGCTTGCATCGCCGCGTCATTGATTATCTTTACCGGACATCCGAATGCTTTTTGGAAATCAAATCTCATCCAGCCTTTGCCCAGATTGTGAGGTTCGCGTAGCGGGTGGCCGTTGATGATAGGTCCCGGATACCCTAGAGAAATGCAGTCGAATTCCCATCCTTTGACGTTCTGCCTTACCACACTGACCATTTTGCTTGCAGTCATGGAGGGGCCAGAAGGAGTCTTAAGCGGTTCTTTTTGGCCAGCCGCCATTAGTTTGATATTCGTTCCGCCCACATCGATGACCAGTACTTTCCGTGCCTTTGCCGTGGAAACAGGCTTCATAATTGCATAGACCCCCGAGTGCAAGACTATTGTTTCTACTCTTGACTCTGCAAGCGGATTCTAGCGTTTGAAATTTTCGTTAATGTTGCGAGCGTCAGTGCTTTCCCGGACTCCTGCAAGACGGCCACCCCATATTGCGATAGCTCGACGCTTTTCACTTCTTTCTGATCCAGAAGCGATTTCATCGTTCGCGGCAGAATCAACGGTTTGCTTTTCCTTATTGAAGTTGATTAGAACAAATACGATAGACTCTGGGACCCACTCGTCGACTTACCTCGATGCCATCGGGCACAGGACCAAAAACAGGGCTCACGCCACTGTTCTTCGCCAGCCACTCCGCGGCGCTATTCATCAGCTTGCCGTCGAGTGCCGTTCCCACGTACGTAATCTGTCCACGCCCATAGTGCCGTGTAATCACGCATGGCTGCCCGTCGAGCCACCCATTACTTTTTCCATATCGCAACAAAACTTCGGCATCGGCAGCTGTGGTTTTGAGTTGTTCTGCCCACACTGTCGCTTCACCGGACCCAAGTGTCCCACTCGCCGGAATATTGCTCTCGAGCGCATAGTATTGCTCTACTTGCCCACCCAACGCTTCCGCCAGATACCCAGGTTGGCGAATCGGCAGCAATGCATTGAATTCATCTTTCTGGCCTGATCGCGGGCCAAGGACAAGATGTCCACCATTCTTTACGTAGGCCGCGAGTCGATCCGAGAGTTCCTTGGGGATCAGGCTCAAGTCAGGTGCGACTACCAGTTTGTATCCTTCAAGTGGCGCATACGGGCTGACAATATCGATAGATTGAGAGAGTTTCCGCAGTGCACTGTAGTAGTTCTTCAAGATCCCAAACTGGTCGTATTTCGCTGTGTGTTTTTGCCAGTTGATGGCCCAGCGGCTGTCGTAATCCTGCAGTAGAGCAACTTGTGACACCACTCTTGTGCCTCGAAACGCTGCTTGCGTCGATTCGAACTCCTTCCCGGTCTGTGCCACTTCCGCCAACAGAGGCACGGCTTCTCCATCCGGGCCCACAAGCGTTCCGTGCATTTCTTCCTGGCCGTTCAGTGCGCTTCGCCATTGCCAGTAGCCCACTTCGTCGGCGCCATGCCCGATGTCGTGCCATGCCATGGCGCGCACTTCTCCCTTGTCCAGGGCATTATTTAGGTCAGACCAGTTCACGAATCCGGGTTGCGTCTCGATGACCCAGAAATTTTCACGCTTCAGTCCGCGCATCGCATCGTGGCTGATGCCATTCGCATTTGGATCCAGATGTCCTTTCCCCACATAGTCGTCCCAGGAAACAAACGTGAGTGGGTGCGTGATGATGAAGTGATCGAATCCGTCGAATCCATAGCCCATGAAATTTCCGGTTATGAATTGCCGGGAATCACTTTGTGCACGAATCGTATCGATTTGATCTTGCTGGTAACTCGTCCAGGCAAACGTCACGAATCGTTTCCAATCCAGCATGAGGCCGGGATTGTGCCCACCCACTGGGATGGGGATTTCTTCCCAATCGTTGTAGGTCTGGCTCCAGTAGGTTGTTGTCCAATGTTCGTTCAAGGCATCCAGCGTTTTGTATTTGGCTTTCAGCCAGTCCTGGAACTGTTTTCGCCCCTCCGCGTTGTATGACATCAACGCATATCCATATTCATTGTCGATCTGCCATCCAACTACGTTCGCGTCGTGCCCGTACCGCTTCGCCATTTCCAATGCGATCCGCTTGCAGAACTCTCGATATTTCACCGAAGTAACGGAGCCTTGAGCACGGTTACCGTGTGTTGCAATTTGTCCGTCGAGCTTCTACGCGCAGTGTCTCTGGATATTTTTTTGTTAACCACGCAGGTGGTCCTGCAGTTGGCGTCCCAAGCACCACGGCGATGTGATGTTTTTCCGCCAGTCGGACCGTGCGGTCCAGCCAGTCGAAATCGAAATGACCTTCCGAAGGCTCCATCCGGCTCCATGCAAATTCTGCAATGCGAACGACCTTAATATGGGCCGCGTTCATCATCTGCAAATCCGTTTCCCAACGAGATTCCGGCCACTGTTCCGGATACCAGTCCGTGCCCATCAGGATCGCGTCCCTCCCCGGAATCTGGGATGGTACAGGGCTATTGGGTGTTTGAGCTGCCAGATTTGAAGGTGTATAAAGCACGGAAAGAATTAGAAGCAGGCAAGCATACCAGCGACATCCGCAGTGCGAAAACACGAGGCGCCTCCGTAGAGTTTCGATTATTGCAGGGTGCTAAGGTGTGACAATCATCTTATTCCCGGAATAAGAAATCGTTTTGTCCACTTTCTCTGTTAATCCACCACCCGCTCCGTGGTTTTGCTTCACGAACACAATCTTGAATGTGCGCTTCTCCAGCATTCCAGGGAAAGCGCCAACCCGATCGCCTATCGTAAGCGTATGCGTCGAATCATCCCATTGCATGGGAATAGTCGCGTGTGCGCCCTTTTCGTAGTTATAGCTGTCATTTTCATCTTCATACAGAGTGAAGTTTCCATTCGCGCCGCTATATACGCGGATTTCCAGCGGATCTGCTGCTTTCTCCGCGGCGTATTCCACATCGGGGCCGAGTGGCAAGATCGATCCGGAACGGACATACAGGGGAATGCGGTCAATCGGCGCCTGGGAATCGATGGCGCGTCCACCTTTGAGCGTTTCGCCGCTCCAGAAGTCATACCACTGCGATTCTGGCAGATAGAGTTGACGCTTCGTGGCGGCCTGTTCGGTCACCGGTGCGACCAACAGTGCAGGCCCAAACATAAAGGTATCTCCAATGTTTTGCGCGCGAACATCGTTGCGAAAATCCATCACCAACGGACGCATGATGGTGTAGCCTTCGTTCGTTGTCTTCCAGGCAAGCGAATAAATATATGGCATCAGGCGGTAGCGCAATTTGTCATATGCCACCAGAGTTTTCTGAGCTTCGGGGCCATACGACCACAATTCATTTTGATTTGTCGTGCGAGTCCCATGCGCTCGAAAGATCGGACAAAATGTTCCGAACTCGAACCAACGGACAAATAGCTCACGATAGGCGGGATCATCCGGGTTCGCAACCACAAATCCCCCGATATCGGTTGTCCAATAGGGAATGCCAGAAACCGACAAATTGAGTCCGGCGGGAATTTGGCGCCGAAAAGTCTCCCAATTCGGATTAACGTCGCCGGACCATACCGCTGCCGCATTCCGCTGCACACCCGCGTAGCCGGATCGGGAAAGTATGAAAACGCGCTTCTGATCCGAAGCAGCTCGTTGGCCGTCATAGACTGCTCCAGTTGTAAGGACCGGGAACTCATTGGTATAGCGTGCACCGTTTCCAAGCGCCGTCTTATTGGTCACCTGTATATTTGTTTCGCGACCTTCTGTTTCCGGTTCCGTGGTGTCCAGCCACCAGGCATCCACGCCAATCTTGAACAGCGCGTCATCCATCAACTTCCAGTAGTATTTCCGCGCCTCTGGATTGTACGCATCGTATAAGCCCATTCCGAGTGGATGAAAACCTCCAGCTTTGGTGCGGTCAATAAAGAATCCCTTCTTGTCCATATCCTCGTAAACAGGGGAACCTGGCCGGAAGAAGGGCCACACGGAAATCATCAGATGCACATTATTCTTGTGCAGGGAATCGACCATCGCCTTGGGATCGGGATAATTCTTGTTAAATACCGGTTCGCCCATGATGTTCCACCAGAACCAGTCCTGGACGATGTTATCGAGCGGAATGTGCAGGTCGCGATATTTCTGCGCGATACCTTCCAATTCCTTCTGCGAATCATAGCGGTTCTTGCACTGCCAGAAGCCATAGGCCCACTTGCCAAACATTGGCGCGGGGCCGGTAAGCTCCCGATAAGTGGCCACAATCTTGTCGAAATCCGGTCCATAAATGAAATAGTAGTCGATTGAATCCGCGACTTCCGAACTCAGATAAAACGCATGGACAAATCGGTTGTTGAAACGACTGCGCGATCCGTTATTCCAGAAGATGCCATAACCGTTGCTGGACAGGAGCATCGGTACAGAAATGTTTGTGTTGTCCTGTGAAAGATCGACTGCCTCGCCACGATAGTTCCAGACCCCCGCCTGGTGCTGCCCCAATCCATAGAAGGCTTCCTGTGTATCCCACATATTCACGAATCGTTCGGAATGCAGTGTCTTCTCGCCATTCACTTCTACAGGCATCAAAGTGTGCGACGTTTCCTGAGCCAGTTTGTGTCCCGCAGGGTCATAGAAAATCAGGGAGCTGTCCGCTCGCAAGATCTCTATCTTTACTTTCGATGTGGAAAGGCTCAGCAGTTTTGGATCGTCAGAGCGAAACGTGAATTCAGTTTTTGGCCAATTCTTCTTCACGACCAGAAAGTCAGGTCGCTCTGGAACAGTCCGTTCCAGGCTGTAAACCACGTGAACGACGGAATCTGAGCAGACTTGGAAATGCAAATAGCCGTTCTCCAGCACAAGCCATACTCCGTCGGGCTGAGTTTCGCTGCTTTTGACAGGGTTCAGGGGGATCCATTGGGCAGATACCGTGCTACAGACAACCAGAAGGAAGAGGGCGAGAAAACAAGCGAAGAATTTCGCGCGGAAAACCGTGGATTTTTGCATGGATTATCTTCAGCTCCGTAATCGTTTACGGCTCACTCGCGACTCTGTCACCATCTCCACCCCTTGTCAACTTTTAAACTCCACGGTTCAGGCACTGTTACCCTGTTATTCATTCTGTAACTGCTTCTCTCCCTACCACTTGGCTAACTCACAAGATTTGTGCAAAGTACGGACGTCACTCGCTTATATCGGGGTTTTGTGATAAAACCCGCTGGGGTAGGCCGCTCGCTCCCAAGCGGCTCTTGGAGGATCCAGATGCAGGTTTGGAGTCGAATCGGCCTCTCTTTGGCCGTAATCGCTTTCGGGTGTTTAACTATGACAATCGCAAAAAACAGCACTTCTACAGCCAGTTCGAAACAAGCAACTCCCATCGCCAAAGCGTCTTTTGGCAAAACGCCAGATGGCGTAGAGATTGAGTCCTACACTCTCCACAACGCCCAGGGAGCCTCAGCCAAGGTCATCACCTTTGGCGCGACTCTGACGGAACTCATGATGCCCGATCGCACCGGGAAGATGGGCGACGTGGTACTAGGTTTCGACAACCTTGCCCAATATGAAGCCAAGGGCCCCTTCTTTGGTGTAACGGTGGGCCGCTATGCGAATCGAATTGCCAAGGGGCACTTTACGCTGGATGGAAAAGAGTACCAGTTGGCCATCAACAATGGCCCCAATTCGTTGCACGGTGGAGCCGTCGGCTTTGACCACAAGATTTGGAAGGCCGAGCCAAAGGAGACTCCTGGCGCTCAGTCCGTTCGGTTTACCTACGCAAGTAAGGACGGCGAGGAGAACTATCCCGGTACGCTCACCGTCAGCGTGACATACACGCTGACCGATAAGAATGAACTCAAGCTGGAGTACGCTGCCGAAACCGACAAGGCCACTGTCTTGAATCTGACAAACCATAGCTACTTCAACCTGGCTGGCTCGGGCGACATTTTGAAATACATCCTCTATCTCAATGCCGATAAGTTCACCGTTGTCGACGACACCTTGATCCCTACTGGCGAGATCAAGAGCGTGGCTAATACTCCCCTGGACTTTCGGAAGCCAACTGCTATCGGAGCGCGCATTGCCGAACTCAAAGAAGTTGGAGGCTACGACCACAACTTTGTCCTGAATGGCAAGGCAGGGACTCTCCGGGAAGCGGCCAAGGTTGTCGATCCGTCAAGCGGCAGGGAAATGGAAGTCTTGACTACGGAACCTGGCGTTCAGTTCTATTCCGCTATCCACCTGGATCAGACCATTGTCGGCAAGGGTGCCACCAAGTATCAGAAATATGGCGCCATCTGTCTGGAAACCCAACATTACCCGGATTCGCCGAACCACCCGGACTTTCCTTCAACCGTTCTGCGTCCCGGCGCAAGATTTACTTCCGAGACGATTTACAAATTCTCAGCAAAGTAGTACATAAGCGGATTCGATTACTTGCATCACATCGGTAGCAATTAGAAAACGGTAGATGCCTATCCGAGAGGAGCGAATCAATATCCTATGCTTCCGTTATTAGCATTTCTTGATACCACACGCCTCGTTCATTTGGCGCCGGTGGATCTCGTAATTATCGTTTTCTATTTCGCGCTGGTTCTGGCTATCGGCTTCTATCTCAAGGAACACGCAAACACTGGCGAAGACTTCTTCATGGCCGGGCGCGAAATGACTGCATGGATCGCGGGACTCAGCTTCCTTTCCGCGAACCTCGGCTCCTTGGAACTGATGGGCTGGGCAGGTTCGGCATATCAATACGGAATTCTAGCGGCTCACTGGTATTGGATCGGTGCAATCCCCGCCATGCTTTTCCTGGCTCTTGTGATGATGCCGTTCTACTACATCTCCAAAACTCACTCCGTCCCCGGGTACCTGAAACTTCGCTTCGGAGAATCCAGTCGCACTCTTTCCTCCGTCAGTTTCGCCTTTATGACTGTGTTGATGAGTGGCATCAACATGTACTCCATGGCGCTGGTGCTCAAAATCGTTTTGGGTTGGGACATTAATCTTAGCATCTGGATTTCCGCGGGCACCGTCGCCATCTACGTGGCCTTGGGCGGTTTGCGCTCCGCCATCTTTAACGAAGTGCTGCAGTTCATCTTGATCTGGGCCGGCGCACTTCTCATCCCGATTCTTGGCCTATACGAAGCAGGTGGTTGGACTGCTCTTAAGCTCAAGATCGCCGAACGTGCCTCCGCCGAATATACTCATCTCTGGAGCACCTTGGGTTCTTCAGGCAACAATCCCATGGGTATTCACTGGACCGGCATCGTCTTTGGCCTTGGCGCCATCATTTCCTTTGGCTACTGGACAACAGACTTCCTAGTCGTTCAGCGTGTTCTTGCCGCCAAAGATCTACGCGCCGCAAAGATGGCTCCCATTATCGGCGCAGCGTTCAAGATGTTTGTTCCTTTTATTGTTATCCTTCCGGGACTTCTTGCCCTCGCCGTACTTCCCATGAAGCTGATGCCGGAAGCTCAAGCCGTCGCAACCGGTGGCCATAGCTATAACGAAGTTTTGCCTCTCATGCTTGCGCGCTATTGCGGTCCGGGTCTTCTCGGACTTGGTATTACCGCGCTCATTGCTGGTTTTATGTCCGGTATGGCTGGCAACGTTAGTGCCTTCACGACCGTTTGGACCTATGACATCTATCGCGCTCTTATCAAGAAGGATGCTAGCGACGCTCACTACGTCAGCATGGGTCGCTGGTGCACAATTCTGGGCGTGCTCATCAGCATCGGCACCGCGTACCTGGTTATGGACTTCAAAAGCATCATGGATTATGTCCAGGCCCTGTTCAGCTTCTTCATCGCTCCGCTCTATGGCACCGTCATCCTTGGCATGTTGTGGAAGAGAGCGACAGCCGCGGGTGGCTTCTGGGGCCTGTTGGCCGGCACGGCATCCTCCGTTGGACTATGGGCCTGGGTGAAGATCGACCCATCAGCATTGCGCTATGTTGCGATGTCTGATCAAGCCAAAGACATGGCCGAAAACATGTATCGTGCTCTATGGTCCTGGGTGGTTTGTGTGATCGTGACGGTCATCGTTAGTCTGCTCACCAAGCCGAGGCCAGACTCCGAATTGAAAGGTCTGGTATACGGCGTGACCGACATTCCTTCCGAAGGTCAAGTGCCACTTGTTCATAAGCCTGTGTTCTGGGGAGTGGTTGTGGCAGCTCTCTTTGTGCTCGTCAACGTCATCTTCTGGTGAGGACTTATGAAACCTGGCGGCTCCATTTCAATCTGGTTTTTTATTGGCATCTCTTTGCTAGTCAATGGCGTGCTGATTTTTGGCTCGGGGGTGTATGAGTATTTCCACCCCCCGCTAAACCCCGTCGTGCTCTTCCATCTCCACGCTAGCATCTGGTGGGGGGCCGTGTTAGCCGTGCTTGGTGCAATCTACACCTTCTACTTTTCGCCCAGCCGCTTTAAAGGCTAAGCACGATATACAACTTCAGTTGAAGATGGAACGCAAAGCAGGGTAAATCCGTTTGTACACCTGGTAGCGGACTTGCATTCGCTCGCAATTATGCTTGTCGGGCGAGACGCGTTTCGCTACGCGAACAATCGCGTCACTGGCCTCGTCTACGCTTCCCCAACATTTTATTCCAACGCCGGCAAGAATTGCCGCCCCGTAAGCCGCGCCTTCTTCCGCTTCAACAATTTCAATTTCGTGCGCGTACACATCGGCCTGAATCTGTCGCCACAGAGGGGAACGAGCGCCGCCCCCTCCGAGCCTAATACGCTGCACAGGCACCTTGATCTCATCGAATATCGTGAACGTATCTTTCAGGCTGTAGGCCACGCCTTCCATCACCGCGCGTATGAGATGCGCTCTGGTGTGCGATGCCGTCAGCCCTACGAACGCAGCGCGCGCGGAAGGATCTAGATGCGGCGTCCGCTCTCCCATTAGATACGGAGCCCAGAATGCTCCTTCTGCGCCCGCCTCAACGCCGGCTGCTTCCTCAGATAATCGCTCGTATGGATCGCGCCCATCCTCTTTTCCAGACCCAAAATTGTCGCGGAACCACCGCAGCGATAATCCCGCCGCCTGCGTCACTCCCATGACGTGCCAGCGTCCCGGCACCGCGTGACAAAAGGTATGCAATCGCCCCTTGGGATCCAGTGCCGGGCGGTCGGTGGCCGCAAACACCACTCCGGAAGTCCCAATCGTCGCACTCACAACTCCTGGCCGCGTTATTCCAATACCGACCGCCCCAGCCGCCTGGTCACCGGCACCAGCTACTACCGGTGTGCCCATTCTTAATCCGGTCGCCTTCGACCCTTCTCGATTGATCCCGCCACATACGTCCTGCGACTCAAAAAGTTTCGGCAGCAGCTTCAGGTCGATTCCGGTCTTGCCCAAGACCTCTCGCGACCACTCCCGTTTCGCCACATCCAACAGCAATGTTCCCGATGCGTCAGCAACATCTATGGCCGATTCTCCGGTCAGCCGCAGGCGCACATAATCCTTTGGCAGCATCACCTTTCGAACTCTCGCCCAATTCTCCGGTTCGTTCTGCTGTACCCACACAAGTTTTGTCAGTGTGAAATTTGTTAGCGGCGGGTTGCACGTCAGCTTAATGATCGTTTCCAAACCAAACAGTTTTTCTAAATATTTTGATTGTGCCTCGGTCCTTTGATCGCACCAGATCAGCGCTGGGCGGATCACTTCGTTGTGTTCATCTAGCAGGACGGCACCGTGCATCTGCCCCGAAAATCCAACGCAGGCGATGGACTCTGCCGTCACTCCTGAAGCTTGAATTGCTTTGCGCACGGCGATCGCCGCTGCACGCGACCAGTCCCGCGGATCCTGCTCCGCCCAACCTGGTTTCGGACTGGCAAACGGAATATGTTCCTCCGTGCCTGAACCCAATATCCGGCCAGTTTCATTCAATATGATCGCGCGCGTTCCACCCGTGCCAACATCAATCCCGAGGATGTGAATAAAGCCTCCCGTCAGCTGCGAGTTACTTTCCTCTTCCAGATCATTGTCATCGAACTGGGGTTATCCGAGTGAATAGCCTTCCAAATCCGCCGAATCAATGGACTCGTCCTGGCGCCTCTCGATAAGGGAACCCAACGATTGATGCCGCTGGAAGAATTCGAGATTTCCCCGCATCACCACGTGCGGCGACAGCATCACCTGATAGCTGGGGCAGGACCCTTCCACCAGGAACTGGTGGAGTACACGGAAAGCTAATCTTCCTTGTGTATATGGCCGCTGATCGATTGTTCCTATTACCTCGCCTCTTTCGATGTGCCTGACGAGTTCCGGAAAAAGATCAGTCGTAATAATGCTCAGCCGTGAAAGAATTCCGGCATCCTTCGCGGCATTCAAAACTGGAATCGATGCTTCCGTCGCCACATAAATCCCCGCCAGGTCCGGATGCGCTTCAAACAGAGCCCGGCATTTGTCGTAAGCTTCCGTTTCGATGTCGTGATCCTCGATGATTTCAACTACGCGTATTCCAGGATGAAATTTCTGCAGCGTTTCCGCAAACGTATTGGATTTCTCGGCGTGCTCGTTGATAGCCAAATCGCTGAGGGTCACCGCTACTTTTCCCTCTCCGCGCAAGATACGGCCCAACAGATCGGCAGCCAGCGAACCGCTGACCATCGTGTCGATCGATACCACCGCGAGCCTTCCCGTGTTTGGCGCGTCGGTTGCCACACAAACAACGGGTATCTGAGCTTTCACGGCTCTTCTCATCCAATTGCGCATCTGTTGCGGACGGCTGGGAAAAGTGATGATCCCGTTTACCCTCGATGCCAATGCGGCCTCAAACGCCTCGGCCTCGCCTTCACCCAAATTGGGGTAAGTTCGAAACTCAATTTCTGTACCGCCGATATTGTGGATTTCCGCTTCTTTCTGAATGCCGGCCCGCACTTCTTCCCAAAAGGAGGTGGTCCCTTTCAACGTATTTACAGAGATTCTCAAGTGACGCCGCCGAGCCAGATTTCGAGCCGCTACATTTGGCCGGTAGCGCATCGTCTTGGCCATTTGCAAAACGCGAGTCTTTGTCAGCGCGTTTACATCGGGATGATTATGCAACGCCCGGTGCACAGTGCCCGTGGAGATTCCAAGCGCCTCAGCAAGATCCAGGAGTGTGGCTACTTTTTTCTTCAATGATTACCCCCAGGGTGGGGCATGTCCCATGCTTTTGTCGTACCGGTTAGAAGGCCAGCAGTACCTTGCAGGGCGGTGCGAGCGTAAACGATTACGGTGCTCATTTAAAAACAGTTCCCGTACCTTGTCAACCCACGAGGTTCTCTTCAGATACCTTGCCGGGCTCCCATGCGCTTTATTTTTGTATTACTTGCAGTTGCCCGCTCTGTGTATGAGTCGAACTGTTTCCCACAAAAATATCGAAAATCCCCGGTTCCACGCCGGCTTCATCGCTTCATTTAACACCCCCAGTTTGTCGGGTGTTATCACGAACTGCACGGTAGTCTTCTCTCCTGGGCGAAGATGAATTCTTTCAAAGCCTCTCAGTTCGAGCACCGGCCGTGTCACCGAACTTACTTTCTGGTGAATATACAATTGCGCTACTTCGTCGCCTTCACGTGCTCCGGAGTTGGTCACCTCCACGGTCACCTTTGCCGTTCCACCCGGTGCAATCGTCGATGGTTCCACTCGTATGTTTTCAAACTTAAATGTGGTGTAACTCAGACCGTGCCCGAACGCGAACAGCGGTTCCCGCGAGGTGAAAATGTAACTGCGGTTGCGTGATGGTTTGTGATTGTAGAAATCTGGCAATTGTCCCACCGAGCGCGGAAAGGTAATTGGCAGTTTGCCGCCTGGATTTACATCGCCAAAAAGTACGCGAGCCAGCGCCGTCCCGCCTTCCTGGCCCAGGTACCATCCTTCCAGAATTGCCGGCACATGTTCCGCAACGTAATTGATTGACAATGGCCGGCCATTGATCAAGACCACTACGGTAGGTACGCCTGTCTCTACGATTGCTTGGATCAGTTGATCCTGAGCGCCCAACAAATCCAGAGAATCCCGATCGCCTAGATGGTTTTCCGACCATGCTTCTCGATTTGTGCTTTCCGTTTCTCCGACAACGACTACAGCAACGTCTGCTTTCTTTGCCGTCGCAATTGCTTCCTTGATTCTTGCTTGTTGATCCTTGGGATCTGCCAGCTTCGTGTCATTCTCATACCACCCGTCCCATCCCTGCTTCCCGGTGGTTATTTTGCATCCTTCGGAGTACAGGACTTTCGTTGATGATCCGGCGCGAGTCTGAATACCCTCCAGCACACTTACCCCGCGGCCTGGATCCCTTGAATAACCGCCGAGATGCACGTCCTTGGCGTTCGGCCCGATTACCGCGATCGTTTTTGTTTTCATAGTGTCCAGCGGCAACAAATTGGTATCGTTTTTGAGCAGCACAATCGCTTCTTCAGCCACTTTCTCGGCAAGCCTCTGATGCTCGGCGTTGTTGGTCACTTTCTCAGCGTAATCTGGATCTACATACGGGCTATCGAACAATCCCAATCTAAACTTGGCTGCCAGTACGCGCCCTGCTGCCCGATTCACTTCGCGCTTCGGGAACAACTCCGGACTTTACCTGTTCAACCAACGTGCGGAATACAGAGCCATCCGACAAGTCATAATCCACTCCGGCAGCCAGCGCTTTTCGCGCGGCTTCCTCCTTGTCCGCGGCCACTCCGTGCACTTGGTAAAGCATCTGCAAGCCGTCCCCGTCGGAAGTTACATACCCTGGAAAACCCCACTCCTGCCTCAGCACTTTGTCTAGCAGCCAGTGATTGACGTGCGATGGGATGCCATCAATTTCGTTGTAGGAAGCCATCACGCTACCGGCTCGACCCTCGCGTATTGCGGCCTCGAAGGCGTACAAATAGGATTCGCGGAGAACGCGTTCCGAAAAATTGGCCGGGGCCGTATTCGTTCCACTTTCCGGCTGGCCGTGGGCCGTAAAGTGTTTTGCCGTCGCCATCACGTGGTGCCGGTCAATCAGAAACTCATCGCCCTGCAGACCCTCCACTGCCGCAACTCCGATTCGAGATCCCAGGTACGGATCTTCTCCGTAGGTTTCTTCGGTCCTGCCCCACCGCGGATCGCGCGCCAGATCCAGAACGGGGGTGAAGGCCTGATTCACTCCCGACGCTGACATCTCATCAGAGGCCGCGGTAAAAACCTTCTTTACCAATGCTGGGTCCCATGTACTCGCCAGTCCAATTGCCTGCGGGAAGCTCGTGCTGCCATATGCCATGAATCCGTGCAGTGCTTCGCCGAAGAATAGTCTGGGAATTCCCAGTTTTGTTTTTTCCATTTGGTAACGTTGAAGCGCATTGTGTGCAAGCGCGCGTTCGCGCGGGGTCATCTTGGTGTCCAGCTTGTACATCTCTTGGAATAGTTCTTCGACCGTCTTGTAGGCAAGCTTGCCCGTGGTATCGATCAGTCCCTGCTCACCACTCCTGCCCCCGGTAATCTGCCCAACCTTTTCTTCCAACGTCATCCGCGGCAATAGGTCTGCCACGCGATCTTCAAAGGATAGCTTCGAATTTTTGTAACGGGGCGTCGGCTCTTGCCCCATCATCGGTGCACACAAAATCACAACGAAAACTGCAAAACCTAACAAGGCTCGCATAGAGTTTCCCTCGTGTACCTCTCACCAGCCTTTGCTCAGGTTATAAAGGCTGCTCCCGCTCTGCGGAGGGGTCTTGGGTGGCTACGGCAAGAACCTCAACACCGGATCTGTTCGGTATTTGGACCCTTTCCTATCAAGGATTTGTCACAGAAACGGAGTTGCCTAGCCCAGGACTCGAGGCCATCGTAAGCGTTTACGGAACCTCATTCAACATGTTATTGTTCGTCTCGTGGCCAACTGCCCACAGCACGTTCGTTCCTCCCGGGCCCTTCCCATCGGCTATCGCGATGCGTTCGACTCCGCTCCATCCGCCTCGGGGCTCCAAGCTCGCCGAATCGATATTTTGCAGAATTCGCTCAACTTTGGGTCGGGTCCAGGGCCGAGAAGGGTTCAAAACGACGTGGGGAAGTGGTGAAACAGGAATCGGACCGGTCTCAAGGTGATTTGTACCGTTCCAACATCGAGTTTTTTACCGGGGAGCACGCCGCAGCTGATCATCCTTGCTTTCGAATATTGAAATCCTAGAATTACGGAGAATATCGTGACTAAGAAGAAAATGACCATGGGTTTGATTGTTGGCAATCGCGGATTCTTTCCAGACCATCTGGCGAAATCAGGCCGCGACGAGATGATTCAGGTCCTGCAAAAGGTTGGCATCGATGTTGTTGCTCTCTCCCCAGACCAGAGCAAGCACGGCGCGATCGAAACCTATGAAGAAGCCAAGCGCTGCGCGGAGTTGTTCCGCTCCAAGGCCAGGGAAATTGACGGTGTCATTGTTACCTTGCCCAATTTCGGCGATGAACGCGCTATTGCTGACGCGCTTCGTCTCGCCGCACTTCGCGTTCCCATTCTCGTCCAAGCCACGCCAGACACTCCGGGGAAAATGCTGATCACCCATCGCCGTGACAGTTTCTGCGGAAAAATGTCCGCCTGCAATAATTTGCGCCAGTACGGAATTCCGTATTCGCTGACCACTCTGCACACGGAAAGCCCAGACTCCCCAGAATTCACCAAAGATCTAGAATGGTTTTCAGGTGTTTGCCGCGTTGTGAATGGACTACGCAACCTTCGCATCGGAGCCATCGGTGCTCGCCCCACCGCTTTCAACACAGTCCGTTACAGTGAGAAGCTTTTGGAGGCCAGCGGGATCTCCACTGAGACTTTAGATCTATCCGAAGTTTTGGGACGTATCAGCCGAATGAACGACACGGACGACGCAGCGCGTTCAAAAACTCCAGTTGATTCAGCGCTACGTCACCACGGCGAATGTTCCCCAACCCGCGCTGATGAAAATGGCCAAGCTCGGCGCGGTGATTGACCAGTGGATGAAAGCTACGGAGGTGCAAATCAGCGCCGTTCAGTGCTGGACTTCCATGGAGGAGAACCTCGGCGTTGTTCCCTGTACGGTCATGAGCATGATGAGCGATGCACTTCTCTCTAGTGCTTGCGAAGTCGACGTTTGCGGCGTTCTGGGAATGCACGCCCTCCAGCTTGCTTCTGAAACTCCCAGCGCTCTGCTCGACTGGAACAACAACTACGGCGACGATCCCAACAAAGCTGTTTGCTTCCACTGCAGCAATCTTCCGAAGCATTTCTTTAAGGATGTTCGAATGGACTTCCAGGAAATCATTGCCGGGACTGTAGGCAAAGAAAACACGTTTGGAACATGCGTGGGGCAGGTGAAGGCCGGGGCTATGAGTTTTGCTCGTTTCTCCACCGATGATGCTGCTGGTAAGATCCGTGGTTACTCCGGCAGCGGCCGTTTCACCGATGATCCCCTGAATACATTTGGCGGAGCCGGAGTCGTGGAAATTCCCGGTCTTCAGAAATTACTTCACTACATCTGCGAAAATGGCTTCGAGCACCATGTGGCTGCCAATTTTTCCAGCGTGGCTCCCGTAGTCCACGAAGCGGCCACCCGTTACTTGGGCTGGGAAATGTACGCCCATTCTGCTTAACTGTCCCTGACTAGAGAAGGGCAGGAACTATGTCGATCGTAGCAGGTGTGGATTTTGGGACGCTTAGCGTGCGCGTCACGCTGGTTGACACGCAAGCCGGACGTCTCGGCTCCGGGACCGCCGATTATCCTTTGCATCGAACCAAGGCGGATCCTGATTTCGCAACGCAAAGCCACGATGATCACATGCGTGCCTTGGCCGAAGCAACGCACAAGGCTCTCGACACGCGCGCGTGTCCGGCGATCAGGTCGCTGCGCTTGCCATTGACACCACAGGCTCCAGCGTTATTCCGGTCGGCAAGAATCTTGAGCCGCTCAGCGAATATTATTTATGGTGCGACCATCGCGCTTGGCGTGAAGCCGCGCTCATCACCGAAACCGCCCATCGAACGGGTCTCGAAGCCATCCAGTGGTGTGGTGGCACCTAT
Source organism: Candidatus Acidiferrales bacterium (assembly GCA_963726725.1). GTDB lineage: Bacteria > Acidobacteriota > Terriglobia > Acidiferrales > UBA7541 > Acidiferrum. The sequence continues at coordinate 93,920 of CAVSDV010000012.1, forward strand.
TCCTCGGAGTGGGGCTTTTCCAAATTGCTTCATTGGCTCCGCAGCAATCCCGAGAAGCGGGACAACTTCGTCACTGCTTTCGAACATTGCGACATGGTCGCCGGAGTTCTCTGCGGTTACACCAATCCCGCGGACGTCCCTCGTTCCATTTGCGCCATGGGTCACAAGTGGCTGTGGAACGCAAAGCTCGGTGGACTTCCTTCGGAAGAATTTCTTGTCTCCGTTGACCCACTGCTGAAAGGTGTTCGCGCCAAACTCGATGGAAAATACCAGACCAGCGATAAGATCGCGGGGCATCTCAGCGCGACGTGGGCCAGCAAACTCGGACTTCGCCAGGGCATTCCCATTCCAGTAGGAGCGTTTGACGCGCATTGGGACGCCATCGGAGCTGGTGCCCGTACTGGCGATGTTGTTAATGTCGTCGGCACTTCTACCTGTATCATCGCCATGAGCGACGACACGCGCCTGATTCCCGGAGTCTGCGGCGTGGTAAACGGATCAGTTCATCCTCTAAAGACCGGCATCGAGGCCGGTCTTTCCGCTACAGGCGATATCTTCGAAGCCATCTCCAAACGAGCCGGTAGATCCATTGTCGAATTGTCCAAGGGATTGGAGGAGTTCAAAGCTGGTCAGACTGGATTGCTCCGTCTTGACCTGGGACAACGGAGACCGCACCATCCTCGTGAATCCCGAACTCGGCGGCATAACACTCGGCTGGCATCTCACCCATACCGTGCAAGACGAGTTGTTTGCCGCCATTGAAGGCACCGCGTTTCACACCCGCGTCATTCTTGAACGGATGGAACAGAATGGAGTTCCGATTCATCGTGTGATTAATGCCGGTGGAATTCCACAAAAGAACGATGTTTTGAATCAGGTCTATGCAAACGTGCTGAACAAGCCGGTGCTGATCCCCCTGTCGGAAGTCACCAGCCTCGGCTCTGCAATTTTCGCGGCCATGGCTGCGGGGGCTTTTCCCACCATCGAAAAAGCGCAGGATGCCCTCTGCCCGAAATACCGTGTTGTCCAGCCCGAACCTCGCTCGGCGAAGAGTTTATGAGGAGCTTTTCGCTTTGTACCGCGAACTCTATTTCGGATTCGGCCAACAGGATTCCGCACCCATTGCCGTCGGGCGCATCCTGCCCAAGCTCCGCCAGATAGCCGCTGCCGTAAGAGGAAACGCATGAAACTGCAATCGTTGCGTGAAGAAGTCTTGGAAGCGAATCTTGAACTTGTTCGTCGCGGGTTGGTGCTCTACACCTTTGGCAATGCCAGCGGCATCGCACGAGAAGAAGGGTTGGTCGTTATCAAGCCCAGTGGCGTACCTTATGAAACCATGAAGCCCGCAGACCTCGTTGTCGTCGATCTGGAAGGCACCATCGTCGAAGGCACTCTCCGGCCTTCTTCGGACTTGGCGACTCATCTAGATTCTTTACAAATCGTTTACCACTATCGGCGGCGTAGCTCACACCCACTCGCGCGCAGCGACATCTTGGGCCCAGGCGCGACGAGAGATTCCTTGTTTTGGCACAACCCACGCCGATTACTTTCACGGTTCAATTCCAGTTACGAAATCAATGAGACCTGCTGAAATTCGCAACGACTATGAATTGAATACCGGCTTGGCCATCGTTCGTGCCATTGGCAAACGCGATCCGCTTCACTCGCCAGGCATCCTGGTTGCTGGACATGCGCCGTTTTGTTGGGGAAAAACACCGGCCGATGCCGCTCACAACGCCGTCGTCGTCGAAGAAATTGCCACGCTGGCGTTACAGACCATCGCCGCAAATCCGAAGGCGAGACCTCTCGAAAAGGTCCTTCATGAGAAGCATTTCTTTCGCAAACACGGCAAGACGGCGTATTACGGGCAAAGGAACAATCACTAATTGGGTAATCCGCCATTTTATTTTCTACAATTTTATTCAGCAACTTCTCGGTCGAATCGTTCAGGCTACCTGAGTCCGGCTTTTAGATCTCTTCTTCCAAGAGCTGAATGTTCTGCCGCAGCCATTTTCCTAATGCCGCTTCCAATTCTTCTTGCGTTCCACATTCATAGAATGAGCTTACAGTTTCTCCCAATGCAGTCAGCGGAATCTGTCTGCACGGAAACTTCACTTGCCGCCGGTGCTCTGGCACAAAGGCCAATAGCGCACATTCGGAACACGGCAAAGGCTTGCCTTGGTTATTGAAATTAGAGGCAAGTGGGTGAATCCTCAAAAACAAAATTAGGTCGCCAGGGGTTACGCGGGCTCCCGCGGTATCCGCCTTTTTCCAGGAAGGAGAGTTCTGCGGTGAGCAATTCCACCAGTTCTTGAGAATCGAGCATAAACATTAACCCAGCATGAGTCTTGGGCGTCGTGAGCGCGTGTCACCGTGACCCATGTCACGGTGAGTCGTGACGCGAATCACGGGTACCCCGCCCAAATATACGTTATTAAGGTCACAGCTATAGGTGATACAAATGCTCTCTGACTGGCGACGCAATGGCAACCGGTTTCAATTTGTAACCCGCGGGGAAGGCATTCTTCCCCATGACAGTGCATCCACGCGATCTCCTTACGGTTTAGAAATCATCGAAAACTGCCTTGCTTGCCCCCATCGCGAAGAACGCCTGTTCTGCAACCTCCCCGAACCAGCCGTAAGGGCTCTCTCTGGCATCACCTCATCCGCCTCTTATCCCAAAGGGGCCACTCTGTTTGTCGAGGGTCAACCTGCCCGCGGCGTATTTATCCTCTGCAGCGGTCGTGTAAAGCTCTCCACCTCCTCTGCGGATGGCAAGACCTTGATTCTACGCATATCAGAGCCAGGAGAAGTTCTAGGTTTGCCCGCGACCGTCACAGGCACATGTTATGAACTCACTGCCGATGTGATCGAGCCGGCCCAGGCAAATTTCATCTCTCGGAATGAGTTTTTGAATTTTCTAAAGGAAAATGGCGAGGCCGCTCTCCGTGTCGCTCAGCAACTTGGCGAGACCTACCACGCCGCCGTTTCGGAAATGCGCACCATCGGTTTGTCGCATTCCGCCGGCGAAAAACTCGCACGCTTCCTTCTGGAATGGGCCGCTAACTATCCCGAAGAAAAAGGCCAGATCCGCATCAAGCTGACGCTCACTCACGAAGAGATCGCGCAGATGATCGGCTCTTCGCGCGAGACCGTCACGCGTCTCCTTGCTGACTTCCGCAAGAAACAGCTTCTTCAGGTGATGGGCTCCACACTGGTAATCAAGAACAAAGCCGCGCTAGAAAGCATTATCAGCGGCTAGCATCCCACGTCAGGGATCTATCTCGACCGCGTGATCGTATCCCGTCATTTCCAGGTATCCCACACCTGCTAGCTTGTTTGCTCCGCGATGTCCGCTCAGGCCTATCGCTCCCTCCCAATAACTTGGGACAATTTTTGTCTGCCCGGGAATCTCTTGCGATTTCAACTCGGCCGTGGCGTCAAGTTCAATCTCCAATTTCGGTACAGCAATCTTCCATCGAATTGGATAGTTAGCCGATGTCACGGGACTCTGCCAGGTTTCCCCGTTTGGCGCTAAAACGAAATCTGAACTGCGCAGATGCATCGATTTGCCGAGCTCATCGATATAGGTGCCAGAAGAAAACGGATCAATTGTCCCGTCTTTGCGGCAAATCTGATAAAGCATCAGTTCGGTATTGTCGCCCAGTTGAATGCTGAGCCAATCCCAGCCCGCCTGATTTGTTCCCAATTGATGCGTGAAAAACTCATGGTCCATCCAGGTCACCCCGGTGACTTGATATGTCTTCTGACTAAATTTGATGTTCCCGCTTGTTTTTAGCCGCGTGAGCGAGATGTAATGCGACGCTCGCCCCAAACCTTCTGCTTTTTGGCTGATTCCATTTTCCCCATGTATCACCGGAGGTTTCTCAGGATGCAGCAGAAACGAAAACTCGAAACGTTCGTCGATTGCCTGGAGCCGTTGATCTTCTCCTGTCCACGATACATTCCAATTTCCATTCCAGATTCTCTGTGATTTCTGGTCCACCCCCGCAATGCCCGGCCCCGCGCGATTCGTCCGCTCCGTGTGATAAAACTCTCCGCCACTGATATCACTCAAAGCCAGATGTGCCAGGTAGATATCCTGGATATCCCAAGTCGCGCTATTCTTTTTGTCCCGATTCACTCCTTCACGGAAAAACGTCAGCTCAAATCCAAATCGATGGCCATCCGCGCCGGTTAAGTTACCGGTGAAATACCACCACTCTGTCTGGTACTCGGGATGATCGAAGTGATCCCTCGGGAACTCAAATTGATACCCAGGCAGGGCCGTTTTGTATTGAGCCCGGGCCGGCTGCATGAAAACGAAAAGCGTGAACCACGCCAGCGTCCTAATCCTCATGAACGACCTCAAGTGGATTCAGCCCTACCGCCACGCGTGCCGGATACAAGCCCGACAAGACCGTTGCTAAATAAACGACCGACAGCGCCCCGAGCAATACCGCAACCGGCCAGTGGAAACGAATCGTCCACCCAAAAGACTGCTTATTGATCACGAATACCAGAATCAGCGACAAGAAATATCCCAAAACGAACCCAGCTAGATTCGCCAGCAGCCCTAGGAGTCCCGCCTCCACTAGAATCAATTTCCGAATCTGGTTGCTCGATGCTCCAAGGAATCGCAGCAGGCCCAACTCCCGCCGACGATCGATCACCAGAGCCAATAACGCGCCGGCGATCCCCATCACTGCCACCACCACGGCCACCGCTTCCAGAGCGTAGGTGATCGCAAAGGTCCGGTCGAAGATGCGTATCGCCTCTGTCCGCAGGTCGCGGTCAGAAAAAATCAATATGTGGTGCCCTGCAGCCACTTCCACTATCTTCTTCCGCACTGCTTCCGCATTTGCGTGTGGCGCAACAAACACCGCAAGATTTGACGGTGTAGGATCCGGCAAATAACGCAGCATCGTGTCGCGGTCCATCAGAATATAACCGCGTTCACTGGCATAGTCGTAATACACATCCACAATTCTGAAATTGGTGCGCGATTCTCCCAATGCCAGCGTAATCGTATCCCCTGTCTTGACACGGTGTTTATAGGTGAAGGGCTCGCTGACAATTACCGTGTTTGCGCCGCGGAGTTCGCCCAAAACCGTTTCTGTCGGTCGGCCAGAGAAAAAATCCGACTTTCGATACGATCGGAGTGCTCGCAAATCCACCGACCCCAGTGTGGCAGGCATTCCCTCGTAACTGATTTCGTAAGCGCGCAGCCGATCCACTGCCGCAACACCTTCGATGCCTGCAATTTTCTCCGCCAACTCCAACGAAATTGTGGGATGCCGATCCGCCGCAGGATCCCCCGCAGGGCGCAAATACAGGTCTGCCGGCAGCTGATCGTTCATCCAGGTCATCACCGTTTGTCGAAAACTTCCCACCAGGATTGCGACGGAAACCATCATGGCGATGGCCGTGGAAAGCGCTCCCACCAAGACGGAAGTCCGACGCAAAGAAGCCGCAAGACTGCGCGAAGCCAGCACTCCCTCCACGCCCAGAAATTTCCCCACTAGCCTTGATGTCGCTAGCGAGAGGAAATTGACCACAGCAGGAACAGCGAACGCTGATGCCGCAATCAGCAGGACCGTGGCTAAATAGCCAAATAAAGGTTTGCCAGCTACGGCAGGCATTTTTGCCGCTCCCGCTCCAATCACAGCCAGCACAAGCGCGATCACCAAATCGCGCTCTTTGTGTGTTCGCGCGGTGTATTCGCTCCGCCCCTTCGCCATCGCATCCACTGGCGACAAGTGCATCGCCTCGAGAGACGGCGACAAAGCCGATATCACAGCCACGCCCACCCCAATCAGCAAAGCGAGAACTACAGACCACGGCGTCAACGCAATCTGTCCCGGTCGGCTACTTACATAGAGCGCTTCCACAGTGAGCGCCATTAATTTCACCGCCCCAGCCGCCATCGCTCTTCCAAGCGGCAATCCCAAAAATGCCCCCGCCAAGCCTAAGCACGCGGCCTCGCCCAGGAATGCCGTCAAGACCATACTTTGCGTAGCGCCCAATGCCCGTACAATTCCGATTTCATGCCGTCGGCGCACAACGGAAACTGAAATCGTGTTGAAAATTAGGAACGCACCTACCACAAGCGCGATGTAGCTCAGAAGCCGTAGATTCCACCGAAATGCGGCAAGCATTTTTCGGTTCTCAGCCGTTCCGGCTCCCTGAAGGCGCACTTGTACTCCGGCGGGCAGGACTCCCTGGATTTGCTTCCGCCATTCCTCGAGACTGGTGTCCTTCGGCAACTTCACCAGCACGCGATCAATTCGTCCAAAGCGGTTCAGCGCACGTTGTGCCGCCGCGATATCCATCAGGATGGCGCTTTCATTCCCGCCAGAGTCCGGATACACGCCGCGAACTGTGCACAAAAGAGTTTGGTCATTAATTAGCAATTCTACCGTGTCGCCAGGTTTCTTCTTCAGGCTCGTTCCCACCCAGATGCTTGCGGGCTCAAGAAGCTGTTTCAGAGACTCTTCGGCAGAATCCTGCGGTTTGGAATTGTAAGAATCGATGGAATGTTGACTGACGTAACGATTGCCCTCGGCGATGAAATCCAATCCAATTAGGGGCAAAGTCTGTTTTGATTCGAGTCCGACCGCGTAACCCTCAACTCTTGGCGACAGGCGTAACGGATACGGTTCCGTCGCAAGAGTCCCGAACAGGTTTTCCGGCAAGCCCCCTGACGTGACGATCTCCAAATCGTTATCGCCAGCCAGGGTCTCCATCGAACTGCGAAACGAACCTGCGGCTGCATTTCCTGCGAGATCGATGGCCAACACAACCGCTACTCCCAACGCCACGGCAAGCACCGTCAGCGCTAATCGAACCGGCTCGCGAAATAGCGGCCGCACCATCAAGCGATAAAAGATTGGCAAGCGAGACATGTCAGCGCCGCGTGATCTCTTCGATTTTACCGTCCCGCAGCTTCACCAGCGTGTCGCACACGCTCGCGGCTTCCAAGCTGTGAGTCGCCATAATCGTGGCTGTTTTCTGCTCTCGTGTAAGCCGTTGCAGCAATTGCAGGATTACGCTGCCCGTGGTCGTGTCGAGGTTTCCCGTCGGTTCATCAGCCAAAAGGATTCGAGGCGAATGCACTAGTGCGCGCGCAATGGCAACGCGCTGCATCTGCCCTCCCGAAAGCTGATGCGGTAAACGCTCGCCAAGGCCGTCAAGTTCCACCCAACGTAAACACTCACGCGCAGTTTCTCGCGCATTCGCTTTCCGAGCGAGCAAAAGCGGCAGTTCGACATTCTCCAAAGCCGTCAAAGTATGCAGCAATTGAAATGATTGAAAAACGAATCCCACTTTTTCTCGGCGAAGTCCCGTCAACTCTGAGTCAGCAAGCGCCGAGGTCGAATCCCCGTCAATTCGTACCACCCCACCGCTTGGAAAATCCATCGCCCCTGCCAAATTCAGAAGTGTTGATTTTCCGCAACCGCTTCGCCCGACAACCGCGACGAACTCGCCTTCGCTGACTTCCAGGTTCACGCCAGCCAGCGCCGGCACACGTTGCCCATCGGTTAAATATTCTTTGACAACACTTTGTAGAGAAAGAATGGCCATAAGACATGTGCGGTGCAAATCCAGGGAAGAGACCACCCGTCAAACCGCATCATTATATTCAGATGAACTGCACTTGTGCCCGCAACTCGGCACGCTCGTTCAAAGAACTACGGCTTCCGGCTTGCCAATGCCTTCTCTATGGCTGCGGAGACCTGCGGTGAATCCGGCTCAACTGCGGAATCAAACCGCGCCTCGACTCTCCCATTTCCATCCACCAGGAATTTGGTAAAATTCCATCCAATCTCGCCGCCGGTGTTCGGATTAACTGTTTTGTCGGTCAAGAACCGATACAGAGGAGTGATATCACTTCCTTTTACGGAAACCTTTGCCATCATCGGAAAACTTACGTGATATTTCGACGTGCAAAACGTCTTGATTTCCTGATTCGTCCCCGGTTCTTGCGCTCCAAAATTGTTTGCCGGGATCCCCACGATCACAAATCCACGGTCCTTGTATTTCTCGTAGAGTGATTCAAGCGCTGCGTACTGCGGGGTGTACCCACAGCGACTGGCCACATTCACCAGCAACACCACTTTGCCCTTGAACGTTGAGAGCGGAGTAGCCTGTCCATCAATCGAGTTCAGCGTAAAATCGTATAAAGTTTTTTCAGCGGCCATCAGTGTCATCCCCATCAGCGCGATCACTGCAAATGGTATTCTAAAGTTTTTCATCCCTTGCCCTCCATTTATGATTCTACAAACCGCCGAAGACAAGCCGTCGGTCTCGTCTTTTAACACTACTAGAGAACTTAACTATACGGGACGTTGCCCACTGGCGCGAGCACATCCACCTTTCTCCCTATTCAATTTTCTGTCCGAAAGGGTCTCACCTAGGAAAATGTGGGACGTGCATCCTCAGCCCACTCTGGTCACATCCCTCTCCTCCAGCCATTGAGCCTTCACCGCTGCTGGTATAGACTTCGCCGGACATTGCTCCGTTGTACAAACATTGTCTGAGCGCTCCGTGGAGGTACGTTTGCTTTTTGCCGCTGACCTTGCAGCAACCCACCGTACCCTGGCTCCCGTCGATCTCGTCATTATCGGCATTTATTTCCTCATAGTGTTCGGCATCGGCTTTTATTTCTCGCGCAAAGAACGCACTTCCGAAGACTATTTTCTTGCTGGCCGCAGCATCGGCTGGTTCGCTATTGGCACTTCACTATTTGTCTCCAATATTTCCACGGAACACTTTATCGGTTTAGCAGGTTCTGGTGCCGCCGTGGGTTTGGCTCCCGGCCATTTTGAATGGCAGGCTTCTTTGATCCTACTTCTACTCGGCTGGGTTTTTGTACCTTTCTACTTGCGTTCGAACGTCTTCACCATGCCCGAATTTCTAGAGCGTCGCTTCAATCGAAACTGCGCCACCTACCTCGCCAGCATTTCCATCATCGCTTACATCTTCACCAAGATCTCCGTCCACCTCTATGCGGGCGCCATTATTGCGGAAAGTGTACTGGGGTGGAGGCCCATGACCGCTGCCATCATTCTTGTTATCGCCACTGGTGTCTACACCGTCGCCGGAGGTCTGGCTGCGGTCATTTATACAGATTTAGTTCAAACTCTGATTCTCCTCGTGGGCGCCATCGTCTTGACCGTTATCGGTCTCGAAAAGGTGGGTGGGTTCGCAGGTCTACGCGCGATCTTGCCCCCTAGCTACTTCCATATGTTCAAGCCCACGACTGACCCCAATTTCCCATGGACCGGCATTGTGTTTGGTGCTCCTCTCGTTGGAATTTGGTATTGGTGTACCGATCAGATGATCGTTCAACGTGTTCTGTCTGCCAAAGATGAAGCGCATGCCAAGGCGGGCACAATCTTCGCCGGTTTTCTGAAAGTTCTGCCCGTTTTCATTCTCGTCTTGCCGGGGATGATGGCCTTTGCCCTTTTTCCGCAGATGTTTCCAGTTGTCGGCGGCCAAATCACCAACAGCAATAGCGCCTATCCGCTGATGATCGTTAATCTTCTCCCCGTTGGCTTAGTTGGTCTGATGGTCGCCGCTCTCTTGGCTGCTCTGATGGGAGCCATGAGTTCCGTGTTCAACTCCGCTTCCACGATGGTCACTCTCGATTTCTACAAGAAATTCCGTCCAGCCGCCACCGAAACCCAACTAGTCTTTTTCGGCCGAATTGCCACGGTCATTATGGTCGTGCTCGGCATCCTCTGGGTTCCTTTTATTCAATCTCTAAACAACCAGCTTTGGCTTTATTTGCAGAGCGTGCAGGCCTATATCAGCCCACCCATCGCCGTCTGTTTCATTTTTGGAATTTTGTGGCCACGCTTGAATGGTGAAGGCGCTATCACTTCCTTGCTGATTGGATTCGTTCTCGGAGCCGTCCGCTTTACCGCTGAAGTTCTCGACAAAGCGCATCAGTATCAATCCAGAACCCTCCGCTGGCTCATCGACATGAATTTCCTGCACTACGCTATTCTCATGTTTGTCGTTTGCGCCTTTGTTCTGGTGGGTGTGTCTTATGTGTATCCAGCACCGCTCCGCAAGCGTATCGCTGGTCTCACCTTTGCCACTGTGGACGAGAAACTCGAAACCAGTCGGACCGGTTCTCCTCATCTTGCCAGGGAGACTCCTCGAGAGCGCATCATGAACCTCGCTTTTAGCGCACTTCTCGTGCTCACCGTTTTTGGCCTCTGGATTCATTTCCGTTAATGCACGGTTCGTCGATGAATGATCAAAATGCTCCCTCAGGCAATTTCGCTCTACGCCCCAACGTTTCAGAGTCGGAGGCTTTCAGCGAATTTCGTTCCATGCGTCTCTCCTCTCTGATGTGGCGTCTCAGTTATGGCCCATTGCAGAGAATTGCTCTGGTGTTCTTGCCGTTCGCTCTTTATCGTTTGCACTACGAAATGGGCCGCACTCGGCGCACGCGGTATTTCGCTTTAGACCAGATCGAAGGGGCCCTCGACTTATACGAATTTCCAGAAGCCATCAGTCCGGGCAACCTGCTTTCCATCGAAACGCGGAATAGAGTTGTTCCAACTCTTTCCGCTGGTCGCGCCGAATCCCGGCTACGCGAAAAGGCGCTGCGCTTGATATTCCAGCAAGGCTTTTTTCGGCTACGTCAGCCACAGTTGCAGATCGAATGCATCCTCAATCCGTTCCACATCCCTTATTGGCTCGGTTTCTATGGCATCGATGGCAATCTGCGCTGCCGTGTACTCGATGCGGTGCGGAGGAGCATGGAAGGTCAGAAGGCAAGTCTGCTATTTGAGCGCTGGCTGGCCAGCCCACTCAAAATTAGCTCTCAGCCCTAGAGACTATCGGAAGCTCAGTGTCCCAAACCTGCTAGGTACGTGAAAATTTGGTTTTTGCGTGCGTGTGGGGCTCCACGCAGAGTAAAACCGCGGTTCTGCAGATCCTTCAACACGATAGAAATTGGCCCGCCAGTCGTGTTTGGGATCAAATGTACTCGTCAGACTCTTCATCGGAATCGCCAATTCAGCTATCCAGGTTTTGCTCTTCTCATCCACCACTACGCGTCGTTTCAAACCGCTACGCAACTCTTCTTTGGCTCCATGCGAAATATCCAGGTCAATCCAGAATCCGTTTGGTCCAACTTCAAATTCCTTGTATTTCATCGGATCGCTGTAATCCGGTTGTAGAAACGTTTCGGTCACATCGCGGTCCCACAACTGATCACGCCATCCGTCGCTCCGCGCATCCGAATATACATTCAGGGATTGGTACTTCGACAAAAATCTCAAGAACAAAGTCTCGGGAGTCCACAACAACCGTACCTCCGTGGCTAGCGCTGGCGTCGGATTTTCGCCCCTCCAGTCATGGTCAAACGAGATCGCATTGGCTTTGTTCCAGGAATCCGCTCCAGGATATCCTTGCCCGTCGGTATTGTCGCTAAGTCTCAGGACAATAGCATTAGGAGTGTTTTTCACGTCTGCGGAGGAATTGGGATTCATCGTCCAAATAGTGTAATTCAGAGTAGCCGCAAAGCTAACCCACAAGACATACGGCACAAAAAGCGCCGTGGCCGCCCTTTGGAACCTCAGCGTTAACACGATAAAAAACAGCAAAGTCACCCACAAGCACGCAATCACGAAGAATCCGGCGGCAATCTTGTGCAATGCAAAAAATACGGGCGACCACAGAAAATTAAGTCCTAGCTGTATCCCGAACACCCACAGTGATGCCATTCGCAATTTCGAAGCGGGTGCGTCCCACACTCTCCAGCCCGCTACCGCCATCATTCCGTACAAAATTGTCCAAACCGGTGCGAACAACCAGTTCGGCGGTCCCCAGGTCGGCCTTGCCAGATGTGCGTACCACGATGTGATCTCGGGCCGCGTGACGATACTCGCAACAAATGCCACCGTGTAGCAGATCACCAGGAAAATCAGTAGTGATCCCTTCTTGTTCTTTTCCATCGCAGAGGCTCCTCCGCCACCACGGCGCCAGTATCTCTCAGCATACCCGCAATCGCACTCGGGTGTTTGCCATCCAGAAAGCCGTTTCGCCCGCCTTATATGGCATTTCGGCCAGCAAACTCATTGCGCACCAACGCCCGAACCCGTCCTGCCTGCTTTGAAACCGCGTGCTAGCATAATTTTGAACTTGGAGTTTATAGCTTTTAAGGAGTGCTCATCGTGGAACCCCGCCATTCCGTTGAGGTTTCGACTCAACCCAAACGACGTAAGCCCGAAGACTTCCGATTCATCAAGCTTACTGTGAGCGCTGGCGTCGCGCGCATGACCCTCAGCCGTCCTGATCACAACCTGCTCAATGAAGACATGTTGCGCGAAATGGCCGACGGCATTACCCATGTCGGCGAACGCGACGACATTAAGCTCATCGTTCTGGATTCTGCCTGCAAAGTGTTTTGTGGCGGCATCGACGTTGGCGAGTACACTTCCCAGCGTGTTTTTCAGATGCTGGATGCTTTTCACTCTGTATTTGCAGGAATCTTGGAAACTTCCAAACCCGTACTCTGTGTTGTAAACGGTCCGGCAATCGGTGGCGGCGCGGAACTAGCCGCCTTCGGAGATCTTGTGATTGCCACGCCACGTGCGCGCTTTGCTCAGCCCGAAATCACCATTGGTGTTTTTCCGCCGCTTGCCTCCACAATTCTTCCTTTTCTAGTCGGTCCGAAAGTCGCGCTCGAACTAGTCCTCCTGGGTGAACCTGTCAATGCGGAAAGAGCTCTCGAGCTCGGCATGATCAATCGACTCGTTCCTGAGGCCCAACTGGAAGCCACCGTCAACGACATGATTGCCCGCGTAACCAGTCACTCCGCTCCGGTTCTCACCATGGCCAAAAAAGCGATCCTCGGTGGAATGGGGCTCTCTCTACGCGACGGCTTAAAGAATTCCATGAATATCTTCCTCAACGAACTCTATCGCCTGGAGGATTCTCAGGAAGGCGTGCGCGCCTTGGTCGAAAAACGCAAGCCAACTTGGAAAAATCGTTGATTTCCTGCAGGAAAAAATCTTCGATTCCGTTGACACTCCTTTCCGTGCGCCGTAAACTGTTACTTCAATTTGCAGGCTAGGGAAGTGGGGAAGTGCCGTGAAATTCGGCCGCGGTCCCGCCACTGTGATCGGCTTCGTCGCCGTCAGCCAGGCTACCCTCTCAAGCCGCAGAGGTTGCGTGTCCTTCGCGAGAGGGGGCACGGACAAACACGGCCCCCGGATTCTCGCGGGGCTTCTTTATTTGTGTCCTCTCGCACAACTCTCGTCTGGGGAGATTCGTGTCCCACTGGCAGCACAACATTGCCTCGCGCGTCGCGATCATGCTGATCGCCTCCGCATTTTTATGCGCGAAAATGCTCTATGCGCAGCTTCCTTCGAGCAAGCCTTCTGCAGCGCCAGTGACTAGGGAAGTCGTCGACGAAGCCGGTCGTACCGTGCGGGTTCCCCTGCTTCCGTTACGGATCGTATCTCTCGCTCCTAGCCTTACGGAGACCATTTACGCCCTCGGCCTGCAGGATCGCCTGGTGGGCGACACCGATTTTTGCGATTATCCAGTCGATGCTCAAAAAAAGGCTAAAGTCGGTGGCGGCATCAACCCGAATCTCGAGGTAATTGCCTCGCTCCATCCCGATTTGGTCCTAGTTGTGAAGAGTTTCAATCGGTTGGAAACGGTTCGAGCTTTGGATACCCTCGGTATTCCCAGTTACTCCACTGACCCCCACACCGTCGATGAAATCATCTCTTCTACCCAAAAACTTGCCGATGTTCTTGGTGCTCCCGCGGCAGGTAAGAATCTGGCGGATGATCTGCAACACAGATTATCCACGCTGCGGGAAAAACTGATGCCAATTCCGCAAACTCGGGTTCTCTTCATTGTGTGGACCGAGCCGCTTGTATCCATCGGCAAGCGTACTTTCATCGCCGATGCACTGCACAAAGCTGGCGCTAGTTCCATCGTCGATTCTGATCATGACTGGCCGCAGATGAACCTGGAAGAAGTTGTGCGCCTTCAACCGGACTACCTCGTTTTTGCTGCCTCCCACTCCGACGCAGGTGCGCACGATTTCGAAACGCTGGCGATAAAGCCCGGCTGGATTCTTCTTGATGCCGTACACAACCGTCGATTCGCTGTGATAAGCGATGCAGTCAATCGCCCTGCTCCCCGAATCGTCTACGCGATTGAAGATCTCGCGCGACAGTTACATCCCGCAGCTTTCTCGGATTCTCCCGGCAATCAGAAAGAGGCAATCCCTCAAAATCGTATGACTACTTGGCATGCATCTCTTGATCTGCTTCAAAACCGCTTCTTCGACGACGCTGGTTCCACGGTGGCTCTCATGCGTCCGTTAACTTTAGAGCGCCTCTTCCTCCGCTGTACCGCCCTTGCCGCGATTCTTTTCGTCGTAGTCGTCATTGCACTCAAAATGGGCGCCGTGCAGGTCTCGCTGTATGGACTTGCGAAAGATCTTCTCAGCGTTCTTTTCGGCCGCACCAGTGCCATCTCCACCGATTACGGCATGATCGTCATGAACATCCGTCTGCCGCGTATCCTTCTCGGACTAGTAGTCGGTGCATCTCTAGCCGTCGCTGGCACTAGTTTTCAAGCCCTCCTCCGGAATCCGCTCGCTGATCCTTACGTTCTAGGTATATCTTCTGGAGCAGCCGTCGGCTCAATCCTCGCTCTGTTCGTCGAGAATCACCTTTCCTTCTCGCCTGAAATTGCTGGCCTTATCACTCCCCTCGGTGCTTTCCTTGGGGCTGCAGTGACGATTGCCGCCGTCTATTTTCTCGGCCGCCGCGATGGTCAGATCGACAGCAGTACACTTCTCCTCGGCGGCATCATCACAGCCTCTTTTCTATCTGCCGTGATTATGTTTCTGCTCTCCAGCATTGCGGGCAGTAATCTCCGTGGAGCTACCTACTGGCTGATGGGCGATCTTTCCACTCCCCAGCCTAAGAGTCTTCTCTATCTCTTGGGTGTTGGCTTCGTCGTTGCCGCGGGTGCGATCTACACCACTGCTGGAGATCTAAATCTCCTTCTCGCGGGCGAAAAAGAGGCCATGCATCTCGGTGTCGATGTGCCTCGCGTGCGTATCGTCGTGTATCTCGCCGCCTCTGTGTTGACCGGCCTTGCCGTCTCCGTCAGTGGCGCCATCGGCTACGTTGGACTTTTGGTTCCCCATGTCATGCGCCTTATTTTTGGCTCCGATCATCGCATGCTCATTCCCGCTTCGGCTTTCGGAGGTGCCATTGCCATCGTCGTTGCCGACACCATCGCGCGCACCATTACCGCTCCTACTGATCTTCCCGTGGGCGCCGTCACCGCACTTGCGGGCGCGCCACTCTTCATTTATTTGCTTCGCAGGAGGCTCACATGAGCGCGCAACTCCATCCTCCGATTGCCCACAGCACCCTCGCGGATTCTGACCAACCTCGTTCCAACTCCGACGTTCGCCTCAGCGTGGAGCAAGTTAGCTATGCCTATTCGGCCAATCCCTCTCAAGCCCCGCTCTTCACTCTGGAGGCCCTCAGCTTCCAGGCAAAGCCCGGCGAGCTCGTCGCAATTCTCGGCCCCAATGCATGCGGCAAATCCACTCTGCTGAAACTTATTTCTGGTTCCCTGGAACCCCTTTCCGGCCGCATCTTTCTCAATGGTTTTGCCACGCATTCATTGCCCACAAAGACCCGAGCCCAACGCATCGCATTGGTCCAGCAAGAAAGCCCGTTGCTATTTCCTTCGCGCGCTTGGGAATTTGTTTTGCAGGGCAGGCATCCTTACGGTCGTGCCCTTCGATTCGAATCCGCAGACGACATCCTGATCGCAAAAAATGCACTCGCTCAAGTCAATGCGTCCCACCTCAGCGATCGCTGGATGGACAAAATTTCCGGCGGTGAAAAACAACGCATCGTCTTAGCTCGCGCTTTGGCGCAGCAACCGCTTCTTCTCTTGCTCGATGAACCCACTCTGCATCTCGACATCGGCGCCCAGGTCGATCTTCTCGTGAATTTGCGGCGTCTAGCCGCCGAGAATCGCTATACCGTGGTCGTTGTCACTCACGAACTGAATCTCGCCGGTGAATTTGCAGACCAAGTTGTACTCTTGCAAAAAGGGAAGTGTCTTCGCGTTGGTCCGCCTGCCACTGTTTACCAGCGCGAACTCCTCGAACAGGTTTTTCAAGCGCCGCTTTCCGTGGAGCTAACGGCTTCCGGCAGGCCGCGCGTAACGCTTTTGTCCAATACCTAGCAGTTTTCTTGTCCACCTCAACCCGGCCGCTTCAAGCGACTGACTTTAGCAACTTACAGCGGGCCCCGCGCCCCCACATCCACCGCAGGCCTCGTGTTCGGGAAGACGGTGCGAATCCGTCGCCGCCGCGCGACTGTTAAGCGGGTACTCGCTCGCCAGCCACTGTAGCCTCAACGCCGCTACGGGAAGGCCTCGAGCTTTTTGAGTTTCTTCGTTCCCCATTTTTGTCGGGCTGCAAGAAACTCATGACCGCTAAGCCAGGAGACCGGCGAAGTCTGCAGCCTGTGCATTTCATCCCGTGTACCGGCCAACCTTTACACTCCCGCGCGTGAGGGAGGAGAGGAACCATGAAAACTACCCGCTTTGCATTTCATTTTGCCGTCTTGCTCTTGTTTTTTACCTTGCCCGCATTCTCCCGGTCTGATTCTGCCAACGCCCATATTTCTGGAACACTCACCGATCTTTCGGGCGCTGCTCTTGGTGGGGTTCGCATCACTGTTCAGTTGGAAAACTCGTCCGGCGCTTCGCTCCAGTCCGTAGTTTCGTCCCCTGACGGTTCCTACAACCTTTCACTCCCTCAGGGCAGATATAAGATCCATTTTGCTCTAGTGCCATTTGCCCCTCGCGATCTCACCCTCGAACTGGCTAGTGGCGCAACTCGTATTTTCAACCTCCGAATGGAATTGGCGACACTCTCGGATCAAGTCCTCGTTACCGCGCAACCAGAGCCAATTCAAGGTCAGCAGTCTGCCGCTCCCATCTCCATCATCAGTCGCGAAGAAATGGATCTGCGTCAGGCTGTTGCTTTGCCCGACCTTCTCTCCTACTCAACCGGCGTTACTTTTTCCCGCACTGGTGCCAATGGTGGCACCGCTTCACTCTTTCTAAACGGTGGCAACTCCAATTTCGTAAAAGTCCTCGTCGATGGATCTCCCATCAATCCTCCGGGCGGCGCTGTCGATTTTTCCATCCTCACCGCCGATAACCTCGACAAGATCGAAATTGTTCGTGGTGCCGAAAGCGCGATGTACGGCACCGACGCAGTCTCCGGCGTGGTCCAGCTTTTTTCCCATCGGGGAACCACAACCGTTCCTGCCTTCTCCGTCTTTTCCGAAGGTGGAAGTTATTCTTCAGGTCGTGGTGGTGGGCAACTCAGTGGACTGCTCGGCCGCTTCGATTATTCCGGTGCCGCTTCCTACCTTCAAACTGAAGGCCAGTATCCCAACACCGACTTCATCAACCGCACGTTATCGGGCAACTTTGGTTACAGCTTCAGCGACACCAACCAGCTTCGTCTTTCTCTTCGAAACAACGACGCAGACGCCGGCGTCGCCGGTCAGATCGTCTTCACGCCGCCTAGTCTTCACCAGCGCTACAATCAGGAACTTTTCAGCGCCAATGCGCGCTGGGACTTCGTCGCCGGCTCGCACTGGCAAAATCAGTTGATGGGCGCAGAATCCTACACGCGTCAGCACAGCTTCAATCCAGAACAGAGCTTCTACATCAGCGGCTCGGATTCGTTCTGTCCACAGACCAGCCCAACCGCTGTGGCCACCACGCAATTCTGCGATTACGTCTTCGATTCCCGATATCAATACAATCGCGCCAGCATCAACGCGCAAACCACCTACAGCATTCACAAATTTGCCGCTACTGCCGGCTATCAATATGAGGTCGAAAACGCTTCCATTTATTTCCTTCAGCAGCCCCACGTCCGCCGCAACAATCAGGCTGGCTTCCTTGATTTTCGCTATTCCCCCGTCTCGCGTTTATCTCTGGATTTTGGCGTGCGCATTGAAGGTAACGACTATTTTGGAACACGTGCTGTTCCGCGTGCCGGTGCAAGCTATCTTCTCCGCCAAGGCACCGGCACATTTGGCGATACCCGGCTTCGCGCTTTCTATGGGCAGGGAATCAAGGAACCTCGACTCGATCAGACGTACGGCACCGATCCTTGCGATCCCGGCAATATTTCTCTCAAACCCGAATCCAGCAAGAACTGGAGCGTAGGCTTTGATCAGAAACTCATCGGCGATCGCGTCAAGCTTGGCGCTGATTATTTCTCCAATCGCTTCTACGACATCGTCAGTTTTGCCTTCTGCTTGCCCGATGCGCCCTGTCCTGTCACTCCGCCTCCAGGCTGCAGCTTTGGCTATGGAAATTACTTCAACACCGATTTAGCGCGTGCGCGTGGTACAAACATCGAGGTAGAAGTTCGCGCCACCAAGTGGCTTTTTATTCGTGGCAATTACACTTACGACGATTCCCTCGTCATCAAGTCCCCGAACGCGTTTGACCCTGCTCTTCTCCCTGGAAACCGTCTCCTCCGCCGGCCAGCGAATTCCGGTTCGGTAACGTTCAGTGCCGCGTTCCACCGATTCAATGCCACCTTTGCCGGTTACTTTGTAGGTGAACGCACCGACAGTGACTTCCTCAACCTTGGCCTCACGCGCAATCCCGGCTACGCCCGTTTCGATTTCTCCACTAGCTACAATTTCTATCGTGGCCTTTCCGTCTATGTCCGCGCCACCAACCTCTTCGACAAAACGTATCAGGACGCCCTGGGCTATCCGGCCCTTGGTCGTGATGCCCGTATCGGCCTGCGCTATCAGTTTTCGGGGCGCAACTAGTCCCATGGCTTTCCCCATCGTTTTTTCCTGGAACGGTGGCAAAGATAGTGTTATGGCTTTGCACTGTCTTCTGACTGATCCTGCTTTTCAGGTTGTTTCGCTGCTGACCACTGTTACCGAGGGCTACGACCGCGTCAGCATGCACGGCGTTCGCCGCGAACTCCTCCATCAACAGGCCGAATCCATCGGCCTGCCACTGGTGGAAGTCTCCATTCCCACTCAGTGTGGCAATCCCATTTATGAATCTCGTATGGCGGAGGCTGTTCTCCGCTTCCGCGATCGCGGGGTGATGCACTTTGGTTTTGGAGACATCTTTCTGCGTGATCTGCGAACCGATCGTGAAGAAAAACTTCTTCAAGCCAATTTGTCCGCCCTTTCCCCCTTGTGGGACCTCGATACTCGTGAATTAGCTCGTCGTTTTGTTCGTGACGGTTTCGGCGCCTTCACCTCCTGCATCGATCCCAGCAAACTCGACAGATCTTTCGCCGGCAGGGAACGCACTCCTCAGTTCTTCCGTGATCTTCCTTCAGGCGTGCATCCCGGCGGCGAGAACGGCGAGTTCCACACTTTCGTCTTCGATGGTCCCATCTTTCCCTCTTCCATTCCCATTCGCACCGGTGATGTCGTAGAGCGGGATTCATTTGTTTTTTTGTGATTTGCTACCAGACCTCCAAGGAGAAAAACTTTGATTCTGCAAAATGAATTCCGATGCGCAATTTCTTCGCGTCTTGTTGATTCGTTTGCTTCATCCTGTTTGCTGCGTGTGTACGCATTCTTCCGCATCCCTGGAATTTCACTCCCATCGGCGCAATGGCTCTCTTCAGCGGCGCAAAACTGAATTCTAGATGGGCCGCGTTCCTAATCCCCCTGTCCGCGCTTTTTGCTCGGCGACCTCTTCGTCGGCATTTACAAGCTGATGATCGTCGTCTACCTCAGCTTCTGCGTCAGCGTTCTCATCGGCCGCTATGTTCGCCGCAATCAGTCGCTCCTCCCACTCTCCGTTGCCACGCTCATCGGTGCGGTCCAGTTCTTCCTCATCACTAATTTCGCCGTGTGGACCTTTGGATACACTTTCTACGCCCACTCTTTCGCTGGTATGCTGACTTGCTACGTCGCCGGCATCCCATACTTCGCCAACACCCTTCTCGGCGATACCTTCTATGCAGTCGTGCTTTTTGGGGGTTTTGCTCTGCTTGAACGCCTGAACCCTTCCTTCTGCGCCGACATGGCGCAAGTGACAGTGCGATCGTAAGGTTTCAGATGTCAAATCACGACGAAATTGCCATTTCGACCGGAGGGGCGGCGTTGTTAAACGTCCCGGAGTGGAGAAATCCCTCTTCGACTTTAGATATAGGTAGGGCCTATGGCACTCTTGGCCAACCCTTCGCCTCTGATATACTTTTTCATTAGCCAATGACCAGATTCGTCACCGAATCCGCCCTATCTCCCGAACTCCTCGCCAAATACGAGGCGGTCATCGGTCTGGAAGTCCACGCGCAACTTCTCACCAACACCAAAATCTTCTGCAGTTGTTCCACGCGTTTTGGTGACGCGCCAAACTCCAATGTTTGCCCGGTCTGCCTCGGTTTGCCTGGTACCCTCCCGGTCCTAAATAAGCGCGCCGTCGAAATGGGGATGCGTGCAGCTCTCGCTCTCAACTGCACCGTTCACGAGCACTCTCGTTTCGCTCGCAAAAACTATTTCTATCCCGATCTCCCCAAGGGCTACCAGATTTCTCAATTTGAGCTTCCGCTAGCCACGGGAGGCTGGATCGAAATTGAAAACAAAGGCGGCACCAAACGCATTGGGGTAACCCGCCTTCATCTCGAAGAGGACGCAGGCAAGTCTCTGCACGACGGATTTCCGCACTCTAACGAAAAAACCTACGTCGACTTCAACCGCTGCGGCACCCCGTTAAGCGAAATCGTCTCGGAACCCGACATGCGTTCCTCCGAAGAGGCCTACAACTATCTCACTACGCTTCGACAAATCCTACTCTACACCGGCGTCAGTGACTGCAACATGGAAGAAGGCTCGCTCCGCTGCGACGCCAACGTAAGCGTCCGTCTCCGTGGCGCAAAGGAATTCGGCACCAAGGTCGAAGTCAAAAACCTCAACTCTTTCCGCTATCTTGCGAAAGCCCTCGAATTTGAAATCGAACGCCACGTCGGCGTCATCGAATCGGGCGGACGCATCTCTCAGGAAACTCGCTTGTGGAATCAAGCCGAGAGCCGCACCATCCCGATGCGTTCCAAAGAAAAAGCCCACGATTACCGCTACTTTCCGGAGCCCGATCTTCTTCCTGTCCACATCAGCGATGCGTGGCGCGAGGAAGCCCACGACTCGCTTCCCGAGCTTCCTGCCGCCAAGCGCGCGCGCTTTGTCGCTACTCTCGGCGTCACTCTCTACGACGCCGATATTTTGACCGACACCCAAGAGCTGGCTGACTATTTCGAATCGGTGGTGAAAGCTGGTGCCCCAGGAAAAGCCACCGCCAACTGGATGCAAACCGAACTTCTTCGCGGCCTGAATGATTCCGGCAAGGAGATCACCGCAAGCCCCGTCTCCCCCAACGCTTTGGCCGAACTCGTCACGTTGGTTGAATCGAAAAAAATTACCGGCACAATTGGCAAGAAAGTCTTTGCCGAGATGTTTGCTTCCGGCCGTTCCGCCGCCGACATCGTTGCCGCGCAAGGTCTGGGTGCGCAAATCAGCGACGACACCATCGAACAAGCCGCCCGAGAAGTCATTGCCAAAAATCCCGATAACGTTGCCAAATTTAAGTCTGGCAATGAGGGCGTCTTCAATTTCTTCCTCGGCCAGGTCATGAAAGCCACCAAGGGCCAGGCCACCCCCCAAACCATCACCGCCATCCTCCGCAAATTACTCTCCTGATCTGTGTTGGGGCGACTTTATGCCGTCTTCTTCGTATTCTTTCGGTAGGAGTGCAGTACTGCTGCGCCACAACTTGCCAGGATCGATCCTCTTCCTGATCTTCTCTCTAACCAATCCGTCGTCGTATCATCTATGCGTAATCACTCATTTCGGCGAGGACATCATGCTCAACATCGGCGACAAAGCCCCGGACTTCACCCTAACTTCAGATGAAGGCAAACAAATTTCCCTCTCTGATTACAAAGGCAATCGCGTTATCCTCTACTTCTATCCCAAAGCCAGCACACCCAGCTGCACCATCGAAGCCTGTGAATTCCGCGATCTGAAATCTGAATTCGACAAAGAAGACGTCGTGGTCCTGGGCGTAAGTGCCGATTTCGAAAAAGCCCTCAAGAATTTCAAAACCAAACAAAGACTCAATTTTCCGCTGCTCGGTGACCCCACACACAAAATGATCAAATCTTACGGTGCCTGGCGCATGAAAAAATTCATGGGCCGCTCGTTCAAATGGAATTGTCCGAAGCACGTTCTTGATTGGTCCCACAGGCAAGATTGAAGAAATCTGGGACGAAGTTAAGGCCAAGGGTCACGCCAGCCAAACACTTGCCCGGCTGACTGCCTGACCACCTCAGCGGCAGAGTCAGCGATCTTACACTTCCACCCTGAGTTCGTCTCCCACCGGCTCAATCAACATGTTGTCAATTAGCCGAGTCCTTCCAAAAAATACCGCCATCACCACGTAGCATCGCCGGGCCACTCGCACCACCGGCTCAAACGTCTCTGCATCCACAATCTCGGCATAATCCACTTTTGCTCGAAGCTCGGCCCCGATCACCTTCAACACCGTGCGCTGCACCTCCAAAGAATCACGCTGCCCCGCATTCACTTCCTGCTCCGCCGCTCGCAAAGCCCTGTGCAGCACCGTCGCCGCCCTCCGATCCTCTGTTCCCAAATATACATTCCTCGAACTCATCGCCAGCCCATCGGCTTCACGCACGATTGGGCACACCACGATCTCCGTGTTCAGATTCAAATCGCGCACCATCTGCTGTACGATTCTCACTTGCTGCGCGTCCTTCCTCCCAAAGTATGCAAAATGCGGTTGTACAATCTCCAATAATTTCAATACCACCGTTGATACTCCGCGAAAATGTCCCGGCCGCGTTTTCCCTTCCAGCCTCACGCTCAGACCATCCACTTGTACATAGGTAGAAAATGCGTGCGGATACATTTCGCCCGCGTCCGGCAAAAACAATCCGTCTGTCTTTTCCACCGTCAATTTCTCTACGTCCACATCCAGCGGACGTGGATATTTCGACAAATCTTCATTCGGCCCAAACTGTTTCGGGTTCAGGAATATGGACGCGTACACTGGCGAGCATTCCTTCCGAGCGCGCTTCACCAACTCCATATGTCCCGCATGCAGCGCTCCCATTGTCGGCACAAATCCAATCACGCGCTGCTCCAGCCGTGCCTCTTGAGCCTTTTCCTTCATCCACGCAATCGTTCGGATAATTTCCATCGAATAGTCTGCGAAGGGCTCTCCCTTGCCGTCAGGCTCCCGCCCCCGCATTCCTCTCTCGGTAGAACGCAATCAAATCTGTTCCTACGCCCTTCGTACCCAATTGCCGCAGCATCGTTGCTACCTGTCCCCGATGGTACGTTCCATGATTCACCACATGATGGATCATTTGCCACCGCGGGTTTTTCCCGGAGCCAAAGCTCAGCGTCTGGTATTCCACCACTTCGTCCAACTCCGTCTGAGTCACCCCTTGCGCATATTCCCGCATCTTCTCTTCCAACTCCGCCCATCGCTTGCGTAGCAAAGCCACGTCCGCATATTCCCTCGCCGCCGGTATCGCCCTCGGCGATCTCCTTTGCAGCCTTTCCAACCAGACCCACTCCACTCCCAGAATGTGCGCAAGGGTATCGCGCACCGAGCTAAAACTCGATACCAGCTCTCGCGTGAACTGCTCCCCCGTTAATGCTTCTACCGCCACAACCACTCGCCGATTAGCCCAGACATTGAATTCCACCATCGCTACAATCTCTTCCTTCTTCATTGCTCACCTCAAACAAGTAGGGGTGCAGCATGGCTGCACCCCATCTAGACTACCAATTCAAATCAATCAGAAGATTTTTTCTGATTTGCATTTAAGGCGTTTTTTCTTAGATTTCGACCTACCGCGCCATTGGAAACGCTTTCCGCTGTTTCATCGCGCTAGGCGCGTGATAAGACTCCGCATCGCTCGGGAACGTTCCGCTCTGCACGTCGTCACAATATTCCCGCACCGCCTGCGAAATCGCTTCACCGACATTCGCGTAACGCCGCGCAAACTTGGGCGGCTCCTGAAACGTCAATCCCAGCACATCGTGCAGCACCAGTATCTGCCCGTCGCAGTCCGGCCCTGCCCCGATCCCGATCGTTGGAATTCCGGCCGTCCGGGTGATCTCCGCTGCCAGTTCCCGTGGAATCCCTTCTAGCACAATCGCGAATGCGCCCGCAGCTTCGACTGCCCGTGCATCCCGCAGCAACTGCTCCGCCGCTCCCGGCGTCTTGCCTTGCACCCGGTATCCGCCCATGGCGTTCACCGACTGGGGTGTCAGCCCCACGTGTCCCATTACGGGAATCTCCGCTTCGGTCAGGCGCGCGATCAGTTCCAGCCGTCGTTCGCCCCCCTCAATCTTCACGGCCTCGGCGCCCGCTTCCTTCACAAACCGCATGGCGTTGCCCAGCGCTTCGCTAATCTCCCCGTGATAGGTGCCATAGGGCATGTCCGCAACCACCAGCGCCCTCTGCACTCCCCTCCGCACCGCCTTCGTGTGATGGAGCATCTCCTCCAGCGTCACTGGCAGAGTACTCTCGTACCCCAGTATCACCATGCCCAGCGAGTCCCCCACCAACACCACGTCCACGCCAGCTTCATCCACCAGCTTAGCCATGGCATAGTCATACGCCGTCAGGCACGTGATCTTCCTGTTGTGAGGCGATCCTGCAGCCAAGGTCTTCCGCTGCAGCAACTCAGGAACGGTTACTTTACTCTTGCTCTCAGGGGAACCGCTACCCCCGTTCGGGATGATGCTCATGTCAGCCTCCGGTGCCATTCCCCTACTTCGGGATACAGCCCATGTCCCAACTCCCCAACTATAGCAAATAGTGATGCGAGTCACCACCATTTGTGATTCTCGCTGGCCGCCCTCCCACTTCCACCCTTTTTGTGTTTTCTCGTCATTTTCTACTTCCCCTGGAGCGACCTGCACCAGTTTCCCAGGAGCCTATTCCTGTGCCCTCTGAATCACCTACCTCCGCCCAGTCACCTCAAGATCGCGCCACCGAGCTTTTTCTCCAAGGTCATGCCATCGAAGCTACTGGCTGCCGGTCTGAAGCAATTCGCCACGGCGAGTCTGCCGACCTTTGGAACGATTGGGCTGTCGCACAATTAAGCCTTGCCGAGCAGGCCTTCCGACGCGCGCTCGAGCTTGGTCCATTCAACGCCGACGCTTCCACCAATCTCGGCTTCCTGCTCTTCACCATGGGCAGGTACGAAGAAGCCGCCGATCTGCTCAAGAAATCCCTCGCCTGGTCCACCGGCACGGCACTCGCACAAATTCAGTCCCTCCTCCGCTGGTGCTCAGCCCAAGGGTGCTCTGGCAGTACAGAAGTATCTCCCCGTCCCAACAAACTCGATTGCACTTGCGGCAAAACGTTTCTTCTACAACGCGGCCAAAAAGTCGGCCGCCCTCGGGGTAGCCAATTCCATCGAGCTTGGCGCTGCAAGTCCTGTGGCTTTATCTTCTTTGATTCTCCCAAGCTCGAATTTCTCGCCGACTATTACAAAGGCAAATACCCTAGTGCGGCCGGTTCCTGGTATAACGCCCAAACGACAACGATCCGGCACGCTGCGACGCTCGCGCCAGAGACGTTTTCCACTACGTTGAAAAATACAGCGACACAACTCGCCCCGTCATTCACGATGCGGCTGTTCCTTCGGCGGCGCCGTCGCCAATCTTCAATCTTTGGGATTTCAGGCTACTGGAACGGATCTGAATTCCACCGCGCTGGGCGAAGGTTTAAAGCGTGGCAACAGATTGATTTTCGCGGAATCCGAGTCCGACTTCATCAGCCGCCAAGATGCCCAATTCCGCGCAATCTATCTTTATCACGCTCTAAAACACATGCCCTCGCCCACCGACTTCCATAAAGACATTCGCTAGCGGATGCCGTTCACGATGAAGACTTGTCTCGTCTTCGGCTCATTTCAGAACCCCGAATCCACCACCCTCGATGTCGGCGTCCACTTCGGCTATTCCGCCGCCTCCATCTGGTCTTCTGGAGCCACTGTCGCCATCATCTCGTTTGAACTGAATACGGTGTTCGAACCGTGCTACCAGCGCATCGCTTCGCTCCGCCCTGGCCGCTACGACTACTGGCTCGGCGGACTCAGCGATTCGAGTGGCTCTCTCAACTTCGTCATGCCCACCATCAATGGCCACGGCATCGGTGCACTCACTACTGCCTGCACTTCACCCGGAATCGACGGCATCGCCACAAACCTCACCGATTTTTTCCCAAAAATATCTCCCCGGCCAGGCACTGGATTCCTTCCTCATCCACACCTTTCAGTCGCCCGTCACCCGGCTCGACGATCTTTTGGCCAATCATTGTTTCTCCGTATCGACCGACAAGATTGTCGCCATTAAGATCGATACCGAAGGTCTCGAAGGCCCGGTCCTCGCTGGCTCGCGCACCCTTCTCGCCTGGCAAAAACCTCTCATCCTTGCAGATGCCGGCCGCTGCAACTCGGTTGTCTGTCAGGGACTCTTGCCGCTTGGCTATCTCTACGCGCAACGCGTTGACCGTCAACTAGAGAACGTCAACGCCGCGGTGAACACCGTCAACGGTTTCTTCCTTCACCCCGCTCACTCCGCAGAGTACCGTCGAATCGGCCTTCTAAGGCCCTAGCGCCGGCACTTTGCCACGATCACCGTAATGTCGTCGTGCTGTTCGTGCGGGCTGAATTGTTGTACCTTTTCAAGTATCGAGGCAAGTAAGTCTCGGCAACACAGTCCACGATGCTCTTGCAGCACTTCAATTAATCGCTCCTCTCCAAACTCATCGTCCGCCGGGTTGAAGGACTCCGTTACTCCGTCGGTATAAAGTACGATCGTGTCTCCGGGGAGAAGCTGTCGTTCTTCGATCTCACAGTCCCACTCTTTGAAAGCTCCAAGCACCGTACCCGTGGCTTCGAGGCGTTCAATCGTACCCTCCCTCCGCAGCAGTAGCGCAGGTAGATGTCCGCAGTTCGCGTATCGCAACCGTCCCACCTTGTCGTCATACTCCGCGAAGAAAAGCGTTGCGAAGGAGCCCTCCGGCGTATTTTCACCAAACAGGTTGTTCACCGAACGCAACAGCCGCTGCAACTGATCCAGAGCCACGGCGCATTGGCTGCGCACATTCGCCTGGAGATTTGCCATCAGTAGTGCTGCTGCAATTCCTTTTCCGGCGACATCTCCAATCACTAACCCCAGCCGCTCTTCTCCCAGATCAAGAAAATCATAATAGTCGCCGCCCACTTTTCTCGCTTGGATGCAAACGCCCTGGTATTCCAGCCTTTTCAACTGTGGCAATCTTTGTGGGAACAGTCTGGCCTGCACTTGTTTGGCAATCTCCAGTTCCTGTTCCGCGCGCCCTTCTGCTTCTTGTCGCTCCAACTCTGCCTTGCGTTGCACTTCCAGACGGTGAGTAACTTCATCGAAGCTCACCAGCGAAAAGGAATTGCCATCGATGTCTCTGAAACGCGCGAACACGCCGCCCCAAATGGGTGTTTGTTCTCCCAGCAGCATGGTTCCGGCCGCCATCTTTGGCTGCGCCTCAAGATCGAACTTCAATCGCTTCAATCGTGGCGTTTGTTGGAAGCGAACACCGCGCCGAGACCACTCCTGGAATTTTGAGGTCACATCTTCGGTTATAAAAACCACTTGAGTGGCGCGCCCGATTAGTTTGTACTCGGGAGTGTTGGGCCTGGGCACGATCAGCGACAGAATCGCCGACCCATCCGGTGGTGCAACCGCTACCCACCGTTCACCCGTTTGCAGTTTGGTGTCAAACGCTAGATGAAAGCCCAGTTGTTCCAGATAAAACTTAAGGCTCCGATCCTGGTTTCTAACGAAAATATTCACACAGTGCATGCGCAGGTATTGTTCCCGCGCTCTTCGCAAAGAGTCTGCGCCGTCCATCCCGCCGTCTCTCGGAGAGTTTTCCATCGCCGGAATTATAAGTCAGAAAGACCTTGCCTCAGACCACCTGAATCCATCACATAATTTATACGCCGCTCACTCCATGTAAAACACTTCTTTCATCATTGCGAATCGTTCACCGGGCTGTAGGTCCCCTACCGGTTCAAAATATTTTGCCATCTCCTGTTGCCACCGCAGGTTCACGGGTTCTTTGCCTAGCTTATCCCACGCACCTTCAAAATCTTCCACCAACATGACCAACACCAGATCTTGTCCTCTTCGAAAAATCGAGTAATCCGATATTCCCACTTCTTTCAGTTTCGCCAATAATTCCGGCCACACATTCTTGTGATCACGTTCATATCCTTCTTCCGCCCCGGCCTTGATCCGCAATCGAAATGCAACCCTAGCCATCTCGTCTCTCCTCAACTGACGCACTTCCAGCACCCAATCAAAGCGGTATCTCCCAGCCGCAGCAAGGCTTCACGCACTTGCCTGCGCTCGCCCTTTCCACTGGCCGCCTCTTCCCATCCAATACCGCACTGCGGAAACCCACGTTGCATAGGAATAGAACAACGCAGCCAGAGGCAAAGTCGGCGCCCACAATGGCGACAATCCATAAAACCGCACGGTCGGCAAATACGTAATGGTCATCAACACCCAAGCCGCCAATCCCAGTCGCCACAGCATTGGCTGCGAACTGAACGCGAAACACTAGGGGGAACAAATATGCCGCCAGCATTCCCAGCAAGGTTCCCACCAGCGCCACCGACGAATATCCCAATTGCGTGAACGCCGTCCGCGCAACTAAGTCTCGTACCTCTCCAAACGACTCATAGGCTCGCAGACTCACGCTCTTGCGCGTCAATCCCATCCAGATCGGCCCCCCGCTTCGTTTCACCTCGCTTGCTAGAGCGCAATCGTCAATCACTTCAGCGCGAATCGCAGCAATTCCTCCAGTCCGCTCTAACGCCGTACGCCGCAATAATATGCAGCCGCCCGCCGCCCCGGCTATCTTTGCTTTCCTGTCCGCAATCCATTTCGGGGGATACAGCTTCAGAAAGAAATACAGAAATGCCGGTATCAGCAACTTCTCCGCAATTGACTTGGCTTGCAGGAGCACCATCAACGAAGCCAGATCCAATTTGGCTTTCACTGCGCGAGACACCAAACGCTCGAGCGTATCCGGCCCATGCACAATATCCGCGTCCGTGAACCACAAGTACTCCGCTGCAAATCCTGCTCCGCTATCTACTCCTTGTTGCAGCGCCCACATCTTGCCAGTCCATCCTCCCGGCAGCACGGCTGCGAACACAATACTTAGCCTCTCCTCCGCTCCAGCAGACCGTCCCGCCTCCGCTGCCAGCCTCGCGGTACCATCTTCGCTGTGATCATCCACAACAATCAGCCGGTATTCCCCTCGATAGCTTTGCTTCAGCAACGACTCAATCGCACGCGCAATCGTCTCCGCTTCGTTCCGCGCCGGAACAATTGCCAACACCCGTGGCCACGCAGTTGGTGCGTCAACAACGTCCAAATCCGCGTCGAACCGCTGCACTTGCCAGAAAGCGCCTCGGAAAAACGTCAGCACGATCCAGATTAAAAGAGAGAGAAATGCAATACTAAGCAGTATTGTGGGCACGCCTAAGTTTGCTACGAAAATGGCTTCTGCAGCTAGGCCAGATCTTCGGAACGAATCGGCAGCCGTCGCACGCGCTTTCCGGTCGCCGCAAAAATGGCGTTGCACACCGATGCTGCAACGACGGGCAGTCCCGGTTCGCCGATACCGGTAGGTTCTTCCGTGCTCGCCACTAGATACACTTCGGTTTTCGGTGCATCGGCAATGCGCGGCATTTCATAATCATTGAAATTTGCCTGTTCCACGCGCCCACCGCGAATCGTGATGGCATCATGAAGTGCTGCTGACAATCCGTAAATCGCCGCTCCTTCCACTTGCGCTTTCACGCCTTCGGGATTCACCACTCGCCCACAATCGACGGCATACACGAGCCTCTGAACCTTCACTTCTCGATTCACCAAGCTCACTTCTGCCACGCAAGCTGTATAGCTCTCAAACGAAAAATACCCGGCGATGCCTCGGTGCACTCCCTTAGGCAGCGGCGATCCCCAGGCCGCCTTTTGCGCCGCCAGTTTCAGCACGCCTTTCAGACGCGCCGTGTCCAGGGGTTTTCCCTCTTTGGGGTTCCCGAAGTCCGGAATCTTGCGGTCGTCGCCAATCACTTTTAGTCGGAATTCCAGCGGATCCGCGCCTGCAGCAGTTGCCAATTCGTCAACGAAACACTCCACCACGAATCCGCTGGTTGAATGTTCCACCGAGCGCCACCACGCTCTCGGCACTCCTGACTTCGCCAGTGTGTACTCCACTCGATAATTCGGAGTTTGATACGGGATGAAAGTAGCCGTGCCAAATTCGGAATTCTCGGGAGTCTCTCCGCCCTTGGCGCTCCACATTGCATCAATCGACGTTGAAGTTTGGAAATGCTTCCACGCCGCCAGATTGCCCTTTGCATCCACCGCGCCAGAAAAATGGTGATACGACGATGGTCGGTAAAAATCGTGCTGCATGTCGTCTTCGCGCGTCCACAGCACCATCACTGGCTTTCCTGAAGCCTTGGCTACCTGCGTTGCTTCCATCACGAAATCGCCCATGTATCGACGACCAAAACCACCACCCATTAAAGTGGTGTGCACAATCACCGATTCCCGCGGCAATCCCGATTCCTTCGTGATGATGTCCTGTGCCCATTGCGGTGCCTGCGTCGGAACCCATGCTTCCGCGCCATCCTTTCGGATATGCACCGTGCAATTCATAGGCTCCATGCAGGCGTGTGCTGCAAAAGGGAACTCATAGGTGGCTTCCACCTTTTTGACCGCCGAAGCCACGGTAGCATCTGCATCGCCATCGTTCCGCACAACCTTCCCCGCCTTCGATGCGTTCTGCAGAAATTGTGCGTGCAGCGTGTCTGAAGATTCTCCCGCGTTTGGTCCTTCATCCCACGTTATTTGGAGCGCACTGCGCCCCTGCATCGCTGCCCAGGAACTATCTGCCAGCACGGCGACTCCGCCCGCCGTGAATGAGGAAGTCCCCACCGGCTCAACTGCAAAAACTTCACGCACGCCAGGCACAGCCTTCGCCTTTGCCGCGTCAAACGATTTCACCTTTCCTCCAAACGTCGGGCACCGCGCGATCACGCAATACAGCATTCCCGGAACACGCGAATCGAGCCCAAACTTCGCCCTGCCATCAATCTTCGCTTTGCCCTCGTACCGCCGAGTGTCGTGCCCCACGATTGTGAAGTCCGCAGAATTCTTCAGTGGCACGGTCTTGAAGTCGGGAATCGGCAGCTTGGCCGCATCATTCGCCAGTTCGCCGTAGGTCAGAAAGTTCTTCCGCGCTCCGTGCAGGATACCGCCGTCCTTCGCCACGCAAGTGTCCCGGTTGACATTCCATCTTTGCGCCGCCGCGCTAATCAACATTTCTCGAGCCGCAGCTCCTGCTTGTCGCATGGGCAACCAGCAGCCTGCCACGCTCCCGCTTCCGCCCGTTCCGTGGTTGTAAATGGCCGGATTGGTTGGCGCCTGCTGAATTCGCACCTTGCTCCAATCCAGACAAAGTTCTTCCGCCAGGATCATCGGCACGGCCGTCATGATCCCTTGGCCCATCTCCGATTTCTCCAGCACCAGCGTGACTTGATTGTCAGGCGTGATGTGAATCCACGCGTCGAAAGGATTAACTGGCTTTTTCTCCTGTCCCGCGCTCTCCTGCGCACTTGCCGCAGACAGGTGAAAGCCAATCAGAACTCCCGCACCGGCTACCGTGCCAGTCTTCAAAAATGCACGACGATCGAACAGAACATTCGTAGACATAGGGATCCTCGCATTGGGCCGCGCACGGGCGGAAACGCGCGGCAGAACCGAAATTACTTGGTGGTTTGAAGCGTTGCTGCGCGGTGAATTGCTTTGCGAATACGCTGATACGTGCCGCAGCGGCATATATTTCCGCTCATGGCATCGTCAATCTCGGCGTCAGTTGGTTGGGGTTTCTTAGAAAGGAGAGCCACTGCGGACATAATCTGCCCGGATTGGCAGTAGCCGCACTGGGGTACGTCTTCTTCTATCCATGCTTTCTGCACAGGATGTGTGCCGTCCGCGGACAGTCCTTCGATGGTTGTCACTTTCTTATTGGCCACGCTGGAGATCGGAGTTATGCACGAGCGTGACGGTTCGCCATTGATGTGCACCGTACAAGCGCCGCACAGGGCCATGCCGCATCCGAACTTCGTCCCTGTCATGTTCAGCGTGTCGCGAAGCACCCACAGAAGAGGCATCTGGGGATCAACTTCGACGGTCTTGCTTTCGCCATTCAATATAAATGTAATCGCCATGACATCCTCCCTCAAGCCGTCTCGGTATCCTACACCAGGTCCGCCCCACGATGAA
Source organism: Candidatus Acidiferrales bacterium (assembly GCA_963726725.1). Classification (GTDB taxonomy): domain Bacteria; phylum Acidobacteriota; class Terriglobia; order Acidiferrales; family UBA7541; genus Acidiferrum. Next base: position 126,403 of record CAVSDV010000012.1, read on the forward strand.
ACTGCCCAGCCCGCGGGGGGCCCGCTAGCTCATGCCGCAGCGGTCGTCGGGGCGCCAGCTGTGCGCCCGGGCCTCAATAATTTGAACAGCGACGCATTCGCGAGGATCGTGATTAGCGAAGCGGCCAGCGTGGCGTTATAAATCTCCCTTGAGATAAGTCCCGTCTGCAGCGACACTTGCGCCAGAATGAACGAAAATTCCCCTATCTGCGTCAAGCCGATCCCCACGCGCAACGACGTGTCAGTCGAATATCGGAACAGTTTCACCACCCCGAACCAGATCACAAATTTCCCAATCAGCACCAATCCCACCAGCAGCAAAATGCTTTGCCAACTGGCAATCCAACTATGCGGATCAATCAGCATTCCAATCGTTGCAAAGAATAGCGCCACGAAAGCGTCTCGTATCGATTGCGTCTGCTTCGCCAATTTATGCGTGTATTCTGAACTACCGAGGAACAGTCCTGCCAGAAATGCTCCCAAAGCCAGCGACAAGCCCACTGCTTCCGTCAATGCCGCAATCGCCAGGCAGATCATCAGTGCCAGCATCAGCGAGATTTCGTCGTTACAGGTTTTCTCTACTCGCGCTAGCAGTGGTGGCACCAATTTCCATGCCGCAACCGCTATCGGAATCAACAACAACAGCGACTTGCCAATCTGCCACGCCACCTGCCCTAGGTCTCCTCCGCTTGTAGGCGAAATACCCGGCAGTACCACGGTCAGGATCACCACCGCCAGATCCTCGACCAGCGTCAGCGTAATCATCACCCGGCCCGAATCCGAAGCAAGATCTCCTCGGTCCATCAACAAGCGCATCAGGACCATAGTGCTGGCAACGGATATTATGCAGCCCACGGCCACCCCTTGCCTCCAGGGCCAGCCCAGCAACGCTCCCGCTCCCGTTCCCAGCCCGATGGAGAGTGCAATCCCCAGTGGCGCACCCGCCAGCGCCACGCACTTCACGCGAAGCAGGTCCGGAATTGAAAACTCAATTCCCACAGAAAACATCAGCAGTATTACGCCGATTTCTGCCATCACCTCAAATGTGTGTACGTCGGTTACGTGCGGTCCGGGGGTCAGCGGACTCAGTAGCAGTCCAGCCAGCACATAGCCCAGCAAGATTGGCTGTCGCAGCCTCCACGCGATCAACCCGCAGAAAAAGGCCGCTGCGAAAACCATGGCCACGTCGCGGAAAATCTCTGAATGTGCCATCGGGACATTCCTTTGCTTCGCAATATCGAGGGCAAAGTCTACCACCCTTGGGGCGGGGGATTGCACTGGCCCGCTTCTATTCCATGCCAGCTTGTCCAAATCCCCGAAAGGCCTTACTATTCCTCCACCAGGTTGCAGTTGGCTTTGCCTGCAGATCGAGGTATTTTCTGGTTTTTTCTCATGGCCAGCTCGCTCCGCCCCTGGATTTAAGGAATCGCTCCCGTAGTTGACCGTTCATTCGAAGAAAACACGCGCGAAGTGGCAGCAACGGGCTAATACGCCTAAACAGCTTGCCCCGTGCCGTTATTTAACTTTAAGGAGAATCGACTTGAGAAAGACGCTGATTGGAATGTTGGTACTCGCAGGAATTTGTTTTGTGCAGGCTCCCAAGACTCTGGCCCAGGCCGCCGCAACGCAGGGTTCGACGACCTCTTCCGCTAAAGGTGGCCAGACCATGACGGATCAGGATATCCAGCTTTTGCGCCAGGATATCCGCTCCAAGAAAAAGCAATTGATCGCCGCTAACCTGACGTTGACGGCTGACGAAGCCACGAAATTCTGGCCCGTCTACGATCAGTACACCGCGGAACTTGTGAAGATCAATGACGTAAAGTATGCCGCCATTAAGGAATACGCTGAAAAGTGGGGCACCATGACCGACGAGCAGGCGCTCGCCTTGATCAATCGCTCCCTCGGTGTGGATGAATCCGTATCCAAACTCCGCATCAAGTACGTGCCCAGTTTCCAGAAGGTAATTCCTGGAACCAAAGTGGCCACCTTCTTCCAGTTGGATCGTCGACTCCAGATGTTGATCGACGCCCAGTTGGCTTCGCAATTACCTCTCGTGCAAGACCAGAAATAGTTTGTCGTTGGCACTCTCAAGCGAAGGCCCTGCGCGTCCACAAGACTCGCAGGGTTTTTTGTTTGCTCCAGTTTGTCAAACTCGAAGTGAAGCCGAGGTTGACCACCACCGATCGGCAACCTTCTTGCAGCGTCGACTAGAGCGTAACCGGCGCTGGGGTCTGATGAGGTGGCTCCGGCTCAACACCCTTCCAACCAACCGGCCTGCCGCTCACCGCTTCCTTCACCGAGCGGAATAGTACGATGTACATCAATTGCCTATAGTAAAACCGCTGCAGCAGCACTGGGATCAACAGTGACCAGTCTTCTTTTCGCTCCAATGCAAAGGCGATTACACACGTCAATACATCGATGATCAGGAATCCCAGAAAAAATAAAACTGATCGCTGCACGTCCGCTGCCGTCCAGAGTTGTGGAATCTGCGTAATATGCAGTTGTGCTAATCCCCAAAGCAGCAGGCTCCCCAGGAACATCAGATCGATGATCGGAGAAATCAGCGGCAGCAGTATCTGAAAAATAAAGATATTGGGCAGTGCCACCCAACCTAGCGTTCCATACTTTGGCCGGAACAGCGTGCCACTGTGTTTCCAGAATGATTGCAGCGTCCCGAACGTCCAACGAAATCTCTGTCGAATCAGAACGCCTGGTGTTTCCGGGGCTTCCGTCCAAGCAATGGCATACTCATCGTACGTAACGCGCCATCCCAGTCGCCGAATTGCAATCGTCAGATCCGCATCTTCTGCCACGGTGTCAGCGGTAATTCCGCCGGCAGCCTCGATCGCAGCTCTGCGCCAAGCTCCCAGAGCACCCGGCACCACCGTGATGCAATTCAACAGATCGAAGGCGCGTTTTTCCATGTTCTGGCTGGTGATGTACTCCAGCGCCTGCCACCGCGTCAGCCAGCGCGAACGGTTGCCCACTTTTACGTTTCCCGCCACCGCACCCACTTTTGGATCGGAGAAGTGTCGCAACAAATTGCGAATTGCATCCGGCTCGATCTCCGTGTCCGCGTCAATCGTCACCACGATTTCCGTCTGCGCATGGGAAAGCGCGTTATTCAGCGCCGCCGCTTTTCCGCGATTCGCTTGATGGATGATCTGAACGTACGAATTTCTTCCAAAATTAGTGTGTAGCAATTCCAGCGTGGCGTCAGTCGAACCGTCGTCCACCACGATGACGTGCATATTTGTGTAATCCGACAGCAGCACCGATTGCACTGTCTGCACGATTACGCTTTCTTCGTTGTGCGCGGGAATTAGCACGGTCACGCTTGGTGCTGGATCAGGCAACTTCGCGTGGTCGGGCCGTAATTTCTCGATAATCGCCAGAATCCCGATAATCAGCGCACGTGCACTTACCAGAATAATTCCTATGATGAAAATCGTTGCAATCAGAAAGCGAAACCATTGGAAAATTCCGAAAATCAATCCATCCGCGCGCGCCGATAATTGCTCCCGGAATGACAGCGGCACCATCACGTCGCTTCTTTTCTTTCCTATCAATTCCGCCACGGACACAAATTCGTATCCCCCGGCCCGGAGTTGGTCGATGATCATCGGCAATGCCGCTAACGTCTGCGAACGATCGCCTCCTCCGTCATGCAGCAAAATAATATTTCCCTTGTTGGCCTGTTCCAGAACTTCGTCAACAATTTCCTGCGCGGAACGCTTGTTCTTGGCATCAGACTCGCGCCAGTCATTCGGATCTATCTTTTGCCCGATAATCAGGTAACCCAATTCCTGCGGGTATGGAAGTTGCGCCACCTCTTCTGCATATTCTGGTTGGTGGTCGATTCCATACGGCGGGCGAAACAAAATCGACTTCACGCCAAGCGTGCTTTCGATCAATCGCTGTGTCAGGTTCAATTCCCACTTGATCTGGGTTCGCGATATGTCATCAAACTTCTGGTGCGTGAAGGTATGATTTCCTATCTCATGGCCTTCCGCATATTCTCGCTTCAAAATGTCGGGCGCTCGATTCGCTTCGTCTCCAATCACAAAAAACGCCCCTGGCACCTTTTTTTCTTTCAATATATCCAGCACTTTCGGTGTCCACGTGCGGTCCGGGCCATCGTCAAACGACAAAACCAACTTGTTTTTGGCCGCGCCAATCTGCTCGATGTCGTACGACAGCGGATAAGCCTCGTACTTTTCAGACGTAATCAGGTCCGTTGTCGAGTCGTACGTGATACTGCGCCGTCCGCTCTTAGGCACGTCCGCGATGTGCCAGATATCACCAGCGCCTTCCAGAATCAGGTCCGGTCCGGGGGGGATTTCCAGAATCTTCTCGCGCGTTGCATTGTCCGGCCGCGTCGCATCCCAAATCGGCCATAGCGATGAATCAGAGGACCCGTAGCGCCACAATGCCGTGCCTTGTACTCCCAGCCTCTCGCTAGCTCTTTCCTCGTTGTACGCCGTAACCGCATCCAGCATCCACACTTGGTGCGTGCGATCGTTTTCGTCCGAATACGAATAGTGCGGATTCAATGAGACAGGATCGAAATCCACATCCGTTTCAGACTCGTACGCGTGCAGCAGCGCTTCTTGAATGCTGAATTCCTCAGCATGTTGCTTTTGTTTTTTCGTCGCCTCGGCCCAGTCGTACGCATAGTTTGCGATGCCTACAACTATCTTTTGTGCCGGCACGATCTTCAAAATTTGCCGCAGGTTCTCCACGAACCAGTCTTGTGCCGCAATCGGTCCCGGCGGCGAAGTCAACCAGTGCTGGTCGTAATTCATCAGGATGATCGCGTCCGTCTCGTGCCCGAAATAGCCGTAATCGTACGCATCGTCGCGCGCAGGCAGCGCAATCATCAACTTTAGACCGGCTCCATGTAAAACCGGCGCAAACTCCCCGATGAATTTCTTGAACTCCGTCTGGCTCTTTTCTGGCACTTCTTCAAAGTCCACAACGATCCCAGACTGATGAGACTCGACCGCATACTCCACAACGTCCGTAATCAGCCGCTTGCGCGATTCAGGAATTGCTAGCAATTCAGCGAGTTCCTTCGATCGCCACACTCGACCGTCGTAATTATTCAGCAATCCCATCATCGGCAATTCCAGCGGTGGATTCATTGACCGCATCCACTGGTGCAGTTTGTCTTGCTTGATCCGCGAAATTGCCTCCGCCGGGGAAGCCTTCACCGTCTGGTTCAACTCATAATCAACAATCGTGATCGCTCCATCTGGCGACACGGCGTGGAGTTGCTCTGGTATCAGCAAGTCGATGTCTTTGTGATGTTTCTTCAGCGACGCAAGACTGTTCGGATCCCAACTCACAAAAAATGCCGCTCTAAGCGCATCGTACGCTGCTGGTACCTGTCCGATGTTCGCAACTCGCTTGTGCCGCCCTTCGCGTAATATCACAGGTTTCGTAAGTTTCTTTTTCAGGGCATGGTAGATGGGACGTGTATCCGGCAGTAAGAGCGAGGATGGAAGTTCTACGCTCCGCGCAATCGTAATAAAAAAATACACCAACAGAAGTATCAGTAATACGCCGCTGATTTCCAGTGCGCGCCGTGTCCTGCGCCAACGCACCTTCTCCGCATCATAAAATATCGGTTTACGTTCTTTCATTTATTTTGTTGGATGCCTCTGGGTTCGGGCAGGGAGGCTTCCAACACTCCGTCGATTGGAACTCAACCTCTCTATTGTAAGATGCGTAGCAGCGAATGCGACGAATTTTATCTAATCCCCTGACTGCACTTCTGACCGGCGCCTGCTTGCGACTTTTCTTTGTGCTGAAGTTCCCCGCCGGTTCCGGCGACACCGTCATTTACGAGCAACTCGCTGCCAACTGGCTCAAATACGGCAGGTATGCCATGGACATCGGCGGACAACCCGTCCCGGTCGATCTGCGTATGCCCGGCTATCCTGCTTTTCTCACAACTCTTTATGCTTTGACAGGCCGAGCGGGTGAGAATGCTCGCTTGGTTGTCATGCTTGCCCAAGTCCTCGTCGACTTGGCGAGCTGCTTGCTCATTGCCGTTCTAGCCGCTCAGTTGGTCCGACTGTATGCCAACCAGGCCAAATCCAAGCGTGTCTTCACGTCCGCACTCTGGCTCGCTGCGCTCTGCCCGCTGACCGCCAACTATGTCGCGGTCCCGCTCACGGAAGTCTGGGCGATCTTCTTCACTGCCTTGGCTCTCATCCTGTTCGTGCTACTTGCCAGTCTCATAACTCTCGGGCCGCATCCCGCCGTGGATTCCGTCACACCTAAACGATGGCAGTCTTACCATCACCGCCGCTTTCGCAGGGATCGCTACCGGCCTCGGCACTCTCTTCCGGCCAGAAACGCCACTTCTTCTCGTCACCTCCATTTTCTTGCTTACCTTCTGGATGTGGCGTCGTCATCAATTCAGCCGCTGGTTGCTCGTTTGCCTGGTGATGGCATTTACTTGTGCTTTGCCGCTACTCCCTTGGACCATTCGCAATGCAATAACCTTTCATGAATTTCAGCCACTGGCTCCCAAAGACGCCACCCTGCCTGGCGAGTACGATCCCAAGGGCTTCATGGCCTGGGAAAAGACGTGGCTCTATCGTGTACGCGACTGCTACTTGGTTCCCTGGAAACTCAACGAAGAATCCATCAACCTGGAAGATATCCCCGAAACTGCTTTCGATACTCTCGAAGAAAAAGAACGGGTCGCTGCGGTCCTCGAAACCTATAACGACGACCTTTCCTTGAACGAAACCGAGGACGCCGTTTTTGCGCAATTAGCACGTGAACGCACCGCACGCCATCCCTTACGCACCTATCTCTGGATACCGCTCAGGCGCTCCATGCGCATGTGGTTCACCCCACGCATTGAACTCATTCCCATCTCCGGGCACGTCTTTCCTCTCGCCTACATGTCTGAAGAAGATCCCGTGGATCAACGCCTGACGGTCCTTTATTTCTCTCTCAATATTTTCTATGTGTGCCTGACGTTTGTCGGCGCTTGGAAACTCTGGAAGTCCCCCGCCGCGCGGCCTCCAATTTTCATCCTCCTGCTCTACATTCTCGTTCGCACCGCATTCCTGACTACTATAGAAACTCCCGAACCTCGTTACACCTTGGTTTGTTTTCCAGCCTTACTCGCATTGGGCGCACAGATATTTGTCGGAAAGCGATCCGTCGACAACGAACCTGCTCCTCCCTCAACAGTTTAGTTATTTAGGATTCGTCCGGCGGCTCGGGGTGGATCGTCACCCGTGAAATTTGCGGGAATCGTTCTTTTACGCGATCCTCCAAAGCTGCGGTAACATCGTGAATTCGAGTGATCGAAAGCTCGCTCTTCATCACACAGTGGCAGGAAACCAGTATGTGTTGTTCCACCTGCCTCACTCGCACGTCATGGCAATTGATCAGTTCGTCGTATTCCTTCGGCAAACTATTCAGAAATGAATCTACAGACATTTCCAGTTGCCGCATCTCTCCCGCACGCGTGTCTGGTGTAGCAATGTGCCGCCCCAGCGGCTCGATGTGGATGTTCACGTCCATCTTCCCATCGCGCAACTCGCGTATCCCTTCTTCCAGCGTCGTTGCTTGTCGGTGGGCATCTCGCAAACTCAACTGCTCATCTACTTCCAGGTGTAACTCCACGAACAATTGGCCATCCTGTTCTACGGCCGTAACATCGTGCACCGCCAACCCCAATCTCTGCGCCACCGCACGCACCGATTCAAACAGGTGTTCGTCCCTCGGCGCCCGCGGCTGCGTGTGCACGATTACATCCGAAGGCACAATCTGTTCGATCCGTTTTTCAATTGCGTCCGTCAGCACGTGCACCTGCTCCAAGCTGGCCGTTCGTACCACACTCACCGTGGCATCCACGAAATGACGATTTCCAGCGCGCCTCACCCGCACTCGCTCCACTTCCAGCACTCCGTCCATGCTTCCTACGGCTTCGCTGATTTGGTCGTGCAATCCCTCGGGTGCCGCATCCAGCAAGGCATCCAGCGTTCGTTTCCCCAATTGCGAGCCGACCCACAGGATAACCCCTGCCACCCCGAGGCCTGCGATCGCGTCCGCATATACCAGCCACGGTAAGTTCCACGCTTCGCCGGCCCACACCAGCGCAATGCCTACGATCACCACAATCGTGCTCCACACGTCCGTGGAAAAATGTAGCGCGTCCGCTTCCAGCGCCTCGCTAGTATGTTTCTTCGCCACGGCATTCAATGCACGGGCACGCGTCATGATCGATCGCCAGCGCCCCAAACAAAACCACGATAGCCACAACGCTTGGCTGAATGTGCACACTGCGGAAAAACAGGCGAGAGAACGCCTCGTAAATGATGTAAATGGCCGTCAGGATCAGGAGTCCCGTCTCCATGAACGCCGAGAAATTTTCGAATTTTCCGTGTCCATACGGATGCCGCTCGTCGGCCGGTTGGTCGGAAACCCTCACCGAAAGATAGGTGATCACCGCTGCAACCAGGTCCAGCCCGGAATGCAACGCCTCCGACAACACGCCCAGGCTGCTTGTCCGCACTACCAAAAAGGTTTTCAGGGATAGCAGCAGCATAGCGGACCCTACACTCAATAGCGCCGCCCGCTTCTTCTCTCGTATGACCTCTTGAATCCGTCGAGAAAGAACCATCTGTTAAGCCTACCTCAACTTGCCAAACCTTGCGGCCTGCTTTCCCCCGTTGCGAGAATGTGAGCTCGCCGCGGAATTTTAGGTCTCATGTACTTGCCTTTTCAGGCATACCCCAATATCCTTTCTCGCGAATCCGCCCGGAGGAAAAGATGCGTAGACTTCTGTCACCGTTCCTGCTCCTTCTCTTGGTTGCACCTTGCGTCTTCTCTCAGTCTGAAAATGGCAAAAGTGTTTGGCCCGTACTTTCATCTCCCACCATGGATCCTTCTAAAACTGCCACTACGGAAAATGTCGAAATTCTTCGCGATCGCGTACACATCACTTTGGTCAACGGCTCCATTCAGTTCGTAAAGCCCGTAAATGGCATTGTCTTTGGAGCAGTCTTTCACGGTGAAGGCAGGCTGCAGGTTGATCCCCCTAGTTCCGCCGAAGCCCGTCAACTCCAGCTCTTCACCAGACATGACCAGCTTTCCGTCGCCTTTTCCGACGCCACCTTCAGTTTTACTGACGGCCTGCTCGAAGACGTCGCGAAGCAGGTTAAGTGGAAAGACGGCGGCGCAACCGACGACCTCTACGTAAAACGCCAGCAGGAACGCGAAGATCTTGGCGCCGAATATCTACCCAAACTCTTCAAAAGCGTGATGTCCTCCGATCAGAAGCGCACTGGTTATTTCGTTGCCGACCTCAAAATGAAGGAGCACGGCTGGGTGGAAGTTCGCGATGATACCACCGAATTTGAAGAAATTCGTGTCGGCCGATGGTCTGATGTTGGCCCCTTCAAGCTTCGGGATTATTGGATGATCTTTCCCGCCGGTGGCCGCAATCCCCGCCATGTTTACGACGATCCCTCGGCCCGCCAGGATTTCCTGGTGCTCGACAATCAGATCACCACTACTGTCGCGGAGAACGCGGACATGTCCGCCACCGCACGTGTCACCGTGCAACCTCGTTATGCAGGTGAACGCGTCCTGCTCTTTGCTCTCGATTCCAATTTGCGCGTCAGCTCTGTGAAAGATTCGCAAGGCGCTCCACTCGAGTTCATCCAGCCTCGCGAACGCAAAGACCGCTACCAGTCTTACGGTGATTATCTCGCCGTGCTCCTGAACCAGCCCACGCAAACCTCTGACAAGCTCACTATCGAATTTCAATACGCTGGCAAAAAAGTTGTTCGCAAAGTGGGCGACGGCAACTACGCTTGCGAAAGCTTCGGTTGGTATCCCGCCCCTTTTCAGGGAGAGCTGGGTGTGGACCAGTTCGCCATGCGCACCAATTTCGACCTCACCTTTCACAGTCCAAAGAAATACAAACTTGTTGCCACCGGCAATAAGATCAGCGAGAGCACCGAAGGCAAGGAGCTCATTTCCCACTGGAAGAACGATATACCACTCACTGTTGCCGGGTTTGCCTTCGGCGACTACAAACTAGTTTCCGATAAAGTCGGCGATATCGAAGTCGACGTCTACGCCAATAATCAGCCCGACGACTTTCTCAAGGCCATGCAGTCTCACTTTGACAGCTCGCTTCAGGATCTGGCCGCCGGACCCATGGGTGGCCACACTGCTACCGCCGCCGTCGGCACGCTCACTCCTGCGGGTCTCGGCAAAACTATCAACATCGAAACCGCTAACACGCTCCGGCTTTTTCAGGGTTACTTCGGTCCCTATCCTTACAAGACTATTTCTGTCGCCAGCATCGCGGGAGACTACGGCCAGGGCTGGCCCGGTTTGCTCTATCTCGGATGGTTTACTTTCCTAGATCCCACCCAGCGCCACGAATTGGGTTTCAAGAATCAGACGCAAGTCTCTGATTTTTTCCGTGCTCATGAAAGTTCGCACCAGTGGTGGGGGCATCGTGTCGGCTGGAAGAGCTACCACGACCAATGGCTCTCCGAGGGTTTCGCCGAATTCTCCGGACTTCTCTACGTGCAATATCGCCAGAGCATGAAAGAATCCCTCACCCAGTTCCGAATCGTTAAGGATTATTTGAATAAGTCCGACCTCAACAGTCACAAGCGAGAAGATCTCGGTCCTATCTGGATGGGCCAACGCATTCGCTCATCAATCACCGATCCCGGTTCCTATCAGGACCTCATCTATTCGAAAGGCGGTTACGTTCTGCAGATGCTCCACATTCAGATGGTGGATCCGCGAAATCCGGACCCCGAGCATATTTTCAAGGAAACCATGCAGGACTACTGCAAGACTTTCAGCAACCAATCTGCATCCACCGAAGATTTTAAGGCCATCGTCGAAAAACATATGACCAAAGGTATGGACCTCGACGAAAACCACAAAATGGATTGGTTCTTTGATCAATACGTCTACGGCACAGGCATGCCGCAATACACCTTCCACGCCACTCTTTCTCCAACTCCCGATGGCAAAACTTCAGTCTCTGCCCAACTTACTCGCGCAAGCGTGCCCGACAATTGGAAGGATGTTCTTCCGCTCTATGCCCACATGGGTGACAAAGTTGTCCGCTTGGGAAGCATCGCCGCCACTCATCCAACCGAGACGCTCAACTTCGTCCTTCCCGGCAAAATCGACAAAATCACCATCGACGAATACGAAGACATCCTGGGCACCGTAAAACAGTGACCTCCACTTCTTAGTCTGCATCTGTAGCGCTGGCATTCATGGCAGTGCACATGCCTTTGCCTATGTAATGGCCGACCTATGGGTGGGTTCTCTTTATTTGCGTGAGGGTGCTGTACGCCGCATTCTGTGGAGCGATCTCAACTGCAGCCCGATTTATTGGTAGGTGGGGGCACGATGAATCCTGCCCGTCGGTCGCACGATCTTTGACTCGCCCTAAATACCCGCTCGCGCCGTCATCGGCGGCTCCGACAAGATAGGCAATCGCTTCGGCTCTCCGCGCGCCCCGCGCACTTCGACCTCTTCGAATAGCAGCGATGGCGCAACTACCGTTGCTGGCAATCCATTCTGCGCCGTACCGAATGCTCCTAATGCCGTGCCAGACACTCCTGCAATCTGGCTCTGCATATAGTTGTAGACGAAGTCATCGTTGGCGATTCCCACAATGTTCCGCAGTGTCCGTGCGGTGAACCCGGAAATGCGCGCGCCACGCACCAATTCCTCCCGGCCGTCCTTTGCGTAAACCTTGTAGACCACCAGCGGCAGTCGCTCTGTCGCAGCATTCCCTCCGAAGCTTGCCAGCAGTTCAGAAAAATCTTCCTGGTGCATCAAGCTAAGCGACGGGTTGTCCATCTGCCGCACCACCATGCAGTATTCCAGTTTCTCCGATCGGCAGGATTCCAGGAATTTCTTCTTCAAATCCTCAGCGGAAACCGTTTCACTCGACGAAAAAATCAAATTGCTCATCACCGGTTTCGCATCGGCCAGAAACGCCGCACGTCCGTGTCCATTCGATGTGCGCAAAATCGGGCCCTGGTCGCCGCGACATCAGCAGATTCTTCAGCTTACCGTTTTCCACCAGCGTCACTTTCTGCGCCGGCACTCCCTCTTCGTCGATCGTATAACTGCCGACCACTGGCGTCCCTTTGTAGTCCTTCAGAAGCGGATCATCCACAAGCGTTACTGTCAGCGGCAGTACACGTGAATCAACCTTTCCACTCCAATCGCTTCGCGCTCCCAGGTTACTCATCAATTGGTCTACCACTGGCTGAAATGCCAATGGTGGACGTGCTCCGCTCAGCGACGGGCTAAGCACCTGCGACAGTAATGCTGCAGCCGCTCTAGATTCAAACAACACCGGTCCCGTATAGTCTGGTGCAGGTGGTGCCGCACGCATGGCCATCAATTCCGTTCCTGCAACGTTCAAATTCTTTCGCACCGCTTCCGCGCTCGGCAGATCCAGTGGCCGTGGCGCGTAGGTCGCATAAAAATGATTCACCTGCATCCCATCGCTCGCCAGCGAGTTCATACCTGCCTCAATCGCTGCAAACGAACGATTCGTCCGCATCTCCGTGCCTTCGCTCGTCAACAGATATTCGGTCATGTAGACCAGGTAGTACGTGACGCGCGAATCGTAAATCTGAGGAAAAGCCCGCAGGGCGGCGGAAGCGTCTCGCGATTCCTGTTCCCAATTTCGCCCAGACCAATCCGACGTAGCTAGCGGCTCCATGTGCTTCACTGTCTGCACTCGCGCAAAGTCGTCGATATCCGAAGCGCGCGCCAGGCTGCTCAAATACGCTTGTTTCCGTGAATATGTTTCCGCCGCTTCTTTAAAGGCTTGATCCGTCGCGATCCACAAATCCTGCCGCAGCGAATCATAGTCCTTGTCTATCCCCACGCTCCCGGTCGATCCGATGAATCCGCGGAATGCGTCTTCGCTCACAAAATTCGAGCTGTCTAGTTTGTAGTCCCCAATTCGCGCGGATACATTCATCACCCGGCTACGGTTGCGGTTTGTACTCATCAGCGCGCCAAACTGTCCCACCACCTCGCGAATATCCAGATCCAGCAGTCGATATTCCACAAAATAGGGCCGCACTGGCTGGTCCGATTGTGGCAACTTTAATTCCAGTCGCGTTTTCGCGCGTGCCATTTCGTCCCGCATCGCCTGAAGTGTGTGATCGTTGTCCGCTGGTGTCTGCGCAAATGCACAAGTCCCACTGCAAAGCGCAAAAAGCGCCATCGCCTGTCGAAGCATTCTCATTACTGAAGCCCTCCCGCTTTGACAGGGTCATGTGCAGGTGGCGGCAAAATAGGTGGTCGATCCGAAGATGTCGCCTTTTTCTGCACTTCTAACTCCGACGTAAGAATTGCCGGCGCCGATGCTGACACCGGTACCGAGCCGGATTCTGCACCGCAATAGCCGTTGAACACTTCCGGTATATCGCCGGTAGCCACAATCTTTGTCAGCGATGCCAGCGGTGTACCCACGATGTCCACGCCACGCACCAACTCGTCCGGCCTTCCATCGGCGTACACTTTGTAAACGACCAGCGGTTCTACCTGAAACGCTTGCGGCTGTCCGCGGCCGGTCAGTGTGAATCCACCCGCGATGTCATCGATCAGCAATCCATACGGTTTGTTCTGCTGCTTGATCAGTTCGATGAACTTCGCCCGCAACTGCGCATCCGTCAGCGTTTTGCTGCTTTGCACCAGCAGATTGCCTTGCCGCGATACCGGTTCGGCGCCCAACTGCCTCCTGCCGTGCCCATTGCTGCGTGGAAATCCCGCAATCGGCGAGCGCGACATCTCGAAATTTTTCAGTACGCCGTGATCCACCAGCGTTACCCGCTCCGCCTTCACCCCTTCGTCGTCATACTGGTAGAAACCCAGTAATTCCTGGTTGCCCACCTTCCGCTGCGTCGCGTCATCGTAAATGGTCAGGAATTCCGGCAGAATCGGTTCGCCTACTTTTTTTGTAAAAGTCTGTCCTTCGTTCACATCCTTCTGCCGATGTCCTTCTGCCCGGTGTCCGAATACTTCGTGGAAGAAAACCGCTGCCGCGCGCCCCGTCAAAAGCGCCGGCCCCACGGTGGGATCGTTGATCGGCGCAACCACCAGTCCTTCCATCTCTTTTCTCAATTGTGCTGCAGCCGCGTACACCGCTTTGTCATCCGGTGCATCGCTGGGATTCACCCAGTCAAAACTGTAATACCGGTTGATATCCATTCCATCGCCCGCTTTGCCCTGTATGAACAAGTCCAGTCGGTAACGGATCTGCCCGAATTGCAGCTCAGTGCCCTCCGAGTTCAACTGCATCGTGTTCTGCGCCTGCGCCGTGAACGTCACAATCGAATTGATCACCGCCGCCGAATCCCGGAAATACTTCGTATACGCGCGCACTTTCTCTTCCCACGGTTTGCGCTCCAGTTGAAACGAGACCCACGGGCCAACGTAGTTTTGCGGTTTCTCTCGCGAAAAATCCGGCGCTTTTCCTTCTTCCGATTGCGCCTTCACTTCCTTGCCGGTTTGTATCTTGATCAGTGCTTCGGCTGCCGCGCGGTATTGCTTGTCGGTCTCCAGCCAAATCGCACGCCGCAACACATCCGGATCGTCATCTATCGGCGCGTTCGTTCCCGGGCCGCCGTTGGGGGGTTGCCGTCCATCCACCTTGTGCGTGTCATCCAGTTGGTAATTCCCCGTTCGGACCGATACTTCCAGCCAGCGATTCCGTCCTTCTTCGCTGCTCAACAATGCACCGTTTGATCCGGAAACAGTCGCCCGCTGCGTTTCTGTTACGGCATATCCGATGTAGTAGGCCGAAGGATCCTGCGCGCCGTACGTCTTCATCGAGCGCTCCAGCTCCGTCTTCATCGCTGGGAACAGCGGGGAAGGCTTTGCACTTCCATCTCCGGCGGCCGGTAATACTCGTGGCCAAAGGTTTAACAGAATCCCTGCAAAAAGTATCCCAATGATAGGAAGGACGCGGCGATGCCGCAATGCGCTGCTAATCTCGTTCAAGGGGTGCCTCACTCCACGTTAGACGCAATCTACAAGCGTTCAGTGTACGCCACCGCCTTCGGTCCGACAAAGCGGGGTTTCGCGGGGTGTGGCGGTCAGGTTACTTCAGGCTCTTTAGATGAACCCACCCCATCTGGCGTTGTATACAAACAAAAACCCCAGCACACCACGTGCGCTGGGGTTTCCTGAAAACAATTTGTCTTTCAGCTTAACCGCAGCCTACCTGCGTTCTCGGATTACAGGTCGGAACTTTTGCTACGTTCGTTGTCGCAGGTGAACTCTGGTTCGCAATCAACGGAATCGCGATTGCTGGAATGGCCACCATTATCCCGATTGCGATCGCCGTTCCTTTGCCTACGTGATGCGCCTGTTCTACCTTCGGCGGCCCAGTCAGGTTTGTCGCCGTCACTGCTTCTGTCAACGTAGTCGGCGGCGTCTGCGTTGGATTGCTCGGCGCGGAATTATCGCCATTGCGCACTGTCGACAGCAGTCCCGCCCCAACTGTCACGCAAGCCCCTGCCAGGTTGCAGGTCTTCACCGTGCCTTCAAATACGATCACCGTCATGATGTTGTTCTCGTACGATACATAAAAATCTGTCCCTACCACGCCGGCCACTCCCGCGGGAGTGTGCACTTCAAATTTCCCACCCGGTTTAGAAATCTTCTGTGCCTGCGAGCGCATCTTCCCGAATCCTACTTCCAGGTCCGTTTGTTGCGCTCCTTTGTCGTGTTTTACCACGTGTACCGAAGAGTCTGACCCCACGTTCAACACCGATCCATCATCCAGTGCAACGCGGGCCCGTGCACTGGACTGCGTTTTCACCACGTCATCCCAATCAACCACTGCCTTTGCGTCTGCTGGCAACGTTTTTCCACTGCGTTCGATATTTACCGCGGGTATCACCTTGTTTACTTCTCCGGCGCGTTGCGATCCGTCAGCCCCTGCGCAGAGTTCCGCAGGTATGGCCATGCCCAGTGAGAGCAGGGAAGCGAGTGCCAGAGCGTACGGGTACTTCGTATTCATCGAGGACTCCTATCTTCGATAAAACTTTCCCTATCGTTGTTACTGGAGAACTTTGCGAGGGTCAATGCTCTTGCTGCCGCAATTGCCTATTTATTTACCTGTCCGTCCAGCCAATTTCTGAACGCTTTACTCGCAAGATGAAGAATGGAATACTGCCGCCGTCATATCATCCCACTGCTGGCAGTTGGTCGAGAATTCTTCAATTGCGCTAAAAATATGCCCCAGTAGTTCTATCCGGATTCTCCCGCGTACTTGTAACAAACTTCCCTCAAGCCTGCCACGTCAAAGTCGCAGTCACGTACGTTTCGAGCATCAGTCAATCCGTGCGTGAAAAACAATACCGAATCTCCAGCCAACAACTGTAGCTTTACCGCATCGTAAGTCACATCCGGAAACAGTCCCGGCGGAATCCCCGCCACCTGCAAAACCTGTGATTCTCCTCCTCGCACCAGCATCAGTCCCGGCATCCCTGCGCTCGCTATGCACATTTCCGCCGTTTCCGGATCGAATGTTGCATATTGGATCGCTGTATGCCTTCCGGGAATTCCGCGCACCATCAATCTCCGATTCAACAAATAAAGCACTCGACTTGAATCCGTTCCCGTCTTGTGAATTCCTCGAAGCGTTCCCACTGCCAGGGCCGCATACAGCGCCGCAGGCAGTCCTTTCCCAGACACATCCCCGATATACAAGCCAATCCTCCCGTCGCTCAGAGAGAAATAATCGAGATAGTCTCCTCACACCGCCGCCGCGGGTTGAAATTCATGAGAGATTGGTCACCGCTCGCGAGCGCAGCGGCAGTGCCGGCAGCATCACGCCCTGAATGGGGCGTGCTTCTTCCAGGTCCTGCTCTCTTAACTTTGGTATGGAATCCAGTTCGTACGGCAACGCGATTAGCGACATGGAACTCCCGAGGGGAGGATTGCACCGGAGGAGAGGTACGGCGTAGTTCAAATACTAGCAGATGGTAGCTTTGGCATCGGTACTGAACTTCATCCCTATTGCTCTCAAATACACCGCCCTCACCGGAACCACTTGTCAGCCTTCATTTCTCCGCGCAGAATTTACTCATGCGTGCTATTGCTTCTTTGCTGGTTGTTGTCGCCCTCGGTTTTGGCATTTATGAGATTTATCTTAAAAAGATGCCAACCACCGATTCGGGCACTGCTCCCACACAGGCCATCAGCCTCACCGGAGTCCGTAGCGACCTCTTGCAAATTGCCCAGGCCGAACGAGGCAGCATCGCCACCAACGGCCATTGTTCTTCTCTCGATGAACTGATCTCTTCCGGCTCGCTCACCATGGCCAAACCCGAACGCGACGGCTACACTTACCAAGTCAGCTGTTCCGACGCAGAATTCCAAGTCATCGCCCAGCACCCCCCCGCTCCGGAAGGTTCTCCCATCCGCTATCCCACCCTTTCCATTGATTCCAACATGCAAATCAGATCCGAGTGACCTTGAGCCCGCTACAACGCCTTACAAACTCCATTGTTCGTTCAACCCTACCTGCCCATCTCTTCAGGAACTTTTGGCTCACCTATTGCGTAACTTATGGTGAGACCGCAACACGCGGCCCACGCAAGCAGATTCATCGAAGGAGCATATTATGGGCGGAGAACTGATTGGCCTCGTTGCGGTAGTCCTTACATGTGGAATACCGCTGGCTGGCTTGTATACCTACTACCGTGTTCGTAAATTGCGCACCGAAGAGCGCATGGCGGCAATTGCTCGCGGCGTCAGCGTTCCCATGGAACCCGAGTTGTCCCAATTTGCCAGGTCGCGTCGCTCCGGCATCCTCCTCGTCAGCGCCGGTCTCGGCTTCTTTCTGATGTTCGCCAGCATCGCTCGATTCGCGAATGAACCGGAGACCATGGTCGCGGCCTCCTTCGGCATCTTGCCGCTCATCATTGGCCTCGGCTATTTCGTGGATGCCACTTTAATCCACCGAGACATGAAGGCTTCCTGATCTTCCGTTCCATGTGTCACCGTGCGGAGGTGGCCAGCCGGCTTCAGGGTGTGCGTTTCTGGTCGATCACCAGCGCACCCGCCTCCGCATAATTTGTTGCCGGCACATCATGAAACGCCACGTGAATGTTCTCTCGCTTCGCCTTTCCATCCTCAATTATAACTGCCGTAATCCGCTCCGCGATCTTCCGTTTTTGTTCTATCGTCCGCCCTTCCACCCAGGTTATTTGCACGTGCGGCACGCTAGCCTCCCTGTTTTTCTTTTTCGCTACAACCTCTGCATTCTAGCCATCCACACCCAAACAGCAAAGCGTTTCCCACTCCATGTGCTAGAATCGCTCCTCATGCATCCCGCCATCGGCCAGCTTCAGGAACTCCAGGTGCTTGATCAACTGATCGCGTCCCTTAAATCGGACCTTGCTGGTCTGCCCAAACGCATGCGCGATGCCGATGCCCAACTCACTGGTGCGCGAACCGCCGTAGCCAACGCCAAGACCGCGCAAGCCCAGGCCGTCTCCGAAAGGAAGAAGTTTGAACTTGATGTTGTGCAGTGGAAAGATCGCGCCAAGAAATACCGCGACCAGAGCGCTTCCGTAAAAACCAACGAAGCCTACAAAGCCCTGCAACACGAAATTGCCAACGCCGAAGCTGAGGCCGGTCAGGCCGAAGATCGCGTACTCGGCAAAATGATGGTCATCGAAGAAGCCGAAGTCCGTACTCGCCATTTTGAAGCCGACCTGAAAGAAGCCGAGCGGGGAATTGCCGCAGAGAAGAAAGTCATCGAAGCCCAATACGGCGACGAAAAGAAAAAACTCGAAGCCTCCCTCGCCAAATGGGAAGAACTCGCCAAGAGAATTCCCGAAGGCTTGCTCGAACTTTACACCCGCATCGCCAAGCGACTCCCCGGTTCCGTTATGGCCGAAGTGCGCGACCACCAATGCAAAGGTTGCGGCATGCGCGTGCTCCCGCACGTCATACAGTTACTCAAGAACGATGTCGATGAAGAAGTTTTTCGCTGCGAAACCTGTGGCCGCATTCTCTACACGCTCGAGCCTATTCCACCTTCCTCCGGCCGCGAAGGTTCCGAAGGCCCATCTCCCTCAGAAAATATCGAGTCCTAACATGATCAAGCGCCCACCAGTTTCTAGCGGCGGAGGCCTCTTCGGCGATCATGAGCCAGAGCGCAAGCCCCTTCCCGCCTTCCAGGCCAATATTGACGGCGGTTCGCGCGGCAATCCTGGTCCTGCTGCCTACGGCGTTGTCATCCGGAATCCTAAAGGCGAAATCATCGCACGCCTGAAAAAATACATCGGTCAGGCCACCAACAACGTCGCTGAATATTTTGGTTTGATTGCCGCTCTCGACTACTCCGACACCCATGGCATCCGTGCCCTGCGCATCCTTAGCGATTCCGAGCTCATGGTTAAACAGATGCGCGGCCAATACAAAGTGAAGAGCGAAGATCTGCGCCCGCTATTTGAACGCGCCAAGAAAATGTCGCAAACCTTCGAGTCTTTCCGCATTGACCACGTATATCGCGAACAGAACAGCGAAGCCGACGCCCTCGCCAACCAGGCCATGGACGAAACCTCCCGCGGTGGCGCACCATCTCCGGTCGCCCAGAAGCCCACCGCGAAAGATGCCACCATGCGTATCATCGCCCGATGCAAAAACGGCCACCTCCAACTCCCCGAGCCCCTCAATTTTCCAGATGGCACCGAACTGGAAATTCTCCTCCGTCTCAAAAAGTAACTTTCCCCTGTTTGTTCTCAATCCGGTCAAGGTTTCACGGAACGAATACTCGCCATTCGTTTGCTTTATTTGCAAATTACGTCTTCACCTCTTAGAATTTTTGCCACGCCAAACGAGCCTAACCGCGAAACTGCTCAAGCGAAAAGTCGAACCTGCACCATCCGCACTCGATTCACCCCAGGAGGGCAATTCATGTTACGAATCAATGACGACGCTCCTAATTTCACTGCCGAAACGTCCCAGGGCGTAATCAATTTTCACGAGTGGATTGGCAACGGCTGGGCCATCTTGTTTTCGCATCCCAAGGACTTTACTCCAGTCTGCACCACGGAACTCGGTTATATGGCCCGCCTTCAACCGGAATTTCAGAAGCGTAACTGCAAAATCATCGGGCTCAGCGTGGACCCGGTTACCAGCCACAGTAAATGGGCCGCAGACATCGAGGAAACGCAGGGCCACAGGGTAAATTATCCCATGATCGGCGACCCGGAACTAAAAATTGCCAAGCTGTATGACATGCTTACCGCAGAGGCAGGCGATACTTGCGAAGGCCGCACCGCCGTCAACAATCAAACCGTGCGTACCGTCTTCATCATCGGCCCGGACAAGAAAATCAAGTTGATGCTCATCTATCCCATGAGCACCGGCCGCAATTTCGACGAAGTGCTGCGTGTTCTCGATTCCATGCAACTCACGGCCAAGCACAAAGTCGCCACCCCGGTGAACTGGAAACCAGGCGACGATGTAATCATCGTTCCCGCCGTCTCCGACGACGAAGCCAAGAAAATGTTTCCCAATGGCTGGAAAGCCCTTCGTCCCTATCTCCGCATCGTTCCCCAGCCGCCCCAATAATTCGCAAGCACCGCGCGCTTCCGTTAATCTCGATCCGTAGAGGTGCAGCACCGCTGCACCCCATGTCCGCAAGATTCCCATCTGGTTTCTTCTTCAAGCACGGCTGGCTCTACGCCGCCTGCGTCCGCGACGCATACGGCGACTTCAATGCATAAGACCGATAAAGCGTATCCCGCTGCGCCGGCAAAAATCCCGCATCCGTAATAATCCGCCGCAACTCTTCTTCGTTCGTTCGCCGCTTCACTCCCGCGGCGAACACCACGTTCTCTTCAATCAAAATGCTGCCCACGTCGTCCGCACCAAACTGCAGTCCAATCTGGCAAACCTTGATTCCTGGCGTCAGCCAGCTCGACTGAATGTGATCGATGTTGTCCAGATACAACCGGCTCACCGCCAGCGTCTTCAGATAATCCACCGCCGTGGTTTCCTGCACTTTCTTTCCCCATGCGGTATTCTCCGGCGCGAATATCCATGGAATAAACGCCGTGAATCCGTCGGTCTCTTCTTGAATCTGCCGTATCCGCTCGAAATGATTCACGCGGTGCTCTAGCGTTTCGCCGCAGCCGAACATCATTGTCGCTGTCGTGCGCAATCCCAGCGAATGCGCGATGCGGTGCACCTCCACCCACTCGTCGCTGGTGCACTTCAAACGCGCGATCTTCGCCCGGATCTCGTCATCCAGAATTTCCGCGCCGCCCCCGGGAATCGATTGCAGCCCCGCATCCATCAATCGCTGAATCGTTTCGCGCACGCTGATCTCGCTCACTTCCGCGATGCACAAAATTTCTGGCGCGGAAAAACAGTGCAGGTGCACTTGCGGGTAGCGACTCTTCAGCGAACGCAACAAGTTTTCGTAATACCCAATCTGCAGGTCTGGGTGCAGTCCTCCTTGCAGCAGCACGCCCGTCCCGCCCAGTTCCAGCATCTCTTCAATCTTTTCGTAGATCGACTCGAACGACAGGATGTACCCATCCTTCGCCCCCATCGGCCGGTAGAACGCGCAGAACGAGCAATACTCCGTGCAGAAGTTCGTATAGTTGATGTTCCGGTCGATCTGGTACGTCACAATGCCCGGGTCGTTCTTCTTCAGCCGCAATTGATGCGCGGCCATGCCGATGCCGACCAGATCATCCGATTGCAGCATCTCCAGCGCTTCTTGTTTTGTAATTCCCACGGCTTTTCCTTCCTCGCTACGTTTTAATGCAGACGGATTGCCGACAACTCAGCCTGCTGCTCCGGACTAACCGGCGCCCCAGCCATCACCACAGCTCGCACTTCACGCAAAATCCCAGTCTCCGCCGCCAGTTGGTAATACCGTTGCAACCCGCGCGTATTTTCCGCCTCCAGCCGGTAATCGATGTTCTCCACCAGATAGCGCCGCAACTCCGCCGCGGGCAGTTTCATTTCCGCAGCCGCTTCCTCGCTGATGTCATCCAGGTGCTCCATCCCATATTCCAGCGAAGCCTGAAAATCCCGCACTACTTCCACATTCACCGACTCAAGCCGCCCTGCCCACACCGCCAGCACTGCGGGCAAATTCGTCAGTGCCCGCCACTCTTCCACCATGTCGTACACAATGAGCTTCCTACCGGCTGCCAATGTACCGAACGCCGCCGGGTTCAACGAAAATTGCAGCGCCGGATCGCCAATCAGCAACGCCGCATCCGCCGTCTCCAGCATCGCGTTCAAGTCCGGCTCCGCCTCAAAATACTCCGGCGTAATCCCCCATTTTTTTGCGCACAGAATCCGCGTCAACGCCTGCGTGCTTCGCGAGCTTTGATCGAGTGCCACGCGTCGAACTTCCTTTAGCGGCTTCTTCGCAATCAGCAGCAAACTTCGCACCGCCTTTTTTGAGGAGATGGACAAATCCGGCAGCACCACCAGTCCATTCGACCGCTGGTATTCAATCGCGGGAATAATCGCGATGTCCACAGCCCTGCTTCGCAAAGCCTCCGCGCACAGCGACGGCACCGTAAACGACAGCTCATACTTCCCGCGCAAAGGGCCATGCGTAAACCCTCTTACCAGCGGCGCAGTATTCAGGTATTGGACGATAGAGATTCGGAGCGATTTCACGTTGTTATCGGTTTCCCCAGCCCTTTCAGTATAACAAAGCCCCTGCTCAGCCCGCAGACCGCCTTTTCTGGCAAACCTTTCAGCCCCTTCGAAATCTCTAATGATCCGGCCCCGCAGGCTATCTCCTTCACCGGCAGCGAGTCAGGTTCCAATCGGTCACAATGGCAGGTGTCTTGGGGCACTTGCCACGCTTCTCCTCAAGCCTAGCTTTAGCTGTTTTGGGGAGTGAGACTTCCATTCACTCTTTACATTTCCACGATGCACATTCGTTCCAGGAGAGATGTCATCATGAAGCCAATAATCGTGGGTGTGATGTCCCTTGCACTTGCTGTGCCAGCGTTCTGCAATACACAGAAAGATTCCTACCCAATTCCTTGCACTGAACTTTGGCCCGCAGTCAAGGATACGCTCAAGTCATCGAACTACGGCCTCATCGCGTCCGACGAATCTGCCATGACTGCGTCCTACACTGTAGGCAATTCGCTACGCCAGCGCACAAACTCTGTCACATTGGTCGCGCAGGGCAACAACTGCCAGATGCAGGTGAATTCGGCTTACCGTGGGCTCGCGCACGATGACGCTGGCGATTTCAAGACTCGCGTCGAACAGTTCCTCTCCAAACGGAAAGCTGGCACCACAACGAGCGCGACAACGCAATCGCAACCGAATGCCGCCGCACCGAAAGCGGACACACCCGCCACCTCTGACACAGCAAAAGGATCTGTAAACGTCTCATCGAATCCAACCGGAGGCAATCTAACGGTAGACGGCGTGCTCATGGGTAACACCCCCGCCGCCCTCCAATTGGCGCCGGGCAAGCACACCTTGACCGTAAAAATGTCAGGCTACAAGGACTGGTCGCGCGAGATCACTGTAGTAGCCGGCTCTGACGTTCAACTCTTCGTAAACCTCGAAAAATGCGGGAACGGACATCAACTCCTCCTTTGTCTTTCCCCTTCCTTCTGTTACTATTAAAGCATCCGTTTTCTATCTTTTAAGAGTAGGAAGTGTAGCGTCATGGCATTGAAGTGTGATCTCTGCGGCAAAGGCCCGCACTATGGAAACGTCGTCAGCCACGCCAACAATACACGGCGTCGTCGCTGGAACCCCAACCTCAAGAATGTTCATGCCCTCGTAAACGGTGCACGCAAGCAATTGCGCGTCTGCACGGCCTGCATTCGTTTGGGCCGCGTTACCAAAGCTGCCTGAGCCAATCCATTGAAATTTTCTCCCAGTTCTTCTTCGAATCGTTGGAGAAACGGCGGAATCACCCACGTCGGGGCTCTCTTGCCCCTGGCGGGCCTGCTGTTCTCTGTCTTGTCGGGTTGCAAACAGACGGAACATCATTCCGCGGATGTCTGGGCCGTTGTTAATGGCACCGAAATCAAGCGCGACGAAGTCGATAAGTACTATCGTTCCCAAGTTCCTCCCGAAGGCCAGAAGCCCACTCAGGAAGATACTCTCTCTCTCAAGCTCAATGTTGTCGAGCAGCTCATCAACAACGAAATCCTTCTCGAACGCGCCAAAAAGCTTAATCTCGAAGCCAGCGACGGCGAAGTCGAAGACAAGTTCACCGAACTGAAGAGCCCGTTCACCGAAGAAGAATTTCAACGTCACCTGAAGTCACGTAGCATGACCGTTGATGACCTCAAGCGCGATTTGCGCCGCCAGCTTTCCATTCAGAAGCTTTTGAATCGCGAAGTCGCCGCAAAAATTACCATCACCGATCAAGACGTCACCGATTTCTACAATTCCAATCTGAATCAGTTCAACGTGGCCGAACCGCAGTACCGCATTTCGCAGATCGTCATCACCCCGCGCAAGGAACCTCAGATTCGCAATCGCAAGAACGATGACGCCACCAACGAAGCCGAAGCCATCCGCAAATCCAAAATGATCGTAGACAAGCTCAACAGCGGCGCGGATTTTGCTCAAGTGGCCATGGACTACTCCGAGGACATGAACACCTCCGCAAACGGTGGCGATCTCGGTTACATCCCCGAATCCTCTTTGAATCAATCGGATCCCAATTTAAAGAAAACTGTTTTGGGCTTAAAGCCCGGACAGGTTAGCCAGCCCATCGTTTTGAAAGACAGTATTCGCATTCTCAAACTGGTCGCTCGCGAAGCTGCCGGACAGCGTGGCGTGAACGATCCTCAAGTCCAGCAGACTATCCGCGACACCTTACGCGATCGCAAAGAACAACTCCTACGCGCCGCCTACTTAGCCGTAGCGCGCGACGAAGCCAAAGTCCGTAACTATCTAGCCCAACAGGTAGTCGAAGCCGCCGGTAAACTCCCCGACGCCGCCAAGACCGCCGGCGCTACGCCTACCTCAACTCCCGCGCCAGCTCCCATAACTCCTCCAGCCGTTCAATAATAATTCTTTTGTGCAGGAGCGGCTTTACCAGGCTGTAACGAAACTCTGTTGACCTTCCAAGCCTAAATTAGAAAATGCCCTCGCGAAAGCGGGGGGATTTTTTATGGGCTTTGTGCAGGGCGAAGGCCGTAGGCAAGGAACACTGTTTGCCGTTACCTTGGGAGAGCTGATTCCGGCCGATCACCTGTGCCGGGTCATGGATGCCTTTGTCGCTCGGCTGGACATGGAGGGTTTGGGATTTGAGCGCGCTGAAGCCGCCGAGACTGGGCGGCCTGGTTAGGATCCGCGCGATTTGTTGAAACTCTACGGCTATTTGCAGCAGATCCGTTCCTCGCGGCGGCTGGAGTCGGAGTGCCGACGGAACCTCGAGTTGACGTGGTTGCTGGGACGGCTGGCGCCGAGTTGGTGCGGTTGGCGCGCTCGGTAGGCTTGGTGCAGGGCGAGTGGGTGGCCATTGACGGCTCGCAGTTCCAAGCGGTCAGCAGCGCGAAAAGTGTGCGGGAGCGCGAGGCCCTGGAAGGCTACCTGGAACAGTTGGAACAGAGCGATGAACAAGACGAGGTGGTCATCGACTCCAGCGCTGTGGCCAGTGCGCTGGAAAAGTTACGCCGACAACCGGAACCGGAAGTTGGCTTCATGCGCACCACGCACGGCATTATCCCTGGCAACCACGTGCCGACTGCCGTCGACGCCGAGCACGCGCTCATCGTAGCGCCGCAAGTGACCGACCACGCCACCGATAATCGCAGCCTGGCACCGATGGCCGAGGCCGCACAGGCCGCCGTGGGCGGGCCTGCACAGCCGCTCAATGGAGTGGGCGATGCAGGCTACGCGAATGGAGAGCAAGCCGAAGCTTGCCAGACAATAGGAATCTTGCCGCATGTACCTGCCAACCGTAGCGTGAACAATCACGGAGATGGCCCACGGTTCGAGCGGACTGAGTTTACTTACCAACCGGAGAGCGACACCTTGCTGGGCCCGGCCGGCCAGACGCTCGCCCGCAAACCACGAATGCGGAAAGATCGTGCGGTGCGCTATGCAGCAAGACCGGAAGTCCGCGGAGCCGGCCCTCAGAAGTCGCGATGCCCAACGGGTGCCCACCGCTCGGTTTCACGGCACCTACACGAAGAGGCATTGCAACGCATGCACCAACGGGCCACGCCGGAGGCGATGCGGCTGCGACGATCCACCGTGGAACATCCATTCGCCAATTTGCAATACCGCATCTTCGGACATCCACGCTTCCTGCCGCGCGGACTACGAGGAGCGCAAACGGAAGTTAGCCTGGCCGTAACCGCCTACAACCTGAAACGCATGCTGAACATTCTCGGAGGACGCAAGCTACAGGCAGCTCTGCAGGCCAGCTGCTCTCTCTCCACCATGCCATCACACCGCCAGGACGTAAATTCTTCTCCCCACAACAAAAAGCGATGCTCCGGAACTCGCAACATCGCACTGCTCTACACATTTTCAACTGGTTTCGTAACAGTCTGTTTATGCCGCCCTTTCTCGATTGCATCTAACTTTGTAGTGGCGGCCTTCTGAGGCAGTCGCTTTTCCATCATCTTTCTTCTGCGCGCCTGTGTCTCTGCGTTAATTTCTTCTTTCTAGGTTTGTCCCGCTCTTTACTGGCCCCTATTCCACCCACGCCAAAATCTCGCCTGCACTCACATTCTGTCCCTCTTTTACAACCACCCGCTCCACCACGCCGCTCTTCGGCGATTTAATCTCATTCTGCATCTTCATCGCTTCAATTACCGCCAACCCCTGCCCCGCTTCCACGGCGTTACCCGCCTTCACCAAAATCCGGATCACCTTCCCCGGCATCGGTGCAATGATCTGCTGCTTTCCTTCCGCTTCCGCTATGCTATGCTTCCTTCCCTTGCACGCACGAGGATCCACCACCACCGCCGTATACTCGTGCGGCCCCGTCTCCAGCTTCACTTTGCCTTCCAGCATCGGCGTGATGTGCACCACGAACGATTGCCCATCCAGCAGTATCGAAATCGTGCTCGCCGAAATCTGTGCCACGTCCGCATCCACTTTCTTTCCATCCACCAGGATGCGATACCCCTCGCCTTCGCGCTCCAGCCCCACTACGCGCGTCAGCTTTCCACTAACTCCTTCAAGTTGTACTTGAAATTTCATGGATTGCGATCCACCTGTTGCCGTCGCCCTCGCCTCTTCCACTCGGATATTTCTTCCCGCGTCACACCCGTCTTCTCGCCCGAAACCGCTTCGTTTCTTTGCCAAAACGCCGCCGCAATTGCCACCGCGTCTTCCGTCCCTGTTCGCGGAACCGTCGCCGCCGGCCGCGGCTTCACCAGTAATTCATCCAGCCAGTTCGTATGAATCTCCGATCGTAGAAACTCCGGCTCCGCTAATATCCGCCGGAACAAACTCACGTTCGTTCGTATTCCCGTAATTGTGTATTCATCCAACGCCCGCCGAAGCCGCGCTATCGTCTCCTCCCGGCTGTTTCCCCACGCTATCAGTTTGCTCAGCAGCGGGTCGTATTCCATCGGCACCGTATAGCCCTCGTACACTCCTTCATCTAGTCGTATCCCAGGCCCAGTCGGCGCATGCCGCGACAATATCTTCCCAGGACTCGGATAAAAGTTGTTGTCCGGGTCTTCCGCATAAAGCCGCACTTCCATCGCATTTCCGCGTGGCGTAATCGTCTCCCACGCAAACGGCAATCTATGCCCCGCCGCAATCGCAATCTGCAGTTTCACCAGGTCTAGCCCCGTTACCTGTTCCGTCACCGGATGTTCCACCTGTAACCGTGCATTCACCTCCAGAAAGTAATAATTCAGGTCAGCGTCGACCAGAAACTCCACAGTCCCCGCATTTACGTAACCAGCCGCGCGCGCCAGTCGTATTGCCGCCTCGCCCATTTTCTTCCGCAATTCCGGCGTAACCACCGGGCAAGGCGCCTCCTCGATTACCTTCTGGTGCCGCCGCTGCACAGAGCATTCCCGCTCTCCCAGAGAAACCACTCTTCCATGCGCATCCGCAAAAACTTGTATCTCCACATGCCTCGGCCGCACCAGGTATTTCTCCAGAAATACCCGCGCATCTCCAAACGCGTTCATCGCCTCCGAAGCCGCATCCCGCCACGCCGTCGCAAACTCCGCATCGCTGTTCACGACGCGCATACCCTTGCCGCCGCCACCCGCCACCGCTTTCAGCACCACCGGGTAGCCCATACCTTGCGCCAGCGATCGCACTTCCTCTGGATTCTCGATCGCCTCGCTGGTTCCCGGCACAGTGGGCACTTCCGCGCGCCGTGCCAGTTGCTTTCCCGCCGTTTTCGATCCCAGCGATTCCATTGCCTCGGCGGGCGGGCCGATAAACGTCATACCCACGTCCGTACAAGCCCGCGGCAGTGCTGAATTCTCCGACAAAAATCCATATCCCGGATGCACCGCGTCGCAGCCCGCCCGCAACGCCACGTTCATCAGCTTGTCGATATTCAGGTAACTCTCTCGCGAAGATGCCGCTCCGATCGGATACGCTTCATCTGCTAGTCGCACGTGCAACGCATTGCGATCTACATCGCTAAATACTGCCACGGAGTTTATACCCAGCTCCCGGCAAGCGCGCAAAATGCGCACGGCGATCTCGCCGCGATTGGCAATCAGGATTTTCCTAAACATAATCGTCTTTTTCGGACTGGCCGGATTCTACCACGCCGATTCCTACTTCCCCCGGCGACCTCTCTCTTGCGTGTCCAATTGTTTGCGGTGTATGAAGGAAGCCTGAATTTCCCCGGGGGCCACATGAAAAAGCATTTCTACCTAGCCGCAGCGTTGCTTCTTTTTTTCACGGCCACAGCTCTTTGCAGCCAGGAAGCGGTCGTCAATCCGCCAGACAGCCTCGTCGTCGAAGGTGTGCCCGAGATTCCCGCCACCCTCGCCGACACCGCTGGCCGGTACACCGCCTATCGCGGCGCAAGCATCGTCGATTGGCATCCCACGCAGCGCAGCATGCTCATCAGCACCCGCTTTGCAGAAACTCCCCAGCTCCACGTAATTTCCGCCCCGAACGGGGCACGGCATCAAATTACATTTTTCACCGACGCCGTCCGCGTCGGCCGTTTCCACCCCCACGGTGGCGACTACATCGTCTACTCCAAAGATATCGGCGGCGGCGAATGGTATCAGCTCTACCGCTATGACGTCGCCACAGGCAACATCACTCTCCTCACTGACGGCAAAGCCCGCAATCTCCTCGGCCCCTGGTCCTCTCACGGCGATCACATCGCCTATATGTCCACGCGCCGCACCGGCAAAGACACCGACCTCTGGGTCATGAATCCCGTCGATCCCAAGTCCGATCATCTCCTCACGAAACTCGCCGGAGGTGGCTGGCAGCCCGTCGATTGGTCTCCGGATGATTCCAGGATTTTGCTGCTGGAACAACTATCGATCAACGAATCGTATCTCTGGCTTGTCGATACCAAAACCGGCGAGAAAACTCCGTTCACACCGCATGATGCAAAAGAGAAAGTCTCCTACGACGAAGGTCAATTTTCAAGAGACGGAAAGGGAATCTACGTCACCACCGACAAAGATTCGGAATTCCAACGTTTGGCTTATATCGACCTGGCCACCAAGACACACACATTTCTCACTTTAAATATCCCTTGGGATGTCGAGCAGTTCGAACTTTCCAGAGACGGCAAGCGCATCGCCTTCTTTGCCAACGAAGGCGGACTCAGCACCATCCACATCCTCGACACCGCCACCCACAAAATCTCCAATCCCAAACACCCCACTGGAGTCATTAGCGGCTTGCGCTGGCACCGCAACAATAAAGAATTTGGCTTCACGCTCACCGATGCGCGTGTCACCGGCGATGCTTTCTCGCTCAACGCCGACACCGGCCAGGTCACCCGCTGGACCCAGAGCGAGTCCGCCGTGCCCACCAAAGATTTCCCCGCAGCTCAACTTGTCAAATGGAAAAGTTTTGACGGCAAAATGATCTCCGGCTTCCTCTACCGTCCGCCAGCCAAATTCACCGGCAAACGTCCCGTGCTCGTAATGATTCACGGTGGACCAGAAGGGCAGTCGCAACCCAATTTTCTCGGCCGTAGCAACTATTACCTGAATGAACTCGGCATCGCGCTCATCTATCCCAATGTGCGCGGCTCCACGGGCTACGGCAAATCCTATACGCTGCTCGATAACGGTTTTCTCCGCGAAGGCACCTACAAAGACATCAACGCGCTCTTTGACTGGATCGGCGCTCAACCCGACCTCGACTCCCATCGCATCGCTGTTACCGGTGGCAGCTACGGGGGCCACATGACTCTTGCCATCTCCACTTTTTACAGCGATCGAATCCGTTGCTCCGTCGACATCGTTGGCATGTCCAACCTTGTCACTTTCCTCGAACACACCGAAGCCTACCGCCGCGATCTTCGTCGCGTGGAATATGGCGACGAACGCGATCCAAAAATGCACGAATTCCTTGAAAAAATCGCGCCGATGAACAATATCGATAAAATCAAAAAGCCGATGATGGTAGTAGCCGGCAAAAACGATCCCCGCGTCCCCGTAAGCGAAAGCGATCAAATCGTCACCGCCCTGAAAAAACAGGGCACACCCGTCTGGTACGTCATGGCCAAAGACGAAGGCCACGGCTTCCAGAAAAAGGCCAACCAGGACTTCCAGTTCTACGCCACCGTGGAATTTTTAGAGGAATATCTACTGAAGTGATTTTGTATGGGTAGGGGCGACTTTACGCTACCCTCTTTCTTCTCATGGGTTTTTATTAGGGTGCCCCACTCTTGCCTTTTGAGGGTGGGGTCTTTTCTTGGTTCGATCCTTCTACCAATCTAATACCAAATCTCCATCCGCAATCCAGTTTTATCCACTTCGTCTATATCGTTCGGCAACCTCCACGGCGATCCTTTCAGCGAATCCTTCGCCACCCCAATCCCTACCAACGCATCCAGCAAATCGTCAACCGCAGCCGCTCGCCCCAGAAAATCCTTCCATCGAAGAATCCTCTCCAGTTCCGGCACATACTTGCGCAGCACTTTTTTTCGTTCGGCGATCCCTTCGTTATCATGCTTCGTGGCCAGGTTTTGCCCGGCGAGGCGTAGCCAAGCCAGTTCTGGATGAAACTCAATAATGGTGTCTTGAAGTTCTGGCGTCATGAGTTCGTCGGCCTGCTTTATTTTCGAAACGATTCCCCATACCGGGTAACCTGCGCCGACTTCACGCGCTTTCCTATGGAGTTTCTGGAACTCATCTGGATTTTCACAAGAAAGTGATTCTCGTGGTGGAGTGAAGAATACAGCTGCCGGGTTGTGGTCATTTTTCTGTAAGAAAGATTTTGCCTCTCGGTCGCAGAGTCGTACCTGTTTTCCTGTGGGGATTCCAATCGGTATATCCACCGCCACCCGCTTGCAATCCGTCGTCAACGCGATCACCGACACAAACTCCGCGCAGATCGCCAGCAGCGGCACTCCCCGGCACGGCCAGGTTTTACTTTTCGCCACCACCCAGCCGCCCTTGCATGCGTCCACGCCTGCGTACATGGCTAAAGGGGAATGTTTCCGTGTTTTTTCTTCGGATTTGTATCCGTCTTGTTTTCCAGCGCCCGCAGTGCAGTAATCACCCGCGCCCGCGTCTCCGCTGGCTCAATCACCGCATCCAGATACCCGCGTTCCGCCGCCACAAATGGATTCGCGAACCGGTTTCGGAACTCCTCCACTTTTTCCTTCCGCAATTTCACTCTCTCCTCGCCCGAAGCCGCACTTAGTTCACGCTTATAGACGATATCCACTGCCCCTTCCGGTCCCATTACCGCGATCTCCGCCGAAGGCCATGCAAAATTCGCATCCGTCCGGATATGTTTCGACGCCATCACGCAGTACGCGCCTCCATAGGCTTTCCGCGTGATCACCGTAACCTTCGGTACCGTAGCCTCCGCAAACGCAAACAGCAATTTCGCTCCGTGTTTAATAATGCCACCAAATTCCTGCTGGGTCCCTGGCAAGAATCCCGGCACATCCTCCAGCGTCAGCAGCGGAATATTGAACGCGTCGCAAAAACGCACGAACCGCGCTCCCTTGACCGATGCATTGATATCCAGCGTCCCCGCCAGAAATGCCGGTTGATTCGCCACAATTCCCACCGGCCGTCCATCCATCCGCGCAAATCCCACCACAATATTCTTTGCGTATTGCTCATGCACCTGGAAAAAATATCCCTCATCCACAATCGCGTGGATTACCTCGGTAATGTCATACGGCTTCAGTGGATCTTCCGGCACAATCGTGTTCAACGATTCTTCACGTCGGTCCCAAAGATCATTCGTCCCACGACGCGGTGGATCTTCCAAATTGTTCGACGGCAGAAAACTTATTAACTCGCGAATCATCGCGCAGCAGTCTGCATCATCTCGCGAAACAAAATGCGCCACGCCGCTGGTCGCATTGTGCGTCATCGCACCGCCCAGCTCCTGCTTGCTCACCTCTTCATGCGTCACCGTCTTGATCACGTCTGGTCCCGTCACGAACATGTACGACGTGTCGCGCGTCATGAAAATAAAATCCGTGATCGCGGGCGAATACACCGCTCCCCCCGCGCAGGGCCCCATGATCGCGCTCAATTGCGGAACCACACCGCTCGCCAGCGTATTTCGCAGGAAAATGTCAGCGTAGCCGGCCAGCGAAGCCACTCCCTCCTGGATTCGCGCTCCTCCCGAATCGTTCAACCCGATCACTGGCGCGCCGTTCCGCATCGCCAGGTCCATGATCTTGCAGATTTTCAGCGCGTTCGCTTCCGACAGCGATCCCCCAAACACCGTAAAATCCTGTGCGTATACATACACCAATCGTCCATCGATTCGCCCAAATCCCGTTACAAATCCATCCCCGGGTGGCCGTAGCTCATCCATTCCAAAATCCACACAGCGGTGCCGTACAAATTTGTCCAGCTCTTCAAACGTTCCTTCATCCAACAGAATCGCAATCCGTTTCCGCGCCGACAACTTCCCAGCCTTGTGCTCGCGGTCGCGGCGTTCTGCACCGCCCCCTGCCTCGGCTTCGTCAGAGATTTGCCGCAATTGTTCGATCCGTTCTTCATTCTTCGGCGATTCCCACGTCACGTGATTTTTCTCAGCCAACCGGTCCTCCCTCATTCGACGAATCATGTCTTGGCGCAAAGATCAGCACTGCCAGATGCGTCGCTAGCCACACCGTCCCCAGTAACAGCACCACGCCCAGCAGCAGTTCCGCCCCAATCGCTCCCGCGCGCTGCAATGGCGATTCGATCGACGTCACATACAACGTCGCGCGCACCAGAATCACCATCGCGCTCAACGTCATCGCCACGATCAACAGCGTCGTCAAAAATGACAGCAACACGTGTTTCATGGATTTCCCACAACTGCTTCAGGGCCGGCAGCCAAAGGATAGCGCATTCGTCCGCAAATCAGAACGCGTCAATCTTTAGGGGAAGGGAAATGATACTTATCGCGAAACTTACCGCAACCCGGACCAATCGTCCGCAACCAGTATCGAATCGCTCGGATTCGATGGGTCATACTTCACGCTGGCAGGATGCCCCGCCACCAGCCGTTCAAATCGTACTTGGCTTTCCAGTCCCGTAATATCCTGCGCCGTCTGGTACGTCACGCCGGAAATGGAATAACTATAGGAAACCAGGTGTCGCGGCCGGCTGTCCAACGGCGGTTTGGCTTTCGCTCCCAGCAACCCGCGCCGCTGTTCTGCCACCGGGGCCACGTGTTCAGCCAGTTCCACCACCTGGCCTTCCGCGATTCGCCCGATGTGATTCAAATGCAATCGTCTTTTTCGTTCATCGGCATCCGGATCGCTCGCGGGACGCGCAAATGCATATGCTATGAGTCCCAGGGCCGCGATTCCTCCGCCCACGAACATCGCCAACAACTTCCAATCTGCCAGCAACTCTTTCAACGCGTTTACCCTCGCCAGTCTCTAGATTCGGCTGGAATGGTGACCGAGTCTCGCTGCACTCCTTCTGCTTATTTCGAGTCCTGCGTTCCCCACGCTTTCTTATTCTACCGAATAGCTCCGGCTTCTGCGAAGCTACTCCAACCGAGATTGCACCTCATTGCGCAACACGCCAATCCCTGCCACAGAGACCTCCACCGTGTCCCCTGCCACCAGCGGCCCTACTCCAGCCGGTGTCCCCGTCGCAATCAAGTCTCCCGGCATCAAGGTCATCATTCGCGAAATCCACCGCACCAGGTACTCCACCGGAAATGCCATCAACGATGTATTTCCAGACTGGCGCAATTCTCCATTCACCCGCGTTTCCACCAGAACGTCTTTCGACTCAAGGTCGGTTTCGATGTGCGGCCCAACTGGGCAAAACGTGTCGAACCCTTTTCCCCGCGTAAACTGCACATCCGCCTTCTGCAAATCCCGCGCTGTAACATCGTTCACGCACGTATAGCCCAGCGCGTAAATCAGCGCATCATCGTCATCCTTCAGATGTGCACATTTCCTTCCAATCACTACGGCCAGTTCGCCTTCATGCTCTACACGCTTCGAATATGTTGGAATCTCTATCGCCTCTCCAGGTCCGATCAGTGAAGATGGCGGCTTCAAGAAAATCAACGGCTCTTTCGGCATCTCATTTCCCAGCTCCGCCGCATGTGCTGCGTAGTTCCGCCCGACGCACACAATCTTGCCCGGCTCCACAGGCGCCATGAGTCGGCAACAATCAGCCTTGTAACTCCGCGCCGCCTTCGTCCACTTTCCCCAGGGCGTCCCCATGATTTCCAGCAGAAAATTACTTTCCACAATCCCGTATGTGGGTGTGTCCGCGCCCGGCGCCAAGAATCGGCAAAATTTCATCACATTCCAACCTATTTCTAGAATATTTCCATTTTAAATATTTGCGACTGATGCCTTTCCGATCCTACGCCACTTCACATTTGACCAAAGGTGCCCCACCCTTGGTTTATCAGGGTGGGTTCCGACGATCTAACGTCATCAAATGTCCGCTGTGCCGCTTTTTCATCCGATCTATGGCGTTCCGGTACCCACTTCCACTGCCACCTGCTCGCTCGCCTTGCTCTCATTCCCCGCGCGATCCACCGCCTTCACGCTGTACCAATACTTCTTTTCGCTCACCACCGCGCTATCCCTATACGCCGGTGTGACCACCAACTCCGGATTTAGCAACTCTCCCAGCGCACCCCGCTGTTCACTTCGATACACGTGATACCCCGCCATGTCCGCTTCCACGTTGATTGACCAAGACAAATCCACTACAAATTTGCCAGCCTCTACTCCGCCCAGGACCGCCGCCACCACCCCTTGTGGAGCTCCCGGCGGAAACGTATCGACTGGCTTGAAGATTGTCGCGCGCGAATCGCTCGATTCCACTCCCACGCCATCTCCAACCAGCACTGTCCGCACCAGGTAAACGTACGTTTTTCCATAATCAAACGCCGAGTCATGGTACTCTGGCACTTTCGTTGCTGCAATCTGCAGCAAGGGCGATTTCCACGCTGTCCGAAAAAGTTCTTTCGCCGTAGCCTCTGGGGCATTCGGGTCCACTTCTCCACGGTACAAATGGTATTCCGGAATTCCCGTGATCGGCGCTCCGCCGGACGCGCTCTGCGGCACTTTCCAGCGCAAATCGATCCCGCTCTCCGTCAAATTTGCGCTCAGTGTGTCGATCGGCTCTGCCACCGAATACAATTTCAGCGAAGCATCATTTGAATTTGCAGACGTCTTTTTGTCCGTTACACGTGCCCGCACTCGGTAAATTACCGTCGCTCCCGTACGCGCGCGAATCTCCTCCGGCGCGATCGGGTCCAGGAAATGAGCTTTGCCCTTTTCCACGTAGGTCACCAGTATCGTCCCCGGCATCGTATCCACCACGCGAAACGATTTCGTATCCACGGCTCCGTCCGCACCCAGCGCCCCCCGCAATATTTCCATCGTCGGAACAGCTTGCAGCTTTTCCCCACTTACGCTCTTGCCAGGCACCGTGAAGTCCAGCATCACCCCATCACCCGCTTGGCGCGCCGTCAAATCTGTGATCGCCACTGGAATCGGCGGTGAAGGAGGCACAGGCTCACCCGGCGCTCCACATCCAATCAGCACAAATAGCACCGCACTCAGCACGGCCGCAGCCCAGACGAATGCAGTCGTACCGCCCACTCTATTTCCTGTTTGTCTGTGTCCGTAGTGATTGCCCGGGCTAGGAGTGTCCATTGGGCGCTATGAATTTAAAGAATGTACCGGCTCAAATCCTGATTCTTCACGATATCCGCCAGTTGTTTCGTCACGTACGCCGCGTCCACTTTCACATTCTTCTTTTTCAGGTCCGGCGCCTCAAACGAAATCTCGTCCAGCACTTTTTCCAGGATCGTGTGCAAGCGCCGCGCTCCGATGTTTTCCGTCTGCTCGTTTACGCTGGTCGCAAATCGCGCGATGGCCTGCACCGCATCTTCCGTGAACTGCAGCTTCAATCCTTCGGTATCCATCAGTGCGATATATTGTTTGATCAGGGCATTCTTTGGCTCCGTCAAAATCCGTACGAAATCCTCTTCCTTTAACGACTGCATTTCCACGCGAATTGGCAGCCGCCCCTGCAACTCCGGTATCAGGTCCGAGGGCTTTGTTACATGGAACGCGCCTGCGGCGATAAACAAAATATGATCCGT
Source organism: Candidatus Acidiferrales bacterium (assembly GCA_963726725.1). Lineage (GTDB taxonomy): Bacteria > Acidobacteriota > Terriglobia > Acidiferrales > UBA7541 > Acidiferrum. The sequence goes on from CAVSDV010000012.1 coordinate 163,188, forward strand.
GCGAATCATCCCGTACCGCGTGTTTACCGTGGTCCCCTCGATAATCGGAAGAATATCCCGCTGCACTCCTTCGCGAGATACATCCGGTCCATGTCCCGCTTCGCGTCCCGCCACCTTGTCGATCTCATCGATAAATATAATTCCCATCTGCTCCGCACGTTCCACCGCCACGCGCGTCACCTGCTCCATATCCAGTAGCTTGTTCTCTTCTTCCTGGATCAAATATTCAAACGCGTCCGCCACGCTCATCTTGCGTTTCTTTTTCTGCTGCCCAAAGAACCCGCTCAGCATGTCCTTTAGGTTCACATCCATCTCTTCCATGCCTTGATTCGAAATAATCTCGAACGAAGGCATCGCCCGCTCGCGCACTTCCAGATCCACCATCCGCGCATCCAACTTGCCTTCGCGCAACTGCACCCGCAGCTTCTCCCTCGTCCGTTGCGTCTGTTCTCGCTGCGCCGCCAGGTCCGTCTCGGAAGTTCCCGCCGCCGGTGTTTGTGGTGGCAACAGCAAATCCAGCACGCGCTCTTCTGCTGCCTGTTCCGCTCGATCCGCCACTTCATCCAGTTTTTCTTCCCGGATCATATCGATCGATGTTTCCACCAGGTCCCGCACCATCGATTCCACGTCGCGTCCCACATAACCCACTTCCGTGTATTTCGACGCCTCCACCTTCACGAAAGGGCAGCCCGCCAACCTCGCCAACCGCCGCGCAATTTCCGTCTTTCCCACGCCCGTCGGCCCGATCATCAAAATGTTTTTCGGCAGGACATCTTCCGCGATCTCCGGCGGAAGCTTTTGCCTTCGCACGCGGTTCCGCAGCGCCACCGCCACAGCCCGCTTTGCCGCGGCTTGCCCCACGATGTACTTGTCCAGTTCCGCCACGATCTCCCGTGGCGTCATGTCGTCCAACGCCGGAAGCATTTCCCCATCCTCTGGGGCCACAACGCCGTTTCCTCCCGGAAACAACGTAATCTCTTTTTCAGTCCTTGTTGCCATGTACGTTCAATTCCTCGTGCGCCGCAAATCCCGCATGCCCGGCGTTTCCCCTCTAAATTTCCTCTACCGTGAAGTTCTCATTCGTATAGATGCAGATCTCGCTCGCGATGCGCATCGCCTCCAGCGCCAATTCCTTCGTCGCCAGTTTTGAATGCTTGAGCAGCGCTCGTGAAGCCGCCAGCGCATATGTTCCGCCCGACCCAATCGCGCATATCCCATCGTCTGGTTCGATCACGTCGCCATTTCCCGATAGCACAAAGGTCGATTTAGCGTCCGCCACAATTAGCAACGCTTCCAGGTGCCGCAACGCCCGATCCTTCCGCCATTCCTTCGCCAGTTCCACCGAAGCCTTCTGAAGGTTCCCCGAATGTTCCTGCAGCTTGCCCTCAAATCGCTCGAACAAAGACAACGCGTCCGCCGTCGATCCCGCGAACCCTGCCACCACCTTCTCGTTATATAATCGTCGTGTTTTCCGTGCAGTATGTTTCAGAACGTGATCGCCCATTGTCACCTGTCCATCGGCGATCAGCACTACTTTGCCATCTTTGCGCACGCACAACACGGTAGTGCCGTGCATCTGTCCCGCCCCATTCGAATGTCCCATTGAACAAGTATACCGCGATGCGCCAACCCCGTCATGGCACACGCGTTTTCCCATCGGCCTACTAATTCGGTGACACGATCTCTCGGAAAGACAATACGCGCAGCTTCGTTGGACTCAACGCTGCATTGATCCAGCAACTGTTGAAATAAATGCCATACCCACCGGTGGTTGGCGCAAAACTCACGGTAACTGCTCCGAGGTTTGGTCCTGCAAGCACTGTCCCGCTCGAGTCGCGTGTTTGTGCGACCAGCATCGCCCCATCAATCCGGCCATTGCCCCCGTGCGAGGCCGTAAATATTCCTTTGCCGATCACCAACACGATTCCTTCCCACGACGCGTCTGGATCGTAAATCAATTGCCCTGTCACCACCAGTAAGCCAATTCCTGTTTGATGCCACGATGTCAGATCTAAGTCGCCATCTACAAAAATCGTCATCGGATTAGCAGGCGTCATTACCGAAGCTGAGGGAAGTGCACTGCCCGTTATTCCTGTTGCCGGCGGCGTCGGGGTCAACACGATGTCCGAATTTTGCCGCAACGTCAGCAGTAGCGATTCCAGGTCGCTCACCTTCTGGAAATTGGGTGGCAGCGTGACTAACCCAACGCTGGGCGTCGCCGGGATCGGTGGTGGCGCAACATAGCCATTTCCCAAATAGTGATCGTACTGGACAGCGGTTCCACTCTTCACAGCGGCCATGTCTCCGGGGTTCGTGTATCCAATCGCTCGCACCGGCGCTAGCGGCGGCAGCGAACAACTCCTTCCTGCCGTCGGATCGTTTCCATTCACATAAAACATTGTGGAATTGGGCCCATCATAATTCACGCCGTTTCCCGCCAGCGTCAACGCTGCCGGAAATGTCAGATTCATTGAACTAGGCACCACCACATATTGCAGCAGTTTCTGCGTATTGGGCGGGAACACCGCCAGCGCGGTTATCTCCAGCGCCTGCCTCGAAGTCGGCGTTGGTACTTTCACCAGTCCCGGCTTTACCAGTCCTGTTCCCGTCGCGATATGTGCGGGATCGTAGTACAGCAGGGAAGTTCCATCGCTTGAAGAGCCATCATTATCAACATCCAGTCCCAGCGATTTCTCTGTCGCGCCTGTGACCCGCACCCATTTATACAGCGGTCCGGGCACTCCGCCGATTCCAGAAACAGAATTGATCGTCTGGACCGTTGCTCCGGTCGCTGGTATCCCAAATTCCGTCTCGAATTCTTTGTCCGGATATGTCTGGGTATTCCCGAGGTCCGTCGGGTTTACCGTCTCTCCGCTCGCCGGATTCAGAATGTAAAGCGCGTTATTGAGCGGCATGGTCGGATTGGTTGGATCCGGAAAATATCCTGGAATCGCGATGTTGATCGAGTCTGAATTCTTCCACAAAAGTCTTCCGCGTGCTTCCTCCACCCCTGCCAGCGCCGCGTAATACGCTCCTGTCGACGTCCGGTAATTATCTTTCAGCGCGCTGTCTGTTCCCGAAGAGACGACTAACGCGATCGCAATCACGCTGATTAACAGGAGCGCAAAAATCGCGATGAGCAGCGCGGCTCCCGCCTCGCTGCCACCCCGTCTCGCGATCAAGCGTTGCTTCACCATTTCTCCTATCCAACTCCACTCTCAATTACTCGGATTCAACTTGTGTCCTCGCCCGTTTAATTCCACAATCTTCAATCGCTGTGTCTGCGCGTCTCGTACTGGCGTCGCCACAATCAAGTTGATATCCACGTCCACCACGTTATAGGGCGAATTCGCTCCGCTAGCAAGGGGACAGGGAAGCGTACCCGCTCCCGTATCGCAGCGGTACTGGAAGATCGGCACAGAAGTCGCCGCTGCAGGAAACATCGCTGGATATGTCGCGTTTATCTCAGCCAATTGGGCCGCCGTGGGACTGTTCAATACGTTACTCAGAAATGGCACCATCACTCCCGCCGCTTGCGTATCCGCTACCGGATCGTCTCCCGCTACCTTGGGAACCACGGCACGATAAAGCGTACCGTTCTGCAGCAGATAACGGATCCACTCGACTCCCGCCGAGTTATCGGGCCGCGTCTCGATGATTAAGTCAAAATCGCCCGGCGTACTGCAAGTTCCAGCTCCGCCTGTTCCGATCATGCAGGGTGCCGCTGGATATCCCGGATCCCATGCCACCGGTCCAAGCGCATAACTCGACGCGCTCGCCGGCGTCTCGGAAAACATTCCCAGCGACGGAAATCCCGCCTGGTTAAAATCCCGAACAATTTGGTCTACCGCCAATCGCGTTTCCTGAAATGTTCCCGACATCTGCGATTCGTTGCCGTAATTCTTCTGCGATAGTTCCAGTAACCCGAAAATCGCCGCGCAGATCAGCATGAACACCGCCATTGCAATCAACAACTCCAGAATCGTAAACCCTCCTTGTCGGCTCCGTTCCTCTTCCCTCACCTCGACACCATCGTGTCGAGTGTTATCGGAAGCGTCGGCGTTTTCATCCCTCGTCGCAATACTCCCAATATGAACCGCTTGCTCGTAACAATTCCGCTTAGGTTTGTCCGCGTCACGACCGCCCAGCGCACATCATAGGTCGCGCCCAATGGATCGTTCGGATCAACGTACGTGTAGCCGTAACCGGCCAGCGGCGATGCTGAAAAATCGATGATCGGCGATCCGCCTGTCGAATTCACAGGGTTGCCCACCAGAATCGAGGGTTGCGTTGGGTCGCCCAGATTGCACACGTCTCCGAACCCGCAAGTCTCTCCCTGAGGATCCGTATAGGACAGAGTCGACAGTGGCTGATTTCTCATGGCTTCCAGCACATGCTGCGCAAACACAAGCGCCGTCGCATCACTTCGATTATTCGAATTCAGCAGCACCGACGTGGGCACCAGTTGCGCCACGGCCACTAGTCCAATCAGGATGATCACCGTAGCCAGCAGCATCTCAATCAGCGTGAATCCGCGTTGATTGCGGCTAGCTCCAGTCCCGATTTTTGGATTGCCCTGCATTTCTTTCTCTTACCGCAGTTGCGCCCAATTCCCATTCACATCGCCTGTCCAGATCTCTATCGAACCCGACGGCATCAGCAACACCGCCCGGTATCCCGTCTCCGGTGCCACCGGGCTAGCCAGATAGAACACATACGCTTTGCTGGTGATCGTCCCAGTCACAATCACCGCTCCGCGCGAATCGAATTGCACCGACGAAGTCCCCGGCGTTATCGCGATCGTCCCTGACGTCACATTTGCAGCCGCCAACATTCCCCCCGTCCCTGGAATTCCTCCGCCATCCACCAGATTTCCGCCGTTTCCCAGCAGAATTATCTTTTCCGTCGGCCCGGGATTGCTGTCATTATCGTCGTCCGCGAACGCATTCGTCATCGTTGGGTCCGCCGCTACTGGCGCAATTACGCAATTCACCGCCTTGTTCAACCGGATCGCTTCATATCTCGTCAGCCTCAGAATCGACGAAAGTTGCTCCGCGGCATTGGTCAGTTGATACGCGTGATAGGCTCTAAGGAAATACGGCATCCCAATGCCCATCAGCACCAGCGCCACGGCCATGGTCACTACCAATTCCGTTAAGCTGAACCCATTCCTTTGCTTTCGCGTCTTCTTCTCCGTTTTCCGCCAATTCATAGACCTGTCCGCATGCACCGCCTCGCGGTGTCGGTCGTTTCTCTTATCATATGGCTGGGACCATCTAAACTATCAGGCTTCGTCCCAATCAGGTAGGGTCTATCTTTTAGGGTAATATCTATCTGTTCAAGCTTGGTCCGTAAACCGCCCTTAATTCTTCGTCTTCCCGCCTACTTCCTTAAACCGCTTTTCCAGCGACGCTTTTGTGAAAAAATCACCCGGCAGCTCCGGGTTTACCTGGCAACTCTGGAAGAAGTCCTGGTTCGCCCGCCGCCCGTCCCGCTCTCGGCTGACTTGCATTGGCAACTGCACTCCATTTAACAGTTGGTAGTTTGAATAGAGTATCGCGTCTTCTTTCCGCTCCCGCGTCTCCATATCTACCGTCTTCACAATCGTCCTGATCAGCAGGTGCGTGTTATGGTCGACCGCCAATCGGAACAGTCGCTGATCCGGATCCGTGATCTCCACCCACTCCACTTCTTTCAAATCCGCTACAGAAACTCCTCCGTACCGCAACAGCAGTCCTGGCTCATTTAGCCGGACCCTTAGCAGGTAGTTCACGTTTCGTTTCAACGATTCCTGGAAGTCCGCGATTCCCACTACCGTCTCATCCGAAACTCCTCCACGGTCAAGCGTCCATCCTTGATCCCCAGAGTACACATCCGCGATGTTTCCCTTTTTCCCGTACTCGCTCCGGATCTTGTCCGGATAGTTCCAATAGATTCTCACCTGCACGTAGCCGGACGTTTCGCCGTTATGACCAAACTGCGCGCGTCGCCCTTCGCACATCGACGTTCTTAACTGCAAGTAGCTCTGCCCGCCCAATGCGGTGATTAATTGCTGCAAAACCACTTTTGCTTTTGCTGCGCTTTCGTCTGGGTCCATGTACTCCACGTGCTGGCCCCGTGCCGCAGGCGACACCAGCAGCAGTCCCACACCCAGCCACAACGAGCTTTTTAATTTGCCTACCCGCACAGCACCGAGCCCCCGTTCACGTTCAATATTTCTCCCGCCATGAAATTTGCCAAATCCGACGCCAGGAAGAGGATCGGTCCCGCAACCTCGTCCGCCGTGGCCGCGCGTCCCAGTGGTATCACCGCTTCCGCCATTTTCTTTCCCGCTTTCGTCTCCAGCACAGGGTTCGACATATCCGTCGCCACCCAACCCGGAGCCACACTGTTCACCAGAATTCCATGTCGCGCCAATTCCGTAGAAAGTCCCTTCGTCAGGCTGATAATTCCGCCCTTCGATGCTCCGTAATGCGTGTGGAACGATTCGCCGCGCTGTCCCGCCGTTGAGCTGATCGGAATAATTTTTCCAGACTTCTGCTTGATCATCTGCGGCACCGCGAAATGAATCACCGAATACACGCTGGTTAAATTAATCCGGATCATGTCATCCCACTGCTTCTCGCTCAGCTTTTCGATTGGCAGGTCTTCCAGATTCCACACCCCTGCGTTTGCCACCAGAATGTCCAGCCGTCCCAGTCGCGCCACGGTGTGCTCCACCAATTTTTTGTTGTCCAGATGCTTTCCGCAGTCCGCTTTGAAAGCTTCCACCCGCGTCCCGTGTTTTCCCGCCTCTTGTTCCACTAATTTCGCGGCCTCTTTCGCAGAATGGTAGCTGAACACCACGTCCGCGCCCGCCTGCGCGAACAGTTTCACCGCTGCCGCTCCTATTCCGCGCGAACCTCCAGTGATCAGTGCCGCCTTGCCTGCCAGTGAAATCATCTCTCCCCCATTGTGATTCTTAATTTCGCCCTGCGGTTGGTTCTGCTGTTACTTGGCCGTAGTTTTTACGTGTGATTCTACTGCCGCAACCAAATCCGAAAACAGGCTCTGCGCCAGCGGATCGCCCTTCATCCGCTCCGGGTGCCACTGCACTCCCACCACCCAGTTCCCATCGCCCGTCCACTCCACGCTCTCGACAACCCCGTCGCTCGAGCGTCCCGTAATCTTCAACTCTCGCCCCGGCTTTAGCACCGACTGGTGATGCGAACTGTTCACCACCGCCTGCGCGCTACCATTCAAGCTGGCCAGCCGGCTTCCTGCTGAAAACTTTACCTCGTGCTCCGGATCCTCGTTTGCCTCCGGCGTCACGTCTTTTCTGCGGTGCGCCACCGTAGTTCCGGTCTCCCAACGCACGTCCTGCACCAGCGTGCCACCCAGATAGACGTTCAGCGACTGGCAACCGTAGCAAATCGCCAGCACCGGCTTCCGCTGTTTTAGCGCGTGCTCCAGGATCGCCCAATCCGTCCGCTCCCTGGGCTTATCCGCAGGTTCCGACAACCCCGTATTCCGGCCCCCATACTGCTCCGGCTCGACATCCGCAGGGCTTCCCGGCAGCACAAACCCGTCCACCCTCTCCAATTCCCCAGCCAGCCCCGCGGGGTCGCTTAGGGGCAGCAGCACCGGCTCTGCACCAGCCTTCCTTACCGCATCCTCATAGCTCTGGATCTTCGGTCGGTTCTGCTCCGCTTCCTCCTCCGACGTCCGCCAAGGGATGCCAATCTTCACTCGGTTGATAGTACTGAAGGTCATGGAAACCAGCATCCTAGCATCGTTACCAGAACCCCGGCAACCAAGCGCCTCTTTTCGACCTAAGCCGCTTAAAGGTGTTATCTGCGCTTCTGGGTGCCTCTCGGCTTTCGAGGGTGGGGATTGTTCTTAGATTTTTCTACCGTATTTTCGACATCGGTCGGCTCTTGGGGTCATACCCGTCCCCACAAGCCTATCCTAAGCGAAGTAGAAGGATCGGCTTAACGATGGGATTCCACCATTCAACGGCCAGACTCTCCGTGACCTCGGTGGACCTCTCCCTTTCTATGCTTTAGTCCTTTCTCTTTCTTTCCCTCCGTCCTCCCAATGTTTGATGAGCCGATGCGTCCAGGCCCCCTCCTCGCCACCGTCGTGGTCCTCTTCACTTCCTCCACATCTCTGCCCGAACCAGGCTCCGCAGAACTCCTTCCACCGCCTCGGCGGTTCCTTTATTTCCTTAGAGAAGCCAACTCCTTCGCTCAGAAAACTTTCGAAGACGCCCACGTAACCGGCGCACAGCTAGCCATCCTCGATCACGGTCAACTTGTCTGGAATTCCGCGTTCGGTTTCCGCCACCGCGATCCCGATCTTTCCATGCACCGCGACACCAGCACGTGGGCCGCTTCCGTCACCAAAAGTGTTTTCGCCACCTACGTTATGATCATGGTCGAGCGCGGCGAATTCAAACTCGACGATCCTCTCGCCGTCCAGCTCGGTAATCCGCTAGACGAGTGCGAGTCCTACAAAGACTCTGCTTCGGAAATCGTCAAAGATCCGCTGTGGCAGACCGTGACCCCTCGCATGCTTCTTGCTCACAGTTCTGGCCTCGGCAATTTCGCTTTTCTCGAACCCGACAAAAAGCTTCACCTGCACTTCATGCCTGGAACGCAATTCCTCTATTCCGGGGAAGGTATCAACCTTCTTCAGCTCCTCATAGAACAGCGAACACAAAAGCCACCCAGCGAATTAATGCAAGACGCCATCTTCATTCCTCTTTCGATGAGCCGCACCAGCATGGTCTATCGGCAGGAATTCGCCACGGACATGGCCGACCGTTTCAACTTGGAAGGGAAGTTCATCGCCGAGACTCGTAGATCCCCCGCGCGCGCTGCAGGCTCCATGACCACAAGCGCCGCCGATCTGGCCCGTTTCGCTTGCGCGTTCCTCGACGGTAAAATCATTAAGGATTCCCCGCGCGCGGAAATGCTGAAACCCTATGTCCGTATCAATGCTCCTCATCAATTTCCGCTTCATCCCGACGAACCCGAAGGTAAAGAAACTGCCGAAGTTGGATTGGCAGATGGACTCGGATGGGGACTGCTCACTCACACACACTTTGGCCCTGCCTTCTTCAAAGAAGGCCACGTCGCTGGCGCCCAGAACTACATCATCTGTTTCGAAAAACAAAAATCCTGCATGATCCTGCTAACCCACAGCGATAACGGCGAAGCCGCCTTCCGCCCTCTCCTCGAACACATCTTTGGTGACACCGTCACCCCCTGGGAATGGGAGGGCTACACGCAATCGTATCGAGACGAATCCCGCAAAACCTCCTAATTTCATCGCTCTCTGCATCAATTGATCTTGCGGGTGCCCCACTCTCGGCTTTGCGGGCGGGGATTTTTATTGGGTTTTTCGTCAGGTGCACTCTTTCCCTTCAGCGCCAAAAACCTTCTGTCCTAGCTTTCCTGATATCTGATCTCTGATACCAGCATTTCACGCACTCTTCCCTGCTCCGGCCACTTCCTCCAAACAATATTCCGGCCTCCGAAAAAACTCCGGCAACTCCCAAATCCGTTCTCGCAACTTTTCCATCTTGTCCGCTCTTACCGTCACATGTCCCAATTTCCGGCCCGGCCTCGGCGCTTTTCCATACAAATGTAAATGCGTATTCGGCACCGCCAGCACGCCCGCTTCTTCCGGAATCTCCCCAATCAAATTGATCATCGCGGAATGCCCAATCGCCGATGTCGCCCCCAGCGGCATCCCCAGTATTGCCCGTAGGTGATTCTCAAACTGGCTGGTCACCGCACCTTCAATCGTCCAATGCCCCGAATTGTGTACCCGTGGCGCCATCTCATTCGCCAGCAACTTTCCATCGACCCCAAAAAACTCAATGCACAGCACGCCCACGTAGCCCAGTTCTTCCAGCACCTTCCGAGCCGCCTCTTCTGCCGCCTTCTGCAGTTCGCTTGTCAGTTTCGGCGCAGGCGCGACCGACAGTCTCAATATCCCACCGCGATGATGATTCTCCACCACCGGATAAAACGCCGTCTCACCCGACCGGCTCCGCACTCCCAGCATCGAGACTTCTCGCGCGAACGCCACAAACTTTTCCAGAATCAGCGGCACATCCGGCAACTCTCGCCGAGCCTTCTCCATATCTTCCGCGCTTCGCAGCAGCCACTGGCCTTTGCCGTCGTAGCCCATTCGCCGCGTTTTCAACACCGCAGGCAGTCCAATCTGTTTCACTGCCTTGTCAAAATCCGCGTGTGCCTCAAACGCCGCAAACTCCGTCGTCGGTATCCCCAACTTCTTAAAAAGTGTTTTCTCCCTCAGCCGGTCCTGCGCCTCTTCTAGCGCACTCACCGGTGGATACACCGGCGCCCGCTCTGCCAATAACTTTGCCGCTTCTACCGGCACATTCTCAAACTCGTAGGTCACCACTTCCAATCCCTGCGAAAATTTCTGAAGTGCCTGCACATCGGTGAACTCCGCCGTCACGCGGTGCGCAATCCGTCCCACGGGCGCTTCCGGCGAAGGATCTAAAAATCGAAAATGCAGCCCCAGCGGATACCCCGCCAGCGCCAGCATGTATCCCAGTTGTCCTCCGCCCAATATCCCGATCGTCACTTCTTCTTTTTCGCTTTCTTCGCCACCACCGTCAGCTTCGCCAGCAGTCCGCTTGCCGGATCAGGATTCGCCAGCACTTTATTCGTCTGCGCCGTCCGGAATGTTCTCAACGCCTCGCGGAATCTCGCGTGTTTAATCCCCAGAATTGCCGCAGCCAGCAGTCCCGCATTAATTGCCCCGGCCTTTCCAATTGCAAGCGTTGCGACCGGAATTCCTCCCGGCATCTGTGCAATCGATAGCAGGGAATCCAGCCCTTTCAATGCCTTCGATTCCACCGGTACGCCCAGCACCGGCAACACCGTCTTCGAAGCCGCCATTCCTGGCAGATGCGCCGCTCCGCCCGCCCCCGCGATAATCACTTCCAGCCCGCGCCGCTCCGCTGTAGCCGCATATTCAAACAGCAAATCCGGCGTCCGGTGCGCCGACACCACTCGCGTCTCAAACGGCACGCCCAAATCCCGCAGCGTATTCGCCGCGTGTTCCATCGTCTCCCAATCCGAAGACGACCCCATGATCACACCCACCAGCGGCGCCGCCGTCTGCCCCGCGTTCGATTTCAATTCGTCACTCATCAGTCTTCACTTTCCACAAAATAGAACGCCGGCCACACGGCCGGCTCCCAATACTCCCGCCCATCTTAAGTCTTTTTTTACTCTCGCGCGACCTTTGCCCTCTCTCTCCACGCATGTCGCAACTGCCCCACCAAATACAGCGATCCCGTCACAAATATCGCGTCCTCCGGGTCTGCCTTTGCCATTGCTGTTTCCAAGGCCTTCTCCGCGTCGTTAATCACCAAATAGCGTTCCGCGTGGTGACCCGCAATCTCCCCCAACTGCGCCGCGCTGATCGCCCTCGGCGTCCGCGCCTCCGTAAAGATCACTTCATAGGCATGAGGAAACAGCAGCCCCGTCACTTCATCCACCGCCTTGTCCCGCATCGCCGCGAACAACATATAAACTCGTCGCCCGCCAAAATTTTCTTCCAGAAATTTCGCCAGTTCCCTCGCCGCCCCTGGATTGTGCGCTCCATCTAAATAAAGATCCGGCCGTGTCTGCAATCGTTCAATCCGTCCCGGCCATCGCGCGGTCGCAATTCCTTCTTCAATCTGCGCGTCCGTAATCTTGTACTTTTTCGATTGCAGCACTCGCGCGCACGCCACCGCATTCAGCGCGTTCTGCAACTGAAATCGCCCCGCCAGTTGCAGGGCAATTTCAAACCGCGTCCCGCCCGCTTGTTCCCTCACCGTGGCGTGCACATATCCGTCGACCATCTTTTCTTTCTCAACAACAAACGCCTCTGGCACTTCCAGCACCGGACACTGCAATTCTCCAGCCCGCGCGAGCAGCACCTCGCGCGCCTCTTCTACCTGCCCCGCAATCACCGCAGGCACCCGCTCCTTCAAAATCCCCGCCTTCTCTCCCGCAATCTCCCTCAGCGAATGACCTAGAAAATTCTCATGATCGAAATCAATCTTTGTAATCACCGACGCCACCGGCATCAAAACATTCGTGGCGTCCAGTCGCCCGCCTAGCCCCGCTTCCACCACTGCAAAATCCAGTCGCTCTCGCGCAAACGCTTCGAACGCAATCGCCGTTACGCACTCAAAATAAGTCGGATGTGCCTTCAGCATTCCGCCCGCCAGCAATTCCTCAATCACCTCCTGAATGCGCGCAAAAATCTCGACAAACAGCTCATCACTTATCTGTTCGCCATTAATCCGTATCCGCTCATTAATCCGTTCCAGATGCGGCGAAGTATTCAGGCCGGTCCGGAATCCCGCCAGCCGCAATATCGATTCCACGAACGCGGCTGTCGACCCCTTCCCGTTCGTCCCCGCGATATGTACCGACGGAAACGCGCGCTCCGGCCGTCCAAGTCGCTCCAATAACGTCGTTATATTTTCCAGGTTGAATTTTGCAGCCGCTGCCTGAGTAGGCGCCGCCAATTCGCGGCCCAATGTCAGTAGATACCGAACCGCGCTTTCGTAGTTCATTTCAAGAAATCAGCAGGTCCAGCGTGTTCGCAATAAAGCTCTTCATATCTTTGCGGTGCACCACCGCGTCCAGAAATCCGTGCTCCAGCAGAAATTCTGAGCGCTGGAATCCTTCCGGCAATTTCTGCCGTATCGTCTGCTCAATTACGCGTGGCCCCGCAAACCCGATCAGCGCTCCAGGCTCGCCAATATTCAAATCGCCCAGCATCGCAAAACTCGCCGTCACTCCGCCCGTCGTCGGGTCCGTCAGCACCGAAATATACGGTAGCTTCTCTTCATCCAGCCGCGCCAGCGTCGCCGACACCTTTGCCAGTTGCATCAGGCTGATCGTTCCTTCCATCATCCGTGCCCCGCCAGAGCACGACACCACGATCAGCGGTTGCCGCGTCGATATCGCCATCTCAATCGCACGCGTCACCTTCTCTCCGACCACCGCGCCCATCGATCCGCCGATGAAACTGAATTCCATCGCGCAACAAATCACGGGGCGCCCGTTCAACTGTCCTTCCGCCGTAATGATTGCGTCATTCATCCCCAGTTTCTTCTGCGCATCCTTGATTCGTTTCGCGTACGGCTTGTTATCCACGAACTTTAGCGGGTCAGTCGACACCATTCCCGCGTCGTGCTCGGTCCAGTGCCCGTCCAGTAGCAGTTCCAACCGCTGCTTGGCATTCATCCGGAAATGAAATTGGCATTTCGGGCATACGTGCAGATTTTCTTCCAGGTCCTTGCGAAACACGATCGCACGGCACGATTCGCATTTCACCCACAATCCTTCCGTTCGTACCCGCCGCTCTTCTGGCGGGGTCGCCTGATCAATCGATTTCTTGTCCCGTTTAAACCATGACATGGCTGAAGTCTTTCGCTTCCAACGGACAGTCTTAGTAGTCGATTCCCCGTTGTGCCAGTATACCCTTCGTATACGGGTGTTTCACTTCTTTCATCTCCGTCACCAGGTCTGCTTCTTCTACCAGTAACGGGTGCGCATTCCTTCCCGTGCAAATCACGTGCACCTGCTCCGGCCGCCCCTTCAGCGCCTCCACCACTTTCGCCGCATCTAGCATCTTGTAGCTGATCGTGTAATTAATCTCGTCCAGCACCACCAGATCATAAGTTCCGCTGTAAATCGCCGCGCGCCCCGCCTCCCAGCATTCCTCCGCAAGTCGAATATCCTCCGGATCCGTTTCCGTGCCGCCCACCTTCACGAATCCGCGCCCCATTGGCCGTATCTCAAACTTGTCATCACCCAACATCTTCGCTGCATCCAGTTCGCCGTAGTGCCACGATCCCTTGATGAATTGCACCATCAACACGCGCAGCCCTTGCCCAACCGCACGAAACGCCGTCCCCAGCGCACAGGTCGTTTTTCCTTTTCCAGGTCCCGTGTACACAATCAACAATCCCTTTTCGTTCGCCATCCATTTTCCTCGTTCAATTCTCAGCGCGCCGCAAGACTTTAAACCAGGCTCAAACGCTTCAGGAACTCATGCACGATTGCTCTTACATATTCCATCGAAATTTCACTCAAGCTCTTCCGTGGTTGAGATTTTCTGTCCTTCAGTATGATCCACAGACCCGGACGGTATACCTCGTCCTCTCCGGGACAGATTGCGCCCGTCAATTGCGTTATCTCGAAATCGGGTATATCCGTCAGCTCCAGATCCGTGAGTCCCGAGGTATTCGGCAGCGCTGGCGGACTCGCCACCAGTTCTGTCAATACTCCTCGTGCATCATCCACCAGGTCGCGAAATCCTTGCGACACCAGCAGTGCATCAATCTCTCTCGGGGTCGGTTGCTCCATCTGCTCCAGATCGTAATCTGGGAGAGGTTTCCTCAGTGGTATCTCAATCGCGACCGATGGCTGATCTTTATCCGCTGCAATTCTCATAGTTTTTCCCGCCGCCAATTCTTACATACAACTCACCAAGCAGCACCTTACTCCCAGTTCCGCACGATTCAACCCACTGGGACGAACGCTGTGTGCTCCTCTGTGTGCTCCTCTGTGTGCTCTGTGGTAAATCTTTAAGCCCTTCCCGGTTTTGCTTTACCACCTCTACTTCGGATACGAACTCCCCGACAAAATGGCAAACGCCCTATAAATCTGTTCCGCCACCATCACTCGCGCCAATTCATGCGAGTACGTCATCGCGCTCAACGAAAGTTTCTGCTTCACCCGGTCTCGCACCACTTCCGGAAATCCATCGGCATCCCCGCAAACAAAAACGATTTCCCTCGTCCCGCGATCCCGTTGCTCCCCGATCCACTTCGCAAAAGTTTCCGAATCCATCACTCTTCCGCCGGAATCCAACAAAATCGCCAGAGCCGCGCGGTCCGCATCCAGTTTCTTCACCACCGCTTGGCCCTCGCGCACTTCCGTTACTTCAATCGGATTCGCCCTCCCAATCCGTTTCACATAATCTTCCAGCACCGCGCGCAGTTCCGGCCTCCGCATTTTCCCCATCAGTATCAGCCGAATCTTCACCTCGAAAGTCTACCTCTCCCCTCCACAATTTCCTATTTCGCTGGTCACCGCTTTTCTTTTGGAATTCCCCTCCCTTCCCCTTATCATGGCCTTGTTCAATCCATGTCCGAGCAAGAACTTCAATCCGGGGCCTTTCGTCTCGCTGAACTGCGCAGCGAGCGCATTCGCATCTTTGGCGTCCTCATTTTCGTTGCCGTCGTCGGGGTCGTTCTCTCCGTCCGCATCTTCCTGCTTCACACCACCGTCTTCACCACTCACGTTGGCTGGAATTTTGTTTTCGCCGGCATCATCGCCATCTACGAATACCTCATGCTCGGTCTTGTCGATCGCGCCATTCGCCGTGACGAGCAATTTCCCAAATTCCTCTGGGTCTCCACCACCATCCTTGAAACCGCTATGCCCGCTATCGGCATTGCTTTCTTGACTAGTTCCGCGCTCGAACCCGCCTATCAGCCTATCGCCAGTCCTGCCACGCTCCTCTTTTTCATCTTCATTATTCTTTCCATCCTTCGACTCAATCCCTGGATCTGCTGGCTTTCTGGCATCACTGCCACCGTCACTTACCTTATTGCTGCCGTCCATCTCGGCTGGACCCCGCCTGTTCTCGGCACACCCGCTCCCATTACGCAGACGGATGTCAGCCTCTACGCCGTCATTCTACTAATTGCAGGATTTGTTGCCGGCGCCGTCGCCAGGGAAATTCGCAAACACGTCGAAGCCGCTGTCCGCGAAGCTGAAACCAAGCGTCAACTTGACCGCGTCCAGCACGACCTGCAAATCGCGCGAGACATCCAGCAATCTCTTCTTCCGCGCGAACCTCCTAAAATCACCGGCTACTCCATTGCCGGCTGGAACAAGCCCGCCGATGAAACCGGTGGTGACTATTACGATTGGAAAACTCTTCCCGACGGCCGCTTGATCGTCACTCTCGGTGACGTCACCGGACACGGCATCGGTCCCGCCATGCTAGCCAGCGTCTGTCGCGCCTACTCTCGCGCAAATTTTCGTACCAACGTAACTATGTTCGGTGCCTTCACCGCTATCAACGATTCCATTGCTCGCGATCTCGATCCCGGCCGATTCGTCACCTTCGTTGGTGTTGCTTGTACTCCCGACACGGGCCACCTCGAAGTCCTCTCCGCAGGGCACGGCCCGCTCCTCAGCTACTCAGCGAAAAATGACACCTTCACTGAAGTCGACTCGCAAGGGGTTCCTTTGGGTATTCTTCCGGAATTTGCTTCCGCGCCGTCGACTCCGCTTCACCTCGAACCGGGCGACCTTTTCTTTCTCATCACCGATGGTTTTTTTGAATGGGCAAATCCCGAAGCAGAAGAGTTTGGCGAGGCACGCTTCAAGGAAGTAGTCCGCTCATCTCGAAATCAAACGCCCGACGCCATCATTCAATCTCTCTACCAAGCCGTCATTGAATTCTCCCGCGGTACCCGCCAGCAAGACGACCTAACCGCCGTAATTATCAAGCGCAGCTAATCCCCATCCAAGGATGCCAAACTTGCAGTTTTGGCGCCTGGGAGTTCCTTCCTAGGAGCACGATAACTCGTGCCCCACTCTCGGTTTGTGAGGGTGGTTTCTTTTCTTGAGGTTCGCCTTTGTAGCGGCCACCTTCAGGTGGCCATCGATCGCACCAGCGCAATCATAAAGAACACGAATGCAATTTCATCCTAAGCGAACGATCTCAAGCAATCCATTTCGCTGTCATCCTCAGTTCATCACGCTACCTCATCCCAAATTTCTTCCGCTTCTCTAGCAATGTCTTCCTACTGATCCCCAATATCTCCGCCGACCTTCCTATCTGATATTCCGTGGCCTCAAGCGTCACAAGGATCGCCTCGCGTTCCACTTCCTCCAACGCCCGCAAATTGCCATTACTGGTTTGCTTGCCCGCGTTCTGGATTTCGGCCGGGAACTCCTCCACCTCCATCGCATCGCCTTGCGTAGAAATCAATGCTCTCCGCAGCACGTTCTGCAATTCGCTGACATTCCCTGGCCATTTGTAAGCCTGCAGTGCCTCTTTCGCCTTTTCTCCCAGTTGCGCTTTGTTTCTTCCTTGTTCCCTTCCAGAGCTTTCCAGGAAATGTTCAGCCAGTGGCAAAATATCCGCCACTCTTTCCCGCAGCGGCGCCACCCAGATCTTCGCCATATCCAGACGGTGATACAGGTCTTCGCGGAAGCGCTTTTCCTTTACCGCGGCGCCCATGTCTACGCTTGTCAACGCAATCAGCCGTGCCTCCACCGGCACTGTTTCCTTCCCGCCCAGTCTCTCCAGTTTCTGGTCCTGCAATACTCGCAGCAGTCTTTCTTGCGAGCTGGCATTCAACGCCGCGATTTCATCGATCACCACTGTGCCCTTCAGTCCCAGTTCGAACGCACCAAGTTTCCGTTCGCCCGCGCCTGCGAATCCCCCGCGTTCGTAGCCAAACAGCTCCGCCTCCGCCAATCCACTTGGCATGGCGGTGCAATCAATTTTTAAGAAGGGTGTGTCCCGTCTGGGTCCTAATTCATGAATCAGCCGCGCTAGGTGACTTTTTACCGCTGCCGCTCTCTCCGCTGATCAGGATCGTCGTCGGAACAGGGGCTGCTCGCTGGGCGAGTTCGAAGAGTTTCTGCGACGCCGGGTCCTGCCCGATCCAAGGCAATCGCTCACTAAACATTTCTCACTTCTCCGGCCGCCCACGTTTCCCGGGGGCAGCATTCCGGGCTGGGGTTAACTTACCTTCTCAGAGAGTTCCTTTCCGCCGCTCTCCGATTCCTCTGAAATCTCCAATTTCGGCACGGCTCTCCACAACCGTTCCAAGTCGTAGTACTTCCGCGCCTGTTCACCAAATACGTGCACGATGAATCCGCCAAAATCCAGCAGCGCCCATTCCGTCGACCGCTGTCCTTCCCGGTGCTCCGGCGAGCGTTTCATTTCCTTGTACAGCAACTCTTCCACTTCATTGCAGATCGCCTGGATCTGCGGCGTGCTGAATCCCGTGCAAATCACGAAATATTGCGTGAACGCCGCGTGCCCGTTCAAATCTAGCACCGTAATCCCGCCCGCTTGCTTGCTCTGTGCCGCTTCCACGGCCAGTCGTACGCCCTTTGGTAATTTTTCTAGTTTCAACGGTACAGTCCCTGTTTCAAGATATACTCCTCCACCCTGGCCGACACCATCCCATGAATCGATTGTCCCCGGTTCGCCTTCTTGCGGATCTCCGTCGCGCTTACTTCGCTCGACACGTTCTCCAGCAAATACACGGTTGTCTTCTGCAATCGTGCCACCACCGGCGATCCATGTCCCACAGCTTCCTCGTCCTTTTCCTTCTTCCCGTCCGGCACGCCGTGCAGATGTGGCGGTATCACTAGTCGTAGCGCCTCCAGCCGTATTCCCGGCCGGTTCGCAATGACGAAATCGCACAAACCCAGCAGCGTCTCGTTTTCCTTCCACATCGGAATATCCAGAAACGCATCTGCTCCAATTATAAAAAAGATGCGATCTCCTACTCCATTAAAAGCATGACGGAAGTACCTTACGGTATCCACGGAATAATGTAGTTGCGTCCCACTGAAGTCTTCCCCGGCCTCGGCCAGCGAAGGCACAAAGTGGGGGTGTTCCGTACACGTCAACGCCACCATCGCAAACCGGTGCGGGAAGGGAGCTAGGTGCTGCTTCAACTTGTGCGGTGGCCGGCTCGCCGGAATAAAGTGCATCTCATCAAAGTTAAATCGCCGGTCGGCCGTTCTTGCCACGGCCAGATGTCCCGAATGGATCGGGTCAAACGAGCCCCCAAACAGCGCAATTCTTCTAGGATGGTGTTTTGCTGCGGTGCGATGCGCCAGCGCCGTTGTCAATGCGCCCCCCGAAAGTTGACCTATTCCAATTCTCTCACGAATTTTCAGTGTTTTGTCTCGCTTCCTTCTTCGGGCTCCGCGTCGTCCGCCTCAAGCTCCTCGTCTTCCAGAAACTCCTCCACCTCGGGATCTTCCCCAAGCAGTTCGCCGTCAACCCCAGCTTCGCCCCCATCGTCTTCTAGCGCCACCTTCGGTATCCGGTCCAGCGCGTCCGCAATCGACCTGACCAACTCCTTCACGCCTTCGCCTGTCGGCCCCGAAATCGCATGAAACTCGATCCCCTTTTTCTTGCAGAACGCCTGCAGTTCTTCAAGCTTCGTCCGGTCCGTAGTCGCATCGACTTTTGTTGCCACCACGATCATGGGCTTTTCCATCAGCTTCTCGCTGAACGCCGCCAACTCGCCCTTGATGACCTCAAATCCCTTCACCGGGTCCGTGTCGCTCATGTCGCTGGTATCGATTAGGTGCACAAGCAGGCGTGTCCGCTCCACGTGTTTCAAGAACCGTATTCCCAGTCCCGCTCCCTGGCTCGCCCCTTCAATCAACCCCGGCAAGTCCGCCACCACGAACGTTCGGCCCAATTCTGTTCCGTGTCCGCCCGTTCCGCCGTCGGCATTCACCACGCCCAGATTTGGCTCCAGTGTAGTAAACGGATAGTTCGCAATTTTCGGCCGTGCTGCGCTGATCACCGAAATCAACGTCGACTTCCCCGCATTCGGGAATCCCACCAGTCCTACGTCCGCCAGCAGTTTCAATTCCAGCTTCAGCTTTCGTTCTTCGCCCGGCTGGCCTTCTTCTTTTTCCCGGGGTGCCTGGTGCCACGGTTTCGCAAAATGTTGATTGCCGCGGCCGCCTTTGCCGCCAGCCGCCACCAGCACCCGCTGACCCGGCTTGCTCAAATCCGCCAGCAACTCGTGCCCGTCCTCGTCATACACCAGTGTCCCCACCGGCACTTTCAAAATTAAGTCGGCTCCAGATACTCCCGTGCAGTTCGATCCCTCTCCGTGCCGTCCACGATCGCCTTTAAATTCTCGGTTATATCGGTACCGCAACAGCGTGTTGTCATTCGGATTCGCTTCCAGGTAGACGCTTCCGCCATTCCCCCCATCGCCCCCCGATGGTCCGCCTCTCGGCACGTACTTCTCCCGGCGGAATGCCACGCATCCGTTTCCGCCGTCCCCCGCCTTTACCGCTATTTTCGCTTCATCAACAAACACAATCTTCTCTCAATCTACGTCCATACTAACGCTGTCATCCTGAGCAAGGCGGAGGATCTCAACTTCAACCTCTTCTTCCAACCCCACAAACAAAAAAAGCGGCCCCGGCGTTACCTACCGGGGCCGCTGCAATCTCTTCGCTCTTAGTTCGCGGCCTTGGCTTGCTCCACGGGTGTCACGCTGATGTAGCGGCCCCCTCGGCCCTTATCCTCGAACTTCACATGCCCGGTCACCAGCGCAAACAACGTGTCGTCCTTGCCCTTCGCCACGTTCACGCCCGGACGGTGCTTCGTTCCGCGCTGCCGAATCAATATCGTTCCGGCATTTACCAATTGTCCGCCGAACCTCTTTACTCCCAGTCGCTGTCCGTGTGAATCGCGGCCGTTTGTTGACGATCCGCCGCCCTTCTTATGTGCCATGACTCAATTCCTCTCGATTGCAGATGTAGGTGCCGGGCTTTAGCCCGGCCAGAAAGTTTGCTCCGAAAAACCGTTACAGCTTGATTTCGCCGACCTGCACAGCAGTGTAGTTCTGCCGGTGGCCGCGCTGGATCTTATACTGGTTGGTCTTCTTGAACTTCAGAACGGTCAACTTCTTCGCCCGTCCCTGTTCCACGATCTTGCCTGTCACCGACGCGTTCGACGCATCCGTTCCGGCCAGAATCTTTTTGTCCTCGGTGTGTACCGCGAGCACTTTCCCAAACTTCACCTGCTCGCCCACTTCACCTGCTACCCGCTCAATGCGGATGGTGTCGCCCGGCGCGACACGGTACTGCTTTCCCCCGGTCTGTATGACAGCGTACATCACTCCTCCAATTGCTCTAAAGGCAAACTCCAATTATACGAGCCCCCTCCCCCGATCGTCAACGCGTCAATTCTGACCTTTTTCGGGGGGTGCTCACTCTCACTTTCTGAGGGTGGGGTCTCTTCTAGGGCTTAAGGGTTTCATGGGTCTAACATCACCCAATTCCTTGACTTAATCCTGTTATCCCTAATACTTCCAGGACTTCAAATCCGCCCCCGCCGGTGCTGTCTTTTCAATCCTCTCCATAATTTTCCCCAAATACATCGTGTTGTAATGCAACCGCGACAGATAATTCGGCAACTTCGGGTCCCCATTCCAGCAATGTTCCGCCCGATCCCCGTATTTCACCTCGCCCCCATACGGCGGATTCGTCGTCGCCTTCAGCACATCCTCCAGGTAATACACGGCATTATTCAGAAAAAACGTATCCGCGCTCCCAACATACACATGAATCTTTCCTTCCAGTTTCGGCCCAAGCGTTCCCCAATTCTTCTGCAGTATCGCGCTCAAATCAAAATGTTCCTTCCAGTAAGCCGCCACCGTCGCATCAATCTCCCCGGTCTCTTTATCAAAGATCGGTTTCGGATACCCGTCACTTCCCACCGGTCCGTACACTGCTTGCCAGATATCAAACTGTTCTCCAGATCGTGCGTGCGACCCCAGCGCCAACTCATACTGATTCGTTTTCTGCGTCGTCAAAAACGTATGCCCCAGATAATCCCGCGTAGCCGGCTGTGCCACTCGCATGTGCGGGCCCTCTACGAAAAACGCGTTCTTATCCGCATACAGATTGATGTTCGTGTACGCGCGGAAGTCCACCGGATCCGGGCAGGCCACAAACGCTCCGTTGTAGTGGTCGGGATAAAACACCTGCACCGCCAGCGCCTCCCAACCTCCCGTCGATCCTCCGTATACAAATCGCGCCCAACCCTGACCAATCCCTCTAAACTCTTTCTCGATCGCCGGAATTAACTCCGTCTCAATCGCGTCCCCATACGGCCCCAGATTCGCCGAATTCACCGCGTACGAATCGTCGTAATACTGATTCGCGTGATTGATCTGAACCACCAGCAGTCGTGGGAAGGTTGGTCCCGTCCACTGTTGATAAAACTTGTACGCCTCTTCCTGTTGAATCCGGTTGTACCCCGACAAATGGAATCGCTCGCTGTAATCCGGCTTCAGATTCGGGTCCGGCGGAGTTGTCCGTACTCCCTCAAAATCTTCATTGAAGTGATCTTCGAAAATCGCCAGCGGAAAATGCGCATTTGGATGCGCGTCGAATCCTTCCGGCACCAGCACATTCGCACTCAGGAATATCGGCCGTCCCCAGAATTTCGTCAGCAATTCGCTCTGGATTTTAATGTGCCGGATATACGTCGTATCTTTTGGTTCCGGGATCGGCGCAATCACCTGGTCCAGCACCACCGCAATCGACTCGCCGCCTTTGTGCAGCGTTACCTTCTGCGGCTTAGAATATAAATTTCCCGGCGCAAGGTTCCAGTGTTGCCCCTCGCCACGATCCATCGGCAACTTCACGGTATACCCATCCGCGCGATGAAACGTCTCATACTTGTGAAACACCACCTGCACAAAATAATCGCCCGCAGGCACGTCGCGCAGATACCGTGTCGGATATCCGTACGCCGTGTCCTCCACCATCGCCGTCTGTCCCGGCTTCAGCCCATCCGCATCCATCCCAAAAATCAATTGTGTTCGTGGTGTGCCGCTAATCTGCATCCGCGGCTCAGCCGAACCGTCCGTAGACAAAATCAGCAATATCCGCCCATCCAGTGGTTCTGCGCTCAGTTCCTTCGCAAACGAAACCGCAAACCGGTAGCTCGAGGTTTCTTGCGCCTGCATCACTCCTGCGCACAACACCAACACCCACACAAATCCCACAAAAGCGGCCAGCCACCAACTCCTCGCCATAGTTCCTCCAGATTTCGTCCGCCCACGTCGCCGCGATTCTACACCAATCCCAATCCACCTCTTCTCCTCGTCCCTGCTTTTCCTCTTAGTCCAGGGGCGGCTTTACGCCGCCTTCTTAGGTTTGCCGTGTGTAGTGGCCAATCTCTAGATCGGCCACTCCGAGCTTTGGTGGCGAAGCCACTCCTGGCTGTGCTCTTGGGTTTTTCCGGGAACGCCGATCTCCCGATCGGCTCTTTTCTCTCTAACGCCACTCTTCACCCGAACTTGAGCGTGCCCCATCCTTTGCGCCTTGTGCAAAGGGCGAATTCAGGCGATCTGACGTCAAAAGCGCTCTTCTCTTAATCTTTCTATCTGATCCTTTTTCCTAGCAACACCGGCGCGCCTCATCCCTCATCATCGCCTACCGCACCACCACAACCGGCGGCAATCCCTCTGCCCTGAACTAATCATGAAACTTCAACAACGTAAATCCCGCCCCATCTTCTCTTCACGATCTTCGCGCAATTTCATTATCTTTAGTTTCCCCGGGTGTACTACAGCTGCGTGGGACCCGATGCTCCTCACTTCGCTCCGATCTTTGCAATTTTCGTCAGCAGGGCGCAAATTTCTTTAGTTGCGTCCTTGATCCAGAATTTCCCGGACCACATTCGCAAGCGTTCCGGGTGTGAATGGCTTCTGCAAGAACGATGTCCGATGATCTGCGATCAGAATATCCCGATCTGGGGCTCTGCATAGCCTGACATCATCAAGATTCGCAGTCCGGGCCGCGCCTCGGCGATTCTCTCCGCCATCTCTCTTCCGCTCATCCCCGGCATGATTACACCCGTGATTATTAGGTCGATAAGTACTTCCTGTTTCGTTGACAATTCCAAGGCTTCTCTCGGGCTAGAAGCCGCCATTACCGAATACCCTCGCGCTGCCAATACTTCGCGCGTCAACTCTCGGACGCCTTCATCGTCCTCCACCACCAATATTGTTTTGTTTCCGCTTTCGCTGTTTTTCGAAGTCTTGCCACCCACATTCCTCTCCTCCTCCGCCGTATCCACCCGCGGCAAGTACACTTGGAACGTGGCCCCGCGCCCCTTTCAATCGTCAAAGTGGCACCCGTCGGCATGGCGTCGCGCGCATTCACCGCCAGATTCAGAATCGCCCGTTCAATCTGCCCGGGATCTGCTTTTACCTTCCCCAGGCACGGCGCATTCAGAAACTTCATCCCGATATGCTCTCCAATGCGCCGTTGCAGCATCTTGGTGCTCTCCTCTATCAGTTCCCTCAATTGGGAAACTCTCGGCTGCAAAATCTGTTGGCGGCGGAACTCCAGCAGTTGATGTGTCAGGGCCAAAGCCCGGTCAGCTGCTCGGCTGAAGTGCTCGAGTCGTCCCAGTCCTCCCTCTGCGATTTTTAAATCTTCCATCAGCAGGTCGCAAAATCCACGAATTACCGTCAGCAGATTGTTGAAGTCGTGTGCCACTCCCCCTGCCAGCCTGCCAATCGTCTCCATCCTTTGTGCTTGCCTCAATTGCTGCTCGAGTTGCTTTGCCCCGGTGATGTCGATGGCCATCCCCGTAACCAGGCGGCGCTTGCCGGACGAATTAGCCTATGCAAACAGACTCAGCTCGGCCGAGACCTTTTTGCCATCCCGTCGGTGATACTGTTTTTCGCGCCGCGCCACGGGCCTTGCTCCAGTCGCTACCTGCTCAAATATGATCCGTCCTGCTTCCCGCTCCTCGGGCGCCGTGAGCGACGTCAGCAATTTGAACGTCACTTTTTCCCCTGCATCCACGCCAATCAAGTTCCGATACGCGTCGTTAGCGGCAATTTTCCGTCCATCTGCATCCAGTACCCCGATTCCCACTGGTGAACCCTCGAACAATGTCCGAAATCGTTCTTCACTCGCCGCAAGTTTCTCAATCGTGGAGTTTATTTCTTGGATTCGTTTCTTTTCTAACTGCCGGCTCAAGATCAATCGCCCAAACGAAATACTCAATGAAAAAACGACCGCAATTGCCACCAGCACAAATTGTCACTTTGCCACTCCCGCGGCCAGCATCACTACCAGCAAGGGAAACGTCAACAGCAAGAACTGTCCAGCCGGTGATTCCTGCAATTTGGCCGGCTTCGAAATCTCTTTTGCCGGCTCTTTTGTTCCCTCCCAGGCGGTGGCAGCATAAATCGCAATCAACCACTGGCCGCTCCATACCGGATCAAACCAGTTCGATCGAATGCTGTCAGAGAATCTCGCAACGAAATACAGATCCGTTAGCGCCGCTGCAAGACGGAAATACCCTATCCTCTGAAATAGTTTCTTACTTGTCTCTCCGCTTGCCAATTCTGCCCTAGCGAATTACGTAGCGGCAATTAGTGCATCCGTCGCCAGCGATAATTTCCAGACCGCTAGTCCTTTCGCGTGCAAGGGCACATCCGAGAAATAGGTATAGACCAGCACCAGCAGAATGATGGTTGTACAAGATCCAGCACTCCTTCGCAAATCCACTTTTTGGCACCATCGGCGGGACTCAATGACAGTCCAATGACCAAAGACGCCAGCCAGGCATGATAGAAAACGTCAATCTCCCATCGTTGTTTGAAGGGCAACTTCAGAATCAGTCCGTAGCATGTATCCAGCCCTTGTCCTACACACCACAACGCGTAGCCCGCGCTGACGATCCACCAGAATTCTCACGGCATACCTTGCGATCGATTGGCTGCCCGCAACGATACAACTACCGTGAAAATGCCCAAGCACGATTGAATGAATTGGGATGTTAACGGGAAAGGTCCGGTCTTCACCGATGCCGCCGCAACAATGAGGTGTGCGGCGAAGAGGCCCATAGGGACTTGAAAGGCCCACTTGCGATCTTGCAGGTGAACTTATCGGCGTAGCAGAAGAACCATGAGCGCAATTCTTGGAAGACCCTGATTAAGTCTTCATTTTTTGGATAGGTTCCAGCGGTTGCACCAATTCATATTTTCTTCAGAAGAAAATCGTTTATCTTCGTCATCGCCGAATCCTCGAAATGCTCCCTACTACAACACCGGCGACCCATCTCCCATCAGCGCCTGTCGCACCACCGCGATCGGCGGAAATCCCTGTCCCATGAACTCATCATGAAATTTCAGCAACGTAAATCCCGCGCCTATCTTCTTTTTGTAATCTTCCCGCAACTTCAGTATCTGCAATTTCCCCAGCGTGTAATACAGATAGGTCGGATCCGCCGTACCCCGCTTTGCCTCGATCTCCGCAACCTTCCCTGTCTGGTATCCTTCCTTCACAAAAAACTCCTTGGCCTGCGCAAAACTCATTTTCCCCGTATGCATTTGCATTCCAACCACAAACCGCGCATCCCGCAACAATGCATCCTGCAACTGACCCAGATGGATGTACTTCGCCTGCAACGCGTCTTTCGCCCCTACTCCCGGTTGGCCATATCCTTCTTCCAGCATCATCTGCTCGCAATAATGCGCCCAGCCTTCTCCATTCGTGTTTGCATAAAACACTTTTCGCAGCTTGGTCGGCGCCTGCGCCGTCCACAAATACTGCATGTAGTGTCCCGGATACGTTTCGTGCGTCGAAGTGCTGAAAATCGTTCCCACGTTGAACGCCGACATCAAACTTGCCACATCCTCCCCGCTGTCTCCCGCCGCTGGCAGCGTAACGTTGAAATACGATTCGGTCGCCACTTTCTCAAATGGCCCGGGCGTATCCATAGAAGCCGTCGTCGTTGCCCGCTCGAACGGCGGCGTCTCCTGCACGATCGGTTTTGGCCCCGCCGGAATCGTGATGATCTTTTTCGTTTGTATAAATTCAATCAATCCGTCAAACGTTCCGCGAAATGTCTCCAGCAGTTCTCCCGGTGCTGGATGCATTCCTCCCAAATCCTTCAGGACCTCCGTCGGTGTTTTCGTCGAGTCAATTTCCTTGGCTACCCTCTGAAATTCTGTCTGATTCTTCCACAGGTCGCTCATACCCGTTGCCAGTAATTTGTCCAGCGGTGTGTCTACCATATCCTCGTACTGCAATTTCTTTGAAAAATTCTCTGCCCCAATCCGGAAATCTCCATTCGAGCGCGGCAATAAGTCTGTCTTCAACCAGTTCTGGTATTCCTTCAGCGCCGAAATCACAGTTGCATTCGACTTCGCAAAATCCGCTTTCACTCCCGCGTCCGTCACGCTCGCAAACGCCAGCGGCACATCCTTTTCGAAAAACGATATGATTCCCGGCAACTGTTCAATCGCAATCTCCGTGTAAACACGGGGCGGATTCTTCAGGTTCTTCCGCGCCAACTGCAATATCCCCGGCATCTTGTTCTCTCGCTGAATCACGCTCCGCAGCCGCTCTTCCGCCGGAGCGAACTTACGGTTCATCAGCACGTATACGCTGTTTGTCAATCCGCTCGAATAAACATCCGGATTTTTCTCCAGTGGATTGATCTTCTGTTCTGACAGCAACTGGCTGCGTATCTGTCCCAACAATATCTGTCGGTCCGCTGCCTCCACGGCCCTTAATCCCGCGGCAGGGAACTGCTCCACGCGATTCTCGTATTCGTGCAGTGTCTTAATCTCCGCCTTTTTCGCTGATTCCGAATAATCCTCAATCTGGCCGTCGTATGTGTGAATTCCCGCTGCGGTCGCCAGTGTCGGGTTCAGTGGAAAATACACCTTCTCCAGATATTCATCGACCAATTCGTTCCACTCTGCCGCCGTTCCCGCCCCACACGCAACTCCTCCCGCCAACAACCACATCAGCAACCATCCGAAAAGAGCTGCTTTTCTCATTTCTCTTCACTCCCTAAAAATCAAACCGGTATCCCAGAATCATTTTCGCTATCAAATGATCTGTCGATCGCGTCACTCCCACCCCGACCCCAAAATTTACCTCCCACTTAGGAGACAAATTCAGATCAATTGCCGGGAAAAACTGTTGTTGTTGCTGCGAAATCGGGTCCAGATTGTCCACCGGTCCCAGCGACCCGTAGTATTCAAATCCGCCAGCCACTTTTTTCGTTACGTCGTAACTCACCTTGAAATTCGGCGAAAATACAAATCCCTGATTTTGACTGGGCCCATGTAGCGACTTATCAAACGCGGGATTGAAGGCAAAATACCATCGCCCCAACTGCTTATCCACAATTGGACGCAGCTCATACGTCCAGGTATCTTCCGAAAATTGACTCCGTTGGTATCCGAATTCCTGCGAAATGCTCACTCCCACCGGCCAATTCCACTTTTTCGGTACCATCACCCGTGGACGGATGTGGCTCCCCACGTAATCCCATCCGTATCCATTCTTCAATGAAGTGAAAACGTAAAATCCCGTCTCAAACCAGTCCGTAAATCCATGCGTGATCTCCAGTGTCTCGTGCCATTGATGATTCGTCGGCTGCAGTCCGTTTTCGCTCGTCTTTGTTCCCTGAAATGTGAAGTTGCTGTGCAACTCCACCATGGTGTGCCCCTTCTCCACCGTCTCCGATGGATACACCTGTATCTCGTAGTTGTCCTGCGCCTTCGTTACTACCCCCGCGCAAAGTATCCCTACCAAAACTATTCCTTGGGCAATTGTTCGTCGTATCTGCATCCTTATCCTCAACGGCTGGGCACACCATTCTCCTACGGATTCACGTCTCTGATCTGCTGTACATTCTATTTTGCCGTGATTGGTTTTTCGGTAAGAGCGCAGCATTTCTGCGCCCCGTGTCCGCACAATTCACAAACTATCCCTTTAAAATCTCCCCCCCCAGTGTTTTACGTCTCGGAGGGGCTCATCTCAAGTAGCGCTGACTTTCATGCCAACGCCTTTTCATGCCCAGCCACGCTCTTCGTCCGAGATTCGAACGGTTTCTGCCCTCGGGTTGCTGATCAAACGCCACATACTTCGCGTGACCCCAAACTGTCATCCCGACTGAAGGCCGAACGATTTCTGGTCGCCTCAGTGGAGGGATCGTGGCAACCAACCAATGTACATGCAGACCAACTTCAAAGCCCATCTTGCTTTCTGATTTTGTCACCAACCTACGAATGCGGATGCGCCTTATCGTAAATCTCCATCAGTTGCCGTATCGACGCATGTGTATATTTCTGCGTTGTCGACAACGACTGGTGTCCCAGCAATTCCTGGATCGCGCGCAGATCCGCGCCATCTGCCAGCAGATGCGTTGCAAATGCATGCCGCAGCGAATGTGGGTGCAAATCCCAATTCACATTCACCAACCGCACATATTTCTTCACGATCCGCCCGATACTCCGTTGCGTCAGTCTGCGCCCGCGATAATTCAGGAAAATCGCATCCACACTTCCGCGCCGCGCCTTTTCTTCACACTCTCGCAACAGTCCTTCACGCACCGGCCAATAATTCTTCAGCGCCACCGCTGCTTTTTCTCCATAAGGCACGATGCGTTCCTTGTTTCCCTTGCCACGAACGTTCAACATCTTTTCTCTTTCATTCATGTCCGCCAGGTTCAGTCCGGTCAACTCGCTCACGCGCAATCCCGCTGCGTACAGCAGCTCTAGAATTGCTCGATCTCTTGGCAGTAATAAACTGTCTTCCAATTTCACGATTGCGGTACCTGGTCCGGACGCGCCCTGCAACGCCGCCAGCTCTCTTTTATTTTTTCTTGTCGGCGTCACATTTTTCGATCCCGCCATTTGATCCAGAAATCCGTTCATCTCCTCGGCAGAAAGCACCATCGGGATTCGCTTCGGCAGTTTTGGAGTTGGCACCAAACGCGCTGGATTCTCTTTCAGCTGCCCTTCGCGTACGCAATACTTGAAAAACGATCGCAGCGCCGCCAGTTTCCGTGCGACCGAACTCTTCTCTAGTCCGCTTTCGTGCAAGTGCCCCACAAATTCTCGAATCACTTTGTGATTGACCTTCGTTAGCCTGGGTGGCTCTAGTCCCGGCGGCGACAAAAACGTTACGAATTGTTCCAGATCCTTCGCGTAATTAATTACCGTATTCGGCGAAGAGTTCTTCACCGAACGCATGTACTCCAGAAATTTCACCGTGGTCTGTTGAATCGTGCTCATATTCCGTTTTTAGACACACTTCTACCCGCATTGGGTTTGCTTGGTTCGTCTATTTCCATTCGTGTGTGGCAGGCCACTGGATTCCAGCCGATATCAACGTGTCCCGCGATTATACTTTCACTGCAACCGGTGCTTCTTCCACCGCTGCTGCGGGCTTCTCTTCCTCTGGGGCCAATTTCTCCCAATCGCAGCCCTCTTTTACGCAAGCATGCACCTTGCCAATCTTACTCTGCTTTTCCACTATGAACGGCGCACCGCACTTCGGGCATGGTTCCGCAATTGGCATGTTTGCCGACGTGTAATCGCAATCGGGATATCGCGAGCACCCGTAGAAGAATCTCATCCGGCCTCGCCCGCCGCGACCCATACTGGCGCGTTTCACAAATTCGCCTTCATTGCACTTCGGGCATTTGATTCCCAGGGTGATCGCGCGCGTGTATTTACATTTCGGATAGCCAGAGCAGCCGATGAAATTGCCAAAGCGCCCGTGCTTCTTGATTAACCCGTTTCCACACAGCGTGCACTTTTCGTCCAGGGGCTCGTCGGGCTGCAGCGCAATCCGTGTTCCCGCAACCAATCTCCTGGTAGTCCGGCAATTCGGATAACCTTTGCACGCCAGAAAGGCGCCAAACTGGCCGCGCTTGATGGCCATCTCTTTCCCGCAATTCTCGCAATACTCAATCTTGTTTTCTGCGTCTACCGCAATCTCTTCCGCCATGTCCTGAATAAAGTCGCATTCTGGATAGCGTGAACATCCCAGGAAGAATCCGTGCCGGCTGATCCGTTCCAGCAATTCTCCCTGTCCGCACTTCTCGCACTTCTTTCCGGTCGGTATCCCTGCTTTATAGGACACCATCTCATCGTCCGCTTTCTCCAGGTCGACGATAAATTTTTCCCAGAACTCGCGCACCGATTCCCGCCACGGCATCTTTCCTTCTTCAATTTCGTCCAGCTCTTCTTCCAGCCGCGCCGTGAACTTCACGTCGAATACATCTTCAAAGCTCTTGATCAGCAGCACGCACACCCGTTCGCCGAGCATCGTCGGTGTAAATTTGCCCTGCTCTTTCTTCACGTACTCGCGCTCGACAATCGTCGAAATAATCGCCGCGTACGTAGACGGCCTTCCGATTCCGTCCTCCTCCAATTCCTTAACCAGAGTTGCTTCCGTGTACCGCGGCGGCGGTTCCGTGAAATGCTGATCCGGCCGGATCGAATCCAGCTTCAGCACTTGCCCTTCGCTCACCCGTGGCAGTGCCTTGCCTTCGCCTTCATCATCCTTTTCGTCGTCTTCGCGATCCGCTCCCGACACGGGAATCGCGTACACCTTCAAATATCCGTCGAACTTCAGAATTGATCCCGTCGTGCGGAACGTATAATCGCCTGCCGTTATATCAATCGACGTCTGGTCATAAATCGCCGGCAGCATCTGCGAAGCCACAAACCGTTGCCAGATCAACTGGTACAGCTTGAACACATCATCTTCCAGATATTTTCGCACATCTTCCGGCGTTCGCGTCACGTCCGTGGGCCGCACCGCTTCGTGGGCTTGCTGCGCATCCTTCTTGGACTTATAAAAGTTCGGCTTCTCCGGCAGATATGAGCTCCCAAAGTGTTCGGGAATAAAGTTCCGCACCATCTCCAGTGCGTCGTTCGACACCTGTACGGAATCCGTGCGCATGTACGTAATCAGCGCCACCGATCCTTCTTCGCCCATCTCAATGCCTTCATAGAGTCGCTGTGCCAGCGCCATCGTTCGTTTAGCCGTAAACCGCAACCGGTTGTATGCCGCCTGCTGCAGCTTAGAAGTTGTAAACGGTGGCGGCGCATTCCGCTTCTTTTCTTTCAGCGCCACACTGGCTACTTGCCATTTCGCTTTGTTCACCGCGGCAACAACCACATCCGCCGCTTCCTGGTTCTTTACTTCAATGTCTTCGCCTTTATATTTCGAGAGCTTCGCCTCGAAAATCGGCGGTTCGCCCGCATCCAGCATCGCGTGGATCGTCCAATATTCTTCCGGCACGAACGCGCGTATGGCTTGCTCGCGTTCCACAATCAATCGCAGCGCCACGGTTTGCACGCGTCCTGCGCTCAATCCGCGCCGTACCTTATCCCACAGCAACGGCGAAATTTTGTAACCCACAATTCGGTCCAGCACGCGCCGCGCTTGCTGCGCATCCACTAATTGCGTATCCACCTGACGTGGATGTTCAAACGCCGCGCGAATTGCCTTCGGCGTAATTTCGTTAAACGTTACGCGGAAAATTTTCTTAGGATCGATTGGCTCGATGAAAATCTCATCCTTATTGCTGGACTTCTTTGCCGCCGCTTTGCCTTTTGCGCCAGCCTTCAGCGCCGCTTTTCCAGTTGGCTTCTCGTCCTTAGCCCCGTCCTTCGGTTCTTCGTTCGCTCCGTTCGCGCCATTCTTCCCATTCTTTCCGTTTTTCCAGCCGTCACCGTTCAGATCTTCCGCATTGATCAAAAATTTTGCAGGCTTGGACAGCACCATCGCCAAATGTGCGGAGATCGCCTCTCCTTCACGGTCCGGGTCGCCCGCCAGGTACACTGCATCCGCCGTACTCGCCGCTTTCCGCAAATCATTAATGACTTTTCCCTTGCCGGGAATTACCTGCAGCGTCGGCTCGAAAATTTTCGGGTCATCGATCAGAATTTCTTTCTTCAGCGGTTTCGCCGCCACCACTTTCCCGTTTTTCTTCCTCGCCTTCCGCTTCTTTGGTTTTTCCGCTTCCTGAGGCAGACGAATTCCTATCGTCTTCTTCGGCAGGTCCATCACGTGCCCGATGGAGGCCTTCACCGTATAGTTCTTCCCAAGATATTTATTAATCGTCTTCGCCTTTGCCGGCGATTCGACGATGACCAGTGAACGTGCCATGCTTTCCTTTGTAACTCGGATTCGACTTCTGGAAGGGACTACCGGGCGGCCTGTGTCCTTCTCGCTACCTTACGGTTTTATTTCAGCCTCACCGAATTGTTCTCTACCTTAATTATTACACCGCTTTTCATCACCCCTGCTCACTCAAAGATGCTTAACGCCCCACTTCGGATGCATTTCCCATCGCGTGAAGGAGCTAACTCTCTTCTTTGCAACAAATTTAATGCCACAAGTCTCCACAACAGAAGTTTCGTGAACTGCTTTCCTGGCAACTGCCTCACGATCCCTTTCATCTCCAGAATGAAGAGCGTAGCCAGAACTTCGCTGGAGTTCAAGCCACTTGTTTCCACCAGATAGTCAATCGGTTGCGCTTCTGCCGCGCTCAACATCCCGTAAAGCTTTTGTTCCGTATCATTTAGCCCCTCATTTACCAGTAAATTCCGCTACTCTGCTTCCCGCGGTTCCGCCTGCACTAAAGCTGCCCTGATCGGCTTTGGCAGTTCTTCAATCACGACTTCCGCGCTGGTTACCAGTTTCGCTCCTTGCTTGATTAACTGGTTCGGCGCCAAGCTCACATCCTGCGTCGCGTTTCCCAGGTACGCCGAACACTTCCCGGCCAAACTTTATAGCCAGCCGGGCAGTAATCAACGATCCGCTGTACTGTTTACCCTCCACAATCACCACACCAATCGCCATCCCTGCGATGATGCGGTTGCGCACCGGAAAATTTTCCGGCGCCGGATGCCATCCGGTTGGGAACTGACTGATGATCGCACCGCGCTCCAGCACCTTCTCGTACTATTTCCTGTTTTCTTTCAGATAGCACACGTCGATGCCTGTGCCCAGCACGCCAATCGCGCGCCCGCTCGCTCACAATCGTCAGCCCGCGCGACGCCAGGTCCCGGCTGATCCGTTCCGCCATCTGCGCGTCGTAAATTGTGGGCCACCGCGTTCCCACCATGCCCAGCGCCGGCGAATTCAGTATCGACGCGTCTCCCCGCACATACAGCATCACCGGTGGATCGTAAATCTGCAGCAGGTTCTGCGGATACTCCGGCTCCGACCAGTTCACCACCTTGCAGCCGATCCGCCGTTTCGCGTCGACTTCCTTTTCCGCGCGCCAGAACGTCTGCTTGTTGAAAATCGCGTGCGCCACGGGTGCCGTAAGGTTGCACGCCTCCAGCCGCGCCAGCGAAGCGCGAAACACCCCCTCCGCCGACCCGAATTCGCGCAGCAATCGCGCCGACAGACGGGCCGCGATGCCCGGCGTCATGGTCAGCGCCAGCCAAGAGAGGGAAGCCTCCAACTCCATGGCCAGCAGCGTATGTCCATAGTAACCATATTGTCAAATACCGTAGTCATTAACGCTCAGCCTTCGCCCATTCAAAGACGCCAAGACTGCTTTCAACAGCTCCAGATGTGACTTATGTCCTCCGATAACGCACCCAGCACCTAGGAAAGGCGGCGGCCCGGACGTTGCGGATCGACTATTTGGCGGCAAATTGGTGTTCGCGGCGCATTTGGGTGGAGAGTTCCTTGATTTCGGTCAGGTCGCGCTGCATCTCGCTCCAGCCATACCAGAGGGCGTAATCGGGACTGGCGTGGAAGGTGCCCTGGAAGGTGCGCATGCGATGTTCGAGGAACATAACGAAGAGTTTTTGTTCAACGACCGTGGGCGCGTCGTGGAAAGTGAGCAGATTCGGGAAGGCGTAGGGATAGTTCGAGGGTTTGGGCAGCACGCCCTCCTTATAGAGTGCGGCGACTTCGCGGATGCCCTGGGCCATCAGATGATCCGCGTTTTTGATCATGTCGTCGCCATGCTGGAGCTGGTCTTTGGCGAAATTTGCGGAGTGGCACTGGTTGCAGGTCTTGAGCATCTTGTCGCGCTCAGTTTGCCACGAAGCCTGATCGAGGCGCGCTAGGTCCGCGGCTTTGACAACGTCGAGAAGCTTGGTGGGTTTGCCATCGGGATCAAGGACGCCGAGAGCCTGCAGAACGGTGACACGATCAGCGGTCCACTCGGGATCTTCGGGCATGGGGAGGCGGACAGCCAAGAATCCCCAGGCCGTGCGCACTTCGTGGTTGCCTTCCTGCATATGGCAGGTCTGGCAAGTGGGCGCGGCAGACTCAGCGTTCTGGATTTTGAGTTGCTTGAGATTTTCGCGCACGCCGTGTTTCGAGGAGTCGTACATCTCCCACTGCGGGTGATCGAAGCCCATGTGGCACGTCTTGCAAGCCTGTGGGGAGCGCGCTTCTTCGAGAGAGAATGTGTGGCGCGTATGGCACGAATCGCAGGAAGCGTTGCCGAAGCGCACGCCGTTTTTCGAGAGCGTGGCGATTTGTTCGGGCGTTTTCAGGCCGATTTTGTGGCAGCCGCCGCAACCCTTCATCCCTTCGGTCATGGACATGGGCTGGTAGTGAATGGTGGGCATGGCTTCCATAGCGGCCCACGCGATGGCGTGCTTGCCCTTTTTGAATTGCTCGACGCGATCAGCGTGGCAACTGCCGCAGGTTTCGGGCGTGGGGATTCTAGCGAGCGAGGCGTTCTGAAAATTGTCGTGCTCGGTGCCGTGGCACGCATCACAACTGATGCCCACCGTGGCGTGCTTGCTGATCTTCCAGTCGTTCACGACGTTGGGGCTGACCTTGGAGTGACAGTCGACGCACTTGTCGACGGCAGAAGAAGGTTTCTTCGCAGGAGCTGTTTTCTGGTCAGCGGCAGGCGATGCGGCCGCGCAGACAGTGAGAAGAAAGAACATGATCATCAGATTGAGAATTCTTGGAGAGAGATTCACGGAAGCCTCCCGGTGGCCCACTGTCGGTTCATTGGGTCATTTGTGTGCGTGCCCGAAGTATGGAACATGGAGAGGTTCCCCCGCTGTGACGTGAAACTTTCAGGCAACGGTATTAGAAGTGATAGTAAACCCTATTGGTGGAATTGGGGAGAATTAGATCGGGTGGCGCGGGCGGAATTGGGGATTAGATGTCCTGGGCCCCGTGAGGGTCGGCGGTTGTTGGAGCAGCAGATTGAGGAGGCTGGACTACGCGTTTGCGCGTGGCCCACTCGGCATCGGGATCGGGCATGTCGAGTCGGCGGATGCCACCCTCGAATCGGGCTTGCAGGCGCTCATACTCGGCCTTGTGCACGGGATTGGGATGAGACCAATCGTGCAGGTAATAGACAGCGCGGACTCTGGCCTGCAACATCTCCTTGGTGCAACTGAAACACGGACGCATGGTGGTGTAGACGGTGCTGCCTTCGATGGCGATGCCAAAGCGCGCGGCGGAGAGAATGGCGTTCTGTTCGGCGTGAACGCAAATGCAGAGGTCGTAGCCGGAGCCGGAAGGATATTGTTCGCGGTTGGCGCAGCGGTGGCAGCCGCCGTCGAGGCAGTTTGGCATGTTTTCGGGCGTGCCGTTGTAGCCGGTGGAGACGACTCGTGCGTTGAGGGCGATGACCGCGCCGATGCGGCTGCCGAGGCAGTTGGCGCGCTTGCGGACGGCCATGGCGATGCCCATTAGATATTGATTCATGTCGGGGCGAAAATCGGAGGTCACAAAAGTCTCCCGTATATAAAATGCAGCGCGGTATGAATACGAAACTGTAGGTATAACCAGATTGAGAGGGATTTGCAATGGATGGACCCCGCCTGTAGCGGACACCTTCAGGTGGCCGACGGCGTTAGAGGGAAAAGAGCGGAAAAAATCTTGTATCCGTTTACGGCCTGCCGTAGTCAAAAAAAGAGAGGAGTGAATTTCGGGTAAGGAGATGAGTTATGGAACCACGAATCCAATACACAAAATATGCGACCGAAGCGGCGCGCTCGATGTATGCGATGGAACGTTATTTGCGGACAACGAGTTTGGGAGAGAAGCTGCTCGAACTGGTGAAGATGCGCGCTTCGCAAATCAATGGCTGTGCGTATTGTCTGGACATGCACTCGAAAGATGCGCGCGCGAATGAGGAAACCGAGCAGCGGCTGTATGGATTGAATGCGTGGCGAGAAACACCGTATTACACGGCTCGCGAACGCGCCGCGCTGGAGTGGACCGAATCGCTAACGTTGGTCGCCCAGACACACGTGCCGGACGAAGTGTATGAAACCGTGAAAAAAGAATTCACCGAAGCGGAACTGGTGGACTTGACGTATGCGGTGATGGCGATCAATTCCTGGAACCGGATCGCGATTGCCACGCGCGCAGTGCCAGGAGAATATCAGCCGGCAAAGAAATCATCTGCCGCGACGTAGAAATTTGGAACAGCGCTGCGCCAAATTGAAAAGCGACGCATGTCTGCTTGCACTCGACAGATTTTAATTCCTGCCGATATAGCGGGCATGAGCGAAGTCACGCCCGAGCCCCGCATCGCGGTCTTGATCCTGGTCGATGCGT
This sequence comes from Candidatus Acidiferrales bacterium, assembly GCA_963726725.1. GTDB lineage: Bacteria > Acidobacteriota > Terriglobia > Acidiferrales > UBA7541 > Acidiferrum. The sequence continues at coordinate 200,369 of CAVSDV010000012.1, forward strand.
CGTGGGAAAGTCGATCGAGCAGGGACAACCGACTAGAAGGTCGGCCACTACCTGGACTATAGCAGCAAGCCAACAATTTTCCGTGTGGCCTAGGGAGCGGTGACCAGGGAGAATTCCACGCGGTGGCGCATGGGGTCGATGCGTTCGGCGCGGACGCGGATGCGATCACCGAGTCTCCAGGTGAGTGGAGCAGATTTTTTGCGACGGCTGCCCCGACCTTCGTTGCCGGGGATGGAGACGAAAGAGTGTTCGCGTTCCCGATGCATGACGCGAGTGCCGGCGGCTTCTTCCAGCGCGCTGATGGGCAGTAGTCCCTCGACAAAAATCTCCAGCAATTCAACGAAGCAGCCGTATTTTTGCACCGAGATGATGAGGGCTTCGTATTCGTCGCCTAGATGAGCTTCCATGAATTGCGCGGTTTTCCAATCCTTCAATTCGCGTTCGGCGGTGGCGGCGCGGCGCTCGGTCTCGGAAGTTTCCTGCGCGATTTCTTCGAGATGCTTTGTGGAATAGAGAGCGGCTTCGGTGCCAATGGCCGGCTTGAAATAGTTTGGTGCAGTTTCGTTGGGATGCGCGAGAGCCCACTTAAGAATGCGATGGACGATGAGATCGGGATAACGGCGAATGGGCGAAGTGAAATGCGTGTATTCGTCGAAGCCTAGAGCGAAATGGCCCAATGAATCGGCGGCGTAGCGGGCCTGCTTGAGGGAACGCAACATTAAATAGGAGACGATGCGCTCTTCGGTTTTGCCGGCTAGCTTTTTCAACAGGCGCTGGTAGTGATGTGGAGCGATGCGCACATCGGCAGCGGGAAGCGCGACCTTCATGCCACGTTCGCGCCCCTTGCCGTAAGAGTCGGGGCGGCCGGCTTTTGCGGGCGAAGGAACCTTGCCGTGGCGCACGGCGACTTCTTTTTGATAGAGATCCTCAACACCTAACGTGTAGCCGAACGCGCGGGCTAATTCTTCAAATTCCAAAATCTTGCGGGCGTCGGGTTTTTCGTGAACACGATGAATGCATTTGATGGCGCGATTCAGAAGGTAATGAGCAACGGCGCGATTGGCGGCGAGCATGAACTCTTCGATGATGCGATGGGCAATGTTGCGCTCGCTGCGAGAGATGTTGGTCATGCGCTGCTCTTCATCGAACTCGATGACCGCTTCGGGAAGATCGAAATCGATGGAACCGTTTTCGTTGCGGCGGGCATTGAGAAGAAGAGCTAGCCCCTTCATACCGCGGAAATGATGATTGAGATGAGAGTAGCGCGCGGTCATCTCCGGGTCGCCTTCGAGGACCTTGTTGACGTTAGTGTAGGTCATGCGCTCTGCCGAACGGATGACGCCTTGGACCATCCAGGAATTAAGCATGCGGCCGGCGGCGTCGAAGTGCATGATGGCGCTTTGCACCAGGCGTTCTTCGCGTGGCTTGAGGGAACACATGCCGTTCGAGAGCGATTCGGGAAGCATGGGAACGGCGCGATCGATGAAGTAGACGGAATTGCCGCGGAGACGCGCTTCGCGATCGAGTGGAGATTCGGGATGAACGTAGTGGGCCACGTCGGCGATGTGGACTTGCAGGAGCCAGCCGCCATCTTCGCGGCGTTCGACGTAGACGGCATCGTCGAAATCGCGCGCTGTTTCGCCGTCGATGGTGACGATAGGAAGTTCACGAAAATCTTCGCGACCCACGCGTTCGGCTTCAGAAACGGGAAGAGCGAGGCGTTCGGCTTCGTTGAGAACATCGTGGGAGAACGAATGAGGAAGATGATGCTTGCGGATGATGATTTCCGTGTCTACGCCGAGATCACCGGGGCGGCCGAGGATTTCGACAACGCGGCCGGAAGGAGCAGCACCTCCACGGGGATAGCGGAGAAGTTCAACGTTGACGACAGCGCCGTCGAGTTTGGTGATGTGGGGCAAGCGCCGGCCGCGCGAAGCAGAATCTTTTGCGCCGGGTAGGAGTTGTTCGCGCAGGGCACTGGAGAGTTCTTCACCGGGTGTGAGTTCGATTTCGTGTTGCACTCGTGGATCATAGGGAAGCACAACGCAGCCGCGAGAGGTGTAGCGGAACTGCCCAACGACCGAGGGATGAGCGCGGCCAATGATGCGGACGATGCGGCCTTCGGCGCGCCGCGCGCCAGTCATGCCACTGAGGCGGGTGATCTTGGCGATGACGGTGTCGCCGTGCATGGCGTCTTCAATCTGGTCGCGAGGGATGAAGATGTCCCCATCGACATTGGGAAGAGCAATCTCCGGGACAACGAATCCATAACCGTCCTGGTGGTGGACCAGGCGGCCGCGAATTTCGTCGCGAGAAACGGCCTTGTGCTGAGGAATTTTCTCGGGAGCAGGGGCGGCGGGCGGAGGCGCAGCCTCGCGTTCTTTACGACGTAGGAGATAGCGGGAGTGCGAGAGTTCCTCAACAAGGCCACGTTTTTTCAGGCGCGCGAGCATTTGTTGGAGGACGTTGCGCTTGCTCTTTTTGACCTGGAGGGAGCGCGAGATTTCCTCGATGGCCACGGGGTCGTTTCTAAGTTGTAGAAAACGAAGAATGTTATCGGAACTTAACGGCGACGGGCGAGACATAAGACCCTTTCAAGGGCACGACGGCGTACAGCAAAGAGTGTAGTCTTTTTTTTTCGTTTCGCTGTAACTTTTTTCGGATTAGCGGAGTTTAATTAGCAGGCCAACACACGACCGGCTAAGCCGCCCTCCGTCAGGCTTGCCGGTTTCCCCGAAAGGGGAATATGGAGAGGCGGGAAGACCTGGCCCGCCTCTCTTCTTCTTTCTGGAAGACATTCTTCCCCGTTTTACAGACACAATTTCAGAAAAACTTTGCGAACATAACACTTGGTTGGCCCTGAATTGAAATTCTTTATGACTTGAGATTCCCCGACTTTGGTCTGCGGAAGTCGCGGACCTTCACTCAGGATGACAAGTTTTTGAATTGTTGAGTGGAAGAGAGAGCACTGTGTGGGCGGTCTGAAGACTAGCCCCCCACAGTATGAGTCACAGACCAGTCTGGTCATTCGTTTGTCAAAAAGAATCGCAATTGTCAGAGCGAGGGGATTTCGATATTGTGCAAGGACAATTTCGGGAGCGCGTTCGGTGAAAAAAACACTGGTTTGTTCGGCCTTATTATTGTGGATGATTGGTGCGCCGGTTTTGAGGGCACAGGCTCAGGCTGGGCCTGAAGGAGCCAGCAACGAGTGGCAGGTGTGGACGGGCGGCGGGCGCGGAATCAATGGAAGCACTTCGGGGACAGGAGTGTGGAACCTCGGATTGCGATATGGGATCGTGATCACTTCGCCGAAAGGGCCGGGATTTTTGAAAGGACAACTGGAGTATGCGCTGCACGCGGTGCCGGTGTGGGTGATTACCCAGCGGACGAATACGGCGTATGGGGCGGGGATCAATCCGTTCGCTTTCAAGTGGATTATGACCAAGCCTCGCAAAGTGAAACCGTATTTTGAGATTGAAGGCGGGACGTTGTTCACGAATACGAAAGTGCCGGAAGGAACTTCGCAGATCAACTTCACGACGGCAGGAGCGTTTGGAGCGCACTTTTTAGGAGAGAAACATAATTTCACCGCGGAAGTGCGTTTCATGCACATATCAAATGCGGGGATGACGAATCCGAACCCCGGGATCAATACCATTCAAGTAAGGATTGGGTTTGGGGGATTCCGCAAGTAGCAGAGAGCAGAGAAAGTAGGAATTCAACACGAATGACACAGCGAAGGACGGCAGGTTGAGATCCTTCCACTCCGAGTCGCAATTGCGGCGCCCCTTCGCCCAGGAATACCTAACTACTTTGGTGACAAAAAGTACGACTGAAGAATGGTGGACTCGAAGGACCTCCTCAGAAAGGTGTCCATACTAGGGTGCCGGATTAGGGGTTGACCAGATTAGCCTCCTTGGATTCTCTGATGGCACGGGCGCCTTCGGGAGTGACATCGCGATTGGAGAAGCCTACCCCGATTTTCTTCAGAAAGGCGGTGGGAGGTTCGCCGCCAGCGAAGATCCAGACGTAGTCATTCGGAAGAGTCTCATTGACGCCTTTGACTTCGAGGATAACGGAGTCATTGCGAAATTCGACCGGGTTCGAATTGAACAAAACTTTTAGTTTGCCCTTGCGCATGAAATCGTTGATACGCTGTGTGTTGCGTTCTTTGATACGAGAAAATGTTTCGCCACGGTAGCTTAGCGTGACGGCGTTCCCTACCTGGCTGGCGAGGCCCATGGCGGCTTCGACTGCAGAGTCGCCTCCCCCGATGACGAGAATCTTTTTGTTCACGTAGTGATCGGCTTCGATCAGGCGATACATTACTTTAGGTAGTTCTTCCCCTTTGACACCGAGTTTGCGCGGACTGCCCGACTTGCCAATCGCCAGAACGACGTGACGAGCGTGATGCTGGCCTTTGCCGGTTGTTACGGTGAAGATACCGTTTTCTTCCTTGACGATGTTTTCCACTTTTTCGCCAGTCTTGCATTTAAAGTCGGCGCGCTTGAGAACTTTCTGCCAAAACTCCAGCAATTGTTCCTTGGAAAGTTCCGTCTTCTTGAACTTCCCATGCATAGGAAATTCCACGGGGCTTGTCATGACCAGTTTCTGGCGTGGATATTTGGCGACAGTGCCGCCGATTTCGGATTCCTCCAGGGTCAAGTAGTTTATTTCCTTCTCGGCAGCGCGCAGGGATGCGCTAATTCCGGCAGGGCCTGCGCCGACGATCAGAAGATCATAGACACCAGCTGCGAGAGAGGTGGAGTGGGAGGAAGCGAGACGCGTGGCGATCGTGTCGACGCAATCGCGCCCTTGATTGACGGCATTTTTGATGAGGGCCAGGCCGCCGAGTTCGCCCACGATGAACATGCTTTTCACGGTGGTTTCGTAAGCAGGAGTGAGCGTGGCGAGGCTGGCGCCAACGCTGGGGCTGGCCAAAACCATAGTGATGGCACCGACAGGGCACGCTTCCGCGCAGATGCTGTGGCCGATGCATTTGTACCCGTTGATGATCATGGCTTTGCCGCCGACCATGCCGAGGACATCACCCTCGGGGCAGACCATCGTGCAAGTGGCGCAGCCGATGCAGTAGTTGTTGTCGATATGGGGATGCTGGGCCTGAGGACCGTCTGATCGGAGTTTTCCCTTTTCGGCGGCGGCTTTAGCGGCGGCGTGTTTTTTCTTTTCCTTGCGGAGATGGAAATAGAGGAATGACCCGATGATGGCGGCAGCGATTAAGAATGAAATGAAATTATCCATGACGTTGCGTTCCCAAATTTTGTGATCAAAGAGGCCAAAGCCCCGTGATACAAAACCGCCAAATGCTGGAGCTAAAGCTCCGACCCTTGAAAGAAAAATCCAAAGTCAAAAGGGCCGGTCTAAAGACCGGCCACTACACAAAATCAGAACCGCCCGACACTACAGGCGATAGCCCATGGAGAGGGCTATCCCAATGTGAATGATGGCGAGAATGGCGAAGGCGTAGCTGAACGGGCGATGAACGATATGCCACATGTGAAAGACCTGCTGAGTCCGGGATAGAAACAGGATGCGCTTGGAGAGCGCGGCCTGTTTGCGCGCAACATCTACGGCATGTTCGAGCTTCGCGTCTTGCGTGCGGCGAAGCCCGCCGAAGGAAATAATCCAGGAGCCGAAACCGGTGGCCTGGAAGCGCAGCAAAGAAAGCTGCAGGGGGCGCTTCAGGTCGATCCAAATCATGCGGGCCAGGGCGAGGAGCATGGGCATGTTGGCAACTCGCTGGCGCGAGGGCAGATCGTAAAGCGCTTCGAGACGCGAGCCGAACGTCAGCTTCTGTTCGGCAAGCCGTGCGCGCATGGATGCTTCCATTTCTTCGAGTTCTTTCATGGAGAGTTCGGCGGCGTTGACGCGACGTGGGATCTGCGCGTAGAGGTAACGGCCAACAAAACCAGAAAGCGTGACGCACAACATGCTGAAGAACGCCATGCCGGCGATGTTGCCAAATTTAAAGGAAGCGTGAAACGCGATGATGAGCGGCGCGGCGGTGCCGAGTACAACGTGAAAATCGAGCCAGTGGCGCGAGTTGCCCTGGCGCGCGAGCCAACCCCACTTTTTCCGGAGCGGGTAGAGATAGATCAGGAAGAAGAGAAACACGCCGAACATACCGAGCTTCATGCCGATGGTGCCACTGGGGCGGAGGATATCGTGCTTGGGAGAGAAGGGCCGATCGGCGGAGCTGAGCGTGTAGTAGTCGAAACCGTAGCCGGCGATGACCAGAACGATGGCAAGAGCGAGCATCCACGCGAGGAACACACGGAGCTTGTGGCCGCGCTCGGCATCCTCACGGGCAAGAATGGCACTTTGTACGCTAGCTTCGGCACTCATGGCTTATCCCCAAAGTCTACCTGGATTGTGGCGCGGAACCGCTTGTAGGAAGTGAAGCGGTGAACATTCCGCCAGTGCTGCTTTGGTGTCTCTACGTCGATGACGGCGGAGGCGGGCATCCAATACGCCTCCTCGGGATCATGGAATTGCACGATGGCGTAGTGAATCTCGCTGCGGAGGCCGTGCAGCCCGAGATCGTCCATGCTGGATTCGAGCGACGAGATGAGTTTCACGACGGAGCCAGATTCGCGTTCGATCCAGACGTCGCCAGTGAGAGGAAGAGGATAATTGCGGCCGCGCAATTGAATGGCGGCCGGCGAAGCGGCTCCCCCGACGGGAGTGAAATGAATTTTGACGAGGGTGCGGCCGTCGACGACCTCTTCGCCGACGGGTTGGAACGTGTAACTGGATTCAAAATTCTGGTGCAGGACCAGGAGCATGCTGGCAAAGCCGTTGGTGATGAGCAGGGTCTTGGTGGGATCGCGGAACGCTTCCTTGCGAGCTTCGCGGCTTTCGACAAGTTTCAGACTGCCGCTGCGAGTGCTGGATTGGAGTTGATACTCGAAGACGGATTCTTCGCGGTACATGGGCTTGCCATTTTTGCCGACCATGGTTTGCGCGACGTCTTCGCTGCAGACGACGTTGGCGGTCTGCTCGAAGAACTTGTCGATGAGCTTGCGTGAAAGGAGCAGAGAGTTGTTCGCGCGCGCGAGGAACGCGGGATCGGCGGAGGCGGCGGAAGAAATGGTTGGAGGAGCGTCATCCTTAGTAGTGTTGGCCGAAGCGGTCATGGTTTGCGCGCGAAGAAGCGCAGTGCAGGCGAAGATGGCGGTGAGCAGCGCGAGCAGTGCCAGCAGAATCTTCGGGCGTGAAGGAGTGTGACTCAATGCCTTAGCCCTCCAAAGCGATAGCCGAAAGTGGTGGACCACTGGGTGTAGTTGAGCGAAGTGCCCTGATACCAGCCGATATTGCCTTCGATGAAATAGCGGCGACCAAAAGAGTAGTCCACGGCACCGTTAACAAATTTGGCGCTGCTGTTGGAAGAAAGTGGCGAATCAAATTTCTGCAGGCCGCCCATGACCTGGACATGCAGGGCATCGGAGAGATTTTTGGAGAGAGAAAGGGATTCGTACTGGCCGCTGCCAAAGTCGCTGTTGAACTTCGAGTAGTGAGCGTCGAGGAGCAAGCCAGTGCCCTTGATGTTGGCGAAGGTGATGCCGAAAGCCTCATTCAGGGAGTTCTTGGTATCAGAACTAGTCTTGCTGCGGCCGAGAGCGGCGTAGAGGCCAATATGTTGGGGAAGATCAAGGCGGACATCGCCGCTGAAGCCCTGGAAAAGATATTGATCGACGAGGCCCGTGCCGATGAGTCGCGGATCAAATGTTGGAAGCTGACGGAAGAAATTGTGATTGATGCCAAAGCCGATCAGCTTGATGGGCTGGAAGTGCAGCGAAGTGTACGACTGTGAAACGCCAGTGGGATTGCTGCCGCCATTGACGAGCGGAGAAGTGCGCGCGGCATCGATCTGCATGGAGTTGTAAAAGGAAATATTGCGCTGCCAGGTCCAATTATTTTCAAAAAAGGCGAATTGCCGGGCAACCCGCCATTGAATGCTGGTGAGGGCAAGGCCCGCGGTGCTGATGAAATGGAGATGATCGAAGCTGCCGTATTCCGCGCTGACAAACGTGCCGGCGATCTGTTGATTGGGATTGTAGCTCCAGGAAGAAGGATCGGGAGTGGAGCCAGCGAATGCGCCCACTGTGAAATAGCTATGGAATTTGCGGCCGTAGTAGCCGCCGTCGATGGTGCTCAAACTGGGCGCCCATGGGAGGTAGAGGCGGCCGACACCGATCACGTTGGGCGAGTAGGGGCTCTGATATGTGAAACCGAGATGATAGGTGCGATTGATGAGGTCGGTGAGCGTGGTGGAAGCTACGCCGGGAAAAGAATTGGAACTGGTGTTAAGCGTACCTCTCCAGTAGCCGGCGAAATTCCAGGAAGTGCCACCGATGTGGGTCATGTCGGCGTCAATCATCAAGCCGAGCTGCGTGGAATTCATTCCGGATTCCTGAATGCCACCGTAACTGAAACCGAGGCGGCCGCGCATGGTACCTACGATGCGGTTTTCGGGAGCGGCGAAAGTACGCGTGTCGCGGATTTCGGCGTCCAGCGGATCGCCATCGGTGAAGGCCACGATGATGGGGTAATTGTCTGAATCGTGAGCAGTCTGGGCCAGGTGGCGATCTTCCACACTGGCGGGAGCCAGAAAAGCAAACTGGCCGACCCTAAGATCGCCGGTAGAAGAGATGACATCACAGACGGCAGAAGAATCAGCGACGGAAATTACATTTAGTTCGCCAATATGAGCATAACCGCGGAAACGTACACCATCAGCGGCAACGTTATCCGGGGGCGGTTCGATGACAGAAAGTTTCATGCCTTCCTGAAGGTCGGCGTTGCGCCCCGCGTCGATGTAAACGGACGTGTCGGCTATATACTTCACGTGAAAGACGGTCGGTTTTGACGCGGACGAAGACGCCAAAGGCGCAGGAGGAGTCTGCGCCGAGAGCGTGGGAGGAAAAAATCCCAAGCAGAGGCAGGCGGAAAACGCCAATGCCAGGTCGAAAACGAAACTCAAACGCATGCTAGCCCCCGCCGCCGTTCTTGTGGCAGTTGTAGCAGGTGGTGGGGCCGTAGCTATAACCGGAAACGCCGTTATGGTTACTGTTGGTCTGCGCTTGTTGGTGTGCTGTCTGGGTGTGGCAATTAATACAGGTGAAACTGGAATAGTTGGTCGAAACCTGATGGCAGTCGTTACACACAGAGCCGTGGTGCGGAATGGGGAAATAAGTGTGATTGAACGTAGCGCCGAGCCAACTGGTGGTGGTGTGGCAAGTGCCGCAAGTGGTTGGATAGCCAGCCGCGATGTGGTTCGGCACACTGCCACCTAGTGTCTGCGTGCTGGTCCAAGCAGCCTGGTGGCAGCCGTAGCAAGCGGTGTTGGCAGCAGTGAGGCTGTAATTGTTATTGATGTGGCAGGCGGAACAGGGAGCCTTGGTGGTATCCAGGTGCGCGCCAGTGAGCGGCCAGCCTGTGGTGGTGTGATTAAACGTGCCGGGATTCCACGCTGTAGTGTTGTGGCAGGTGGAGCAAAGCGAACTGGGGAAGCCTGCGGCGATGTGGTTCGGAACCGCGCCGCCAAGAGTAGCAGTGCTATTCCACTTGTCGGTGTGGCAGCCGAGGCAGGCGGTGTTGGCGGAAGTGAGATTGTAATTGTTGTTGACGTGGCAGTTGGCGCAAGGCGTCGTGATGTGCGTGCCGGTGAGCGGGAATCCGGTGGTGCTGTGATCAAAATTGGCTGTGCCCCATCCCGCAGTGGTGTGGCAGTTCGAGCAGTTGGCAAGAGCGAAGGCGGCCCCAGCGGTTGAGTGCGTGGGGTTATTGGTTTGTTGCCATGTAATGAGATGACATCCGGAAGTGCCGCAAGCCGTCGGAGCGATCTGTAAATTGTAGTTATTGGAGATGTGGCAGTCGGTGCAGGCTTTGATTTTGCCGGCCGGCGCGTTCTGGTGCAAATTCTGCAGCGGGAATCCGGTGGAATTGTGGCTCCAGGTAGAAGTCCAGTTCGTAGTGGTGTGGCAACTGGAGCACTGTGAGGTGGGGAAGCCAGCGGCAACGTGATTGGGAACTGCGCCGCCCATGGCCGCAGTGCTGTTGTACTTATCCTGGTGGCAGCCGTAGCAGTCGGTGTTAGCGGTCGTGAAATTGTAGTTGTTGCTGGTGTGGCAACTGGCGCAAAGCGTGGTGGCGTGAACGCCGGTCAGCGCCCAACCCGTAGTGCTATGATCGAAGGTTGCGGTAGTCCAAGTAATTGTGTTGTGGCAATTGGAGCAATTGGCGGCCGCGAAGGGAGCGCCCGCAGAAGAGTGCGTCGGATTATTGGTTTGCTGCCAGGTGGTCAGGTGGCAACCGGAATTGCCGCAATCGTTTGGCTGCGTGGTGAGATTGTAATTGCCGCCAATGTGGCAGTCGGTGCAGGCGGTGACTTTGCCTGCTGGTGCGAGCTGATGCGAATTGGTGAGTGGAAATCCGGTGCTGCTGTGATCGAATTTCCCGTCGGCCCATATCGTAATCGTGTGGCAAGTGGAGCATGCGGCAGCAGAGGTCGGGAAGTTGGAGGCGACGTGATTGGGTACATTGCCCCCAAGCGTTTGCGTCTTATTCCAATCAGGCCGATGGCACGTAAGGCAATCGGCCGAGTTCAAGGAATAGTTGTTGTTGACGTGGCAACTGACGCAAGGCGTGGTCTTGTGCGTGCCGATCAACGCGAAGCCCGTGACGCTGTGATCGAAGGAAGCGCTGTCCCACCCCTTGGGAGTGTGGCAGTTGGCGCAATTCGCGGCAGCGAACGATGGACCAGAAGTAGAGTGCACCGGCGTAGTGGTCTGCTGCCACTTGGTTAGGTGGCATCCGGAATTGCCGCAATCGGTGGGCGCAATTTTCAAAGCGAAGTTGTTGTTGAGATGGCAGGACGCGCAGGGCACGTTTGCGTGACCATCGGTCAGCAAAAAGCCGGTGGTGCTGTGATCGAATTTTCCATCCGCCCATGTGGTGATGGTGTGGCAGGTGGCGCAGGCCGAAGCCGTCGATGGGAACCCTGCCGTGACGTGATTGGGAACATTGCCGCCGATGGTCTGCGTCTTGTTCCAGTCGGGGGTGTGGCAGGTCATGCAATCAGCAGAGTTCAGCGTGTAATTGTTGTTGATGTGGCACGCGGCGCAGGGCGTTGGCGCTGGCGACATGTGCGTGCCGACGAGAGCGAAACCAGTGACGGCGTGATCAAAGGATGCAGCGTCCCAACCCTTGGTGGTGTGGCAGTTGGCGCAATTCGCAGGTGCAAAGCCGGAACCGGAACTAGAGTGAACCGGATTGGTGGTCTGCTGCCATTTGGTAAGGTGGCAACCAGAGTTGCCGCAATCCGTAGGCGCAATCTGCAAATTGTAGTTATTGTTGACGTGGCAGGAAGCGCAGGGCACGTTCGCGTGACCGTTGGTGAGCAGGAAGCCGGTAGAGCTGTGATCGAAGATCGCGGTGTTCCAACTGACAGTGTTGTGGCACGTGGCGCAATTGGCGACAGCGAAGGCCGGACCAGCGGACGGGTGAGGTGGATTGTTAGTCTGCTGCCAGGTGGAAAGATGGCAGTTCTGGCAAGCGCCGGAAGTGAGGTTGTAATTGTTATTTACGTGGCACTGTTCACACGGCAGGTTGGCGTGGCCATTTGTGAGCAAAAACCCGGTGGTGCTGTGATCGAATTTCGCGCCAAGCCAGCTATCGAAGCTGTGACACCCCTGGCAATTGGAAGAGGCAAACGCGGGACCAGCCTTGGAGTGATTGGGATTGGTGGTGTTCTGCCAGTCTTTTAAGTGGCAGGAATCGCAGCGCGTGGAAAGGCCAAAGTAGATCCCAGTGCCGGCGCTCTTGTGGCAAGACTCGCACGGAACCGCGGCGTGAGCGCCGAAAAGCGGGAAGCGGTTTTGGTGATCTTTAACCTGCTGATTGACGGGATGCCAACCTTTGACGGTGTGGCACTGGGCGCAATCGCTGCCCATCTGGCGGCGGTGAATGTCCGCGTGGCAGTCTGCGCAATTCTTGCTCACGTTGCTGAAGACCGGCTGAATGTGGCACTGGGTGCAGGGGACTTTTTCGTGCATGCCGCGCAGAGGATATTTCGTTTTGTTGTGATCAAATTCGGGGACGGTACGAATAGGGCGCCATCCTGCGGACGTGTGACAGTTTTCGCAAGGAATATTCAGAGGCCCGTGAGGATTGCGAGTGGTCTGATTCTGGCCAGCGGGAATCGCCTCTCCTGCAGAAGAGGTGGAGTGAGTGGCCGGATAGCCGGGGGCCGGAACGGCTAGCAGAGCCCAAAGGGCGAACTGGAGCAAAGTGAGCGTATAGTTCTCCCCGACCGCGACAGTGGGGCTATCGTGGAGGCAGTGTTGCGAAACTCATCTATTTTCGGACTGGGTTAGACCGTCAAACAACTGTACAGCTGGCCAGTTCAAGGCCAGTTGGTTTGCTTAATCCTTTAGTACGAAAGTCTGGCACCTGGTGAAGCATGAAACGTATGTTGCAGTTGAAATGCCAACGGTTGCCTGCGAGATAGGAAAAAAGAGCGTCAAAACCCTAGGGATTTGGCTGTTTTTCTTAGCCAACAAGAGTGAGCTGTCGAATCAATTAACAACACGTGGCTGACAACTGTAAAATTTTTTTTACTGTGAGGCGGAAGATCTACTCACGGGAGCGGCTGAGAATTCATGATCTTGGGGTTGTCGCCGTGGCAGCCGACGCACTTTGTAGGCGTGTTCTTATAAACGATAATGGACTTATCGGCGACTAATTTGGTCTGCGTGTGACACTTCTCACAAAGCACGTTGGTGTGACCACCGGTTAGGGCGAAGCGGGTGCGAGTGTCGTGGTCGAAGGTGGAGGGCACCCAGCGTTGTGCATTGTGACAATCGCCGCAGTGGGTCTTGCCGTCCTTGGCCACAAATTGAGAATCATGAGCATCATTGTGGCAGGCTTCACACAAATGAGATGTGCCTTTAAAGCGTGATTCATAATTGGTCGCGGCTTTGTGGCAATCACCACAGGCAACGGTGCGGTGAGCGCCAACTAAAGCAAACTTGGTTTTGGAGTGATCGAAGCCATTTACATCAGCCCATGTTTTGGCGTTGTGGCAGGCCTCGCAGCCGAATAACGTGCCATTGGCGCGTCTGCGGGCCATGCGATCGTTGAACTCCCCTTTGTGAGGATCCTTGTGGCAGGCGGTACAAGTCCGATCTTCGAAATGAAATGGAAGAACTTTGTCGGTGCGGCCGGTCGCGCCCTGTTTGTGACAATCAGCGCAGGGCACAGCGACGTGAGCACCCACCAATGGGAAGCGCGTGGCTCTGTGCTTGATGATGGTGAAGGTGGCGCGATGGAAATCCACGACGGTGTGGCAAGTTTCGCACCGATTGCTATAAGGAGCAGCGGCAAACTGATTGTCGTGCGGATCCTTATGGCAATTGAGGCAGGCTTCAAATCTAACTTTATAGATGGTATCTTTGCCCGCGGGAATGTGGCATTTCGCGCATTCCACTTTGATGTGCATACCCTTCAACGGATAGCCGGAAGAGTCGTGCTCTTTCAAGCCGAATAGCGAAGGCTTCCAGCCTTCCACGTTGTGGCACTCGGAACATTCACCCTTCTTTTCCCGCTTTTCAAACTGCCCCTTGTGAGGATCAGGCGCGTGGCAATCGCTACAGTTGGCAAAGGGAAGCTGTTTTTTGAAATCACCATTCAGGTGGCAAGCGACGCACGCAACCTGTGTGTGTTTGCCGACAAGCGGGTACTTCGTTTTGGAGTGATCGAATTCGAACCCAGGCAGAAGAGTCTTCCAACTGCTGGTGGTGTGGCAGGTCTCGCAAGACTTCTTAAACTCTCCCTTGTGCGGATCGATATGGCAAGCGCTGCAGGTGTCGAAGTTCATGTTCTGGTAGCGCGCGGGGCCGCCAGACGTGTCGGGCTTGTGGCATTTCTCGCACGGAACTTTTGTGTGCAGGCCGGTGAGAGGATATTTCGTTTTGGAATGATCGAAATCCTTCGCAGCCTTCCAACTTTCCACGTTGTGACATTTTGTGCATTCGTTCCCTAGCTGGCCTTTGTGTGGATCGGTGTGGCAGGGCGTGCAATTTGTGGACTGGCCGAAGAAGGATTTGGAAAGATCCTTCATTTTAATGAGTTCACGATTGGCGGAAAGCATGTGCGCGGCAGTGTGACATTTTTCGCAAGCAACAGTGGTGTGTTTGCCTTCGAGTTTATAGCCAGTGAGTTTGTGATCAAACTTTTGCAGCGAAGGTTCCCAGCGGATCAGGTGAAAGGTTTCGCCGTTATGTTCCAAGTGACAGCGGACGCAGTCTTTGCCCGTGGGATTGTGCATCTGCATTTCGAAGTGATAACCGTGTTTTACGGAGAGATCTTGCGCGACCTCCTTGTGACAGTCGAGGCACTTGAAGGTGGGCGTGCTGGCGCCGAAAGCATGGCAAGAATTGCATTGGGAAGTGCCACTCAAAGAAGAATGCGCTTTGGAAAGTGGCCCGGGAGAAATTTGTGAATGGGCGGAGGTGGGGAGAAGCAAAGAGAGGCCGAATAGCAAGAACGAGAGGAGAAGTGTCCGTTCGAGGAACCTGAGCAATCTACCTGGGATGGTGCTGTCCGGCGCTCTAAAGAGCACGCGGTCCTCCGCTGTGTGGCTTAGGAAGCAACGGCGGGCGACTGGGTTGCCTCGACTGAGATTGCGACACTTTTGCCAGATAAGGAATAGCAGGAAAGAGCAGTGTTGCGAAAGCTGTACGAGAGTCCAGTGAGAAGACGTGGAGTCAGGGACAGGAAGGGGAAAGGCAATGCCCTCGGAGAGAAGCCAGCGTTAAAAAGAGAAGCGGGAAAGCCGAAAAAAGAGATTGACAGGATAACGTGGCCGTTGTATTTAACCAATAGGTTAAATACGAGATGGTTGTGGACCGATTGAGTACAACATTCGCGGCTTTGGCCGATCCCACGCGGCGCGCGATTCTCGCAAGGTTGCTATCGGGTGAAGTGTCGGTGACGGAGTTGGCGGAACCGTTCGAAATGAGCTTGCCTGCGGTGTCAAAGCACTTGAAGGTGCTGGAAAACGCGGGACTGCTCGCGAAGGGGCAGAACGCGCAGTGGAGACCATGCCGATTGCAGGCGGCTCCGCTGAAGGATGTTGCCGAGTGGGTGCAACATTACCGGCGATTCTGGGAAGCGAGTCTGGATCGGCTGGGCGATTATCTGCTGGAGTTGAAAAAGGAAGAGATGAAAAAAAAGGAGAAGAGTCATGGGCGCAAGCGAACAAAGAGCCAGGAGTGAAGCGAGCACAGCGGATCGGGAGATTTTTGCGGAGCGGGTATTCGATGCGCCGCGAGACGTGGTGTGGAAATTGTGGAGCGATCCGAAACATATCGCGAAATGGTGGGGGCCGAAGGGATTCACGACTACGAATCAAGAGATAGACGTGAAGTCCGGCGGAATTTGGCGCCACGTGATGCACGGCCCGGATGGAAAGAATTATCCTAACAAAATTGTTTACCTGGAGGTGGTGAAGCCGGAACGGATTGTGTACGACCACGAGTCGTATCCACCATTTCGAGTAACGGTCACGTTTGAAGAAGATGGTGTGAAAACCAAGTTCACGATGCGCATGCTATTTGAGACAGCGGAGTTGCGCGACAAGACCGACAAGCAGTTTGGAGCGGTGGAAGGATTGAAGCAGACCGTAGGACGCCTGGAAGAACTGGTGACGAAAATGCCTGTGGTGGTGGAAAGGACATTCGACGCGCCGGTAGGGAGAGTCTGGAATGCAATTACGGACGCCGACCAGATGAAGCATTGGTTTATGAAAGAGATCAAATCGTTCAAGACGGAAGTTGGGTTTGAAACGGAATTTACCGTGCACCATCAGGGGATGGATTATCGGCACTTGTGGAAAGTGGTGGAGGTAGTGCCGGAAAGAAAACTTGCAGTGGAATGGAAGTACGCCGGGATGAGCGGCGTGTCCGTCGCAACGATGGAACTGTTTGCCGAAGGGAAGAAGACGCGGCTATTGCTAAAGCACGGAGGTGTGGATTCGTTCCCACAGGAAAACCAGGACTTCCAGAGAGGGAGCTTCCAGGCAGGCTGGAACACGATCATTGGCAAGCAGTTGAAGGAACATCTGGCGAAGGGCTGAATCGCGGCCAGATTACCAGAATTCACTTCACGGCGTTTCTGCCAGACTCGCGAAGCAGGGTAAGGATATCGCTTTCGAAGGAAGCTTTATCTACCATTCCGGCGCGAGAAGAAGCGATGGCACCTTCGCGGTCGATGAGCAAGGTGACCGGCATCGCTTCCACGTTATAAAGTTTCGCCAAGTCGGGATTGCCGATCGCGATGGGGTAGTTGATGGGATGTTTCGCGAGGTAAGGCTTTACGGATTTCCAACCATCTTCATCCATGGAGACGCCTATGACAGCGAGGCCGCGCGCTTTGTATTTTTGCTGAAACTCCATATACCAGGGGATTTCGATTTTGCAGCCGTGGCACCAGGTGGCCCAAAAATCGAGCACGACCACTTTGCCTTTATAGCCGGAAAGTTTCAGGGGCGCGCCATGAGAATCGGTGAGAGTAAAGTCTGGAGCAGTCTTGCGCGCATCGCGAGTTGCGACGTTGATGGGTTGTTTTGAGGGTAAAGAGGCAGAGCAGAGCGAGAGAGCAAATGCGAACGCGAATCGCAGGAAACTGTCTTGAAACATAAGCGAGTCTCTCCTTTGAAGGGATTAGACCAGTTTGAAACGAGGTGAAGAGGCCAGGCGGATCTCTTGAATGATGTAACCACCCACAACAATGGCGACTGCATTGATGAACAGACTGAGGAATTGTTGGGGCATGAAAGGGAAGTCGAACCCATTCCACACTAGGGACGCGAAAAAAAGAGTTTCTGTGAAGAGCAATTGCGCCAGGCAAAGTGTCGTGGTGGCAAGCAGTTCGCCGCGCTTTGCGATCGCGGCGACAAAACAGCCGACGAAGATTGACTCGAAGACTCTGCCGATCAGCAAACCATCCGTTGCCCAAAAAACGTAAAGATTCCAATGATTTGGATAGATGCGGAAACTGTGTAGGGCGGCGAAAATTAGTTTTCCGGACAGGACTCCACCGAATCGGAGAAGTACGAAACCAGCTAAAACCGAACCGCGCATCGACGCGGGCGACAAACGAAGTTGGACAGGAAATTGGAACAAAATCGTGCGCAATGATTGGCGCCAGAACCAACGATGGGCAGGGCCGCTACCTGCACGGCCTGCAACGAGTGAGAATTCTTCGAATAAATCGCCGATAATCGATTCGGCATGGTTACTTGGAGCAAAATGATTCAGCAGCCACAGGGCGAGGCGTGGTGGCCGCGCAGGAGAGGTTGCGGACATCACGATGAACTCCACAGACAACCTAGCCCTTCGGTCATGCTATGGACGGCGCGATGAGTGCGATTGACGGCAGCGGTGCCATGTGCGGTGACGCGAAAAAAACGCTTCGAGCGTCCGCCACGCTCTGGAGTTGGATCACCAACTACCGACTGAACATAGCCCTTGGCCTCGAGTCGATCGAGTGTGGCGTAGATGGCACCGATGGAGACGTCGCGCTTGGTGCGAGCTTCGATTTCTTGACGGACGGTGACGCCGTAGGCCTGATCGCCGAGACGCAGAAGAGCCAGGACAACGATGTGTTCGAATTCGCCAAGAAAATCGCGCTTGTTCATTATATCTACAATATAGAAGAAATAGAAAAAGTCAATGGCCGAATCAGTGCAGCGCAAAGTGCGTGAGCGCAATACTGGTTAAGAGTTGAGTCCGTGGAATGGTTCTACTAGAATCGCGCCAGCGAATCCGTCCAGGAATGCAATGTGACAAATTAAGTGAAATATCTGATTCCAGGTACCGTTTTTATTTTGATGGTGTCGGTGGGCATGAGCCTACGACCGACGGAAGTGTACGCGAACTGGCGACGTTTGACCTGGATTGCGTGGTTAAGGATGCTGGTGGGGACATTTATTGTGCCCCCTGCGATCGCGCTGCTGGCCGCGAGCGTGTTCCGGCTGACGCCCGGAGAAACCGGCGGACTGTTTATGGTAGGAGTCGCGCCGGGAGCGCCGCTGTTGACGCGGAACATGGTAAGGAAGGGTTTTGATTTTCACATGGCAGCGAGCTATCAGGTGTGGGCAGCGCTGATGGTACCGGTGATGATTCCGCTGCTGGTGGGGCTGGCTGGAAAACTTTACAGCCGGGACATCTGGATACCGCCAAGCATGCTGTTGTGGCAGCTCGCAAAACAACTATTCCTTCCCTTGACGATTGGAATGGCGGTGGCGTGGCTGGTGCCACAGATTATCGAGCGAGTGCAGCCGGTGATGAGCACGGTGGGAAACGTGATGTTGACGGCGATCATCGTGATTCTGCTGGTGAAGATGGGCAGCGAGTTGAAGTCGATTACTCCGCTGGTATTCGTGGCGGCGCTGTTGATCGCGATTGGATCGATTGCGGCGATCCGGTTGTTCATGATTGGCAATCCCATGTTGCGACAGACGATTGCGGTATGCAATGCAAACCGGCACGTGGGACTGGCGATGCTACTGAGCGGACAATACCTCCATGCGAAAAATGGATTGCCGGCGGTGTTATCTTATGCGCTGGTGGCGCCGGTGGTGATGATGGTGTACATGAAGTTGAATCCGGTGGAAAAGGCGGCCGGATAATGCCAGCGCACACTGAACAACAAATGCACTCCTCTCGGAAAGTGGCCGCTACATAAGAAAGAAAAAGACCCGACCTGAAGGTCGCCCACTACACAAGAAAGAGCGCTGGCATAAAAACTAGTGCCACAGGCTGCGGCACCGAAAGAATACGGTTAACGGGCCAAGGATTGGGCCCAAGCGGCGAACGCCTGCCATGCATGGGTGTTGGCGATGGGGAAGCGGACCATTTGGATAAAGATGAGAAAGACCGTGGCGTATATTGTTGCGCGATGAACCTTGTGCGTCGACCAGAAATCGTAGGCCATCAACAAAAGCAGGAAAACCCAGGAAATCAGAGCGGCGCGAAACGGGTTGCGGTGGGAGAATGCAAAGGGCCAGCGGGCAATGGCGGCGATCATCAGCGAGACAGTGGCGACCATGACTAGACGCTTGTGAACAGCGGAATTGGAACGCGTGCGGAAGGCAAACGCGATGAGTACGGAAAAAATCACCATATCAGTGATTGGCACAATATAGAAAATTTTGGGATCGACGCCTGAGGGGCTGGCGCGATGGGCGAGTGAATCGGTCGCAGCTAGAACTCCCAGCACTACCATAAGACAAGCAAGCAGGAATCCAGCGATGCCAAGGCGGCGATGGATATCGACACGGCTCGCGGAAACAAGAGAAGTTTGCGTAACCAGTAAGAGAATCCAACAAGAAAAGGCTGCACCATGGAAGTGAAGGATCCTGCTGGGCAGCGGCGCGTGAAAAACGCCGGCGAGATAATAGGTGTCGGCGAAGCCGACAAACACGGTGAGGAGCAATGCAACCGCCATCGCGGAGAAAAAAAGGTGGTCGTAACGACGGCCGGGTAGTGAGTTTGCGGGAAGTGCGGCTTGAGCGATAGCCGTAGCCATGATGCCTCCGTGAAATTTATGAATAGCCTGGATGCGTGGGAATGAATGTGCAGGAGTATACGGCAAATCGGGAAGATGTGCGCGATTTCGTTGGGGAAGAATCGAGGCGAAAAATACAACAGTAAGGACAATAGAAAGAGAGCGGCGTAAAGCCGTCCCTGCATCCGATACGGAACAAGCCGAGGCGTCTAGGGTTGACGGTCAAGGCGGAAGGCGGCGGCCTGGAAATCGCCGCGGAGTTCCAAACGCAGGCCATGATTCATCCACCAGGCGCCGGTCGCGGTTGCCGGCGTTTCCGGGCGAGGCTTGCCTTCGATCATGGTGAGTTTGTATTGCCCGCCGGGATCGAGGCCCAGGAGTTGCAGCAACGGGAGTGTGCGGCTCTGGATTGTTGAATGTGTGAAAGCGAAGACAACGGCCTGATTCTTGTCGGTGGAAACAGATTCTGTGACGGAAAACTGGCTGCTGTCGCGCGGGCTGATGAGCCGGTAAAGATCGCCACGCACGATGGTGTGTTGCACGGAATGATAGGCGGCGATCAAACGCTTGGCGGTGGCGAAATCGTCGGCCGTCCACTTATTCAGATTTGCACCGATGCCGAGCGACCCTTGCATGGAACTAAGTATGCGATAGCTTAGCGAAGTGGCGCGGCCGTTGGCCCAGTGCGGCGAATCGGTCACCCACGCCATCATGATTTGCGGCGAATAGGCGTAGCTGAAACCGTCCTGCATGGAGAGGCGATCGAAGGGATCAGTATTGTCGGAAGGCCAAACTTCATCGGTGTAGTGCAGGATGCCGAGATCGACGCGGCCGCCGCCACCGGAGCAGGATTCGATTTCCACTTTGGAATGTTTTTTGCGCAGCTCGGCAAGGATGGAATAGAGGTTGCGAATAAACTCAACGTAGACTTTCTTCTGCTCATCGACAGGAACCTGATCCCACCCCGGCTCGGACCAGTTGCGGTTGTAATCCCACTTTAGAAATGCAATATCGTTTTCGGTGAGAAGCTTGTCGAGGAATCCAGCGATGTAATCGCGGACATCAGGCCGCGCGAGATTCAGAACAAGTTGATTGCGCGATTCGGAGCGAGGACGTCCGGGGAAATTCAAAACCCACTCGGGATGCCTGCGATAGAGATCAGAATCGGGATTGATCATTTCTGGCTCGACCCACAAACCGAAATCCATGCCCAGCGCATGAACTTTGTCGATGAGCGGCTTCAAACCATTGGGGAATTTCTGCGGATTCACGTACCAGTCGCCGAGCCCGGCGTGATCGTCCTTGCGTTGGCCAAACCAGCCATCATCCATCACGAAACGATCGACACCGATGAAGGCGGCTTTTTCGGCTAACGAGACCTGGCCGGGTTCGTCGACGCGGAATTCGGTGGCTTCCCACGAGTTGTAAATCACGGGGCGCGGTTTGGGATCAGGCGCTTGCGGAAGAATTTGCGCGATCTCAAAACGGTGCAGCGATCGCGAAGCGCCACCGAGCCCGTGAGCGGAATAGCCCGCATAGAAAACGGGTGTTTCTAAATGCTCGCCGGGTTTCAGCTCGTAGCCAAAATCGAAAGGATTGAAGCCGCCGGTGACGCGAACAAAATCGATCTGATTCTGTTCAATGGTGAAGCGCCAAGAGCCGGACCAGGCGAGCGCGCCAAACCAGACTTCGCCGTGCTCTTCGCCGGCGGTGTATGAGCCGGTGAAAGAATGGTTGTCGTCCCGCGAAATTGCGAACCAGGGATTGGCTTGATGCCCGGTGGTACCGCGACGGCTTTCGATCACGCGCGCTCCGCCCTGGATGGGCTCCTGATTCAATGTCCATTCAGCGCCCCAGCGACCGGTCAGATAATTCAATGTGTAGCGAGAGGGAGGAAGGGTCCATTGCGCAGCGGCAGCCTGTTCGATGATGACTGGTTGTTTTTCTTTGTTTTCAATATTCGCAGAGCGCGCGAGGATGCCGGTTTCAAGATCTATGGAGTAGCGCAGCGTGACATAAATCTCGCGCGAGATATCTTTCATCAGCACATCGACGGATCGCGGGCCGTGCGGAGTGGCACTGACAAAATGTAGCGCGAGATCGCGATTGCCGTCGGCGAACGTGATTTTAATGGCGGGTTCAGTGAAGAGGCCTGCACCCCATCCGGCATATTCCTGTGGCGTGGTGGTGTAGGGCGAATCGAAAGAAGCCATTTCCGGATAGGGATGCGCTGGAGGAAATTCGTCGTGGACGCCGACGCGGCCGCCCCAGTAGATGGGCTGGAGTTCGCCCCGATCGTTAACGCCAAAAGCATAGGTGGAATTGCCGCCATCGAGCCGAAAGACTTGGGGAGATTGCCCATTGGCAGAGTCAGCGTCGACAACTGACAACATAAGTACTAGACAGAGAAACGACGAGAGTCGAAAGATGAGTGCGTTTTTCATTTCGCCAAATCCTAGCATTCGCGGCGGGGGTTTGTCTTGAGGAGGCTGGGAGGGACAGCTGCAAGCAGAAGCAAGCCTTAATTGGCAAAAACAGAGGCCGTGATAGAATCCGCGCTACTTCCGAAGCAGCCCGCCCGCGCTTCCCAGGAGAATTCCGAGATGATTCGACGCTTAGGGAGTGTCTGTGCGCTCATCGTTTTGGCCGCGGCTTCGGCTGTGCAAATTGCCGGGCAAAGCGGGGCGCCCGCACTGGAAAGCTATTTTACGGGCAAGGAAGTGACGCCCAAGATCGACATGCCGGGAACACAAAAGGGAGTAGACCTGAAATTCGATAGCAGTGCTCCGATGAATTGGAAAGAGTACGGGTCGCGAGTGAAACAGTTTGAGGCCGCGATTCGTAAAGGCGATCGGGTAAGGGTCACGAGCGTAGTAGTGAAGAAGGACATGATCGAGTTTCAGTTGAAGGGGGGCGACTTCGGAACATTTGGCGATGACACGAACACGAAAGTCGACGCCAAGAAGATCGAACCAAGCGACTACGAGAAGCTACTGGAAAAAGAGATTTCAGAAACGACCGATGAAGACAAGACACGCGATTTGCAGCGCGACCTGGACCGCGAGCGGTCACGGCGCGAGAAACAAAACGCGGCAAACGAGCGAGCTAAGCAAGTAGCCAGCGAGATTAAGGCTCAGCAGGTGCAAGGCAATCGGATGAATGGCGGTTCGCGATTCAATTTGCGATGGAAGGGATCGATTCCAGAGGCAGAACTGACTCCCGAGGCGATCATGAAATTGCTGGGAGAGTATGTAGACTTCGACGAGTTACAGCGCGGTGGAACGTCCGCGATGGCTCCCCCAACAGATAACGGTTCGCCGGCCGATGCTCCGCCTGCTAGCGGCGACGCGGCGTGTGGATCGGCGACAGCGCAACTGAAACGCGGGATGCAGCTAAGCGAAGTGAACAACCTGCTGGGACAGGGAAGACAGCTTTCCGAATCCACAACTCCGGAAGGACTGAAGACGCAAGTGTTCGAATCCCTTCCTGGTGATCAGCGCGTGGAAGTGACGTATGTGGATGGAGTAGTGGTGCGGTATTCGATCAGTTCCAGATAATTCTTCTTAACGTGGGTTGGAAGAGAAAAGTCAAGAGATGGTGCCCGAAAGAGGACTCGAACCTCCACGACCGTGAGGCCACTAGCTCCTGAAGCTAGCGCGTCTGCCAATTCCGCCATTCGGGCACAAATTCAATTCTACCTTGTTCGCGTTGGATTCCGCAACGAAGGGCAGCGGGCGGTTGAGATCCTTCGCTCAGAGGATGTGATTAAATTGCCAAAAAGCGATTTTTTCGTGCCAAGAACTTCTTGTTTTCGAGCAATCACTTTTGGCCGAAAAACAAAAAAAGTCACAGCCTCTCAGGATGACAAGTTCAGATTCTTGACGGCTGGACGAGTTGAGAAATGGTTTAGTTGGCGGACTGCCTCGGAAGGCGGTTCCTACAAAAGAAAGAAAGTGAATGGAGCTAAATGTCGGCCACTACACAGGCAAGCAACTAACTTATTGAATAGAAAAGGTTAAGAGATGACGGTTGGTGGCGCTGAGGTTGCGAGCGGGCTAGTACGGAGTGTTTGAGTGTCAGAATAGGGGACCGCGAATGTTTACCAGCGTAACACTGGCATTCGCGGCGCGTGGTGTTATACTCCGGCCGAATAAGCCTTGCTCGTTTCTCACACGAGCATCGAGTGGTTCCCAGGGGAGGTTGCTATGGGGCCCTTAGATTACCTGCTGAGCGGTCCACTTCTGTATCTTCTGATTGTCTGGGGTATTGCCACCGTCATCTTCATCGGTTTGTTGATTTGGCGGAGCCTGCTCTCCAGTCACGAAGACGATCAGATTTTCCTGGATCCTTCGGAAGCGCATCTGGTGAAGGAACAGCGCGAACTGGTCGGCAAGATCGATATGCTGGGGCGGCCGCTGCTGACCACCGGCATAACGTCCGGAGTGCTGTTGCTGGTGATGGCAGGGATGGTGGTATACCACGGACTGAAGAGTAATTTTTAGGGCTTCAGTGAAGTGGCGCTCGCCGGGCTTTGTGGTTGCCTTTGTTAGGGCTTAGCCGCGGCGGGAGGTTGCGCTTGCGGTGCGGTACCGACGGGGACGCCGGTCTCCACAATCGAGGTGTGATTGAGGATGATGATCCACTTGTCTGTGCGCTTCTCGAGCAAGAGAGTCGTCTGACCTCGAGCGCCGCTCTGTTGTCCATCGACTACGGCTGCAAAATCCCATTGATAACAGGCTGAAGCAAAATTTCCGATGACGCGGATCAGTGTGTTTACCCGATCCATGCGAATTTGCTGGCTGCGCGCGTGCTGCGCCTGATAGCTGGTAAGGTAATTGTTCCAGCCCACCACGGGCGGAGCCCACATGCCGTTCACTACGATGACGTCGTCCGCCATGGTCTGATGGAGTTTCTCGATGTCGCCAACCTGCCAGGCCCCCAGCATTTGTGAGATTGTGAAATCGACCTTGTCCTGATCGGGCAGCTTCTGAAATGCGTTGTCGGTGGCGGCTTGAGAAGACGCAGCTAAGGCCGCATCTTGCTTCTTCTGTTTCTTTTTGTCTTGGGCGAAGGCGCTGGAGGCAAGCCCTGCGCTGATGGCCACAACTAAAATAAATATATAAAAGCGAGACAGCTTCTGTGTCATTTCACTTTCCTCACGTCGTTGATACAGGTCATCAAGAGCATAGCGCACTGCGGTGGACGCGGAAGGGGATGTGCCTAGTTGGTTTATCTGGAGGAGCGAGACGAAGCGAAAACCAGGAAGATTCCCCACTCTCGCAAGCCGAGACTGGGGCACCTAAAGAAAGCCCAACTGCACAGCAGCCGTGGGCGTGCACCGAAACCCAAGGGGTGCACGATGTATCGTGCCCCTAGGCAAGAAGGAAGGCGGCCAGTTATTTGGATTTGGAGGCGGCTAAGAGATTGACGAAGAGGCGGTAAGCGCCGGGGACGCCTTCGGGGAGCTGCCGGAAAAACGCCAGGCCGGTGTAGATGTACGTGCCTTTGCCATAGCGGGTGTAGACGAGCGCGCCGTTGAGATCGGATTCGCCGGGGTCGTTCATGGCCAGCAGTGCCGTGTACTTGGAATCGAAATCGGACCAGTAGTAGAGGCCGCGCTCCTGAACCCAATTGTTAAAATCCGCTTGCGTGATTTTGTTGGGTTGATTGAGAAGCGGATCGTCAGGCTTCAGGAATTTTACGGGCGAATGTTCGTCGGTGGTGCGCGGCGTTGGGCTGCCGATTTTGGCGGGATAGGGAGCAGGCTGCAGCTTGTCCCAGATGAAATCGCGATTGTATTGAACGATCAGCGTGCCGCCCTGCTGCACGTAATCCAGAAGCCGCTTGTTGGCGCTGGTGAGTTCGGGGCGAAGCTCGTAGGCGCGGACGCCGACAACAATGGTGTCGAATTTAGAAAGGTCGCCGAACGCGAGTGCGCCGGGATCGAGAAGATCGACAGAGATGCCGAGCCGCTTGAGAGCATCAGGAATCGGCTCGCTTTCGGCGGAGATGTAGCCGACGCGGAGATTCGCAGGCACGTTGATGTCGAAGGCGTGGACGATGGTTTGCGCGGGCTCACTCCAGAGAATGGTGGGCATGGAAGGCAGCGGAGTGAGCGAGGTGGAGAATTTTTCGTCGCCGCGTTTTACGTAAGCCGTGACGGTGAAATTGCCGGCATCGAGTTTTGCGGGCGGCGTAACGGTCACCTTGGCGTAATGGTCGCCAACGCCATCGAAAGAGAGTTCGACGGGAGCGGTGGCACGAAGGCCATCGGGAACGTCGAGGCCTACGGTGATTTTGGCGGGTTTAGTGGAATAGGAATGGATGCGTAGAAGAACGTCAAAAGGCTTGTGCGGCGCGTTGAGAACTTCGACGGTTTGTTGTGGTTCGACGGCGAGCGTGTAGGCAGGAACGATTCGCAAAGGCACCTCTACGACGCTAGTGGAAGTGGCTTCGACGTGAGTCACCGGTGCAACGACAGGATGAGATCGAACTGGATCGATTGAGTCTTTCAGCAAGGCGTTGGCGACTGATCGAGGTTCAGGATTGAGTTGGTCGAGAATAGATGGCTGTTCCTGGCTGGCATTGATGGTGCCGGAGAATCTTATTCCTTTGATGGGCTCGCCGCCGGCATTCTCAAATTTTCTCCCTCCCGCCCAGATTTCCGCCGGACCTTGCACAGGACATTTTATGTTTGGGCGGCACTGATAGGTGACGGTAATCGTGAAAGGCTCGCCGGCAACGACATCAGTTCGTTCGGCTTCAGCGTGAATGTCAAAACCGGCAGCGAGCAGAAGCGCATGGACAATGTGATCACTCTGGGTTCTCGCATCAGCCTCACCTACTTCGCCAAGGGCACCGAGAGAAGACAGAGCATCCGGCTGTCTGATGCCATCAAGAAGCTTTTGAGCTTCGGCAAGCAGATTTGTGGCAGACGACCAATCGAGTTTTAGTGCGGCGGCGCGAGCGAGTACGAGACTGTTATCAGCGGTGGCTAGTCTTTTGCACAATTCCGGATGTGCTTTGCAGGTTTTGCCGTTTTCATCGCCAAATAATTTGGTGAGCGGCTCAGCTAGGGTTGAAGGGCTCAACGGATTGCCATCCTCGCGTGAGAGCGCGATGGGTCTGCGCAAAAATGGAGAGTTCAGAAAGCCTGCGATGCCTTGCGTGCGGTGATTGGCGAAGGCGTCAAGGCCAATCTGGCGCCAGGTTTTTCCATAGAGAGGAGAAACTTCATCGAGCGGGAGAACGTAGCCCTTGGGATTTTCGCTTCCGCGGTCCAGCCCGAGAACTTGGACCCCATCTTCGCCACCTTTCCATGGGCGAAGATCCTCTTTTAAGAGTTCCGGGAAAGCATTGGGATTGGCGGCGAGAGCGACGGCTCTGGGAGTCAGAACTCCAGAAGCTTGGTGGTGGCCATGCCCTCCGTGGACTCCGCCCCAGTTGTTGATGACGATGTTGGGACGGAAAGAGCGGATGACGCGGACCATGTCTTCAAGGACTTGATCTCCCCAGATTTTTTCAGTTTCAGCGGGCGTTTTGGAGAAGCCAAAATCTTTTGCGCTTGTGAAGTAAAGTTTGACACCGTAGCCACGCGTGGCGGCCAGCAATTCCTGCGTGCGGATGAGACCGAGCTGGGGAGCTTGTTCGGGGCCGAGGGCGTTTTGTCCGCCTTCGCCACGGGTGAGAGAGAGAAGGGCCACGTCGGCGTGAAGTCCGCGTGCGAGATAGGTCAGGACAGAAGAGCTTTCATCGTCGGGATGTGCGGTGATATAGAGGATGCGCGTGGTGACGCGGGCAGAGTCGATGGCTTCGATCGTTTCGGGCAGCCCCGTGCCAGTGCCGGGCGCGGCAGGGAATTGCGCGCGGGAACAGGAGGCGGCAAACAGGGCACCGATCAGAATAATCAGCCATCCAGAAACAAAGCGCTTCACACTTCCTCCTCGACGATAGCTATTGACTACTCACCGAAATCTCAGCGCAGGGAAATCAGGAAAGCATTCCTTGGAATGCAAGGCTGAAATTCCTAAGTCCCGGCCCCTATTCCGGACGGCGCGAGCTGCTACGAAGCTCGTTCACTAGAAATCGACGCGTCTACGGAACTTGGCGTTACAAATGGCCAGAAACCCTTTACGCGCGCCCAGATCATATAGGCTGTTACGCCCAGAGCAATTTCCATCAGTCCGTATTTGCGCGCCGGGCCAGTATGCCAGAAGAGCCAGGCCCAGCCCATCATGGTGAGCACCGCAGGCAACGGGTACAGCCACATCTTAAACGGCAAACGCTCTGTGCCCCACCGCTTTCGCAGAACCATCACGCCGACGGCCTGACCAATAAACTGAATGATCAGACGCATCGCCAGAATGCCAGCGATGGCCGTTTCCAGCTTCAGCACGATGCTGAAGGTGAAAGCGAGAGCGCCCAGCACCAGCAGCGACACGTGCGGAAAGTGTTTTGTTGGATGCAGCCGAGCGAAAAAAGGGAAGAAATTTCCATCCAACGCTGCGGAATAGGGAACGCGGGAATAACCCAGTAGCAGAGAGAAAATAGAAGAGAGGGCGATCCACAGAACCATCCAGGTGACGAAGTGAGCCGCACCGGCGCCGTAAAGTTTTTCGACAAAAAGGCTGGCGATGAACGGAGAATGCTGCGCTTCACGCCAGGGGATGACGCCGAGCAGGCTGGTCTGCATGGCGAGATAGAGCACGGTGATGCCGAGGATGGAAAGAAAAATCCCCCGTGGAATATTTTTTTCGGGCTGGCGGATTTCACCGCCAAGATGGCAAATGTTGTAATAGCCCCAGTAACTGTAAATGGTGTTGACCATGGCGGCACCAAGTCCCGCAAACCAAAGGGAATTGAGATGAAACGCGCCGGGAGGAAAATCGAACGCGAGCTTGGGGTCGAAGTGGCGAACGCCACCCCAGATGAGCCAGAGCATGGTGCCGACAACGCCGACCCAGAGCAGAACGGAAATTTTGCCGATGGTCTGAATGCGGCGGTAAAGCAGAACCACTAACAGGATAACCAGCCCGCCAGAAATCAGTTTGGATTGCCAGAGATTGAGCGGATGCAGATAACCGGCATAGCGCGCGAAGCCGATGGACGCGGAGGCAACGGAGAGCGGAGCCTGCACAAAGGTTTGCCACACAAATAGAAAAGACATCATGCGGCCCCATTTGCCAGGGCCGTAGGCTTCTCGCAAAAAAACATAAGTGCCGCCGGCTTTGGGCATGGCAGCGCCGAGTTCGGACCAGACGAAACCGTCGAGAGTGGCCAGGAGTGCGCCGGCCAGCCAAGCGATCAGCGCTTGCGGGCCGCCCATTGCTTTGATGACGAGAGAGCTGACGACAAACGGACCGATCCCCACGATCTCGATCATGTTGAGGGCGACGGCTTCTTTCAGGCCGAGGCCGCGTTCTAATTGAACGGGCTCGGAGGCCGCAGGCGGTAACACAGTGGGCTTTTGCGGTTCAGACATGCTTTGCGAGAATAGCACGCTCCACTTGCGGCTTTCGAACTGAGCAGGCGTGTGCTATCTGGGCACGCTCAGTGGCACTCATGGTGCGCGGTCCATTTACCGGTGGTACCTTAACGCTTAGCTCACCTTATCTCCCCCTTTCCGGTGAGTCGCGCAGCTTCTATTCCCCACTCGGAAGCAATTCCGCTGAACGATTGCCCTTCCAGAAAGATGAAGTCGCCGACGCAGCAGGACGATTCATCCTGCAATGCGGTACTTCACAGCACACCTGTTCAGAGCCGAAGCTGTTTCCAACCCAATTCCCACGAGGATTTCCCCGCGCGCCATGAGGATGGCCTTCGTGGTGGCGTGCTTCCTGGCTGGCGCAGTGCTTTTTTTCTCGCACGGCCTATTGAAGGGCGATTATTTGCCGCATTAGTTTTGTTACGCAGGAAATAAGAAAATGGTTTTGGCCAATGCGCTGGCCCATACCGTGATCGGACTTGCAGACCTGATCATTTCGGTGGCGTTGCTATGGCTTGCCCGGCGTTCCGGGCGAAAATTGCCCTATGCAAGTCTTTTCTGGCTATTTGGAATATTCATCGTCAACTGTGGCACAGTACATTTTTGGGAATCTGACACTTTGGAATCCCCTCTATTGGCTGTTGACGGGCGCCAAGTTGATCACGGCGCTAGCCTCGATCGTTACCGCCGTGGCCGTGCTGATTTTCGCGAAAGAGACTCTGGAATTCGCATTGGCCCATGCGGACGTGGCAAGGTTGCGAGGCAATGAACGGTTCCGTGCGGTAGTGCAAGCCGCGCCGATGGCAGTGATTGGTGCGGACTGCGAGGGCAAGGTCACATCATGGAATTGCTCGGCGGAACAGATATTCGGGTGGAAACAGAGCGAAGTCCTGGGCACTAAAGCGATCACGGTCCCCGAAGATAGAGACGAAGAGCTGTTCGCGCTGATGGCAAGAACTGCGCGAGGTGAAATCATCAAGGGATTCGAGACTGTGCGCATGAATCGCGCCGGCGAACTGTTTCCGGTAAGCATTTCGATGGCGCCCTGATAGGACGAATCGCTGACACTGACCGGCATCGTTGCGACGACGGAAGACATCCGCGAGCGCAAGCGGGTGGAGCAGGAATTAAGCGAAAAATCCGCGACGCTGACTGCGGTGACGCAAGCGATGAACGCGTTTCTAGAATCAGGCAATCGGAGCGCGGCGAGCCAACGGCTCCTGACATTTGCGGTGCAGCGAACAGACAGTAAGTTTGGATTTCTGGGAGTTGTGCTGGACGGACCGGTACTGCGGGTTCTGGCGCATGATGGGGTCGTATGGGATCAAACGCTCAATCGCGAGATGTACGAAGACAAGATGCGGCAGCACGCGGAAGTTGGATATTTCGAAATTGGGCACCAGCATAATCTCTTGGGCGAAGTCATCTATAAAGCGAAAACGGTGGTCAGCAATCATCCGATGAGTGATCCAGCTTTGGGTGGTGTGCCAGCCGGCCATCCAACCATAAAAAGTCTTCTGGGTGTCCCTATATTCAAGGGCAATGGAATCGTTGGACTGATCGCCGTGGCAAACCAGCCGGGTGGATCCACGGGAGAAGAGTTGCGCTCTTTGGAAGAGGTTGCGCAAGCGACAGGCGTGCTTTACGACAATTGCCGGCAAAGCCACAAACGGGCACAACAGGAAGCGCAGCGCGCGCGGCGGGAATCGGAATTCCGGCAATCGCAGAAAATGGAAATGCTGGGGAAACTCGCAGGCGGAGTGGCCCACGACTTCAACAACATGCTGATAATCCTGACGGGATCGGCGGAACTATCGCAGCAATCGATCCCACCAAACTTAACGGCGGGAAGGTACCTGGGGCAGATTCGCCGAACTGTAGACAAGGCTGCTGCAATTACGAAGCAACTCTTCGCGTTCAGTCGCAAACAGCTATTCGACGTGAAACCGATGGATCTTCACGAGGTGTTGACGGAGAGCGAATTTCTATTACCGCGGCTGTTGGGCTCAGACGTCGAACTCACATTCCAACACGATGCCTTGCGGTTGTGGGTCCGGGCAGACCCGTCTGCTCTGGAGCAGGTGATCGCCAACCTGGCGATCAACGCGAGGGATGCGATGCTGGGGGCGGCAAACTTTCCGTTAGAAGGCACAATGCTTCGCGCCTTCCGCTCGACATGCACATAACAGATTCATCGCCAGCTTCAACGAATTGGCTGGTGGTGGAAGTGTGCGACACCGGATGCGGGATGGACGATGCGACGCGGGCGCACACATTTGAGCCGTTCTTCACCCCCAAGCCGTTGGGCAGGGGAACGGTGCTAGGCCTTTCGACTGTTTACGGCATCGTCCACCAGTTTGGAGGGCATATTCGCGTCGAATCGCGACCCGCCGTCGGCACCACGTTCCAGCTTTTCTTTCCGGCAATTATGGTACAGAGCGAACTGCAACCTGCCGTCGTGCGAGAACTTGACCGCGCGCCGGAGACGGGTAAGTTCACCATTCTATTGGCTGACGATGAGACGGCAATCCGTCAGGTGATCGCGGAATATTTGCGCTCCGCCGGCCATCATGATGGACTCGCACTCCTCCCTGGAGGTGCTGGAGATGGCTCGCCGCCACAAGGGCCACATCGACGTGCTGTTGACCGACGTGGTGATGCCGGGGTTGCGCGGACCTGAACTCGCCAGGCAAGTGGCGGAACTCCATCCCGCTGTCCACATCATTTATATGTCGGGGTATGCGCCGGGAATCCTGGACAATCCGATTCCCACGGAAGCTGGGTTTCTCCAGAAACCATTTCGGTTTGCATCTCTAGTCGAACAGCTTAAACTTGTGCCTCGGAAGGTTTAGCCCGCCATTATCCTTCCTCCAAGGTCATGCTGCGATTTATCCCCATCCTGTTCTTGTGTCTCTCTGCCGCTACGCTCTCCTTTGGCGAACCGAACCTCACGCTTCCCGGAAATACGCAACTAATCTTGGACCATATTTATTCCGGCCGAAGCGATCTGGCAATTCCGGAAGCCCGGCAGATGCAACAGCAAGCTTCCGATCATCCGCTGGGCTACGTTCTGGAAGCCGAGGCGTTGTGGTGGAGCATCTGGTGTTCTTCAGCGGAATACAAATACGGGATGACCATGCCGCGGCATCGCGAAAAGATGGCCGCGGACCAGCACTACCTGGAACTGGCAACGAAAGCACAGAGCCTCGCGGAAGCTCGGCTGAAAAATCTTGAATCCGCCGAAATGTATTTCTACGCTGGGATGGCAGAGGCGATGGAGGCGCGGCTGTATGGATTGCGTGCGGAGAACCGGGCCACCGCGCGAGCGGGAGTGCATGCGCGAGAAAATTTCACGCGTGCGCTGGCGCTGGATCCGGAACTTGCTGACGCAGACATGGGGCTGGGTTTGTACGACTACTATGTAGACACACTTTCGACGTTGGCGCGTATGCTGCGATTCTTCATGGGCATTCCAGGAGGATCGAAACAGGAGGGGATTCAGCTGCTGCAGCGGGCGATCCGCGAAGGCCAGCTAACGCCGGCGATCGCGCGATTTTACCTGGCAATCAATCTGCACAATTACGATCAAAGGTATGAAGACGCGCTGCAGGTGATAACTCCCTTGGTCCAGCAATACCCCGGCAATCCGATCTTCTTGCTTGCGCAGGGCGACCTATATGCGAAGTTGGGTCGCAATTCGCAGGCATTGGAAGCCTACCGCGCGGCGACGGTTGCGACTGGCAGTTGCGACCCGGGATGGCGAAAGAAAATTGAACTGTTGGCGGGGGTGTCGATTACGGCGGTCTCGAATCGTTCCCTCGGGAAGCCTTAAGGAATCTGGAGTTTAGGATCGTGCAGCATGACTGTAGTGAGCTGTTTTGCTTCGCTCAGGGTGATATCTGCGCTATCCAGTTGAGCACCGGCGTGCGCCGGGGCAAGGGCTATTCGGACATTTCCCAAATGGCAGCAATGAGCAATAATAGGGGGTGGTGGAGTTGTCTAGCTGCGCCGCCGGGCAGAGCCCGGACCGCGGGGTTTGGCAGTCAACGCCAGCGGCAGTTTTTGCATCTCAAACCAAACAGGCGTGCCGTCGTTTAGCTTTCCCCTCGAGTGGATGCTAATCTGGCGAAATTCTTTTGTTTACAGGTGAAGGAGTCAGGATGAAGCGGTTTTTGACAGCATGCGCTGTCGCACTAATAATCTTGGGCACGCTCGGTGGCTGCAGCCAAGGTCAGAATTCAATTCAAGGTTCAACCGGGGCAACGATCATCAACTTAGCACCTTCCGGTGTTGTGCTCGGCACTGGCGATTTCACGATCACGGTGACGGCGTCTACCTTTAACGGATTTAAGTCCACCACAGTGGTGCAATGGAATGAAAAGACGTTGGTATCGACGCCACTAAATTCCACCACGATAACAGCGATAGTGCCGGCTGCTCTTGTCGCCAAGTCAGGTACGGCTTATGTAAACACATTTACGCCGCAATCCGGGACCGGAATGAACGGTTTGTCGAATTCGCTGGCGTTCCTGATTTATGGGTCACCAAATCCGATGCCATCGCTGAGCTCCATTTCCCCGTCGAGCGCACCTGTGTGCGCCTCAAAATGTTCGAATGTGAATATAACCCTGTCCGGAACGAACTTTCTGCCAAGCTCCACGAACGGGCCGTCAAAAGTGACGTTCAAGGGCGTAGCCACGAGCCAGATCGAAACCGCCATCAATATTCAGAACATCACGGAGACGGAGATCAAGGCAGTAATCCCGGGCTCCTACCTGGCAACAGCAGATTCGGCAAAGATCAATGTGATCAATCCACCTAGCGGCGTTTGTGTGGTGCACTGTCCCGACCTGGGCGGTGGAAATACAGGCAATGGAGTGGACGGCACCAACACCACGCAGATATTCAACATCGGATCCGGGTCGGCGGCAACGACTTCGGCGGCGGCGGTGGCGGAAGAAACGCCAGCACTGAGCGAGGACGGGCGTTTTGTCGTATTCACGACCGTGCAAAACGACGTGGCACAGGTAGTGCTCCGCGACACCTGTGTGGGCGTGGAGAAGGATAAGAATTGTTCGCCCAGCACCAAGACAATTTCTGCAACACTCGACGGTACAGCAGGTAATGCCGAGAGTCACAATCCGGTGATCAGCGCGGATGGCCGATTCGTCGCGTTCAGCTCCGCAGCCACGAATCTGGTTGAGGGAGCCGCGAAGGGGAAACAAATCTATTTACGCGACACGTGCCTTGGCGCCGACAGCTCCTGCAAACCTGCAGTGCAACTGATTTCGGTGGACCCGGAGGGAGCCCTGAACGGAACAGAGGCGATTCTTCCTTCCATCAGTTCGTCGGGGAGGTTTGTGGCCTTCGTGGCGGTAACGCCGGATCCGAACGCAAAAACAACACCGGCGGTTGCGGTGGATGCAACCAACAGCGGGCTGCGGCAGGTTTTCCTTCGCGACACGTGCTTGGGGGCTGCGAATTGCACCCCCAAGACTACGCGCATTTCGCTGCAACCGGGTGATGCTCCGGCTAATTCTGTGAAGCCCGCTGGACCGGCGCTGAGTGGATTAGCCAAGCAGATCGCCCTTGCCGGCGGAAAAAGTTCAACTGTGTTCACACCGACCGTGCCAGTGGATGATCGCGTCTTTCTAGCTTTGCCCACGGAACAAAAGTAGTGAGCCAGAAGTGAGAAGTTTTAAGCAGAGCGTAAGAACAATTCAAAGCCCGCACGAAAAATCGGTAAGCGGGCCAACCTTTGAATTCAAGAACAGGGCGCATCGTGGATGCAGTGCGCCTTATTCCCCCCAAAATTCTCGATCGGCACTAGTTCCTGGTTTTGTCTAACCCATGAACCCCAAATTGCTGGTCTGGGAAATTTATCAGGTTGGGGAAAATGGCAGGCAGGCTGGCATCGGGGACACCA
Source organism: Candidatus Acidiferrales bacterium (assembly GCA_963726725.1). Lineage (GTDB taxonomy): Bacteria > Acidobacteriota > Terriglobia > Acidiferrales > UBA7541 > Acidiferrum. The sequence continues at coordinate 235,372 of CAVSDV010000012.1, forward strand.
AACCAGGAAGCCAGGGTAGCGGCGTATTGATCGAGTGCAGTTGTTGGAATCCACCGCCCATTGCTGCCGGCATCGTCGGGTCCGCTGAGCGCGAGCGTCGGGAAGGTTCCGTAAACATTGTTGCCCTTCACCGCGCCTGCCCAGTATCACTTGGTGGCCACCCCAGGCGTGGTCCGTGCCTGCGTTGGTGCCGGGCTGCAGCGTACGGCTAAATTCAGAAAGTGTGAATGTGGTCACCTGATTGGCGACGCCCAGCTCTTGCGTGGCCTGATAAAAAGTAGCCATCGACTGACTGAGATTGCTCATTAACTTTATGTGTTGAGTCAGTTGATCGCTGTGCGTATCGAATCCACCGGTGGAACAGAAGAAGATTTGTCTGCCCATGCCCAGTGCGCTGCGGGCCGCTATCACCTGTGCCACCTGGCGGAGTTGCTGCGCCAGATAGTTATTGGCGAACAGCGTGCTCAGCGGAGGGATGTTCTTCAATGCGTCTAAAAGCATTACGCCGTACTGTACTGCTTGTCCCGTTACGGAATTTGCCGATTGCACCAGAGACAATCCACTGTCGAACGTCAACAATTGTTGTGTAGCTTGGAAGCGGGCCTGCGAAGCGGCGGACGAATCGAATCCCTGCAGCCCTGGCGAGGAGTATGGGCTCATCGTGAATTGCCGGGTCGTGTCTCCGGTGCAGAATATGGCGTTGCCGCTGATGGAAAGGATTGGAGGAAATTGCGCGCTGGTGGCCGTTCCCGTCGCAGTCAGTTGTGTCGATGAAATCCGAATCGTCACTAAAGTCGTCGAGCCAAAATTTACAATTGCACCCTGTGCGAAATGCGCCCCGGTGATGTTGAGAGTAAAAGCGCCAACGGGAATCGTCATGGGTGTGACACTTTTGATCTGAGGCGTGGGATTCTGCAGTTTGACCGCGCTGGAAGCAGATTTTGTGGTGTCGTTCGTTTCCGTGGAGGCAATCGAAATGCTGTTCGGCGAGGGAGGAAACTCGGGTGCGGTGAACAGTCCAGTAGTAGAAATCGTTCCCGTGGTCGCGTGACCACCAGCCACGCCATCGACGCTCCAGGTCAAAGCAGGGTTGGACCCGTCGTTGGTGGTGGCGGAAAACAGCTGCGTCGTGTTGTCCAGGTCTGTCACGCTTGTCGGCGAAACAGCAAGACTGAAGGGTTGCGGGCCACCCTGGTAGCACCGCCAACCACGGTCGCACATCCCGAAAGGAACCACGCGGTGCAGGAGAGCAGTAGGAGCTTGGATCGATTCAGGGCGGTATCTCCCTTGCGAACAAAATATTTTTTTAGATAAACCGAGCCTCTGGTAGTTTCGAGAAGCTTCGAGTTTTTCTCACTTTTTAAATAAGGCGGGACGGGCTAAGGAAGAGTAAAGGGAACATCGAAAATGCTCTACTGACCGTAGCGACAGAATGGGGGCAACTGTACTGGTATTTTGAGTACGGTGCACTATGCCAAGAGATCTAGAAAAGAGTTTGTGATCTTGCGGACATAGGTGCTACGCCGCCATATAAAATGCGGGCTAGTTGAAGCGGACCTTAATATCGGGGCGCTTTTCTAAATGTACGGAATCGATGAAGCGGACCTGGCGCTCGTCGAGTGTCAGAATCATCGAAGAGGTGCGCACGCCTTCGCCGAAGAAACGCACGCCCTTCAGCAAATTCCCGTCGGTCACGCCGGTGCATGCAAAAATAATCTTTTTTCCGGGAGCCAGATCTTCGGTGGCATAAATCCGCTTGGGGTCTTTTACGCCCATTTTTTCCAGGCGCTCCTTGTGCTCCGGTTTCGTAACCACCAATCTAGCCAGGATTTGCCCGTTCAAACAGCGCAGTGCAGCTGCGGTCAGCACCCCTTCGGGCGCGCCCCCGGTGCCCATGACCATGTGAACGCCGGTACCGAGGATGGCTGCGGAGATGCCTGCAGAGAGGTCGCCATCACCGATCAGCCGGATACGTGCGCCAACGGCGCGAATGTCGCTGATCAGCTTTTTATGCCGATCGCGATCCAGCACCATCACCACAAGATCTTCCACGTCGCGGTCCAGGCGCTTGGCCACGGCCTTCAGGTTTTCTTGAACAGGAGCATCGAGATCCACCGCACCTTTACAGGACGGGCCAACCACAATCTTTTCCATGTACAGATCGGGCGCGTGCAACAGGCCGCCGCGTTCGCTGGCGGCAAGAACGGTGATAGCGTTCGGCGCGCCCGTTGCGCAGAGGTTGGTGCCTTCCAGGGGATCGACAGCGATATCGACGGCCGGGAAGAGGGATTTGGGCGCGTGTCTGGCGAGTCCAACTTTTTCTCCGATGTACAGCATGGGCGCTTCGTCGCGTTCGCCTTCGCCGATGACGATAGTACCGTCCATCTCCACCTGGTCCATGGTTTTGCGCATGGCTTCCACGGCAACTTCGTCGGCTTTCGGCCGGTCTCCAAACCCCATGGTGCGAGCGGACGCGATGGCCGCATTTTCGACGACGCGCAAAAATTCCAGACTGAGACGTTCTTCCATGGGGCACCCTCCGCGATTGCTTATATTAGGGGAAAGTTCTGCTGGTAGTCGAGCGGCACCAGACTTCGTGCGGCGAATCCGTTATCTAAGTACAGCACAAAGAAAACAATAGACCGGCGATTATCGCAGCGAGTCGCGGGTCTCGACTGCCTGAATCAATCCATTTAGAAATCGCGGATCGCTGAATTCGGTGCGCTCGCCGGCGTGCTTCCCCGCAATGGGCATCAAACGCGCCGAGAGCGGTTTGTTCCACTTCACGGAAATAGAAGCAACGTCGCCAATAATCCGCGCCAGCGTATCTTCACTGGTGTTGCCGGGAAGCGGAATGGTGTCGAGGCCGGTGCCGCACACGGCGGAGTAGCTCAGGAGCGAATCCAGGGAGACCAGGCCTGCATTCCAACGTTCGGCGAGCCGTGAATCTTCCAGAATGGGGAGCATCAAGCCGGAGTAGCCGGTTTTGCGCGCTCCAATTTCCTTCAGCGCAGAGGTGATGACCGCGACGGCGCTCATTGTTCCGCTGGTACCGAAGGGTTGCTTGGTGAGAGTTTCAATCGCCGCACCGATGGAGGCGTCGGTTCCGGGAGCGGGCGAAAGGTCGAGCCCGAGATATGTCCAGGCAAACATGGAATCTAGTTTGCTCCCGACGTCTTCCACTTCAAAGGCTTGCTGATAATAGATATCGATCAAGCGGCGTTTGGCATTTGCATAATCCGTGGCGCCGTTGAAAGCAGCCGCTACTGTGTTGGCGGATTCCAGAGCCACCGCAAAGCGATGTCCGCCGCCCGTGTCGTACGCGGCAGGGAAGAACGGCGAACCCGGCGGAATGCTGGCGATCGCGGCAAATCGGAAATTGCCTTCGCTGTGCGCTGTTTTTTCAGAAAGCTGCTTGACCACGCGGGCAGCGGCACGTGTGGCGGGCCAGTTCACGCCATCACTGTTGGTAACAACGACAGTTCCGTAGAGCAATTTCGTATTTTGCAGAATGTCCGCCAGCAGCGCGGCCTGCGCGTCGCCATCTTCGCCGGAAAGATACGCGGGCCCAATGGAAATTACAATTTTTTCCTGCTGCGCGATGCCGTCGAGATTCTTGAAAAAACGAAGAGCATCTTCGCGTGGCATCCCTTCTGTGTATTCGTTACAGGGTTGCGTGGCAATGCGCAAGGTCTGCACTGTGTAGCCGGACTGCTCAAAGGTAGTTTGTGCCTTCCGCAAGAAAGCGACCGCTTCGGCGAAATCAATCTGATACCGGGTGCGGTCCACGTTCACGAACGCAGTGATTGCGCGGACCTTTGGCTTCGGCGCGACGGGCGGCTGTTGGGCTCGCGCAAAACTGCCGCTCCACAATATCGTTACCACAAATATCAAAAGCAGTTTCGCGATGCCCTTGGTCATATGCCTCACTCGAATGCGGCGATGCCGGTAATTTTTTCCCCGATGATCAGTTTGTGAATGTCGTTGGTGCCTTCGTAGGTGAACACACTTTCAAGATTGTTCATGTGGCGCATGACGCAGTAATCGTCCACGATGCCGTTGGCGCCGAGAATGTCGCGAGCCTTCCGCGCGGTTTCCAAAGCAATGCTCACGTTGTTCATCTTCAGCATGGAAATGTGCGAGGGGTCAGCCTTGCCCTTATCTTTCAGCCGGCCAACATGCAGCGCCAGGAGTTGCCCCTTCACAATTTCAGTGATCATCCACGCAAGTTTTTCCTGGACAAGTTGGTGTGAAGCGATTGGCTTGTTCCCAAATTGCTTGCGTGTCTTGGCGTATTGCAGCGCGGTGTCGTAGCAGGCCATGGCCGCGCCCAGTGCTCCCCAGCCGATTCCGTAACGCGCCTGATTCAGACAACTCAGAGGTCCGCGAAGTCCGGTGACTCCCGGCACTAGATTTTCTTCGGGAATTTCGCAGTCACTGAACGCCAGGCCGGAAGTGACCGAAGCACGCAGCGACCATTTTCCGTGCACGTCCCACGCCTTAAATCCCGGCGTGCCTTTTTCCACCAGGAAGCCCCGTACCTTATTGTCTTCGCACTTTGCCCACACCACCGCGACGTCGGCAATGGACCCGCTGGTGATCCACATCTTTTCGCCGTTCAAAACGTACTTGTTGCCCTTCTTCACCGCGCGCGTCAGCATCCCGCCCGGGTTCGAGCCGAATTGCGGCTCAGTCAGGCCGAAGCAGCCAATGGCTTTACCTTCCTGCAACAGCGGCAGCCATTTGTTTTTCTGTGCTTCCGAGCCAAACGCATGGATCGGATACATCACCAGCCCGCCTTGCACGGAAACGAAGCTGCGCAGCCCGGAATCCCCGCGCTCCAGTTCCTGCGTCATCAGACCATAGGCCACGTTGGACATTCCCGCGCAGCCATAACCTTGCAGGTTCGCGCCAAAAAAGCCCAGTTCGCCGAGCAGCGGCACCAGGTGCATCGGGAAAGTCGCTTCGCGATTGTGTTTTTCGATGATGGGAATTATTTCGTTGTCGACAAACTGGCGGGCCGTCTGGCGTACCAGTTTTTCTTCGTCGTTCAACTGGGAATCGAAATCGATGAAGTCGACACCAGCAAATGAGGGCATGAACGAATCCTTCGCAAACCAAAATGCGGCAAGCAAAGTGTACCGCGCCGCTTCCATACCCAGCAACCTAAGCGAATTGGCGGAGGATCCCCTATCGTCAAACCTGGAAAGAGTGCAATTTCGGGAAAAAAGGCTAGCGGCGGAACGCGGCGTCGTCGTGTTTCACGGAATCTTCCGGCAACGTCGAAGCGCGGACGGCGGTGACATAGAGCTGACCCTTTTCCGGGAGGAAGCGAGCCTTCAGTGTCACGTATTCTCCTTCGAGATGGCGCAGCATTTCGGAATTCAGAACGTGGTAGGGCTTCTGGTCAGCACTGCACAGCAAGACCGCACCCTGTTTTGTCACCTTACCGGAGAGCGTCAGTAGCGCTTGTTTGGTGCTGGCTGGCGTCGCACTTGTTTGCGGCGGTGGGGTGCCGTGAGCCCCGACGGGCATCACGAGCAGACCAGACAAAATGAGCACAAGCGAGCTTAGTTTTGCCATCGCAGGACTCCTTTGGCAGGCAATTTAGGCCCCTGTTCGAGACAAGACAAACGCAAAGTTCTGTTGGAATGGATTAGGAAAATTGGGGACCGTCAGATTCGGGCGGAGACGATGGAAAGGTTGTGCAGGTACACTGGTATAAGCAGGATGGGCGGCAGGATTCCCAGGCGGAGTACTCAAGGCGAATGGCTAAAAAGATTGACCCTGAAATACTGATATTCGATGTGGATGGCGTGCTGGTGGACGTGAAGGAAACGTATTGGCGATCGGGCTTACAGACGATTCAGCAAATCACCGGAAAGAAAGCGACGTGGGCGGAATTTTACGAATGGAAGCGGCAGCCCGGGAATAATGACGACTGGATGATGGTATCCCGCTGGGCCACGGCAAATGGATTTCCCACCACGTATGAGGAAGCGCGCAAGGCATTTCAGCTATTCTATTGGGGCGAAAATGGCCGCCCCGGAAACGTACAGAATGAAAAGCTGCTGGTGACGCCGAAGCTGATCCAGAAGTGGGCCAAGCGGCGGGAACTGAATCTGTTTACCGGACGCACGCGCCAGGAATTTACGTACACCTTTGAGAGGTGGACAGCCGGCAAGAGTTTTCGCAAAGTGATCACCATGGACGACGCGCGCAAGAAGCCGCATCCCGACGGGCTGTACGACATTCTGGGAAAGCGCGATCCGAAAAGCGCATTGTATTTGGGCGACAATATTGATGATGCCCTGGCGGCCAAGGCTGCCGGCGTACCGTTCATGGCCATTCTGCCGAAATCGTCGTACGATTTCCGTCAACGCTCGAAGGCCTTCCTCGAACTGAGCGCGCTGACGCTCCTGGAACGCGCGCGAGACCTGGATCGCTGGCTCTTGTAGCCGCTGGGTATAAACCGGGAAGCAGCCTTTCGCCGTGGCGCTGAATCACAAAGGTAGGCGGGCGGCTGGCCGGTATCTCCGGGAACTTGGCGAGACGCGGCTGGGAATACTCCAGCGGGAAACTCCGGGAGTAGGCGGCAGGAAGGTAGATCGAAGATGCGAACGATTGGCGGAATCTTACTGTTGAGTGGCTGGGGATTGTTGGCGGCGGGAATCGCCTGCGCGCAAGCGCCTCCCGGACCGTTACAACCCGCGCCGTCTTCAGCGTCGGCAGATGGACCGCCTGCGCCAGCAGTAAGAAAAATGCCTCCCCGCAAGTCCATCATGGGTGATTGGAAGCTGAATCGCGACGACAGCGACGATCCGCGAAGTAAGATGCACCAGGCAACTGCAAAAGGCGGTGGCCCGCCTCGGACGAGCGGCCCGCAAGTAGGTTGGCCCGGCGGCGGGATGGGCGGCCCGTATGGCGGACCCCACACGGGGAACCCCAATAATTATCCGCAGAGCGACCCCAACCAGGCTTACGAAAAAGTTCAGAACCTCATCGACCCTTCGATTCGTGTGCATCTGGCGCAGCGCGATCCCAACGATCCAGTCGTGGAATTGACCGGCGATCAGGGCAAGAAAATGGTTTTCTATACCGACGGAAAACTGCCAGACAAGCCGAGTGACCCGAACATGCGCATGGTCGTGGCGCATTGGGACGGTAACAAGCTGGTGACCGAAGAAAAGCTCGAGAAAAACGGAACGCTCAGCCGGACCTACGAACTGTCGGAAGATGGACTGCAACTGTTTGAAGAGGTCCATCTGGTAACCGGGAAAAAGAATGACCGTCCCGTGACGATCCGCTATGTCTACGACGCATCGAACGCAGAAGTGGAATATTAGCGATTGCTTTGCCGCGTCTCGCTCGGGGTGTCCCACTCTCGTTTTGTGAGGGTGGGGCTTTTTCTTAAGTGTCGCTTCCGTCTATCCTGCAATAACCCAAAGTATACTGTCATCCTGAGCGGAGCGCCGCGTGTCTCGCGGTGCAATGGCAGGATCTCAGCTTCAACGCTCTACAGGATTCAACAGTTGAGCTGCTTCGGCGCGAAGAATACTCCGTGCCTCAGCATGACACCCTCGTTACTCTTGGCGATTAAGTTGGCGGCTACTTCCTGAGTCAACTAGGCAAGACTCTTTAGCGCCTGCTCCAAATCCGCAATCAAATCTTCCGTGGACTCCAGTCCAATGTTCAGCCGCACGATGCGATGCTCGTACGGCGGCCGGCCGGGAATTCGTCCAATGTTGTAGGCGACAGCCAAACTCGTGACGCCCGCCCAGCTATACCCCACCTTGAACAATTTCAGGGCATCGACGAAAGCATGAACCTGCTCCTGCGTGGGGCCAGGTTTGAACACGATCGAAAACACGCCCGAAGAGCCCAGGAAATCACGTTTCCAGAATTCGTGGCCCGGGCAAGATGGTAGCGCGGGATGCAGGACGCGATCAATTTCTGGGCGCGCCGCGAGCCATTTGGCGATGGTCAGCGCCGAAGTTTCGATGTGCGAAAGACGCACAGCGAGCGTTTGCAGTCCGCGTAGCGCTAGGCTGCAATCGTCCGGCGATACGGCGCAGCCAATATTCTGCTGCGCGGTGCCAAGTTTTTGATAAAGCGATTGATCGCGCACGGTAATGGAGCCGAGCAGCAGATCACTGTGTCCTCCAATATATTTCGTAACGGCTTGCATGGTGATGTCCACACCGTGATGGAACGCGTCCAGCAGCACTCCTGCGGACCAGGTGTTGTCGAGCACAACAAGAATGTTGCGCGCGTGCGCCGCGGCAACGATGGCCGGCAGATCCTGAACCTCCATGGTGATCGAGCCGGGACTTTCGCACCACACCAGGCGCGTGTTTTCCTGCAGTAACTCCGAAATCCCCGCGCCGATGGACGGCTCGTAAAACGTGGTGGTGATGCCAAACTTCGAAAGCAATCGCGTGGCCAGCTGGCGATTGGGGTAATACACGTTGGCGGGAACGAGGATGTTGTCGCCCGCCTGCAGCATCGCCAAATTGATTAACGAGATGGCCGCCTGTCCACCAGGTGTAAGAATCGTGTGCGCGCCGGATTCCAGTTCGCAGATGCGCGCGGCAAGTTCCAGCACTGTGGGCGTGCCGTAAAGCCCATAGGTATAGCCCACACGATGCTGATCCCAAGTGTCACGCACCGTCGCAGCCGACGGAAAAACGGTAGTAGAGCCGCGATACACCGGCGTAGCCAAGGATTTGTACCCCTGCGGGATCGTCGCGTCCGTATGAATCAGCTTCGTCTTCCAACTTTTTGTCATGATGAACCCTCGCGTTCACCCGTCCTGGGCAAGTACAACTCGAAAAGAGTGAACAGCAAGTATAGCGAGGTTGGTGTGTAAGGTGTGTTTGGGCCAAGAGGAGACCCGGCGGCAACACTTTCAGTTGGAAGGCATCAGTGGGTTGGCTTGCGGTGAAAAAAACTTCGCGCGAATATCAGGAACGCTAGCAGGGCCAGCAGTATCGTGGCTGCCCACCACGCAAAATAGGCCGTACTTACTCCCGAAGGTGGACGCAGCACGTATCCCAGGGTGAAGAACACTCCGGTAAGGAATCGCGCGTCGGCCACGGTCCCCGAGCCCCTGCGAAATTGCTCGAACGCCAAGGCAAACGGACGAAAACTGAAAATAAATGCGGCACTGGCGAGAATCAAAGTCATGGGTGCATAGTCTGCCGCGAAGCATGCAAGCCGTCTCGCCCGTTTGCGCGGCTTGTCAGGGAGCAACGCGGTCATTTCCAGAAAAGCGAGGCTCACGCCCACCACAATTCCACAGAGCAGAAGGATAGCCAGCGAAACTTCTACAGCTACCGCCTTCCGGTGGTATGGCGCAACAGTTGCATCATAAGATGGCTGAAACGACTGAATCTGCGCATCGCGCCGCGAATCCAACTGGCGGAGCTGCTGCAGTGTCTCGTCAGAGTCCTGCGTCCTCTGGCTGGAGTTGTAGAGCGCGTTCAATTCCGTCAGGCTCTGCTGGGAAACTTCCAAGCCCATCATTTTCTCAAAATCTGTTTGATCCTTTGCCGCCATGCGCTCGCCGAACGCATTCAGCTCTTTCAAGATTCGTTCGCTCTGTTCTGCCCGTCCATCTGCCTGGGCGGCTTTCGCCTCTCGAATACGGATATTGACGAAGGACTTTAAATCAAGGGGATCGGGTAGCACCGTGGTCCACATCGAATACATCACCAGCGCTGGGGAGAGAGATTTCTCGCGGCTCCAGATTTCGCGGACAAGTTCCAGATGGAGATGAGAATAACTCTCATATCGCGGGGCGCGGACGGCGCTCTGCATCAATGGCAGCCACTGCGGAGCGCTCGCTAAGCAATTTTCGATTTCTTCCTGGCTCGGACTGTGGTTCTCGAGGAGTGCCTGGAACCTCGCTGCGCCCGAGCGTTTCGCAGCGAGCAGAAAGACGTAGCCGTTGCCCGGGTCGCGCGCTTGCATTTGTTTCGACCAATCGCTCGATGCTTCATCGGATGGAGGTTCTGGCCGGTAGAAGCGGCTGGCAAAAATCCAGGTTAGCGAAGGATCCAACTTTACTGCTTTGGAGGCGAGTTCCATCGCACGCGTCGGGTCGGGGTGCGCGGTGGCGGCAAAAGCCAGTTTGCGCGCGTCCTGCTCCCGTTCGGCGCGCTTTGCCAGTGCTTCGGCCGGGCCGGTTTCGGGCGACCAGTCGACGAACAATTGCCAGGCAACGTGCACAGCAGCGATCGATTCGCGACCCCAGGGGAGGAGCAAAGCGCAACAGGCTCCGGCCAGCAACAGCGCCGTCACCAACCGCGAATGTTTCGGCAAGCGTGGAGGATCACCGCCGCTCAAATCTGAGGCGCGGCGCGAATTTGCTCCTGCGGGGAGCTTTGCCCATTCCAACAGGTGCGCAATCGAAGCGCGAATGAATAGCGTTACTCCTCCAAATGCCCAGCGCAGAGCTTCGCGGGGCGTTTGAGTTTCGCCCAGTTCCGCGGCTAACGCACGTCCCCACTCTGCGGAATCCGCCGGCCACAGTCGGATCGCGTGGCGCAAGGTCAACTCCGCAAAAACTGCCATCGCCGATTGTTTCCGCGGAGCCATGTTCACACCTCACCGGCCGCGTGCTTCCAGAATTTGCTGGCCCGCGCGGCCCGCAACTCTTCCCGCGCCCAGGCGCGCCCATCGGAAGTCAGCCGATAGAGGTGACGAGGCGGGCGTCCAGGTTCTGCATCCTGTTCCCAACGCGTCTCCAGCCAATCCAACTTTTCGAGCCGCATCAGGATTGGATACAGCGTTCCCGATGCCAAGCCCGTCTGCTGGCTTAGGGAATAACCATGGCACCACTCGGAAGGTTGCGCCAGCATGGCGTTCAGCAGATCGAGCGTTTGGTGAGAGCGGCGAAGGCGAATGCCCATGCAACAAGTCTACATAGATAGAGTTATGAACTGCAACTGCTTTCTCCCTTCTATCTACCCTCGCTGCCCCCCTTTTTCTTCCTACTCCTGCGACAACAGGACGCTTACCAGCGCTTCGCCGTGTTCGTTGACGGAATTCGACTCAGAATGCTATAACTGACTACTCTGAGTGGCAGCAACAAGCCCACCGTATGCTCCTACCGGGTCGGGGGAAACGGCGTGGCTGCTATCCTGAAGGTTTTAGGCGAAACAATCCCATGTCAGATTTGGTTCACCAAATTGGAGAACTGTTTCTTCGGGCTGTGCCTGTAGCCCTGATCGTTCTCCTTTTTTACTTCATCATGCGTTCCGTTTTCTTCCGTCCCCTGCTGAAGGTGATGGCGGAACGCGATGCACGCACCCAGGGCGCACAAAAAGCTGCCGAAGCTGCGCAGAATGCCGCCGCCGAAAAAATCAAACAATATGAAGAAGCCCTGAAGCAGGCACGCGCCAAGGTGTATACCGAGCAGGAAGCCGAGCGCAAGAAGTTGCTGGACGAGCGCGCTGCGTTTCTGAAGGATGCGCGGACGAAAGCAAATGCCGAAGTGAATTCCGCCAAAGAACGTGTGGCGGAAGAAGCTGCCTCGGCGAAAAAGGAATTGGAAGCGACCACCGTGCAGCTGGCTGCCGAAATTGCCAAGCGCATTCTGCAGGCGCCACCCAGTCCGGGCAATCCAGCAAGAGAGGCGCGATGAGCCGCAAACTGAAACTTTATTTTGTATCGCTGCTGCCTGCGCTTTTGCTTTTCCTGACGAGCGTCGCCCGCGCCGAAGAGGGTGGCAACGCCGCGGAATCGCACATTGGAATTATTTTCAAGTGGATCCACTTCGTGATTATTGCCGTGCTGGCCTATTGGGTATTCGGCAAGCTGTTACCTCCCGCGTTTCGCAAGAAGGCCGACGTGATCAGCGAAGCGATCACGAAAGCGACCGCCGCGAAAGCGGAAGCCGAACGCCAATTGAAAGAAGCCGCAGTTAAACTGGCTTCGCTAGAACAGGAAGTTGCTGCGTTCCGCGCCATGGCCCAGAAAGACGCCGCCGCGGAAGTGGAACGGCTGCGCAACGCAACACGCAGTGACGCCGAAAAAATCGTAGCCGCAGGGAAAGCAGAAATCGCCGCAGCCGAACGTGCTGCACGCATCGAGCTGAAAGAACTAGCCGCCAAGCTTTCAGTGGATAAGGCCGAATCGCTGGTAGCGCAGCAGATGACCCCGGCGGTACAAGACGCGCTGATCGATAATTTTGTGCAGAGCCTGCAAGGGCGGCCGAATTGAAATCGGCGCCTCTGCAATACGCGAATGCACTGGCGGATATCGCGCTGGAACAGGGCGCGGCGGAGCCCGTGTTGAAGCAGTTGTCAGACTTCACGAACGCTTATCAGGAATCCGCGGAGCTGCGGAATTTTCTGGCCAGTCCCGCGGTGGAACGTGGGGCCAAGCACGGCGTTATCGAAAAACTGGCCGCGCGGCTGGGCGTCAGCAAGATCATCCGGAATTTCCTGTTCATCATGATCGACAACCAGCGCACCACCTTGCTGCCGCAGATGCTGGAATCGCTCCACCTGGTGCTGCAACAGCGGCAAGGCGTGGCCGAGGCGAACATAGTTTCCACCACGGTGTTGAACGACGCGCAGAAAGCGCGATTGCAGCAGACTTTTGAGAAATTGACCGGCAAGAAGATTCAGGCGAAGTATTCGCAGGACCCGGCATTGCTGGGCGGCGCGCTGGTGCGGATCGGCGACACGATCTATGACGGTTCGTTGCGGAACCGTTTGAATCAGATGCGCGCGCGACTGGCAGCGGAATAGACGGGAACGGAGCAGGCATGGCAAACATTAAAGCGGACGAAATCAGCAAGATTCTGCGAGAACAGATCGCCAACTACGAACAGACCGTATCGGTCGATGAAGTTGGCGCAATTATCAGCGTGGGTGACGGCATTGCGCGCGTTCACGGCCTGCAAAAAGCCATGTCCGGCGAGATGCTTTCTTTCCCTCACAACATTTTTGGCCTAGCGCTCAACCTCGAAGAAGAGGAAGTCGGCGTCGTACTCCTCGGTGAATCTTCCGAACTGAAGGAGGGCGACATCGTTCGCCGCACCAATACGATTATGTCTGTGCCCGTGGGCAACGAACTGATTGGCCGCGTAGTCAATCCTCTGGGCGAGCCACTGGACGACAAGGGCCCCATCGCCACCAAGCTGCGCAATCCGCTGGAACGAATTGCTCCCGGCGTTCTGGATCGCCAACCGGTGCGCGAACCGTTGCAGACCGGTATCAAGGCTATCGACTCGATGATTCCGATTGGCCGCGGCCAGCGCGAATTGATCATCGGTGACCGCCAAACGGGTAAGACCGCCGTCATTCTGGACACCATCATCAACCAGAAGGGCAGCGACATGATTTGCATCTACTGCGCGATCGGGCAAAAGCGCTCGACGATTGCGCAAGTCGTGAAGGTGCTCACCGATGCCGGCGCGATGGATTACACCATCATCGTGGCGTCTTCGGCGGCAGAGCCCGCTTCGCTGCAATACATCGCTCCCTACGCGGCTTGCGCCATGGGCGAATTCTTCCGCGACAATAAGCGCCACGCCGTAACCTTCTATGACGACCTTTCGAAGCACGCGCAGGCCTATCGCGAAATTTCCTTGCTGTTGCGCCGGCCACCCGGACGCGAGGCGTTCCCTGGCGACGTGTTCTATCTACACTCGCGCTTGTTGGAACGCGCTGCGAAGTTGAACGACAAATTGGGTGGCGGTTCGCTCACGTCTTTGCCGGTAATTGAAACGCAGGCTGGCGACGTCTCCGCATACATTCCGACAAACGTAATTTCGATTACCGACGGGCAGATTTATCTGGAGTCGGATCTCTTCAACGCCGGCATTCGACCTGCCATCAACGTAGGTATTTCAGTCAGCCGCGTCGGTGGCAACGCGCAAATCAAGGCCATGCGTCAGGTGGCCGGCACCCTGCGCTTGGACATGGCGCAGTTCCGCGAATTGGCGGCGTTCGCGCAGTTCGGCTCTGATCAATTGGACAAAGCCACGCAAGCACAATTGGCACGCGGTCAGCGCCTGACCGAAGTTTTGAAACAGGATCAATACGCACCACTCTCCGTGCAGCAGCAGGTCCTGGCACTCTTTGTGGCCACCAGCGGCGCGGTGGACACAATTCCCGTGAACGAAGTGCGGCGCTTCGAAAAAGAGTTTCTGCAATTCAGCGAAACCAATTACGGCAACATTCTGAAAGAGATTGCCGAGAAGAAAGCGCTCGACGACGGAATCAAGGCAAACATCAAGACGGCTGTGGAGGCGTTCAAGGAGCGTTTCACGGCTACGATTGCAGCGACAGCAGGCGCGAAAGCCTAATCAACAGGAGACATGGCCACTCTGCTCGATTTTCGGCGACGTATCCGCTCGGTGAAAAACACCCAGCAGATTACCCGTGCCATGAAGTTCGTTTCGGCGGCACGTCTGCGGCGCGCGCAGGAAGCGGCGCTGGCAGCAAGGCCATTCGCGAAGGAACTTTTGCGCGTTCTGCGCTCGACCATGGCGCGCATCGAATCGCCGCAGCATCCATTACTGGCGAAGCGCCCCGAAGAGCGAATCCTGGTTCTGGTGTTGGCCGGTGAACGCGGCTTGGCCGGTGCTTTCAACTCCAACATTCTGCGTAAGGCCGCGGAATTTGTGCGCACCAAGCAGGGCAAAAAGATCGTTACCATCCCGGTGGGAAAAAAGAGCCGCGACGCATTGCGCAAGGCGGGATTTGAGTTTGCCGCTGAATATGTGAACGTACTGGCGCGTGTGGATTACGGAGTGGCGCGCGAAATATCCGATCTCATCACCGAGCTGTATTGCCAGGACAAGATTGACGCCGTCTATATCGTCTTCAGCGAATTTCACAACGTCGTTTCCGCGGATTTGACGGTAGAGAAACTTTTGCCCGTCGAGCCCATGGAAAAAGAAAAAAGCGCAGAGACCGCCGAGACGCAGATCGATTATATCTACGAACAGCCGGAGCAACAGATTCTGGATCGCCTGCTCCCGCGATACATTGAGACGCAGGTGCTGCGCGCGTTGCTGGAATCTTCCGCCGCCGAACACGCTGCGCGCATGACCGCCATGGAAGCGGCCACGAAGAACGCCGGTGAAGTGATTGAAGGGCTCACCCTGCACATGAACAAGGTGCGGCAGGCGGCCATCACCAAGGAAATTATTGAGATTGTCAGTGGAGCGCAGAACACCGCGTAGGCCACGCTGGTCTTTGCAGGCCGGCGGAAATCGCCAACGTGCACGAAGCTGGAATTTGAGGAGTGAATGATGGCAGAGAAATACGCAGCGATCGGACATGTAGTGCAAGTCATCGGACCTGTGCTCGACGTTCAGTTTGAGGCCGGCCATTTGCCGGCGATTTTCAACGCGGTGCGCGTGACCAGTGAGGGGTTCAACTCTCCGGAGCCGCTAGATGTCACCGCGGAAGTGCAGCAACACCTTGGCGAAGGGCGCGTCCGCGCGGTGGCCATGGAGCCGACCGACGGAATCGTGCGCGGCATGAAAGCATTCGACACCGGCGCCCCAATCACCGTGCCTGTCGGACGTCCCACTCTCGGCCGCGTGATGAACGTGCTCGGCAAACCGGTAGATCAGCTTGGCCCATTGACCAGTCCCAACAACTATTCGATTCACCGCCCAGCCCCGAAACTTGACGAACAGTCCACCACCCTTGAGATGTTCGAGACCGGCATCAAAGTCGTCGACCTGATTCAACCATTCTTGAAGGGTGGAAAAATCGGGTTGTTCGGCGGTGCGGGTGTAGGCAAGACGGTTTTGATTCAGGAATTGATTCACAACGTCGCCATGCAGCACGGTGGCGTTTCCGTTTTTGCCGGTGTAGGCGAACGGACCCGTGAAGGAAACGACTTGTGGCTGGAATTCCAGGAGTCTGGCGTCGTCGTTCCTGGCAATTCTGAAAAATCTCGCGCCGCGCTGATTTACGGACAGATGACCGAGCCGCCCGGTGCGCGTCTGCGCGTCGGCCTTACAGGTCTGACTGTGGCGGAGTATTTCCGTGACGTCGAACACCTCGACGTGCTGCTCTTCATCGACAATATTTTCCGTTTCGTGCAAGCCGGTTCGGAAGTTTCCGCGTTGCTCGGCCGCATGCCTTCCGCCGTCGGTTATCAGCCGAATCTCAACACCGAAATTGGCGAAC
The DNA here is from genome assembly GCA_963726725.1 of Candidatus Acidiferrales bacterium. Classification (GTDB taxonomy): domain Bacteria; phylum Acidobacteriota; class Terriglobia; order Acidiferrales; family UBA7541; genus Acidiferrum. Next base: position 251,535 of record CAVSDV010000012.1, read on the forward strand.
TCCAAGAGCGCATTACCTCCACCAAGTCCGGATCGATCACTTCCGTGCAGGCAATTTACGTGCCTGCCGACGACTACACTGACCCGGCGCCAGCGGCGACCTTTACGCACCTTGACGCGACGACGAACCTCAGCCGCCAGATCGTGGAACGCGGAATTTATCCTGCGGTCGATCCACTGGCCAGCTACTCGCGCATTCTTGATCCGCGCGTTGTCGGGCAAGAACACTATGCCGTGGCGCGCTCTGTAAAATCGGTTCTGCAGCGCTACAAAGATCTGCAAGACATCATCGCCATTCTCGGTATCGAAGAACTTTCTGACGAAGACAAGCGGACCGTGGCGCGCGCACGCCGCATCGAAAAGTTCCTCTCGCAACCGATGTACGTGGCCGCGCAATTTACCGGACTCGAAGGCAAGTACGTCAAGATTGCTGACACGGTACGTAGCTTCAAGGAAATCGTGGAAGGCAAATACGACGATATTCCCGAGCAAGCGTTTTACATGGTCGGCACTATTGATGAAGTGCACCTGAAGGCCGAAAAAATGAAGACGGGCGTTTAAGAGAGTTTCAAAGCGAGTCAAAGAGAAAAGATGCTTCCGGAATCGATAAAACTGATCGTGGTGACGCCAGAGCGGCAACTGCTGGAAGAAACGGTTGTCGAGGTTACCATCCCCGGTCTGGACGGCGAGCTTGGCATTCTGCCCGGGCACGCGCCCCTGATCACCGAACTGGGAATCGGCGAGCTCCGTTATCGCACTTCGGCCGGTGGCGACATGGTGCCATTGGCGATTTTGCGGGGATTCGCGGAAGTGCTGCCTGACCGCGTTACCGTGCTGGCTGAAACAGCCGAGCGCGCTCATGAAATCGATTTGTCTCGCGCGGAAGCGGCGCTGGCCCGCGCACAAAAGCGCCTGTCCTCCAACGATACGAATATCGACTGGGACCGCGCATCAATTGCCTTGCAGCGCGCAGTCATCCGCATCCAGATTGCACGAAAATATAAAGGCGTGCCTGTCGACGTTCGGTAAGCCGAAATTGTCCCTCCAGGGCGCGAATAACGGCGATCTTCCACAATTCATCTAATCTTCTGGAGCCCGGCATGGAAGAGATTACGATGTACAGCACTACGTTTTGCCCGGACTGCTACCGCGCCAAGCGTTTTCTGAAGGAACGCGGCGTGTCCTTTCACGAAGTGAATATTGAAGAAGATAAAACGGGCGAAGAGATCGTCATCCGCGCCAACAACGGCAAGCGCAGAGTGCCCACGCTGAAAGTTGGGGATCGCTACTTTACCTGCAGCCCGTTCAACGCCCACCAACTCGCCGAACAATTAAATATTCCCTTGAACAAGTAGGCCGCAGACACGCGCTCCGCGGCAAAGGCAGCCATACTTCTATTTTGCGAAACGTCGAACACTGAAGGCAATCGGCAGCCCCACTACGAACATGTGCACGACTAGCCCCAGGAGCACGTCATGAAGTTCGTATGGGCCCCTGGAGCGAAGTGCGGAAAGCGGCAAAACGACATAACTCATCACCAGTTCAACCGAGATGCCGTAGAACAGGCCGCATACCAGCGGATGTTCTGTCAAAAATAGCAACCTACGGCTGGCTCCATAAAAAATTGCGGTTGCTGAGCAAGCGATAAAGTAGTGCAAAACGATTCCAAGAATGTAGGTGCCAACACCTCCATGGAAGGCCCTAGGCCCCAACAGTCCGCCCGCAATCACCAGTGGGATCTTCCATCCGAACAGGATGCACGCCTGCAAAAGATCCAAAGTGCCAGCAATCCCGCCACCCACGGCGATCGCCGATGGAGCACTCCCTCTTCCGCTTGACCCGACTGCACAATCTCCAGTCATCCGTTATCCTCGCTTTCACCTCTGACTCGTCGGCAATCCACAATGCAGTTGCACGATACCCGTCTAGACACGGGAAGTCTTGAATTCGGTCTGAAACACTCTGAATACTTCTGAATTCACGGTGTAGCGGCCGCAGCCCTGTGGTCCAGCACTGTTTATATGCAAGGCTATCGACGTTTCTCGACAGCGTGGTATATTCCCCGAGCGCTGTCTTTCAAACGAGGAACTGAGCGCAATAGCCGAGCCCGCATGAATCGTTCAACCCCCACAATACTTCGCATCGGCGCCTGGAGTGTGAATCCGGCGTCTGGCCAGATTTCGCGACATGGAGAAACCTCGCGGGTGGAAGTGCGTGCGATGCGACTGTTGCTGTGTCTGGCCGAACATGCTGGCGAGGTCGTCAGCATCGATGAGTTACTCAGCCAGGTATGGCCTGAAGTTATTGTCGCGCCGGACTCTGTCTACCAGGCGGTGGCGTCGCTCCGCCGGTTGCTTGGCGACGATCCCAAGCAGCCTACCTATATTGAGACAGTGCCGAGATTAGGGTACCGAATGGTAGCGACGGTGAGTCCGTGGGTCGATGAGTCCACTGCACAGACAGATCCGTCGCGGGTTGGGGACCACGCGCATTTGCTTCAGGCGACGGCAGATTCGTCGGGTCGAGAAGAAATGCCCATGCGATATTTCACAGCTGGATTCAGATTGGTCGTCGGTGCGGCTCTTTGCCTTGCACTCGTTGCTGTATTTCTATTCCATGGCTCGGGAGCGAATAAAACTCCCCCGGTTTTTCCTGCAGTACTCTCGCAGCCGCAGAAATCCATTGCCGTGCTGCCGTTTCACGACCTGACCGAAACGATGAACGAGGAGCCGTTTGCTGACGGGATGACCGAGGAGTTGATCGACAAACTCAGTAAGATCCCCGGCCTTCAGGTATCACCGCCCACGTCCTCGTTTTTCTTCAAAGGAAAACAGATTCCCGTTGCCGAGATTGCCAAGACTCTGGGTGTTACCTACCTACTCGATGGAAGCGTGCGCAAGTCCGGCGGCAGGCTGCGCGTTGCCGCGCGCCTGATACGTGCAGACAGCGGCTACATTGTGTGGACTGAAACCTACGACCGGCCATTCAATGACATCTTGTTGGTCCAGGACGAAATCGCCGGCAAAGTTACGAAGGCGCTGCAAATCTCGATCGAGGGTAAACCAGACCGCTAGGCCGGCAAACTCTGAAAACTAAGAACTTGCAGTGAACAAGTAGACTAGACCGCTTGTCGCGCAGCCCCCCGCGTCCAGACTTGTGTGACATTGAGGGCCTCGTCGAGCAGAATAATATCTGCATCTGCCCCCGCACGAAGTGAACCCTTCTTGTACTCAATACCCAACAATTTGGCAGGGTTTAGCGTCAACATGCGCAGTACATCGGCCAGCGGTGCGCCCAGATGCACGATGTTGCGTAGGGCGCGGTCCAGCGTCAACGTGCTGCCCGCCAGATGGCCCTCCCCATCACGGCACACGCCGCCACTGACGGTCACTTCCAATCCGCCGAGTGAATATTTTCCGTCCGGCATTCCCGTGGCGGCCGTTCCGTCGCTGATCAGAATCATGCCGCCAGCGCCCTTGGCTTGCACCAGCAGACGCATAGCTGTTTCGTCGACATGCACGCCATCGGCGATCAGTTCCGCCGATACTTCCGGAGTGGTCAGCACCGCGCCTATCACGCCCGAATCACGATGAGAAAATGGCCGCATGGCGTTGTACACGTGAATGGCATGGTGAACCCCGCGAGCCATCGCCGCGCGCGCTTGTTCATAAGTAGCGTCGGTGTGCCCGATGCCGACAACCATCCCTGCCTTTTGCGCCGCGTCGATGCACGGCATGGCCCCCAGCAGTTCCGGTGCGATCGTCAGCATCTGTGCATGACCACCGGCCGACTCGACAAATCTTCTTAGAAGCTCCGAAGAAGGCAGCCGGATGAACTGTGGCGGATGAACGCCGCGCCGAGCCGGGCTGATAAATGGTCCCTCGAAATGAATGCCCAGCACTTCTGCGCGTGAACCCTCGGCTAGTTGCTGTGAACCAATATATTTGGCAATGCCCTCCGCGCTCATGCAGATCATCTCCGGATCGGCGGTGACCGTGGTGGCCACGAAAGAGGTCGTGCCGTTCTGGGCGACCTTTTTGGCAACTGCTGTCAGAGCAGAGTCCGTGCCTTCCATCACGTCGTGACCACCAGCGCCATGGATATGCACATCGATGAATCCCGGTGCGGCAGTCTTATCGAGAGATTGTACTTCCTGCGCCCCAGCGGGAAGAGTCATGCCCGCTCGTGGACCCACCGCTTCTATCACGCCGTCGCGGAACAGGATTCCCGCATCGACGATTTCGTCTGTCGGAGTGTATGCCCTGTTTACGTGAAGGAGAGTCGTGGCCATAGTCGGAGCTTCATCGTAGCGGAAATTTCGGCGCGCGCAAAAGAAAATGGGCAGGAATAAATCCTGCCCATCCGTAAAACGTGAATAAAGATGCTTACTTGGCCATCGAGACGGTGTCGAGCTTCAGCGTATCGCCGCTGACGCTGCCCGTAACGGTCACATGATGCCCCGCGTGAGCCGCAACTTTGTCCTGTGCGTCGATGGCGTAGACTTTCTTATCCGCGTCATTGACGAACACATACTTTGCGCCGTGTTCTTTCACGCACTTGGCTGCACAATCGGCATGCTTGGGATCTGCACCCTTCGCGCCGCACTGGCTATCGGAAATGTAGCCGGTCCAGCTGCTGTCGGCCGCAAAAGCGAGCGCCGCCGCACAAAGAGTCAACGCCAAACCTGCTGTGAATTTAGCTTTCATTTGCTTCCCCCCATAAAAGATTTACTTTCCCCCCGTCGGAATAGCCATAAGATTGGCACAGCCTTTTGAAACTGTCCAGCGAGACTGTGTAAACCTTCTGTCTCATTCCCGCGCGGTAACTCCTTGGTCTAAAAACAAAAGGGAGGACTCTGGATCCTCCCTTTTGGTCGTTTGTCTTCTCAAGGAAGACTACAGCAAATCATCCATCGCTCTGGCTTACTGAGCCGCACCGTTGCTGGCCGCGGCGGTTCCACCTGCGGTCTTCGGCGTGGAGAGATAGCCAGTCACCTGGTTCTTCGTCACGTCAAAAACCACCAACTCGTAAGGAGTGGAGTGCGCGCTGCCCTTCACGTAGAACTGCACCGGCTCGCCCGCCGTCTTGTCTTTCTTTTCGATGGAACGGTCATCGGCCAAAACCGTCATGGTGTATTTGGAACGCTTTTGGTCGGTCTTGTTCAAGGCAATCTGCACAGGACCAACCTTTTCCGGAGTCTTGGACTTCTGCAACGTGAATTCATAGTAGTTGCGGTCGCCCCGGCGCTTCAGTTCTTCCACGTCGTCATGATTGCGGGCAATCAATCCGCTCATCACACCCATGTCTCCCGTGGCGCGTTCCAGCTTGGCCTTGGTCACGTCGAGATCGTTCTTCACGCCAGTCACGTCTCCGCTCAACTTATTGACGTCCTCGGAGTTCGCCTTGGTCGCCAGTTGTGTGTTGACGGCGTTCACGTTGGATTCAATGCCGCTAAGTTTCTTTCCATAGTTGGCGGCCGCAGCGCTGGATTGTTTGCGCGCTTTCGCCAGATCTTCCTGCGTGACGTTCAGTTTGTCCGTCACCACTTTCAGATCGCTGGTCAATTGCTGATTCTGCTCTTCGGTCTTGCTCAGCCGCTGAGTCAGCGCATCGTTCTGTTGCTTCAGCGAAGTCTGCGTCGATTGTTCAATCGCGCTGCCCTTGCTGAGTGCGCTCCAGCCGATGCCGAGGCCCAACAACGAAATCCCACCGAGTGCGGCGATCGCCAGGCCCACCCAGCGTGGTGTTGCCGTTGCCGTCTCTATTCGAGTTTCTTGATACTCGCTCATTGCGTTGCTCTCCTTTGGGGTTCACGACCCCTGTACTTTTAGAAATGGGCAACCGTATCGCCAGATTGGGCCGCGTGTAGGCGACTTCTCATAACGTATTGATAATTAGTAGTTTATATTGTGAATAACGTTCTGAAACGGCTAGTTATAAAAGTACTAGTACGAGTAAGGATTACATTCACAGACCTGTGCTGGTAATTTTTTCAGATTCTTACCTGAGCTAAAGACGGAGAAACCCTCGCGACTGGAAGATGGACGGAAATATATTCTTGGCGGGAAATGATTGAAAGTACTGCGAAAACAAAGACTTACAGAAGCTGTTAGGCTGCCTTGGGATCGGCGGATACCCGGTTGGCACCGAAATAGCGATCCAGTGTTGTCGTAGCGGCATTCAAAACCAGTCGGCAGTCGCCGCAAGCGTGGAGATGGCGTTCTATTTCGCCCTGCACGCCGGGCGAGAGTTTACCTTCTAAGTACATGCAAATCAGATGGATAGTATCGCGACAAGTCATACAAACCGCCCTCAGTCCCAGATCTACAGAACCAAAATGCTAGGCGTGTTTGGTGCATTTCATACGCCAAAGTATGTAGATGGTCTACCAGTTTGTAATCTATTGATTTTACAGAGCGTTACATATTTCCCAGCGAAAAACAGGGCGGTTCCAGTACTCTTTCGATGCGGAAATGTTTACCGCAGCATGAACGTACTTTGCACCATTCATGGCGTCAGTGCAGTTGCATTTGGCGCAGAGTGGCGATGCGGTCTTCCAGCGGGGGGTGAGTACTGAACAGGGAAGAGAGGGTACCCTGCCCGAAGAACGGTTTCACGATGCACAGCGAAGACGTGGACGGCGAGATCGCCGAAGTGGGGATGCGCTTGTTGTACGCGCCCAGCTTCTGCAACGCGCTGATCAGTCCCTGCGTGTCTCCCACCATTTTCACGCCGGTTTCGTCCGCGGCATATTCGCGCGTGCGCGACAGAAAAAGCTGCAGCAGCAGCGCGGCGAAGGGCGCCAGGAAAATCATAAGCAGCGCGGAAAGTCCGCCGCCACCGCGGTCGTCATCCCGGCTGTTGCCACCCATGCCGCCAAAAATCATGGCCCACTTGCCCATCTGCGCCATATAGGTGATGGCGCCGGCAATGGTCGCGGCGATGGAACTGGTCAGGATGTCGTAGTTGCGAACGTGCGAAAGCTCGTGCGCAATCACGCCTTCCAATTCGTCATCAGTCATGATCTGCAGCAGTCCCTGCGTCACCGCCACGGATGCATGTTTTGGATTGCGCCCGGTCGCAAAGGCGTTCGGCGCGGCATCCGGCACTACGTAGAGCGCCGGCACGGGAATATTCGCTTTGGCCGCCAGCCGCTCCATCACTTGATACAGACGCGGCAATTGTTCCCGGTTGACCGGCTGCGCTCCGCTCGATTTCAACGCGATTTTGTCCGAGAAAAAGTACGAAACGAAATTCATGACCACGGCAATCGTCAAGCCAATCTGCAGCCCGCCGCGTCCGCCGATGGCACCCCCCACTATCACCAGCAGCATGCTCATTACGATCAGCAGTGCACCTGTGCGCAGAATTTTCATGATCGTTCCCTCGTGTGCAGACTCCCTGGATCGTCAGGAGGCGGAAATTTCAGTCTAGGGTGCAGCGAAGGGAGCGTCAAGTTGAGGTGGTTTTTGGTGGTGAACTGGATGGCATGCGCGTGTAAACCAAGATCGAGCTTCTGGGAAATCGGGTGCAATGCAACTTGTCATTCGATGGTCTTTACTTTCGGTCCTTTTTGGGCTGCCTTCATTTGGTATCGCTTCCTCATCTGTATCGTCTACTGCTCTAGATAGCCTTTTAGGGGGTCGGAGCTTTAGCTCCAACATTAGATGTCCCGCGAAACAGGGGCTTCAGAGTCTGCGTGAGAACTGTTCTTGACGCATCCCTTATACTGCACGAGGGGGAGACGCGATGAGGAAATTTTTGGATTACAGCCCAGAGCAGGCCTATTTGCTGCCGCAGAGCGTGCGGGATGTGCTGAGTGCGGGTCATTTGTGTTTTTTTGTGCGGCGGGTGTAGCAAAACTGAACCTGGGGTCTTTGCGGGATGAGTATGGAGAAGAAGGGGGGCCGGCCTTCGCGCCGGAGAGGTTGGTTTCGGTTTGGCTGTACGCCTATGCGCTAGGGGCGACCAGTTCGCGGCGGCTGGAGCAACGCATTCGCGAAGATTTGGCGTTTCGCTATTTGGCGGGCGGGGCGGCGCCGGAGCATTGGACGCTGAACGCGTTCCGGCGACGGCACGCGAAAGGGTTGAATGAATTGTTCACGCAAGTGGCGGAATTGGCGCGGGCCAGGAGGCTGGGGCGTGTGGGACATGTGGCGATCGATTCGACGCGTATCGCGGCGAACGCTTCACGGGACCGCATTGACACCGAACAAGCGCTGCGGGACGCGCGGGGGCACATTCGGCGGGAAAGTCGGCGTTGGCAGAAGCAGTGTGATGCGGACGATCCGAACGAGGGCGCGGGCAGCGAAGTGGACAGCGAGGTGATCGCGCGGCTGGAGCGGCTGCGCAAATCGGGACTGATGAAGCTTTCGCAAAGCGATCCAGACAACCGTTTTCTGCGCGAGCGGGGCGGGTTCACGTTGGGTTGCACCGATCCGGCCGACGCTGGCGGTGAGTGACGATCACTTGATTTTGGCACAGCGGGTGACGCAAGAGACCAACGACAATTTCGAAGCCGCTGTTTATCGCGCATGGCGTGATCGGGCGAGCAGCGATATGGGGAGCGAGCTGGCGACAGTGCAGGCGTGGAGAAATTCCATCGACAGCGGATTGTTGTCGGGTCGAGCATCCTGACATCGAGGCAAATGCTGGAGGAGGAAGCCGAGGTTTCCAGTCGCTGGCGTATTGCCACGCCAGAAGAGGCGCGGCGCGGGTGGACGATTTGAAGCATCGCGCGTGGACTGATCAAATTTCAATCGCTGATGACGCCGGAAGCGGTGATGGCGGCGGCGGATGAAGCGAAGAAGCGGAGATTGCGTTTGAGGGGCACGTGCCGATGCGGTGCGCGCCGTGGACATGTCGAACGCGGGGATGAACAGCTTTGAGCACCTGATCGGGATATTTGAGGGGAGTTCGCCGCTGGAGGACGAATTTCTGAAAGGCGGCAAGACGGAGGGGAAATTTCTGGCGAGCTACGATGCGGAGCGGGCGGGGAAGCTAGCGGAGCTGCTGGCGAAGAATGGGACGTGGCAATGTCCCACGCTGGTGTGGGAACGCGGCGGGAACCTGATTGACGTGACAGATTTTAGCAAAGATGCGCGCGCGAAGTATGTGCCGAATGCGTGGAAAGAAAAAACGTGGAAGAAGATGACCAGCGATCTGGAAGAGGGGTTTGGCACGGACGATCTGGCGACTCGACGGAAATTTTTGGAGAAAGAGCTGGAAGTGGTGGCGCTGTTGCACAAGGCGGGCGTGCCGTTCCTGGCGGGCACGGATACGCCGCCGGGCGTGTATGTGTTTCCAGGATTCAGTCTGCACGAGGAGCTGCAGCGATTTGTGGCGGCGGGGTTCACTCCGCTGGAGGCGCTGCAGACGGCGACGATCAATCCGGCAAAGTTTTTTGGGATTGAGGAGCAGAACGGCAGCATTGCCAGCGGGAAATATGCGGATATGGTGCTGCTGGATGCGAATCCGCTGACGGATATTGGGAATACGCAAAAGATTGCGGCGGTGGTGTTGAATGGGCGGTATTTTTCGCGCGCGGAGTTGGCAAAGCTGCTGCAGAAGGTGGAAGATGCTGCCAAGAAAGAGCCGGTACAGCAGGAGAAGAGCGGGATATTTCAGTAGGATGGTTTAGAAACAAATGGGATTGGTTGAGGGGCTGCGGGGGGAACGGATTCCTCAGAAGCTAAAGAGTCTGTGTGAGAACTCGACTTGACGCGTCCCTTATACTGCACGAGGGGGAGACGCGATGAGGAAATTTTTGGATTACAGCCCAGAGCAGGCCTATTTGCTGCCGCCGGGCGTGCGGGATGTGCTGAGTGCGGGTCATTTGTGTTTTTTTGTGCGGCGGGTGGTAGCGAAACGGAACCTGGGGACTTTGCGGGATGAGTATGGAGAAGAAGGGGGCCGGCCTACGCGCCGGAGATGTTGGTTTCGGTATGGCTGTACGACTATGCGCTAGGGGCGACCAGTTCGCGGCGACTGGAGCAACGCATTCGCGAAGATTTGGCGTTTCGCTATTTGGTGGGCGGGACGGCGCCTGACCATTGGACGCTGGCCAGCATCGCGTACAACCTGACGCGCATGTGGCGAGTAAACTAACTGCGCCGCAGGCAACAGTTCATCGAAACTGTGCGGAGGTCACGAAAGGATGCTTCAACTCGCCACGCCAAATAGAAGAAATACCGAGTATTCACACAGACTCTTTAGCCCCTGAGGAATCTGAGATAGGTTCCAGGGGAGATCGGAGAGAGCGATGAAGATAGACGCGATAGGGAAGCGCTGGATGGTGGTGGCGGCCGTAGTGGGATTGTTGATGGCGGGCGGAACTGCTTTGCGCGCGGAACCAAAGAAGGTGGCAAAGAGTTTTGACGCGCTGGCGAACCAGGCGTTGGAGGCGATGAAAAAACGTGCGGCGGAATTGAAGATTGGCGGCGTGGCGGTGGTGGCGTACTTCGAGGGAGACACGGTGCAGGCGTGGAGCTCGAGGATGGTGGTGGTGGGACGGATGAAAGATGCGCCGAGCACGGGAAATAATGGCGCGAACCTGCTGGGGATTGCGTACACGAAGGCGTCGGAGATGGCGGAGACGCTGAAGGATAGTGGAAGCGGCGTGCGACCGCCAATGATTGGGGAATATGGCTGGCAGGGCGGGGTGATTGCGAAGGCGAAACATGGCTATGCGATCGCGGCGTTCAGCGGAGGGAAGAGCGAAGACGACGTGGAAGTGTCGAAGGCCGGCGTGGGCGTGCTGAAGAACGTGGAGTAGAGTGGGAAGGCAATTGTGATTGGTCGCACCCATTGGGGCGAGGGCGCTACCGAATAAAAAGGCGCGGTTGGAGGAGAAAGTGCTGTCATGAAAAGGAAAACTGCAAGATCGATATTTCTCTGGCGAATGGCACGATACTGCATGATTGTTCTTTGCTGTGCAGTCATCGCACCAGGAGATGCGCTTTTTGCGGCTCAGTCGCAATCACAGACAACTCCGAAAACTCAGCAAGAAGCCACGAGAATTCCGCCGGACCAACTCGACTCGCTCGTAGCGCCGATTGCCCTCTATCCAGATCCATTGCTGGCCCAGACCTTAGCAGCATCCACGTATCCTCTGGAAATCATTCAGCTCCAGCAGTGGCTGGCAAAAAATCCCGGGCTCAAGGACAAAGCACTCGCGGACGCCGTCGCGAAGCAGCCTTGGGATCCAAGCATACAGGCCATGGCCGCGCTGCCCGACGTGGTAAAGCGTTTGGCCGACGATATTCAGTGGACCACGGATCTGGGCAACGCGTTCCTGGCGCAGCAAAGCGATGTAATGGATGCCGTGCAGCGCATGCGCAGGAAGGCCCAGGACAAGGGGAATTTGAAATCGACCGAGCAACAGAGTGTCGAAACCAAAGTCATCGAGAACAAGAGTGTGATCGTGGTCGAACAGGCCAATCCGCAGGTCATCTACGTGCCCTCGTATGATCCTGTGGTTGTGTATGGCCCGCCAGTCTATCCCTACCCTCCCATTTACTATCCTCCTTGGGGGTACTATGCCGCCGGAATGGCGATTTCGTTCGGCGTTGGGATGATGATGGGGGCGTTTTGGAGCGGAGGTTGGGGATGGGGTTGCGGCTGGGGTGGCAACAACGATATCACGATTAATCGCAACAACAATTTCAACAGGAACTCGAACATTGGCGGGAATCGCCCGTCGCAACTGCCGAGTGGCGGGGGAAATCGGAACAACATCGGGGGCGGGAATCGCCCATCCCAGCAGCCAGCTCGCGGCGGCGGGGGCAATCGCAGCGGAGATTCCACTTGGAAGCACAATCCGCAACATCGCGGCGGCGCCCCGTATAAGGACCGAGCTACTGCGGACAGATTTGGGGGCACGACGCGGGGCGATTCCCTTGCGAACCGCCAGGCTGGCGCCCGGCAACAGCTTGGCCGTCAAGGCGGCTCTTTGCCTAGCAATCGGGCTGGCGGCGCGGGCAATCGAGCAGGTGGCGGCAGTGTCAGCAATCGCGCCAGCGGTGGAATCGGTGCCGGCAATCGGTCTAGCGGCGGTGGAGCTGATCGCATCGGAGGCCGCGATCTTTCACGCAGCGGTGGAGGAAACCGAGAGGCCTTCGGCGGGGGATCCAGAGGTTCCACAGGATATAACGGGGCGAGCGCGCGATCCAGCGGCAGCCGTGGTGCTTCCAGCATGGGCTCTCGTGGTGGAGGCAGCCGTGGCGGTGGTGGGAGGCGCAGATGAAAAGCGAAATGAATTGCGAAAGAAATCACTGGGGCAGGGATATGAAATCAACATCTGCAATTCGATGTCTCTCCGGGATTCTCTGGATGGCCGGCGCAGGGGCGTGTGCGTTGCTGGTGGCCCCCGTCCTGCTCGGTGGCCAACAATCTGCCGCAAAGACGGCTGAGACTTCTGTGCGTGCAGGTGCCAAGACCTTCAACACTCCTCGGCAGGCTGCCGACGCGTTAGTAGGTGCAGCCGAGAAATTTGACGAGCGCGCCCTCAAAGATATTTTAGGCCCCGGTAGCGAGGACATCTTTCTCACCGGCGAATACCCGCAAGACCGGAAGCGAGCCTCCGACTTCGTTGCGGAGGCCCGCGAAAAGCAAAGCGTATCCGTGGACCCAAAGACGGGGAACCGAGCATTCCTGCTCGTGGGCAATGAGGACTGGCCGTTCCCTGTGCCGATTGTGAAGCTGGGTGAAAAATGGGCATTCGATGCCAAAGCTGGCCGCCAAGAGCTTTTTTATCGGCGCATCGGCAGCAATGAACTGGATGCCATTGACATCTGCCGCGGCTACGTAGAAGCGCAGTACGACTACGCCTTCCAGAAAAGAGACGGGTACGACGTGAACCAATACGCTCAACGCATTGTGAGCACCCCGGGTAAACAGGATGGCCTCGCCTGGCAAACTCCCGACGGCGGTTGGGGTGGCCCGATCGGCGAAAAGATTGCCCGCGCGATCGAACAGGGCTATTCCACTAGGGCGGAGCCCTACCATGGCTATTTTTTCAAGATTCTGAAGGGGCAAGGACCCGCCGCACCCCTAGGTGAGATGGATTTCGTCGTGAAAGGTGTGATGATCGGCGGATTCGCCCTAGTAGCTGCGCCCGCTGAGTATGGCGTAACCGGGGTGAAGAGCTTCATCGTCAGCCAGGACGGCGTTGTTTACGAGAAGGATTTTGGGTCGGGCACCCTCGATGAGTTTATACGGATGGACCGCTTCGATCCGGACAAATCCTGGACGCCAGTTCCTGAGGACGATGAATAGTACGCAACTCGAAGCGATGTGATGTTCTGGAGATGATCAAAGACGAGACAAACAAGGACAGCGTTGAGAGATCTTTGAACCTGCAGTTAGCAGAGTCAAAGGAGGAGAAAACAAGCCGCTTGCCCGAAAGAAATTAAGAAAGTCAGTCGCTGTACGCCATGAGCACGCGTTCGAGACGAATCAGTCGCAAATCGTGCGCTCGCCTGAGCCTCGCAGCGCAGCTAGGATATGAACGACGATGAAAGGCAGCGATAGGCCTATGAACGCGGCCCCCTATTTGTCCGAGTACCGCGCTTCCGGGATACTTCTGCACGTGACGTCCCTTCCATCACCGTATGGCATCGGTGATATGGGCCCCACAGCGTTCGCATGGATCGATCGACTTCACGAAACAGGCCAGAGTTGGTGGCAGAACCTGCCATTGGGTCCCACCGGGTATGGTAATTCTCCGTATCAAGCTCTTTCGTCTTTTGCTGGAAACGGATTGTTGATCAGCCCAGAACTTCTCCGTGCGGATGGTTTACTTTCCGACGACGACTGTGAAGGTCACTTCTTTCCGCAAAGCTTTGTCGATTATGGCGCGGCAATCCGGTTCAAGCATCGATTGCTCGAGCAAATATGGGAAAGGTTTTGTGCCAGTGGAGGGGGGCACCTTGGTCAGAATTACGAGAAGTTCTGCTATATGCAGTCGCACTGGCTGGACGATTATGCCCTTTTCCGTGCGTTAAAAGAGAGGTATCGCGGCGCTTCTTACCTTGACTGGCCGACAGAATTGATGCGGCGCAATGCTACGGCGATGTCTCGCGCTAGGAAAGAGCTGTCGAAACAGATTGACAAGATACGCTTTGCCCAGTTTTTAATCTTTCAACAGGCGCAGCAACTCAAAGAATACGCCCATGCCAAGGGAATTCGATTGGTTGGCGACCTTCCCTTTTTCGTCTCCCCCGACTCAAGTGATGTGTGGGCCCACCGTGAGCTTTTCTTCCTCGACAAAAATCGCCGCCCAACGTTCGTTGCTGGGGTGCCCCCCGACTATTTCAGTGTGGACGGACAGCTTTGGGGTAACCCTGTGTACGATTGGGATGCCCTCCGGCGAACTGGCTTTCGATTCTGGATCGATCGATTGCGAGCTCTCCTCGTCCACGTCGATGTGATTCGCTTGGATCATTTTCGTGCGTTTGCTGCAGCATGGTGCATACCTGCCAATGCAACGACAGCCAGAACAGGCCATTGGGTGCCGGGCCCGAGTGCCGAGTTCTTTAATGCGGTCCAAAAGGAGCTAGGTTCCCTTCCATTCATCGCCGAAGATCTCGGAATGATCACTGCTGACGTTTCTTTGCTCCGCGACGAATTCCTTATTCCCGGAACAAAGGTGCTTCAGTTTGCCTTTGATGGGAACCCTCAGAACCCACACCTCCCCGAGAACTATCCGACAAACACGGTCGTGTATACGGGAACTCACGATAACAATACAACTCGTGGATGGTTCGAAGCTTTGCCAAAAACGGAACGAATGAACGTGTGGCGTTATCTGAAACGAAGCCATGGGACCTGCGAAGAGATCGCCGAGGAATTAGTCAGCTTGGCGTGGTCTTCCAACGCCGCGATGGCGATCGCTCCACTGCAAGACTTGCTCAACTTGGGCGCCGAGGCGCGGATGAATACGCCAGGAACAATCCATTCAAACTGGTCATGGCGCACGACGGAGGAGATGCTTAACACTTCAGCTTTCCAAAGGCTCTACGATCTCACAGCCGCATCGAATCGTTTTCACCCGCCGCGTGATTTGCCAGCGGTTAATCAGGCTATGCACATCTGAAATTCCCCGCGCGTTGCACAGTCGCCGACGTATTTTTCGATGCTGGGGAAAGAACACTCTTCGGGACAATGCAGTCCCTCTATCCTCGATACCTTCTTTTCCCGTCGCGCTCTCATTCATCGCATGTCCCAAGGTTGGCCCGTGGAGGCGAGGACACTGTTCCAGAGGGTGCCTTTAGAATCGATCTTCTTGCGCTCGGATGCGGCGAGGGAAATGGGTACGTGGGTGAACTGGTGGTTCCAGAAACTAACAACCATGTTCGTCCTGCCGCTCATTCCGGCATGCACGGCGCTGTGCCCTAGCAGGAGGCAGAAGGCAGAGTCATGCGCATTTGCTGGCACGCTCCTGATGGCATAGCTGGGATCGATGTATTTGATGCTTATTCCCATGTCGGTCCGTTTGAAGTATTCCTTGATTGCATCTCGCAGGAACGTTCCGATGTCGCCGTATTTGACGTTTCCGGAAGCATCACGCTCCGGCGCTTGCTTCATCAGGGCCTGGCCCGCTCCTTCTGCCACGACAATCACGGCGTGACTCCTCCTCTCAAGCCGCCCCTTTAACTCAGCGAGGAATCTCTCGAGGGTGAAAGGAACTTCAGGAACAAGACAAAAATTCGCCTGGCTGTCGGCTAGGACCGAAAAGGCCGCGATGAATCCGGAGTCGCGTCCCATAAGCTTTACCAGCCCGATGCCGTTGCGCGCGGCCTCTGCCTCAGTGTTTGCTGCATATATCGCGCGACGCGCTTCGGAAACCGCTGTCTCGAAACCGAAGGTCTTCTGAACAAAAGAAACATCGTTGTCGATGGTCTTCGGGATGCCGATGACGCTGCGGGTCATCTCCTGACGAATGGTTTCCTCCGCGATATTTTGCGCTCCACGGAGCGTGCCGTCGCCGCCAATAGCGAAAAGGATTCCAATCTTCAGGTACGCGAGGGTCTTGGCCATCTCGGCTGGGTCCTGGGGACCGTGCGAGGAGCCCAAGACGGTCCCCCATTTTCATGAATGCGGCTGACCACTTCAGGCGTCAGTTTGAAGGGTTGTGCCCATATCGACGCACCAGACCCTCATAGCCGAAACGGAATCCATAGACCTCCCTCACGCCATAGTGGTGGTGGAGGCTCAGGACGATAGAGCGGATCACATCGTTCAGCCCTGGGCAGAGCCCACCGCAGGTCACGATCCCGCAGGCGAGCTGCGAGGGGTCGAAAAACAGCTTTTCCTGCGGCCCGGCGGCCTCCATCGCCGGAGGATCCGCTCCCTTCGCGATGCATGCATTCATATCCTCGAGTCGCGCGTGATAGAGCACGCGTTCGTCGTCGCGGGTGAACCGGACACCGGATAACGGGGATGGGAAGCGGCACTGGCCCAGTCTTGCTATCGTGAAATCGAGATCACCGTCACACAAAAGGCTCGCCTCTTCTTCTTTCACGTCACCATCGTGGTTCCGACAGCCCGCAGCTCATTCACTGCCTGTTTCACCCGTTCTGCCATTGCAGTCTCGGCAAGTGCCAGATAGGAGCGCGGGTCGTAGGCCTTCTTGTTGCCGACCTCTCCATCCACCTTAAGGACGCCGTCAAAGTTCCTGAAAAAGTGGTCAGCGACAGCGCGGGTAAACGCGTACTGCATGTCCGTATCGATGTTCATCTTCACGACACCGTAATCCAGGGCTTCGTGGATATCGTGGAGCTCCGAACCGGAGCCTCCGTGGAACACCAGGTAAAACCGTGCCTCTTCACCGTATCTGTTGACGACGACATCCTGGCAGTCCTTCAGGATGGAAGGCTTGAGCTTGACATGGCCCGGCTTGTACACGCCGTGTACGTTGCCGAAGGTCGCGGCAAGCAGGTAGCGGGCGCCTTGTACGGCGTTCAATCGCCGTGCGACCTCCAAGGTGTCCTCGGGCGTCGTATACAGTTTCGCTGCGGCGCTCGCCTTGATACCATCCTCCTCACCTCCCACGACCCCAGTTTCGATCTCAAGGATCAAATCGTTCTTCTGGAATCGTTCGAGCAGTTTCACCGCAATATCGAGATTTTCCTTTAATGGCAATGCGCTGCCGTCGAACATATGGCCGTTGAACAAGTTCGGTTTCCCGATCGCCCTTCGACGCTCAGTCTCCTCTACTAATGGGATAACAAACGCGTCCAGCTTGTCAGCTTGGCAATGGTCTGTATGCAGCGCGACGCAGACCGGATATCGTTCCGCGACGCGGTGGACGTGTTCAGCGATTGAGACGGCACCGAGCACCATGTCCTTCACAATGGTGCCTGAGGCAAACGCCGCGCCGCCAGTCGATACCTGGATGATCCCATCGCTCCTGGTCTCGGCCAACCCTTTCAGGACAGCGTTGGCCGTAGTGAGCGAGGTCACGTTGATGGCGGGGTAGGCGAACTTTCCCTTCCGCGCTCGATCAAACATTTCGCAGTACCTGGCATGGTCGGCTACTGGGATACGGACCTCCGCGCTACGACGATGGTTACGGTCCTTGAAAATCCGATTGAACGGTACCGATACTATCGGGAGGAAGACCGGTCGGGTACTAGGAGAACCCCTAGTTGTTTTGAAGTTGGTTGTATGAAGAAATCAGTTGGTGAATGGCACCAGAAGGCGCATCCATGGCCCTGCAGCCGGATGTTCCTAGCGATTGGCACGGGCCAAATACAGCCGTCCCGCCCTATTGCTGTTAGGATTCCCAGTATGGAAGAGCATCTCACTCATGAGCGAGTCCAGACGAGCGACAATTGTACTCCCGGCAACAATAGCCCCCTTCCATCGTTGGAGCCAGTGGCGATGGTCTCATTGGAAGCCGGCCGGATGTTGATGGAAGCCGGGGCGAGCGCGAGTAGCGTCCAGGAAATTGTAGAGATGGTAGCGCGTGGTCTCGGCGCAGAACGTGCTGACCTACGAATTGGTTACGCTTCGCTGGCCATCACTATCGGAATTGATGAGACTGGCATCACCCGCATGCGCAGGGTGGGCGACCTTGGCGTGAACCAACGATTGATCCAGGGACTCTGGGATCTGGGAAAACGCGTCGCATGCCATCAATTCACGACTGAACAAACGCGCGTTGAACTCTTGCGTATTGCTAGGGAAACACCACGACATTCGCCGTGGATAGTGGCGATAGCAGTGGGAATCGCCTGCGCAGCGTTCGGCCGCCTGCTTGGGGTGGACTGGCATGGCACAGGCCCGGTTTTTCTGGCAGCAATGGTCGGACAATACGTCCGACGCGAATTGCTCCGGTCTCAAGTGAATGTCTTCATCTGTACCGCGTTAGTTTCCTTCCTTTGCTCAGTGATCGGTGGCCTGGGCGCAAGGTGGCTTGGGAGCGACTCTTTAACCACAGCGATGATCTCCTCGATTTTGTTGCTTGTGCCAGGTGTTCCGGCGGTGAACGCACAAGGTGACATCCTTGAAGGTCATCCGACTCTCGGTAGTGCGAGGGCGGTGACCGTCGCGATGACATTAGTTTTTATTGCGGCTGGACTATGGCTTGGAAAAATATCGCTGGACCAGTGGGCTTGAATATGGATGTCGCGTCTATCTTGCATCAAACGGCCTGTGGTGCAATCGCCGCTGCCGGGTTCGGACTGCTGTTTAATTTCGGATTCCGTGGGTTACCCTGGTGCGCCGCAAGCGGTGCAGTGGCCCTTGCGGTTCGCAGTTGTTGTTTGGGGCTGGGTTGGAATCTGGAGGGAGCATCGTTTGCTGCAGCGCTCACGGTGGGTGCTACAGTCCAGTTAGTTCGGACACGCGCGGGCATTTCGCGGGATGTGCTCGACGCGGTCGGTTGTATCCCAATGATCCCTGGCAGCTTCGCGGCCAAGGCCATCATCGGACTGTTCGCACTGACGACAAGCGCGGTGGCCAACGAATCGGAAACGCTTGTCACTGCCGCACAATACACACTGCGGGTGATTTTCACGACCGGTGCAATCGGCACCGGCTTGGCAATTCCGACTTTACTGCTGCGCGCGCGCACGGCTTACAGAATTTGATACCAGGACCAGGGTGACACTGAAATCTATTAGCGTAATGGAGCAACTTATGAACCACTTTAATCTTAGGGACCACGAACTCACCGTCTCTGAAATCTATCGCAACCTCCCGCCCAGCGCGCTGTACGAACACGCCATTCGTCATGAAAAGGACTCCAGCATTGCAGAGAATGGGGCGCTTGTGGCCTACTCTGGCGAAAAAACCGGTCGTTCACCGAAGGACAAGCGCATCGTCAAAAACTCCGCCTCCGAAAAGGATATTTGGTGGGGACCAGTCAATGTCCCAATCGATTCGAATACTTATGAGATCGTTCGTGAGCGCGCACGCGATTACCTGAACATTTGCGAGCATCTCTACTGCTTTGACGGCTTCGCTGGGGCGGATCCAAAATACCGGATCAAGATTCGTGTGATTTGCTCCCGACCGTACCATGCACTGTTCATGCACAACATGCTCATTCGGCCCACTCTCGAGGAATTGGCAAACTTTGGCAAACCCGACTTCACGATCTACAACGCGGGGGCTTTTCCCGCTAACCGACTGACTACGGGCATCGGGTCCAAAACAAGCATCAGCCTCAGCCTTCAGGATCGGGAACTCGTAATCCTTGGGACGGAATACGCTGGTGAAATGAAGAAGGGCGTGTTCACGGTGGCGAATTACTTCGCGCCCAAACGAAAGATGCTTTCGATGCACTGTTCGGCCACCGCCAACAAAGAGACTGGTCGTTCATCGCTGTTGTTTGGCTTGAGCGGTACAGGCAAGACCACTCTGTCCGCCGACCCCAAGCGCGACCTGATCGGCGACGACGAACACTGCTGGAGCGACGATGGCGTCTTCAACATTGAAGGGGGCTGCTACGCTAAGGCCGTAAACCTTACCTCTGAATTGGAACCTGACATCTTCGCTGCGCTGCGCTTTGGAGCGGTGCTGGAAAACGTGGTACTCGAAGACGACCGCACCGTAGATTACGCCGATACGTCGATTACCGAGAATACCCGTGGCGCGTACCCAATCAACTTTATTCGCAATGCCCGTGTGCCGAGCATGGCCGGCCATCCCACCGACATCATTTTCTTGACATGCGACGCCTTCGGCGTGCTGCCGCCGGTTAGTTCACTGTCGCCAGCGCAGGCTATGTATCACTTCATGAGTGGATATACAGCGAAGGTGGCTGGCACAGAAATGGGCATCAAGGAACCGACTGCGACTTTTTCTCCATGCTTCGGGGGACCATTCCTCGTTTGGCATCCCAATAAGTACGCAGAACTCCTAGCTGAAAAAATAAAGAAGCACGGAACACGAGTCTGGCTCGTGAATACCGGTTGGAGTGGCGGCGCATACGGCATCGGAAAGCGTATTAAATTAACCTTTACGCGGGCGATTGTTGACGCTATCCATAGCGGTAGCCTGGCAACGGCAAAGACGCAACGCGACCCCGTCTTCGGTCTGAACGCTGTAACCGAATGTCCGAACGTACCAGGGGAAATCCTGATTCCTCGGAATGCGTGGGCGGATAAAACGGCTTACGATGCCACTGTAAAAAAGTTAGCAGATCTCTTCCGAAACAACTTCAAACCCTATGAAGAAAGTGCGAGTGCAGAAGTTCGACAGGTGGCTGCCTCCGCTTAATTTACTGCCGGAATGGCGCGCACGCGCCTCGCCAACGGTGGGCCAGCGGGAATGAGCGGGATTGATTGAAGGGAATCTTACGGACTTGAAGGTCAAGTCAGAAAAAGGCGAATCTCATGAGTACAAAGGGCGTCACGGCAACTAAAGCGGCGGTGGTAGGAGATGTGACACAACTTCTCAAACAGTACGGATGCGGCCCCATTCCGTTGATGGGGACCGACGGACTATACGAACGGCATCTGCTCTTTGACAATATAAAGAGTCTTCGAGCGGTCAGCTCCAGGGAGCGTTACGAAGCCCTTGCCCGGTCCCTGCGAGACGTTCTTTCGCAACGATGGATCCTTACGGAAGAAACATACCAACGCGTGAATCCTAAGCGCGTCTATTATCTGTCTATGGAGTTTCTCCTTGGCCGCTCGTCAGCCAACAATATGACCAACCTGCTGCTTGAACCGTTTGTCGTGCAGGCAGCGAAACAAAAAGACATTGATTTGCTTTCCCTTCTACAGGAAGAGCCCGACGCCGGCCTGGGAAATGGGGGCTTAGGGCGCTTGGCCGCTTGCTTCCTTGACTCCATGGCGACCATGCAGCTTCCAGCCACGGGCTACGGACTGCGATACGAATACGGAATCTTCAAACAATCAATCCAGGACGGCTGGCAGCACGAGCAGGGGGACAATTGGCTTCGCCGCCCGGATCCGTGGGAGGTTGCCCGTCCCGACGAAGCGGTGGAAATTAAGCTAAATTGTGCGTTCGAGTTGGAGGGCG
Organism: Candidatus Acidiferrales bacterium; assembly: GCA_963726725.1. Lineage (GTDB taxonomy): Bacteria > Acidobacteriota > Terriglobia > Acidiferrales > UBA7541 > Acidiferrum. Next base: position 273,029 of record CAVSDV010000012.1, read on the forward strand.
GGACCTTCCGGGCGATGCCCGGCCGACCCTCCACGCTACTTGGGATTCCATATGATCGGCCGGTTGTGGGCTACGGCGGAAAAACGATCAACACGCTCCGCCTCTGGGCGGCTGCAGCGTCCAATTACTTCGATTTTCAGGATTTCAGCAGTGGAGCTTTCGCCGAGGCGATGGCGGAGACACTCAGTGCTGATTCTTTGACCTGCGTTCTGTATCCCGATGACTCCACCAGCAAGGGACAAGGATTGCGCTTTTTGCAGGAATATTTCCTCGTTGCATGTTCCCTGGCTGATCTCGTCCGCCGCTACCGTCGCAACAATGGCGAATGGAGTGGGCTTGCGGACAAAGTAGCCATCCAGCTCAATGATACTCATCCGGCTATGGCGGTTCCCGAACTGATGCGGATCTTACTCGACGACGCGCGCCTTGCATGGGATCAGGCGTGGGACCTGACACAAAAGGCCCTCGCTTATACAAATCACACACTACTGCCGGAAGCCTTGGAAAAATGGCCGCTGGGGTGGTTTGAGATTATGCTTCCGCGTCACTTGGAAATCATATTGGAGATCAACAGGCGCTTGCTTGATGCAGTCCGGAGCCGTGGCCCAATCGACGAAGAACGCATTGAGCGAATCAGCTTGATCGAAGAAGGCAGCCAAAAAAGATCCGCATGGCAAATTTAGCGATCGTGGGTTCACACAGTACCAATGGCGTGGCTGCGATTCACTCCGATCTTTTGCGGAAGACCACGGTCACGGAACTGGCTGAGCTATTTCCAGAGAGATTCAATAATAAGACCAACGGCGTCACGCCTCGACGCTGGTTGCTTTTGGCTAATCCGGCCTTGGCTCATACTATCTCTGAAGCCATCGGCGATGCTTGGATTCGTGATCTCGACCAACTCAAGAAGCTAAAACCTCTAGCCGGGAACAAGGATTTTCGGGATGCATTCCGTAAGGCAAAGTACGAGGCCAAGTCAGAATTCGCACAATGGCTCAAGGCAACATCCGGTCAGGTCGTGCAGCCGGATACCATCTTTGATTCGCAGGTCAAACGGATTCATGAGTACAAACGGCAGTTGCTCAACGCATTGCGGATTTTGATACTGTACAACCGCATTCGGGAGAACCCGAATCTTGAACTGACTCCGCGCACATTCTTCTTTGCTGGCAAGGCGGCACCGGCCTATCGACTGGCGAAGCTGATCGTCAAGTTCATCAACAATCTTGCAGGCACTATTGATGGCGATCCGGCTGTCCGCGGTCGCCTCAAAGTGTTGTTTCTCCCTGATTACTGCGTTTCACTCGCCGAGCGGCTCATTCCGGCCAGCGACGTCTCTAATCAAATCTCCACCGCCGGGTACGAAGCCAGCGGCACGAGCAACATGAAGTTCATGATGAACGGGGCG
>CAVSDV010000013.1:0-303592 GCA_963726725.1 Candidatus Acidiferrales bacterium
TTCCGACGGAACGGCGTATCCGTGAGTCTGGGCGTATTCCACCAGCGCCGACGTCTGGCTGCCAATCGTGTGGCTCTCCTTCTGTCGGTCCGAGGAGACTCGTGCATAAATAGCTGCCGGCTTGTTCATTCGCCACCTCCTGAGCGGAATTCAGCGTCACTGATCCAACCGGCCGACGTATCTCGGGCACCAGCAGTTGGTAGGCTTGCTCCAGTTTCCTGATGAGCAAACGATCGAATCGATATTCCAGCTGAGCAGCGTGGCGGTCCGATGAAGCGCGCTTAGCCACGCCCTCTTCTCTGCTTCAGGACTGTCACCAATGCCCGGCTGACGATTTCGCTTAGCGATAGACCAGTGGTGTTTGCGAACGAGCGCACTCGTCGTACCAACTCTTGGGAGAGCTTCACGGTGAAAGCGACCTTGGTGTCGCCGATGGGGACTGGTTGCTTCAAACGGCGGGCCTGCTGCAGATAACGATAGGCTTGACGCGGAGAGATCCCGCGGTCCCGCACCATCTGCGCTACTGCATCTGGCAGATGATCGAACCGCCGCAACAGTTCGCGCGCATGGTTGAGGCGTTCGGCTTTTACGGCTGCGCTGGCGTGTTCCATATGTCACAACTGTACAACCATAGATGACATGACACAAGCGAAGAACGGCGCGCATCTACCGATACCTCAACACTAGGTCAAAACTGAAGTTATCTTTTGCGTTCGAGGAGTAATCACCGAGCCCTGCGGAGTCCCCACTTCCGTCTTCGACCATTCCCCATCCTCAGATACTCCCGCCCTCAACCACTTCTGGATCAGGCGAAGTATCCGTCGATCAGCGATTCGGTGCTTGAGGAACTTGATCATCCATTCGTGTGAAATGCTCCCAAAGAAGTCACGAATGTCTGCGTCCAGCACCCAGCTCACTTTCTTCCTCATGATCCCTACCCATAACGCATCCAGCGCATCATGTTGGCTGCGTCCTGGTCGGAAGCCGTGGGAGAACCCCAAAAAGTCCTCTTCGTAGATCTGATTGAGGACCTTTCCCACGGCGTGCTGAACGATTTTGTCCTCCAGGGCAGCAATGCCCAGTGGTCGCTGTCGTCCATCCGCTTTGGGTATGTAGGCTCTCTTGGAAGGTTGCGCTCGATACGCGCCTCGGTGCACACGACTGTGTAAGTCCTCCAGTCGCTTGTCCAGACCCGTCTCGTATTCCTTCCATGTCACTCCGTCCACTCCAGGGGCCGCTTCTCGTTTCAACGCGTAGAAGCTGTCCAGAAGTAAAGCAACAGTGACATGGTGTAGTAGCGCGGTGAACTGTAACCGCTTATCCTTCTTTGCTACTTCCCGCACTCTGTGCAGGTCGCTCAACGTGTGTCCCCAACTCTGTGTTTGGGTCACGGTCGTCTGCTCAGAGTTCTCCTTGGCCGATCGTCTTCCCTCCGCGCCCTCCGCCGACGGCTTTCCGTCTTTGTTCGGGCACTTCGTCGGTACTACACGATCGTCCGACTCCCTACCAACGTTCATGCTGGACTTCTGGCTCATCACCTTCTCCAACCGGCCCGTTCACTACTTCGTGTCGGGCATTGGCAGGGCCTCCCGGTTCTCGCGCGTGGAGTTTCCAAACATGCAGGGGTCGACACGCGTCATCCCAAAAGCGATCCGGAGGCGCAGGCGGAGTGGAAAAAAAACTCCCCGAAACGCTGGCGGCCCTGTTGAAACCCGAAGCAGGTGCAAGGCCGGCACGTGCGGCTGATGTTTCAAGACGAGGCGCGATTTGGACGCATGGTCCGAATCCGGCGCTGCTGGGCTCCAGCGCCGGAGCGGCCGGTGGTGAACAACGGCTACGAGCGGGAGTTTGTCTATGTCTACGGCGCGGTGAGCCCGCTTGAGGGAGAACTGGACTGGATGATCTGCCCGGAGATGAACACCGAACGGATGGGAGACGTTCCTGGCGCAAGTCGCGCCGCCCATCCCGGAGACTTCATCGTCATGGTCGTGGACGGCGCCAGTTCGCACGTGGCCAAGGACCTGGTGGTGCCGGAAAACATCCGCTTGCTGCGTTTGCCCGCCTATGCGCCGGAACTGAACCCGCAGGAACATGTGTGGGATGAACTGCGGGAAAAGGAATTTCCCAACCGGGTGTTTGCCGACCTGGCCAGCGTGACCGGTCAGCTGGAACGCGGCTTGCCCCGACTGGCTGCGGACCACGAACGCGTGCGCAGCATTACCGCATGGCCTTGGATAGTTAGTCTCAACTTGAACGCGAACTAGAATCAGACCTCGCAGAGTCCGATGGATACTCGCATTTTCGCATCCACCGATGTTGTCTTCCGCTGGAACCAACTGCGTCGACACTCTGATTTACGTACATTTCGCGGCTCAATACCCTGCCTGCCTGTGCTCCTGTCAATGCTTCACGTGCAGCCTTGCGACTGTTCCACGCGCATGACTCGGAGCCGGTGTGGCTCGCTAAGCCTTCACCGTACGGCTCTCTCATCCGCACGTTGGGTCGAGGACTGGCGCGATACTCCGAAGGTGCAGCCTATCAGTTGCTCCCCGTTTCCTCTGGGAGTGCCTCACTAGCTGAACCGTAAGCTCGTTTCCAGCCCCCGCCTCATCAAACCCATCGTGCCGATTTCCAGCAATGGGCTTACCTGCTCGCTTCTAGTCAAGGGTTATGAGACCGCTCCAGCAGGAGAGGCTTTCGGCAGTGGTGCTAGTCGGTGGAGCCGGTAATCGTTATAAAGTCCCAGCCCCTCGTAGAACCACGTCTCTACTCCACCTTTTCCAGCCGAACCCTGGACGTTTCCGGGCATCGCATCAGGTGCCGTCGAATCTTCTTCTCTACCCAGTCTTTGACGAACGCGAAGCACCGGCTTGAGTGCCCCACTGCAAAGTAGTTCACCCATCCCCGCAAGATCGGGTTGATCAATTCGATCACTCGCTCCACGGGTTGGCTGATAAATCGTCGGAAGATCTCTCGGAGCTTTACGAATAGCGCCTTACGCTTCTTCAACTTGGGCGTGTACTGCGGTCGCCACATCTGGTTGCGACTCAAGATGACGACGATATTCGAAGCCCAGGAAACTGAAGCTTCTCTCCCTTCGATAAATTCACCGTCCGACTCTTCTCTTCGTTGATCGTCACGTTGAGTTTGGCTAGCTCCTCTCGCAATCGTTTTTCTACCGCTTTCACGAGCCAGTCCATGCCGCGGATGGGAGTCCAGCAATATCACCAGGTCATCCGCAAAACGTGCGTATTGAACGTGGGTGTATTTTCCGCGTCGCGTGGTAGCGATCGCCTTCTCTAGCATCCGATCCACCTCGTTGAGGTAGAGGTTGCTGAGCAAAGGCGATATCACCCCACCTTGCGGAACTCCCTTCTTCCCCGTCGCTTTCACCATCATCTTGAGCAAGATGCATCACCTCTCCATCCTTTATCCGTTGCGCTACCTTCTCCAACAGCAGCGAGTGCTGAACATTGTCGAAGTAGGCGCTGAGATCGATGTCGATGATTCGTGTCTTCTCCTCGACGATTGCGTGTGCCACGCGGTTCACCGCTTCATGTGCAGTTCGTTTGGGTCGATATCCATACGATCCCGATTGGAAGTCCGCTTCGAAGATCGGTTCCAGAATGAGCTTAAGAGCTCCCTGGACCACACGGTCACGAATGGACGGAATCGAAAGAATGCGGACTTTGCCGCCGTCCTTCGGTATCTCCTTCTTCCGTAACCCGCATGGGCCGATACGTGTTTGAGACTAATTCGTCCCTAATCTGCCGAAGAAAACTTTCCACTCCACTCTCTTCGATGGCATCGAACGTGACACCGTCAATTCCCGGTGCCCCGTCGTTCTTCTTTGCCGCCTGGTAGGCTTCGTGTAGCGTTTCCATCTTGCAGACATGAACGTACAGTCCCCAGAAACGCCAAGTTGGTTCAGCCTTCGCCTTGACGTATAGACTCCTCCTCAGGTCCTGCAAACTAATGGGTGCCTTTGTCATCTCACCCTTGCCTTCCGTTTTGTTGGAGTCATTGCAAACAGCAGGGTCTCTTCGCTCCACGGGACATTACCCCGCTTCACCGCTACTACAGACCCCTCCGCCACCCTCTCGCCGTTCCACCGACTTCCCGGTGTCTCCGGTTATACGGTTTCCTTTTCTCCGCCGATTTCTCAGCGGGACGAGGAGGGCTTCTCCAGTTGCTTTGCGCATCCTTGTCATCGTGCTGTCGCTATAACCCCGCCAGAGTGTCTCGCCGCTTCAGTCAGTCTGCGACGATCCATGTTGCCTTCGCCTCATGAAGGAAGGCTCGGCCTCTGGGGCTCCCGTTTCGAGGCCATTTCTGCGTTCACTTTCGTTACGGCCCGATGACTCGCTCACCATCCAAAGATGGCTTTGTCGATAGGCTTTCAGGATTCAGTTTCCTTCCTCCTGACTATCCAAGCTACAGGGCTCTGACTTTTGCCCTGGTGGGACTCTTCCCACTGAATACGCCAGCCTTCGCTGGACACACCTCCACGCCGGTTTATCCCGACGCACTGGTCCCGGTACCCAGGTTACCGGTTAGCCTGACACCTTACTCGACTTTTGAAGCGTCGGCGAACCGGGAGGGTGGACAACAGGTCTCGTAAGATCTAGTCAAACTCGGGCGAGATTGTGAATTTTGTTGCACACTCCTTCAATCGAGGGGGTATTGCGAGTTTTCGCAGCCCCCGTATCTGCTATCAGAAGCACAGGTTACAATTTCCACAGCTTGGCCCTGGAACGAGGAGGATGGAACTGGATCTGCTGGTGAAGCTTAGGCATTTTTATATTCGATGGGGGGACTGCATGAAAACAATACTCGTTGTCTTGGCAGCCATGTTCGTTCTTGCAGGTACTACATTGGCAAACTCCGTGCCAGTTCGGACCCGCTCCTCCTACGGACAGGCTGGTTCGCTCATCCTTGCTACTGGGACCATCACGGCCGACGGCGTAACGATTGCCTCCCAGGAGTTTTGCTCCGATGCCGAGATCGACCCTACCACCGGAACCTGCCAGCTGGCCTTCGCTTTTCAGATGACCTCGACACTGCCCGCTAACGCCCAGTCTCTCACGCTCACGCTCCCGGTTCCTTCAAGTGGATTTCTCGAATCGGCAGGGTTATTGACGAATGATGATACCGTTCAGAGCGGGAATGTTTTCTTCTCCCCGTTTTCTCAGAGTGAGGTCCTCGGGCTCTCGGCTTCGGCCATCCTTTTCGGCACGAATGGCTCCGGAAATCCCTTCTTTACGTTTGCCCTCCCGTTTCCCCTCACAGGCGGAGGCAAAGACCTCTCCCTCTTCATGAATGTGGGCGATAACAATTCACTGAACGGCGATGGGTTCTACTGCTATCTGGTCGTTACCGGAGGGTGCAGGGCCACGGACATTCCGTCAATTCCAACAGTAGGCATCAATCTCCAGCAGACAACGACGGCCACGCCTGAGCCGGCCAGTCTTTCACTTCTTGCCTCTGGACTATTTGGACTTGGCTTCCTCTGGCGCCGCCGGAAGAGCAGCTAAATTCCAAGAGAAGTAGCCCCCTCAATCAAGGCAGTCCAGCGTTCGCAAACTGCCGCCGCGTTGCATCTCCGCGTGCCACCGTGGATTCTTCCTTCATTTCGCAAGTGCCCCTGCCTTGCGGGCGATGAGTACAAATCCTGAAGCATTTGCATCATTTTGCAGACGTTTTGCCGTAAGTTTCGCGGAGGGCGTCGCGCCGGTAAGCGATTCAATCTCGGTTTTTGCGAGAAGTGCTTCGAACTCGGACCGCTTCCATTTTCTCTCCGAAGCTTTTTGTACGCACTCCGCGACCATGCGCGAAGCCTCGCTGGATTTCCCTTCGCGAGCGAGCACGTACGCCTCGGAGATGGCCAGCTTCAGTCGGATACTCTCATCCTGCGCCGGGAGGCCCTTTGCTCGTTCGATTGCCTTGCGCGCTTCCGGAAGTTTGCCCTCCGTAACAAGCGCACGCGCAAGTGTTCCCAGTGCGTCGGTTTCGAGGTCCGCGTTCTTCTGCTCCTGGAATGCGTCCACGGCTTTCGACGCCAGAGTCTCTGCTTCCGCGGGCAGGTTTTGCTCCAGCGACAGCGAAGCCATGGCGGCGTTGTTCATCGCCTGGCCTGATTTGTCGTCCAGTTGCTGATTCAATTGAAGCGATTCGCGATAGTTCTTGGCCGCGTTGTCCAGGTGATCTTGTGCGAAATCAATGTCCCCAAGCGCGCTCAGTCCGGAAGCGTAATCGCCCTTCATCCCGGCATCGCGTGTGATTTTAATTGCTTCTTCAATGCGTTTGCGGGCGCCCGCAAGGTCGCCGTGCTCGAAAAGAATCAGGCTCATACCCGTCAGGGCGAACGACGCATTTTTCTGATCGCCGACCACACGCGCGGTTTTCAGCATGTCCTCGTAAATCTGCAGCGCGGCTGCGGATTCACCCGACGCCACCAGATCCGCGGCAAGCCCCCCCTCGGCATCGAGGATTCCCTGCTTGTTGTTGATGCCGCGTGAAGTTTCGAGCGACTCCTGGTAGTAGCGGTGTGCTGCCTTCAAGTCGCCTGATGCGTAAGTCAGGTTTGCAATGTTCAGAAGAGCTCCAGCAATATCCCGCTCCGCGCCGATACCGCGGACAAGCTCCAGCGCTTGTTTATGGCATTGCAGGGCGTTGGCATTATCGCCCTGGTCGCTCAAAGCGTAGCCCAGCCCGGTCAGACTTCTTGCTTCCAACAATTCGTCATCCACAGCCTTTGCCGAGTCGCGGGCTTTCTCGCATGCGGCCTTCGCCGGCGTGGCATTCCCAAGATTCACAAGCGCGGTGCAGCGGTGCCACTCCGCGCTGGCCGCCAGCCGTCGCGAACCCTGATGAGTCGCCTTCTCAGCTGCGCGGGAGGCGGCCGCCTCTTGCGCCTTGAAGTCCCCCATCATTTCCGCGGTTTCCGCGGCAAGCAGATCAATGCGGGGATCTTCTCCCGCCGGACCGGGGATGCCCCGTAAATCAGAAATCGTTGCGAGCGCTTCTTTGGGCTTCCCGCCGCGCACCTGCGCGTTGGCTTGGCGCAAACCGTAATCTAGATCGTCCTGGTAAAGAGTACGCAAGGAAAGATAGTACGTCGCCGCCTTGTCCCACTCGGACGCGAACTCATAGAGCCGGCCCTGGATCAATCCGCGATCTTCTGCGGAGAGTGAGCTCGCGAAGGAGAGCGCCTTTTGTTCTTCGGCCAGGGCGTGATCGTCGTATCCGAGAATGGACCAGGCCTCCGCCAGGCCCGAGTGCGCCAGCGCATACTCCGGCGCCTTCTGGATAGCTTTTTGTAAACTCTCTATCGCTCCCTTTGCATCCATGTGCCGGAGCTTTTCAATGCCTTCGGCATAGAGCTGCGCAGCAACGGGAGAAGAGGGAAGCGAAGCCTTCAAGACCGCCTCGGCTGCGGGCGGGTTTCCTTCGACTCCCAGCTTTTGGCGAAGCTGGCCCCCAGCGCGCCCGATCAATTCCACCAGGTCGGCCACTTGTTCGCCCTTGCCGTTTACGCTGACGGTATCCACCGTTTCGCCGGTCTGTGCGTTCTGCAGGCGCAAATCGAGCCGTAGCTGGCCGGTTCCCGGAGCGAGATACGATCCGGTGACAATATCTTTTGCTCCGACAATCTTCCCTATGCGTTGTAGCGTATCGCCGCCATAGCTGTCCGCGTCCGGCAATCCCAAGTCCGATTTCATGCGCGTCACATCTTCCCCGGCGATTGTTCTCAGATTGCCGCCGGCGCCCAGCTCCGTCGTCAGCATCTGGGGTAGCGTGGTCGCCAGCCAGGCCTGATCCGGTCGCTTGGAGACGTTCAGGAACGACAGAACTGCAATCGCCCTTCGCGGAGCCGGCGCGGAAATCGCCTGGCGCGGAACATGCTCGTCTGGATTCCGATGTCCAAAGAGTCTGCTACTTACTTTTCCCAAATCCAGTCCGAACACCAACGCCATGGCGGCCACCAGAGTCCCTGCTGCAATCCACCCCCACGGTCTTGTTTTGGTCGGACCAACTGTCGCGGTCGCGTTTGAGGCCGGCGCGGCTGTCGCTGGCCAGTTCATCGCGCCGCTCACCGAGGAGCTCGTCAGCGTTTCGAGCGCGGTGCGAAGTTCCCGCGCAGTCTGGTACCGCTCGGAAGCCTCCTTGTCGAGCGTCTTCATGATCACGGCTTCGAGTCCGGGTGGGAAGCGTTCGTTAAAAGTTCGAAGCGGCACAGGTTCTTTGTGCAGAATGGCGCCGATCAATTGCACGGAGCTGCTTTGAGGAAAGGGTCGCGAGCCGGTAGCCATTTCGTACAATACGGCTCCCGCAGAATAGATATCGGTTCTCGCATCAACGGATTCCCCGCGAAGTTGCTCGGGCGACATATACGGGAGAGTCCCAACCGCGCGGCCCTGCTCTTCTGAAAGAGTGCGGGCGATGTCCGCTTCATCCTGAGTTCTTAAAAGACTAGCAAGTCCGAAATCGAGAATCTTGAGTCGGTTCTCGGGCGTGATGAACAAGTTCGAAGGCTTGAGATCACGATGAATCACCCCCTGGCTGTGCGCCGCCGCCAACCCTTCGCACATCTGCACCCCAAAGCGCAGTACGTCGCGCTCCGAGAGTGGCCCGTTCTTGAGCTTTGCGCTCAGCGAGACGCCCGCTATCAACTCCATGACCAGAAAATCAAGCCCATCCTGGCTGCCAAATTCGTAGATGGTCTCGATGTTGGGGTGATTTAGCTTTGCCAGGGCCAGAGCTTCCTTGTGAAACTGCCTGCGAGCTCTCTCATCGGCCAAAATTCCGGAGGAAAGCACCTTCAGCGCAACTTTGCGATCCAATCTTTCATCAAGAGCGCAATAGACCACACCCATTCCGCCGGTGCCCAGTTTTTCACGGATATGGTAATGCGAGAAGGTTTGCCCGATGAGCGCGTCGGAGTCAGCCATGGTGCGGTCATATTAGGTTGAGGACAGAAGGCAAGTCAACGAACAGGGAGCGGGCACGACTTATCGGGCGCTAGGGAAGTTTAATCAAGCGTATATCGCAATGGCGCCGGATGGCGTAGGTCGTGTGAACTAAATGAAGCTCGTGGCCCTGAAGCGCAAAATAATATGCTCCAGCCCTGGACTCATCCTCGTCAGGAGCACCTAGAACTACCAGCAGTGAATTCTCGATGGAATGGAAAGTCGTGGATAGAGAAATTCCGGCGCGCACCGAATCTTACTTCTTCTTTGGTGCAAACTTATTCATCAACGCTTGATAGTCTGGCCGTTTCCGGAGCGAATCCAGTTCCGGATCCGATTCGAGGCTGCTAGTCGTTAGGCCGTGTTGCAAACCCTTCTTCAGATCGGCAATGGCATCTTCCGGCTTAGCGCTAAGGGCATGAACCTCCGCCGACGTTTGGATCAGTTCAACGGAGGATCGGTCTAAACCGTGCGCACGCTGAATCCATGCTGTGGCCTTGCCCATATCGCCCTTCTTTGCGTAGTACAGCGCCAGACTCCCCATAGTGGTGGCACTCCGCGGGTTCACGTTCAGGGCCTTAAACGCCAGCGCGATCGCCCGGTCATAGGTTGCCTTGGCCAGTTCCAACTGCCCGGCCGCACGGTAGCCATCCGCCAGGTTGCCCATTATCGTTTCGTCGCTTGGATTCAGTTGTACAGCCTTCTCAAACTGTTTTACGGCATCCGCGTATCGATGCAGATAGAAACACGACGTGCCCAGGTTGGAGATCACCACCGGTTGTGGATCGAGTTTCGTCGCTATTTCCAGCGGCGCGATGCTCTCCTCGTACCGTCCCATTGATATATAAACCGTCCCCAGGTTGGCAAACCCGATCTGGTTCTGTGGCTCCACTTGCGTGACCTGCTGCTAGTACTTCAACGCCTTTTCGTAGTCACCGGTGTTTAGATACGCGCCGCCCAGCGAGTTCAGATTCACCCAAAGATAAGGATTGAGTTCCACCGTTTTTTCCAGCGCTCGAATGGCTTGTTCTTTTTGCCCTGCCGCAAGATATGCATTCCCAAGCCTGCGATACCCCTCATCCGAATTTGGCGTGAGTTCTTGTGCGCGCTTCAACTCGGTAATGGCCTGTGCCGTTTGGCCAGGTGCGGCATAAATGGTGCCGAGTGAATAATGCATTTCGGGCAGCTTGTCATTCAGGGTCTGCGCTTGCTTTGCCGCATTCAAAGCCTTTTCCGTCCAGAAACTGTCCTTTATTTTCTTCATACATTCGCAAACTGGCGCCCGCCAGCCCGGTATAGGCCTTCGCAAATTTCGGGTCTTTGTGCAACGCCGCGTTGAAGTAGTCGATCGCCGCCTGAATGCTTTTGGCATTCAATGGGCCACGCAGCGCATTGTTGCCACGCAGATACGAATCATAGGCATCCACGTTATCCGTCGAATGAGCCGCTCCGGTGGCAATATCCCCGGCGAATGTGTTCGGTTCCAGCACTTCCGTCAGCTTTCCACAGATTTTGTCCTCGATGGTCAGCAAATCACCGGGAACGCCGGAAAACTCCTCATTCCACAGCACCTTGTTTTCCGCAACATTGTCCAATTTCACTGTGACGCGTAGTAGATCGGCAGAGTCTTGTACTACGCCGGATACGATTAAATTTGCGCCAAGTTGCTTCGCGATTTGTGGTAGCGGCGCTTTCGTATCCATCTGTCCAGTATCGCCAGAGGATGCCACATGCACATCTTTTAACTGGAATAGCTTCGCCGAAAGCGCTTCCTCCAATCCTTCCGCAACGTACCCTATGCTTGTCGCATCTCCGAGCACCCTGAATGGGAGGACTGCAACATACTTCCCCTGATTCAAAAAAGGAAGGCCCTTCACCGTTATGACGTTTGCCGTTTCCGCCTCCGGTTTGGTTGCCAGGTGCCGCGTTATCGCAATTACAAAAATCAACCCGCCAAGCAATAAGACAAAACCTCCCACTATCGCAACCACTTGCCCTCGTGACAAACGCCTATTGGGAGTGGTGCTCTCTACGGTTCCTGCTTGTCCAGATTCAGGGTCGCGGATCAATCGCTGCAAGTCGGTTTGCATGTCCGCGGCGCTCTGGTAAAGCAGCCTTCGGTCTTTTTCCAGCGCTTTGCCAATGATCTCGTCCAGTTTTGTTGGGATTCCTTGATTAGACTGCGAAGCCGGAACCGGTGTCCGATTTAGGATTCCATCGTGGATGACCGCAGCGGTGAGACCTGGAAATGCCATCCGCCACGTCGCCATCTCGTAGAGAACCGCGCCAAACGAGAACAAGTCCGTCCGCGCATCCAGTTCTTCCCCTCGCGCCTGCTCTGGAGACATATAAGCCATCGTGCCCATCGTCGTACCCGGACTAGTTAAAAATTCCGCCGCCGTGACGGTCGGCATCTCGGAAACACTTGTACCAGCAAGAACAACTTTCGCCAGACCGAAATCTAGCAGGCTGCGGAAAAAAGCTCCGCATGAGTTAGTTCTTGCCTTTTGGTTGAGTGAATCATGGTTTTTCTTCTTGTTTTTTCTCTGCTCGGGAGATTTGTTGGGCCCCGCATCGGTGCGGATCGGCGTGTTTTCTCGCCCGGGGTGAAGGATTAGGCAGCCTCCGCCGTCAGGTTCCGGATGCGCACCAGATTGTAGACCGCCGTGGCGAACGTGAACATCCAGCCCACCCGCTCTTTTCCTCGGTGGCGCGTCTGCCGCAGCAACCCGACCGTCTTCAGCCAGCCAAAGACTTCTTCCACTCGCTTGCGTTTCCTTTGACTGATCTCGTAACCCGCGTGCCGCGTCGTGCGCGCATCGATCGCGCTCCGCCGGTTGTGGTTGTTCTGCGCCACGTGCGGCGTCACCCCCAGATCGCGTACATCGGCCACGAACTCGTGCACGTCGTATCCTTTGTCACCTCCCACCGTCACTCGTCGCCTACTGGTCCGCGCTTCGAGCATCTCCAGCGCCGCTTCCCGTTCCGCCGTTCCCGTCGCCATCGTCACTTGCGGCTGCACCACTAGCCCGTTGCGGTTCTCCGCCAGCACGTGCCCCAGATAGCTCAGCTTCGCCTCGCGCCCCGCACTCTTCTTGTAGAGCCGTGCCTGCCGGTCCGTCGTCGATTGGTGCGTGTCGTTGCTCCGCTTCTCCCCGTGAAAATCCACCGTCGGATTCCCCGGGTCGTCCGGAGGAATGTCGCGCTGCGATCCTTTCTTCTTCGCCCGAAAACTCTTCTGTCCTGCCCAGGCCTCGAATCAGCGTCCCGTCCACCGTGAAGTGCTCGTCCGACAGCAACTGCTTCGTCCGCGCCTGCGCGATCACCTGCTCGAAAAACGCTTCGGCGATTTCTCCTTCCAGCAGCCGCTCCCGGTTCTTGGTGAACACCGTCACGTCCCACACCTCGTCGTCCATGCTCAGCCCCACGAACCACCGGAACAGCAGGTTGTAGTCCAACTGCTCCATCAGCAGCCGCTCGCTGCGCACCCTGTAGAGCACCTGCAGCAGCAGTGCCCGCAGCAGCTTTTCCGGCTGCTATCGATGGCCGTCCGTAGTGCGAGTACATCTCCGCAAACTGCGGGGACATCTCCTTCAACGCCGTGTCCACCATCTCCCGCAGCCTACGTAACGGATGATCGGAGGGCACTCGCTTCTCCGGGGAAATGTAGCTGTACATGCTTTCTTGCTGTTCGTCGTGTCTGCGCATGCCTGCTTAGACGATCTCACCTCACACTTCGTTGCAAGGTGAGGCACTTTTTCCGCAGCCTGCTAGGTCTGGCAAGTCACCCGACACAGGGCAAGGGGAACACACCGCCGGCGGGGGCATGTGCTTCATCGCCGCTGTCCACAATGGTTCTCAGACGCGTCCGCAGGTCCACTGAGCGACGATCTTCTTGTTCTAGCTGAATAGGACCGAAAGAGTCAGCATCTACCTGAGCTTCAGTGTCTGTTCCCAGATGTTTCAAATTCCGGTGTCGGTAGTGGTGTCGGTTGGTTTTGCAAATCCGTGCTCAACGCTGCGGACTGGCGCACGATCGATGGTGAGAAAACACCTTTAAAATAAACCAATATGCACGAGAGTGCGTTTCAGTGCGGACGGATGCGCAACACTAAAAACGGCTTTGAAAGCCGGGAAGGTCACCGGACCCCATTCGCCTCCACATCCATTCTAAAGCAAACCGAATCTCGCACAATCACTCACCCAACAATCACATGTCTGCCAACGACGTTAACTGGGTCTTTTCGCGCCGTTGCATACTTTCCCGGTTGCAGGTACGGTATTGTTCGGACTTGGACACAGTTTCATTTTCCATGCCTTCGACCAGCGACATTATCCTTGCCCTTTTCCCTCCGACCGAACGACCCAATAAGTCGCTTCGCGAACTCGCGTCACACGTCGAGAAACTCACGAACGCCACTTCCCTCAAAACACGCCTCGATGCGGTCGTGGATCTTGCCACCTTCAATCGACAACGCGATCGCCGTATCTCGCCACCGCTTTCTGCGGCACTTGACACTGAGTATGACCACGATGCCCGGTGGCGCCGCCAGGCAGTCTGGCTTTCCGTACTTGAAGTCTCTCCAGAGATTCGCCGCCGCTGCCAGGAAAGCATCGCTGCACTTCTCGCCGAGACAAACGGTGTTTCGCTCTTCGCTGATTCCGGCTTGCCCAGCGATCGCGGCCTCATGTCCGAACTGTCGAATCGGCTGTTTGCGCTTCTCCTTCCCGCACCTCGCGATTACCGTGAACTGGCCCGACTCTTCGTTCGCATTTTCCCTACGCGGGAGGAAGTGGAGCACTTTTTCATTCTCCCGCCGGAACATTTTGATCGTATCGTCGCACTCGAAGCCCCAGTGGAAAGCGCGCTCGAATGGAAACCCGTCGTGCAGTCTTTGCTGGACTCGTTCAGCCTGCTTGGTGCGCGCGTTCAAGGATTGGGGCTTTCGGAGAAACTCCGCGTTCGCAGCCTGCCGCGCCCAGTTCAGCAATCGCCGTTCTATCGACTTACACGCGCGGGCGATGATTTCATTCAAGCCATTCAGGAGGGGCAAGACGCCTCTGGCGTTGAAAAAGATTGGCGGAGCGCGGTGCAGGACTGCAGAAATGAATTGCACACGATCGAACTCAATTTGGATCAGCGCGGCGTCAATCTCGACGTTGTCTACGCGCTAGATGTGATCGCGCAATGCTTGCACCGAATGGAATCCATCGCCACAGTGTTGTCCGCAAGTCCCGGCCACCCCAAACGCCTTGCCGTTCAAAATTTTTTGAGGGAAGTAATTCGCGGCCGTCTCTCCGATCGCAGCATCATTGTGCTTCTCCGCAATAGCATGAGCTTGCTGGCGCGAAAAATTGTCGAATGGGCAGGCAAAACAGGCGAACACTATATTTCTGCCACGCGCCAGGAATATTGGGCGATGTGGCGAGCCGCACTCGGCGGGGGATTGCTAACCGTGGGCACCGCGGCGATCAAAATGTTCATCACGCATGCCAACTTGCGCGCATTCCCCGAAGGATTCTTGGCGGGACTGAATTACGCCATCAGCTTCCTGATCCTGCAGACCTTTCATCTGGCGCTCGCCACTAAACAACCTTCCATGACAGGCGCTACGCTTGCGCAGATTGTGCTTCGCCGCGAACAGGATTCCAGCGACGACGAGTTAGTCACCTATGTGGCTCGCATATTTCGCACACAACTCGCCGCCGCTTTTGGAAACATCTTTGCCGTGGGAGCGGGCGCGGTTGGTCTCGCATTTCTTTGGCGCGTTCTTTTCGGCGCGCCAATACTCAATACGGAAACCGCGGAGTACGCCGTTACATCCCTGAACCCGCTACACAGTGGAACTATTTTTTACGCTGCGCTTACGGGCGTAATTCTTTGGCTTTCCAGCATCATCGGTGGCTGGATCGAAAACTGGGCCGTATATCATCGCTTGCCGGAAGCCATCGCAGATCATCCACTCGGAACTTTCCTGCATCCTGATCGGCTGGAACGAATCTCTCAAGCTTTTTCCAGGAACATTTCAGGTTGGGGCGGTTCCGTCGCGCTTGGCTTCATGCTCGGAATGACGCCATCGTTCGCGCGTTTCTTCGGGCTGCCTCTGGATGTCCGCCACGTTACGCTTTCAACCGGTACCGTAGCCCTCGGCGCTGTATCTCTTTCCAGGGAGACCATGCCGGAACGCGGACTGCTATGGGCGGCACTCGGCATCGCCGTGACCTTCGTCCTCAATCTCTCTGTTAGTTTTTATCTTGCGCTGCGACTCGCGCTGCGGGCCCACGGCGTGGAATTGGCTGAAAATCGCGCAATCTTCCGCACCCTTTGGAGCCATTTCCGCCACTCGCCTCGTCAGTTTTTCTTCCCGCCTCGGTCTCAAGTGGAACCTGTGCCGATGGAAGCAGGAGAGTGAGAGAAGTGACTCGAATTTAGTCGGCCGACTGCGGAGCTACAACCATCTCGCTCATCACTTGGACGGACAGCGGACGTTCGTGCAGAATGCGTTCGGTGGCCTCCACCCGGACGTCGTCATGAAAGAGTTTTTGGAAAATAGAATCCGAAAGCAGATTGCAGATCGAAAGCAGAATCATCCCCTGATGATGTGCCATCCACGACGGCACGACCTCGAAGCTGCCCTTGCCTTGCTCTGTCGCGGCCATGTATTCCGCCGATTCGTGAAATCCGTAGCGGCCGTTCCATTCCAGTTCGTCCATGGCTCTTAAATTATGCAGCGCTTCCCGTGGGACGGTATTCAACGCCAGCGCAGTGGCGTAGGGAGTAATCACGATTTTACGCGGCGGATTCGCCTTCAGAGCCAGGGGTGGAATTCCAAACGCTTGATACTCAAAATGACCGCTGTCGTTTTTTGCCGTGCAGGCACCTTCGGAAATTCCCCACGGAATCTTGTAGGGACGCACGTAGGCCTTCTGGCAGGCAACAGCACCATTCAAACTATCTTCCAGCAGAGTTGCAGGAAAATGCTTCAGCCAAAGCGCAGGCATTAGGTATTCAAACATCGTGCCCGTCCACGACAACAACACAGTGCGCTTCGCATATCGAGTATGTGTCCGCCCCATCATGAACCAGGCGTCCTGGGGAATTTCGTTCTTGGCGATGGCTACAAAGACGGCACTTCTGGCTTCCGAAGCCAGCAGGTCGTAGAAACTTTTCTGCAATTGATTTTGTGTTACGTCATATCCAACGGAGAGAGCTTTTCGGGTTGGATCGTAGAACAAACTGAAATCCATTTCGCTGACCAGACTGTCTGCTTCCTGCGCAATCCGTCTCAACCGCGACTGGATCTGCAGAACGTTCTCTACGCACCTTGCGAGCGTCGCCTCGACCGCCGGTACGTCAATGCCCGGAGGAACATTTTGAATACTTTTCGCGAGTTGCACATAATTCTGGAGCGTCAGACTGAGGATCGTTTCTGTTTTGCGAAGCTGCGGTGGTGTACTCCGAAATTTAGTGAAGTCTTGAAGGAACCAGGGCGTGAACAATTCAGCCAGCGCTAAAAGATCTTTGAGTTTTAGGATGGCTTCGGCCAGCCACCAGGCTTCTTCTGAACTTTCTTCTGGCGCTGAAGCTGATACAGCCTCGATTTTTGCGACGAGCCTCGGCGCGGTCGCGATCCACCGTTCGACGTCATTTCCCAACGCACTGATTTCTGTACGGATTTTTTCCACCGTTGCCAGCAGTTGTTCGCGTCCGGTTTGTTTTTTGATAAGTTCGATGGAGATCTCGACGTGATCGAGAATCGATTCAAATAACAACTCTGAAAAAACGGCTTCATGCTCGGCAGTCAGGCAACCCTGCTTGAGCGCCCACAAGCAACAAGCTAGATTCCCGTTGTCCACGCTGGAAATGAATAGGGGCTGAAGCGGCGCAAGAGTCCTGGTGTCATACCAATTGACAAGGTGTCCGTGAAAGCGCTCCAATTTTTTGGTGGTCTGCATCGTAGCTTCAGCCAACGATAGAAAACGCGGCAAGGTGAGAAACCCCAGTGTTAAGGCGGCATACTGCGCGTTAAAGAGCAATCCTAGATTGGTGGTAGAAATTCGTGCCGCAACTTCTTCTTTTTCGCCTTGAATGTTGTCAGGAATGAGCCAGTTCTCTTTCTCGTTTGAGAATTCACGGAAATAGCGCCACGTTTTCAATGCGATTTTGCGCGCATACGATTCATCTTCTGGCTTCAGGGAACTGACAGCGGCCCGCAGCGGTCGGTCCAGCCATTTAGCAGCGATCCTCGAAAAAAACCAGAGAGACAGAATTGGAGCAGCGACGACAAGCGCTCTTGGACGGAGCAGATACAATGCCCCTGCGATTAAGAGCGAAACTAATGGCGTCCACGCCAGATAGATATCGACGGGCGTTTTCTTGCGCTTTTCCAATTCCGATTGCGCAGCCGTTTCCCATTCCAGTAGCTTTTTACGGCTGATGGTCAGGCGGAACACCGTCCTGATGATGGCATCGAGCGTTACAAGTGTCTGGTGCAGGAGAAAGGCCAAAAATACCAGCACGTTGATTTGGGAAGTGATGAAATCGTCGATTCCCTGCCTCACCACGGCCCAGCGATGGGGAGAACTCCACTGCCGTGCCAACGACAGGGCGGCCTGCAGATAGCTTGGTAGCAGCAAGAGGGCCAAAGCAGCAATCGTCCAACGCCCAGACGAACCTGGCAGAACGAACCAGCAGCACAGGAATAACAGGAAGGTGGCGGCTTCAATAATGCTGCGGCGCAGGTTATCAAGGATTTTCCAACGCGAAAGAAAACTTAATGGATTATCAACCGTGTTGCCATTTTCGTCGGGCACTTTGGAAAACAGCCAGCGCAAAATCTGCCAGTCGCCGCGTACCCAACGGTGTTTGCGGCGGCTGTGAGCACTGAAGTGAGATGGATAGTCGTCGATAATTTCTATCTCGGTAACCAAGCCGGTCCGCGAATAGGCGCCCTCGATCAGGTCGTGACTCAAAATTGCGTTCGAGGGAAACCTCTCTCGCAATACACGGCGGAAGACATCAACTTCATAAATGCCTTTGCCGGTAAAAATCCCTTCACCGAAAAGGTCCTGATAGACATCCGACACTGCGTTGGTGTAAATATCCAGCCCAGTCTGGCCAGAATAAATGTAAGCCAGGCGCGAGCGATTTACGGAGTGGACGCTGATGCCGACCCTTGGCTGCAAGACCCCGTACCCTTCGCGAACCGTGTTGCTAACAGGATCGACCAGGGCCTGATTCAACGGATGGGCGATAGCTCCGACCAGACGCTTTGCCGATTCGCGGGGTAGTTGCGTATCGGAATCCAGGGTAATGACGTAGCGAATGCTTCTGAGAAGCGAAACGTTTCCCACTTTCACAGGAAAGCGGTCTTCGCCCCCGCGCAAGAGTTCGTTGAAATCCAGCAATTTGCCACGCTTACGTTCCCAACCCATCCAAGTTTGTTCAGTTTCGTTGAACGTACGATGGCGGTGGAGATGAAAAAAGCAATCGTCCTCACCTTTGCAGTATTTAAGGTTCAATTCCGCGATCAGGCCGGAACACAGGGTGACAAGTTCATCTTTTTCATCGAAGGGTTGCGACGAGTCAGGCGGATCCGTCAACAGGGCAAAGGACAGGTTGGGATCTACATTCCCCAGATAACGGATTTCCAGTGTACGGACCAGATCCCGAATCTGGTCTTTTGAGATCAGCAACGTGGGTACGGCAACAACGGTGCGCAATTCCGGGGGTATGCCATCCGAAAAATCGAGACGCGGGAGGACGCGCGGTGGAAGAAGAAACAGGATGAAGGGATTGATGACCTCGATGGCCGCCTCGCTTACCGGCAATAGAAAAAGGAGCGTGGCGGCGGCAAAGGGAAAGCCGACGGGGATGCCGCTGAGGATGAACAACAGAATGGCAAAGATGCAGAACTCCACACCGAGGAAATAGAAAAGCGCGGGAGCCTCCAGGAGAACGGCGCGAACGAAAGCCATCCCCTGTGGCCGGAATTGGATCTCTTTCTCGAGGTACGCGCGACCCTTATCCACGAGGTAGTAGCCAACGTGGCCGTATCGCTGCGACTGCTTGGTGCCGGTAGGAAATCGAGACATGCCAGTCCGGGCCATATTGATGGCCCGTTGTGCGACGTCTTCTTCAGAACTACCCGAGAAACGGGAAAGCCGCTGAACGGCCTCGCGGTAGTGATCGCAACTGCGGAAATCCATCCACCTGTAGGAGTCGACCGGATCCCCACGCAGGATTTCGTCCGTGGCGCTCAGTGCTTGAAATATTTTTTTCCAGGGTGTTTTGCGTACACGGTCGAGCGCGATAAACAACCTATCGAAGTCCTCAAAACTTTGTCCGCTCTTTTGATCCTGCGATTGCCGGACAGACTCGCCGAGCTGCAGCAAGAGATTTAATTGCAGCATCGGGCTGAGCAACCAGGTTTCGCCAATGTCGAAATGCCCGGCTTCTTGAACCACCTGCAGGTAGGAGCGGAAGGAGCTCTCTTGAAAATCAAGTTGAACTGCCGAAAGGTACGATTGCGCGGCAATGAAGGCCCGTGGGTATTTTTCGCTCTCTAGAACGGAGGCTTGTGCCGCGGGATACTTGAGGCGAAGACTATCTCGAACTTCGGTGGCAGCAGACTGCAAAAGCATCTTCCCAGATTCGAGGAACTCAAAGACGAATCCGGGGAGCAGTTGAGCCTTTTTGCGTTTAGCGGCCTTTCGGCGGGTGGGCGCCAGCCACTCCATCGCCGCCTTCAACTGCCGCTTGAGCGCCCTGGTATCCGTTGACTTGCGTTCCAACACCCAGCTTTGGGAATCGTGGCGTGCCTGTTCGGCAATGGAAAGCGAATTCTCGCTGTTGCGAGAAGTTTCATTCGCGATGCCTGGCTGAAGCCTGTCGCTGAGAGGAATTCGATCCATAGAGTCTTTCGTCGGTCTGGGAATGGCAGTCATTCCGTTACCCTCTACCTGTAACTGGAGGCCTGCATATCAAACATTTCGGCGTAATGCCCGCCCCGGGCCATCAGTTGGTCGTGCCTTCCTTCCTCTGAGATCTTCCCTTTTTCCAGGACGATGATGCGATCCGCCATCTTCACGGTGGAGAAACGATGCGAGATCAATACCGACAGTTTTCCCTCCGTGAGTTCGGCGAACCGCTGGAAGACTTCGTGCTCCGAGCGCGCGTCCAACGAGGCGGTCGGTTCGTCCAGAACTAAAATCTGCGCGTCACGCAGATAGGCTCGTGCTAATGCTACTTTTTGCCATTCTCCACCAGACAAATCAACTCCCTTATCGAAGCGGCGCCCTAACATCTGGTCGTAGCCACCCTGGAGTTTCTGGATGACTGAATCCGCAAGGCTCTTTCGGGCAGCGGCTTCAATCTGCGGCATGTTTTCGCTCTGTTCAATGCGACCGATGGCAATATTTTCGCGCGCGGTCATGTCGTAGCGCATGAAATCCTGAAAGATGACGGCGATCTGGCTGGCGTAATCCTCCAGGTCATATTCCCTAAGATCGACACCATCCAGCAGGATAGTGCCGTCGGTCGGATCGTAGAGGCGAGTGAGCAACTTGACGATGGTGGTCTTGCCTTCGCCATTTTCGCCGATCAAGGCGATGCGCTCTCCCTGTTGCAAGCGCAGATTCAGGTCGCGAAGCACAAATCGAGTGGTCCCCGGATAGGAGAATGATACATTGCGAAACTCGATTCCCTGGCGGATGGGACGGGAAACGGGCAAACCGTTTGGTTTGGAGCGCACCTTGGGTGTAAGTGCAAGAAATCCCAAAAGATCCGTGAGAAACAGGGATTGGTCAGCGATGCTGGAGAACGTGGAAAAAATCATTTGCAGGTTAGCGCTGGCACCGGCGATGGCCCCGGCAAGAAACGTCAGCGTACCGACGCTTAGTTTTCCTGTGAGCGTCTGATAGATCACAAAAGCGTAAGCGCCGTAATAGCCAACCGTACTCAGTAACGTAAGGAAGGTGCTAGCAAGGAAACGGCGTTTGGCCAAGCCAACATTCTGTTGATAGATATCATCGGAGAGCGTCGCAAACTTGTCAGTTAAATAGGAATTGAGTCCGAATACTTTCAATTCCTTAGCGCCGTCCTTGCTAACCCCAAGGAAGCGCAGGTAGTCCAACTGTCGTTTTACCGGTGTCTGATGAAAGGCCAAACTGTAGCCGAGGAAAGCGAAGTGGCTCTCTCCTAGAAATGCAGGCAGGACACAGACCACAAGCACAACAAGCAGCCAGGGAGAAAAAACTACGATGCTGGAAGCTAGGGCGATGGTGGTGATGATCTGTTGGACCAACCGGCCCATCTGCTGGACCATGCCGAGCCGATCAGTTGCCTGAACGCGGGCGCGCTCCAGTTTGTCCTGGAAGGCTGGCTCTTCGTAGGTGGCCAGATCCAGAGAAGAAGCGTGGCGCATAATGCGCACGCTAATGTACTTCACATATTTATCGGCAAATAGGGTGTCAGTGAAATCGATAGTACGGTTCAGAAACGTGCTGAGGCTGGCGATTGCAAACTCACCGCCGACCCACCACCAAAAGTGAGGCCGCAAGACGCCATGCGAAATGTAATTTACAACGGAATCGATGATAATCCGCGCGATGGCCAATAGGGCCAAGGGCATAAGTGCCGAGAGGATGCGAAGGATCAATCCCCAGGTCACGACCGAGGGGCTGGCTTCCCACACGATGGCCGTGACGGCTGGGACGTTTTTCAACGCGTGCAGCCGCTTCGCCCAGGCCTCCTGAAAATTCTCTCGAGATCGCTCGGACGATTTTTCCATTCGATTTAAAAAGCGCGATTTAGATAGTGCAGGAACCCCGGCCCAAGTCTAGTCGCTTCTTGCGTATGGGCGGGAGCAATTAAAACACGAAGGCGTGACGCGACAAATACGCAGGAGACCCTAGGCGCGGAGGCGCGTTGCGACTCCAAATAGGGCAACGACGGCAAATACGATGACAGAAGCAACGCTGAAAGCTCCAGCGACAACAGACATGATATGAGTTGTCGCGCAGGCCAAAATCACTAAAAGGATGGCTGCCATCATAACAACAGTCTTTAAATTTTGCATGAGCCAATTCCCCTTTTCCCAACCGTCTCAAAATTGAGAGCAGGCCAGCAGCCATTGTTTAGCTCATGAATTCACGGCACTTAAGAGTGTCATTGCGTGCAAAGTTGTCAAAATCGTGTAATTCTTTCTTAGCCGTGAATGCTGCTCACGCGTTGATTGGCCCAGGAAAGACTTTGCACTTTTGCAAATTCTGTGAACAATACTCGTCCATAGCAAGTCCTCGGAGGAAATCGGAATGCTCTCGCCCTGGTTTGGTGAATTCATGGGAACACTTATTTTGATATTGCTGGGCGATGGCGTCGTTGCCGGGGTGTTGCTGAAGAAATCGAAGGCCGAAAATTCAGGCTGGATTGTCATAACCGCGGGGTGGGCGATGGCAGTCATGTGTGGCGTATTCACGGCGATTGCCTGCGGGAGCCCTGGGGCGCACCTGAATCCCGCAGTGACACTTGGCGTGGCCCTGCAGACCGGGGACTTTTCGCATGTCGTGCCGTTTGTGATCGCTCAAGTGTTGGGGGCGTTTGTCGGGGCTTCTCTAGTTTATCTGCATTATCTTCCACATTGGGAAACAACTCCGGATGCTGGCGCAAAGCTGGGAATCTTCTCAACCATCCCGGCGATACGCAATCTGCCGATGAATTTTATTTCGGAAGTGATCGGCACGTTTGTATTGGTTTTCGTGGTGGCGGCCATATTTTCAAAGAAAGTGGCGCTGGGAGGGCCTGCGGCTGGACTTGGCCCTTACCTAGTGGCCTGCCTGGTGTGGGGCATCGGATTGTCGCTCGGGGGAACAACTGGATACGCGATTAATCCAGCGCGTGACCTGGGGCCACGCATTGCCCACACCTTGCTGCCGATCGCCGGAAAAGGCGGATCGGATTGGGGTTATGCAGCGATTCCGGTACTGGGTCCACTTGTAGGGGGCGCGCTGGCTGGATTTCTGGCAAAAGTCTTGTTGTTTTAGAATTTGCAGTTGTTAGGGATGTCGGGCCCGCCATCGACTCGTCCGCTCTCGAGGCCGTGGGTTGCGCTTCGAACGAGCCACATACTTCACTGTAAACTTTGCACGCGGCCGCTCCGCCGCATAAGATAGCGTCACAGTTGGACTTCCGAGAGCGAGGCACAGATCGTCATGATTCGAAAGGTGAAGTGGGGGATCCTCAGCACTGCCACTATTGGTGTCCGTAAAGTCATCCCGGCCATGCTGTCTTGCGAGCGAGCAGAGATTGTAGCGATCGGTTCACGTTCCTACGAAAAGGCGAAGACAGTAGCAAAGCAGTTCAATTTTCCGAAAGCCTACGGAACCTACGAAGAGCTCTTATCCGACCACGAAATAGAAGCCATTTACAATCCGCTGCCGAATCATTTGCACGGGGAATGGACGATCCGAGCCGCTAGTCACGGCAAACACGTGCTGTGCGAGAAGCCGCTGGCGCGTAGCGTGGCGGAAGCGCGACGAATACGGGAAGCGAGCGAGGAAAATCGCGTAAAGATAGCCGAAGCGTTCATGATCGTGACACATCCTCAATGGTTGCGCACACGGGATGTGGTAAATTCCGGGCGTATCGGAAAACTTCGTTCCGCCTTAGGCTTTTTCAGCTATTTCAACGTGGACCCCGACAACGTCCGTAATGTTGAGGAATTCGCTGGGGGCGCGCTTATGGATATTGGCTGCTATCCCATCAAGACTTCGCGCTTCGTTTTCGGAGAAGAGCCGGTGCGGGTATTTGGGTGCATCGAGCGCGACCCGAGTTTCAAAACAGACCGGCTGACGTCGGGAATATTGGAGTTTCCGAGGGGGCAGAGCATCTTTACGGCAAGCACGCAGATGGTTCCGTACCAAAGGATGCAATTTTTTGGCACGGAAGGGCGTGTGGAAGTGGAGATCCCGTTTAATGCTCCCCCAGACAAGCCGACGCGAATATTTATCGACAACGGTAAAGAGTTGTACGCTGGCGCCAGTCAGGTAATCGAGACTTTTCCGATTTGCAATCAATACACGATTCAAGCGGATATGTTTTCCAAAACCATCCGCGAAAATACGGAACCCCCCAATACGCTGGAAGACTCCATCCACAACATGGCGGTAATTGACGCGCTGTTTCGTTCGGCCAAATCGGGGAAATGGGAAACACCGGAGATTAGTTAGCTCTGGACAAAAAAAGGGGCGCGATCACGGTGCGCCCCTTTTCACTGCTCATTATTTCTGTACTTGCATTTAGCTTCTAACCACTCGGCTAGTCGTAATATTCCTGGCCAAGGTGGGTGATGAGATCTTCGCCCATCATCCAACGCAACGTGTTCTTCAGCTTCATGAGTTGGATGAAAAGGTCGTGCTCGGGATAGAGTTCTTTTGCCGTCATGGGCGATTTGAAGTAGAAGCTGAGCCACTCTTGGATACCGCGCATGCCAGCGCGTTGCGCCAGATCGAGGAACAATACCAGGTCAAGGACAATCGGGGCGGCAAGAATGGAATCGCGGCAGAGGAAGTCCACCTTGATCTGCATGGGATAGCCCAGCCAGCCGAAGATGTCGATATTGTCCCAACCTTCTTTGTTGTCGCCGCGCGGTGGATAGTAGTTGATGCGGACCTTGTGGTGAATTGTCTTGTAGAGTTCAGGATAGAGGTGCGGCTGGAGGATGAATTCGAGTGCGCCGAGTTTGGACTCTTCCTTGGTTTTGAATGAACCGGGATCTTCGAGAACTTCCCCATCGCGATTTCCGAGGATGTTCGTGGAAAACCATCCGTTTAATCCGAGCATTCGCGCTTTGAACGCGGGCGCAAGAACGGTCTTGAGAAGTGTCTGGCCGGTCTTGAAATCCTTGCCTGCGATGGCCACATTGTGTTTCTGCGCCAGTTCCTCGATGGCCGGAACATCAACGGTGAGATTCGGCGCTCCATTACCGAAAGGAATACCGCTGGTCACTGCGGCCCAAGCGTACAGCATGGACGGGGCAATGGCCGGATGATTCTTTTTCATGGCCTCTTCAAATTTTTCAACGGTGGTGTGCACGTCGTGCTGCTTCATGAATACTTCGGTAGAGCCGCACCAGAGCATGACCAGCCGTGAACATTTGTTCTTCTTTTTGAAATTGGCAATGTCTTGTTTGATTTGCAGGGCAATGTCGTACTTGTTTTTGCCCTTCTTTACGTGTGTGCCGTTGAGTAGTTTTACGTACTCATGATCGAATGCCGCGCGCATCGGCTTGATCTTGGAAAGAAAACCCTTCACGGCCGCGAGATGGTGCGGATCAAGCACGCCGGCCTTTGCGGCCGCATCATAGGAGCTTTCGGGGAAAATATCCCAACCGCCAAAAACCAGATCTTCCAGGCGGGCCAGAGGCACCAGGTCCTTAATTTTCGGAGAGCGGCCTTCGGTGCGCTTGCCCAGACGGATGGTGGCCATCTGCGTGAGCGAGCCAACGGGCTGCGCTTTCTTTTTACGAACAAGTTCGACGCCGGCCATAAACGTGGTGGCCACCGCGCCCATTCCTGGAAGTAGAATTCCCAATTTTCCCTTTGGCGCAGCAATATTCTTTGGCTTTTCCATGAAATCCCTCAGCTTTTCGTAGGTGGTCAACACTGGTCACAGCAGTTCGAAGCGAATGTTGTGGCCCAAATGTACAATCTTGGGGGATGGAGCGAGGATATGCAAATGAAAAACAGGGTTGGTATAAAATAGGTTTAGCGAGAAGGTCCGAGCTTATTCTCCAGGTCTACTTCGGATTTTTGAGCGTTCCGGCCATTTCTATCTCAATGTTCACAATCGGCTGCACTTTTAGCAGGAAATTGCTGGGATTCTTTAAGCCCCACTGGATGTAGGGCACATCAAACTTCCCAGTTCCCTTCCAATTTTCTCCGTTCAATTCGGCGTGGACGGGGACGATCAGATCGTGACTACTCCCGTGGAGTACGAATGTACCGTGCACCTTGAAATCAGAGCTTCCACTGCTGGCCACTTTGCCTTCAATCTGGGCGGGACGAAAAATAGCCTCAGGATACTTATCGCTCTGAAGGACTTCTTTGTGCATTTTTTGATCGCGCGAAGTAGTGCCGCTCTCACCACTGGCGGCGAGGACGACAATTTCACCGTCGACTTTGCCGCTATCGCGGTCGAAATGCACGGAACCGCTTTTCAGGGCAAACGTTCCGTGAACCGTGTGGAGAGTGCTATCGACGGTGTAGTGGACCTTACTCTGGGCCGTGTCCAGGAAAAGCACGACTTCCCGCGGTGTTACCTGAGCTTGCGCTTGGGACTTTGGAGGTGTCGGGGAGGCAGACAGCAAAATAGCTATGCTTAAGGTTGCAGTTGTCGCCGCAACTCCTGACTTCCATCCCGAAACGCGCATATTTCTCTCCTTCGCCTGCTTAGGCCGCGAGAAATCCCCATCCCAGGCGTGCTCCTGCCGAAAAAATTGTTTTGGCGTTAGCTCTGCCACTATGAATGGTCAGAAATTCATTGAACAACCCCGGAGTGCCGGCCAACGACTTGATTGACCGATCCATGATCAAAGCGTTGCGGCTCATCAGCAACATCAGATCTCCCATCATCGTGGGGCGACGAGAAAGCTGGCGATGTACTTGTTGGTATACCGATAGATCCCCGCGCTTTAAGCATTCGGCTAGAGTCAACGCCTGGCAGAAGGCCAAACGCAAACCCTCTCCGGTAATGGCGTCGACACTTCCGGAAGCGTCACCAACCAGCGCAACATTCCCGCGAGTCACACGTTCAAGGCGGTGCATGGCCGTTACTGCGCCGCGCTCTCGACTGCCGAGTTCCGCGTTCGCCAAGCGGTTTTTGAGTTCAGGCAAGCAGCCTAAAGATTCGGCAAAATTAGCATCCTGGGGCTTCTCTGCCAAGATAACAACGCAGATTTCTTCGTTTGAAATGGGGGTAACATAGCCCTGCGCCTGTGACCCCCAATATATTTCCATGAACTCAGTCCAGGGTTTCACGCGGTAGTGGCGACGACTGGCAAAACGCTCATGACGATGCGACGTTACGTCGAGGCCGCTCCACCGGCGTACGCGCGAGCCGCTCCCGTCCGCTCCAACAATCCAGCGAGCGTCTACTTTGCCGCTTCTTAGCTCAACGCCGCCTTCGTTGACTCCGACTACCGGCGTCTTCCAAAGTATTTCAATGCCACACTCTTCGGCTTTCGCCACCAACAGTTCGTGCAAAAGAGTTCGACGAATTCCGAGCCCTTGGCCGCTGGGGTATTCTGCGCATACTTGGGTTTCTTGCCGGACAAATCGGATGCCACGAAAGCGGAATCCATATTCCTCGGGAATATGAATGTTTAATTTGGCCAAGGCGGTCTGGGTTTCAGGGATTAGGCCTTCGCCACAGGGTTTATCAATCGGATGATCGGAACCATCGGCTACCATGACGGAAAGACCTTGTTGTCGGGCTGCAATCGCGGCGACCAGTCCTGCCGGCCCGCCACCCACTACGAACACGTCTACGCTTTGATTCATTCTGACCACTGCCTCCGGGGCACTTTGTGGAGCTGGAGCGGAATTCCACCAAGTTCTAAATATTCACCGCTCGACGTGCCAACCCAAGCGCTTCCGTCCAGAAAGACAGTGAGCTGTCGGCAAACTCAACGACGTCGTAAATCGCTACAACAAATCGATCAAGCTGTTCTTCAGTGACAACCAAAGGCGGAGCGACCTTCAAAACCATGAAATTGTTTCCACAAATCTGCGTAAGAATGTTTTGTTCTCGAAACAACTTCATCACGATGATCTGCCCGAACATGGCGGGATGGACCTTACGGAACGCCTCATACATCGTGCGCGAGACCATTTTCCTCGGTGCGGCGAACTCGATGCCGGAGAGAAGTCCCATGCCACGAACTTCCTTTACGATATCGAATGGAGCAAGTGCCTGCCGAAGCTTCGCGCGGAATTGCTCGCCCCGTTCCAAGGCCCTTTTCCCAAGATTCTCTTTCTCCAAAACATCAAGCGTTGCCAATCCTGCGCGCATGGATAGACTGTTTTCGCTGAAAGTGGACGTGTGCACAATGGCGCGCCGGAGTGATGAATAGACCGACTTGTATACGTTGTCCTTCATCAGCACGGCGCTAACTGGCATCAGTCCGCCGCTCAGTGCTTTCGCCAAGATGACCATATCTGGCTGGACGTCGAAATGGTGGGCCGCCAGGAACGTGCCCGTCCTGAACATTCCGGTCTGGACCTCGTCCAGGACGAACAAACTTCCGTACTTCTTGCAAAGTTCCTGCGCTGTCTGAATATAGGCTTTCGATGGAACAACGATGCCAGCTTCCGCCTGCAACGGCTCGACAATGAAGGCCGCGAATCGCTTGGTGGCTAGTACCTTTTCCAGGGCGTTGATGTCGCCGTAAGGAATTCCAACGGTGTCTTGCAGGAGCGGACCAAATCCTTCGCGCCAGAATTCGTCATTCATCAGAGAGAGGGCACCGGCAGTAAGGCCATGGAAACTGCTGTTGGCGTAAATAATCCCCGCGCGACTTGTTGTTGCCCGAGCAAATTTGATGGCGGCTTCAACACCTTCACTGCCGCTGCTGCCAAAATAGACTTTCTTCAATCCTCCGCCGGCCAGATGGCACAGTCGAGCAGCCAAATCACCGGCTATTTCCGGCACATGGCTTTGCAGCATTGCCGGCCCGCTCTTTTCCAATTCCGATTTTAGGGCCTCGACGATGTAGGGATGGTTGTGTCCGGTGTTATGCACGCAATAGCCAGACAGGTAGTCGAGAATGTGCCGCCCGTCGCTGGTGATCAGTTCGCAACCCGAGCAGCGGATATACTCAACATTCATTTCCAGCAGATTGAGCAAGGCCACCCATTGGGGATTGACATATTCTTCGTAGGAGGAGACTCGGGCAAATGGTGAAACAATTGTTGCGGCTTTGGTCGCCATATTGGTCTATGGATGCGCTCCTGCGCAGTCAAGATGCCTCAAGTTCGTTCTTCAGAAGTAAAAAACGTGCCGCGGAGCGAAGAGTGCAGCACGCATGGACCACAGTGTGCACCGTTCTGGGGCGAGCGGCAGTCGATGAGAATAACAGACTCTTATATGAAATAGCATTTCTATTAATTTGACTGATTGGCCTCCCTACCCTCACTCTAGTACTTTGGTAGGCGATTGATATGTTCTCCATCGCCTCACAGAGCCCGCGTCTCGCCGCCCCAGCCATGCTGGTCAGCCTCGTGATTCGTGTGGTCGTGCGAATTAGCCCCGAGATGATTGGGGTGCACACAAGCGGGTGATGGCGGGCCGATAAAGCAATTTCGAAGTTTTCGGGGCCATCGCCGGATCAAGGTGATGGCTTTCGTGTTTTGGGGACAATGGGGATTTCTTCGGAGGATCGACCGTGAGCGACAATCCACTCAAACAACGCAGCAGGGCCCTTACTGATGGCGTTAACCGCGCTGGCGCGCGGGCAATGCTGCGCGCGGCCGGACTGAAAGATGAAGACTTCGGGAAGCCGCTAATTGGCATCGCCAACACCTGGACTGAAATCGGGCCATGCAATTACCACCTGCGAGAGCTTGCCGTGCACGTTCGTGACGGCATTCGCGCCGCCGGAGGAACTCCGCTGGAATTCAACACCGTTTCCATTTCGGATGGAATTACGATGGGAACGGAAGGCATGCGTGCATCGCTGATAAGCCGCGAAGTAATTGCGGATTCTATCGAGTTGGTCACACGCGGAAACTTGTTTGATGGCTTGGTAGTTTTGGTAGGCTGCGACAAGACCATTCCCGGTGGTGCCATGGCGCTTGCACGATTAAATATTCCTGGCCTGATGCTATACGGGGGGTCGATTGCTCCTGGCCACTACGAAGGCCATTCGGTGACGATTCAAGACGTGTACGAAGCCATAGGCGCGCACTCTAGCGGCAAGATCACTGACAAACAACTGAAGGAACTCGAATGTTCTGCGTGCCCCGGCGCGGGTGCGTGTGGCGGCCAGTTCACCGCGAATACGATGGCTTTGGTGTGCGAGTTCCTGGGATTGGCACCGATGGGAATCTCCAGCGTCCCAGCGACGGATGCAGGAAAAGCACATGCGGGTGAACTCGCTGGCAAACTCGTGATTGAACTGATTCGCAAGCACTTGACGCCATCCAAAATTCTTACAAAGGCGTCCGTGGAAAACGCGATTGCAGGAGTTGCCGCCACGGGAGGCTCCACGAACGCAGTACTTCATTTGCTGGCTATCGCTCGTGAAGCCGGCATTCCGCTCTCGATCGATGATTTCGACCCGATAACTTCTAAAACACCGATTCTGGCGGATCTGAAACCCGCGGGAAAATACGTCGCGACGGAGATGTATGAGGCAGGGGGAACTGCTTTGGTAGCAAAACGTATGGTCGATGCTGGCATGTTGCGTGGAGAGTGCATCACGGTAACCGGACGCACGATTGCGGAAGAGGCTTCGGCAGCGAAAGAAACGCCGGGCCAGCAGGTCGTGCGCGCGACAGAAGACCCTGTGAAAGCTACGGGCGGACTGCTCATTCTGAAAGGCAACCTGGCGCCGGAAGGCTGCGTGATGAAAGTGGTGGGCCACGACATGCAGAACTTCCGCGGCCCGGCGCGTGTCTTTGACAGCGAGGAAGCAGCATTTGCCGCCGTGGAAAAACATGAAATTAAGGCCGGAGACGTCGTTGTAATCCGGTATGAAGGACCGCGCGGGGGACCTGGCATGCGCGAGATGCTCGGCGTTACCGCAGCGCTTGTTGGCGCGGGACTTGGCGAATCCGTGGCGTTGCTGACCGATGGAAGATTCTCTGGCGCGACGCGCGGGTTCATGGCCGGGCACATTGCCCCCGAAGCCTATAACGGGGGTCCGATTGCCGCGGTAAGGAATGGCGACACTATTATTTTCGATTTGCCAAAGCGGACACTGGCGGTCGACATTACAGACGCTGAGATGCAAAAGCGCATGGCCACGTGGAAAGCGCCGAAGCCGCGCTTCTCTCAAGGTGTGATGGCCAAGTACGCACTGCTTGTCTCGTCAGCGTCGCTCGGGGCCATCACCGTTGTGCCTGCAAGTTTTTCTTCCGGCAAAGGGCCGGAATCCTCTGGGAGAACTCTATGAAGATGACGGGTGCGGAAATCCTCTGCGAAACGCTCACTCGCCTGGGAGTGAAGCACATCTTCGGCTATCCAGGCGGCGCCATCCTTCCGGTGTACGACGCCCTCGGAAAATCGAAACTTCATCACATCCTTGTACGCCACGAACAGGGTGCAACACATATGGCCGATGGATATGCACGCTCCAGCGGCGGCATAGGTGTGGCCATGGCAACCTCCGGACCGGGCGCGACAAACATGGTTACGGGTATCGCAACCGCGATGCTCGATTCCTCTCCCGTTGTGTGCATCACGGGGCAAGTGAGCAGCAAACTGTTGGGCTCCGACGCATTCCAGGAAGTTGACATCACTGGAATCACCATGCCCATCACGAAATATAACGTGATTGTTTCCAAAGCCGAAGATATCGCGCGCAGTGTTCGCGAAGCGTTTGTCATCGCGAAATCCGGCAGACCGGGACCAGTGCTCGTAGACATCACCAAGGACGCGCAACAGGCCAGCGCGGAATTTGATTGGGAAGCGTCAATTCCTAAATTGCCGACCAAGCGGATTCGACAGAATCATGACCAGGCCGAATTTGACCGCGCACTGGAACTGCTGAATGCCGCGAAACGGCCGCTGATTCTTGCTGGGCGAGGCATCATGCTTGGCAACGCCGTAGACACGTTCAAGGAATTCGTAAACGCCACCAATATCCCGGTGGCGATGACGCTGCTGGGCATTGGCTGCTTCCCTGCCACCCATCCACTGAATCTTGGAATGATGGGCATGCACGGCGAAGCATGGGTCAATAACGCAATTCAGGAAGCCGACTTGCTGATTGCAGTGGGCATGCGTTTTGACGATCGTGTTACCGGAGATCTGCGAACGTATGCGCGCAATGCACGCAAGATACACCTCGAGGTCGACCGCTCGGAAATCAATAAGAACGTGAAGGTAGACGCGGCGATTATTGGTGACGCCGGCGAAACACTGCGCAACCTGTTGCCGCACGTCACGAATCGGGAGCACGCGCCGTGGATCGCGCACATTCGCGAACTGAAGGGCGACTCTGCGGTTCGCGATATTCAGTCTCTACCAGACACCGGGCATCTTTATGCTGCCCACGTAATCAACGACCTCTGGAAGGTGACCGGCGGCAACGCGATCGTGGCTACCGACGTTGGCCAGCACCAGATGTGGGAGGCGCAGTATTATCACCATCACCACCCGCGTTCTCTGGTTACGTCGGGCGGGTTGGGCACGATGGGATTTGCCTTGCCTGCCGCAATTGGCGCGAAATTTGCCAATCCAGACAAGGAAGTTTGGGTGGTTGTGGGCGACGGCGGGTTCCAGATGACTTCGTGCGAACTGGCCACGGTTGTCCAGGAAAAGATCAACATCAAGATCGCCATAATTAATAATGGCTTCCTGGGCATGGTGCGCCAGTGGCAAGAATTCTTCTACGACAAGCGTTACGTTGCAACTCCGATGGTTGCGCCTGATTTCGTAGCACTCGCGAATGCCTTTGGAATCCGCGGCGAACGCATTACCACGCGCAAAGAGGTTGTGCCGACGATTGAAGCGGCGCGCCAGCATGATCAAGCGGTGTTGCTGGACTTCCGCGTAGAGCAGGAAGATTCGGTGTACCCGATGGTGGCGGCAGGCGCCTCCTTAAACGATATGATTCGCAGGCCGAATAGTCCGCTGGTGGAGACGGCATCGGAGCCATAGGATTCCTTTGTACGTTGCGATTCCTGAAGCTACTGGGCTTAGGAATCGGCCAAGAGTTTTTGGTTTCCTGATTTCTGGTAGTTGATATCCGCTATCTGAGTTGTTTTGGAGATAATGTAAGCCATGCAGACAATCGTAGCGTACGTAGAAAACAAGCCCGGAGTCCTGAACCGTGTGGCCTCACTGGCCCGAAGACTGGCCATCAACATTGATTCGTTGACGGTCGGGCCAACCGAAAATGAAGAGATCGCGCGGATGACGATTTGCGCGCACACAGATGAAAAGGGTGCGCATCGACTGGAGTCATCGCTCGAGAAACTCGTCGACGTTTTGCTGGCGGAAAACATTTCTGACCGCTCGGTACTGGAACGCGACCTGGCGCTGATTAAGGTGTCCGCGGACCAGCAGAATCGTCCCCACCTGATGGAGTTGATCAAAGTGTTTCGTGGGCGCGTGGTGGATGTGGCGCCTGAATCGTTGATTGTGGAAGTTTCCGGCACAGTCGACAAGATCGATGGACTTCTGGAAGTACTCCGGCCCTTCGGAGTTCTGGAAATGACCCGCACCGGGCGAATCGCAATGACCCGTGGCAATGACATCTTGCGGCCGCCAGCACAGAATACCGGTGCGCCAGGAAAGATTTCAGCCGCTTAGAGAATCGACCCGATTTAAACAATTTTTCGCTCAGCGATGTCTAAGCTCAAAACGTATTGAACTCCATAAGCCGCACAGCGGCCAATGAAAGGAAACATCGAGCAATGGCAAATCTTTATTACGACAAAGACGCGGATCTCTCCCTGATCCAGGCAAAGAAGGTCGCAATCATCGGCTACGGTTCTCAGGGCCACGCACACGCCCTGAACCTGCGCGATTCCGGAGTTTCTGTCTGTGTGGGACTTCCCGCGGGGAGTGCTTCGCGCGCGAAAGCCGAAAAAGACGGCCTGACGGTGAAAACACCTGCGGAAGCCGCGGCATGGGCCGACGTGATCATGATTCTGGCGCCAGACACGCGGCAGCAGAAGCTCTACAAGGAAGCGATTGAACCGAATCTGCGCGCTGGAAAGACGCTGATGTTTGCGCACGGATTCAACATTCGGTTTGGCGCGATTCAGCCACCGAAGAATATTGACGTTAGCATGATTGCGCCAAAAGCACCGGGGCATCGCGTGCGTGAAGTGTTTACGGAAGGCGGAGGAACGCCTGCCCTGCTGGCGATACATCAGGATGCCTCTGGCAAGGCCAAGGCACTTGCGCTGTCGTATGCGAAGGGATTGGGAACGACTCGCGCCGGAGTCCTGGAAACGACGTTTACCGAGGAGACCGAGACCGATCTATTCGGCGAGCAGGCAGTGCTGTGCGGTGGTGTGAGCGAACTGATCAAGGCGGGCTTCGACACATTGGTGAATGCAGGCTACCAGCCCGAAGTTGCGTACTTCGAGTGCTTGCACGAACTGAAGCTGATCGTCGACCTGATTTATCGCGGCGGACTGAGCTACATGCGATATTCCGTTAGCGACACGGCGGAGCACGGCGATTATCACGCAGGCCCGCGAATCGTCACCAAAGAAACTCGTGAAGCGATGAAAAAGCTGCTGGCGGAAATTCAGGATGGCAGTTTTGCAAAGGCTTGGATCGAAGAGAATGAGAAGGGCTGCACCAATTTTCTGGCCAAGCGCGCGGCCGAGCAGCACCACATCATCGAGCAACTGGGCCCGAAGCTCCGCGCCATGATGCCGTTTTTGAACCCGATAGTTGCGCCCGGCCT
This sequence comes from Candidatus Acidiferrales bacterium, assembly GCA_963726725.1. Taxonomy (GTDB): domain Bacteria; phylum Acidobacteriota; class Terriglobia; order Acidiferrales; family UBA7541; genus Acidiferrum. The sequence continues at coordinate 34,616 of CAVSDV010000013.1, forward strand.
TGCTGAAGCTGCAGCGACAGCCAAGAAATAGTTTCAGATTCTCTGGACAAATCGCTGAAGTGAACAGGGCGTCATTAGATCAAATGACGCCTTCTTCATTACCGGAGGATTTCAGCGGCTTGACAGAAATCTGAATTTCCGTAAAGTGGTTTACGTATGCCTAAATCTTCAACTATCTCGGCCATTAATTTATCAGAACGTATTGAGAAACTCAGTAGCAAGCGGCAGGAAATCATACGGCCCATCCTGGAGCACCCGCGCGAGTACGTATTGCTTAGCATCCGGGCGCTCGCCAAAAGATTGAAGACAGATCCCGCCACGATTGTGCGGATCGTACAGGGTCTGAACTTCGAAAACTACAAGCAGTTTCAACATCATCTTCACGAATTGTCACTCGCTTTTGCCACTTCGCTCGATACCATGCAGCAAAGCGTCTCTACGGTACGCTCCGGTCAGCCAGCGACTGATGCAGTTCTTCGTGACCAGAAAAACCTGCAAGGATTAAAGAACTCACTGGACCCTCAGCGATTCGCCCGATTGGCCAAGCGGATCTATGCGGCGCGGCGCATCGCGATTCTTGCGGGAGATCTTGCCTCGGTGGTGGCCGAATATCTCGGGTACCAGCTCAATCTACTGGGGCTGCCGGTATTTATCGCCACTTCCCATGGATCGATAACTCACACGGTTCGCTCACTAACGAAACAGGATTTGGTAATTGCCATCAGTTTTCGCAGAGGGCTAAAACCTACAGTAGAAGGTGCGGAACAAGCACGGTTTCGTGGAGCGTATTGCGTGGGGATTGCAGACACGTATATCTCGCCTCTTTCGCGGCACTGCCATGAGCTTTTCCTTGCCTCGATCGATTCCCTTTCATTCGGGGCTTCATACACAGCGCCAATGGCGCTCGCAAACGCGATTCTTACTTCCGTTGGTGAGTACCGGCGCCCCCGCACCATGCAGATTGTTCGAGAACTGGCCGAAGAGCAGCGCACGGGTTCTCGTTGGTTCAACCAATAATTGTTTTGTTCTAGGCTTAGTTCCCGTTCTCTTCTGGCGCAATTTTCCGATATCATGTCGGCCGTGAAGACTCGACACGGTCTTCCCCTGCTTAGGCTTGCTTTGTTTCTTCTGAATTGCGAGATTGCGGCGACGCCTGTCACGCTTCATGGCCAAACTGCCAGCGCTCCATTGCGACAACTTGAACCTGGCCCAAGACCGCCGGATGCTTCTGAAGAGTGGAAGCAGCTAGTGGGGATATATGGGATGGGAAAGTCCCAAGTGATTGTTATGGAGAGAGAAAATAAATTGGTCTGGCACGTCTCTGGACAGCCCGAATGGGCTATCGAGGCTGTCCGTCCCGAAGCGTTTATGCTAGCGCGGGACTACAAGGTCGCCCGTAAATTTACCGTGATACGAGACAACGATGGCAATGTCAGCCACTTGCGTATTGAGGGCAATCCTCCTTATCTACGAGGGGATGCCGAGTCCGATCCTACGCATTTCTATCATGTGACACCTTCACATTCGGTGGAGCAGTTGCGTGCGGAAGCGCTTCAAGATGCGCGACCCCCAGAGAAGGGACCGTTTCGAAAGCCGGACCTCGTCGAAATCGCTCCACTCGATCCTGGTATTCATTTTGATATTCGGTGCGCACAGTCGGACAATTTTCTCAGCACACCTGTGTATTCGCGGGCTCGCGCTTTTATGCAGCGGCCGGCGGCCGAAGCGCTTCTAAGAGTGCTTTACAAACTTCGACCGCTCGGCTACGAATTGTTGATCCACGACGCCTACCGGCCGTGGTATGTCACCAAACTTTTCTGGGATGCGACGCCGCCGGCCGGGCACGCATTTGTTGCCGATCCCGCAAAAGGATCGAAACACAATCGAGGCTGCGCCGTGGACATCACACTTTATGACTTGTCAACCGGCCAGCCGATACAGATGCCCGGACTGTACGACGAAATGTCGCCCCGATCGTTCCCTGAATTTCCGGGCGGCACTTCCCTACAGCGTTGGCATCGCGACCTGCTGCGCCGCGCAAGGGAGTCCGAAGGGCTTCACGGTAAACGAGGACGAATGGTGGCATTTCGATTACAAAGACTGGAAGCACTATCCGATCTTGAATGTGCCGTTCGAAAAACTGGGCAAGGACTAAAGGAGCGATCTCTTGCGAATTTTCTGGCGCGTTACCGGAGCAGTTTTGTTTCTGTTCAGTGTGGGAGCGAGCCGTGCGCTTGCGCAGACGGAGGATACTCTTGAAAGTCGAATTCAGAAAGTAATTTCCCGGCCGGAGTTTGCCCGATCTAACTTCGGAATCGAATTCCTCGACCTCGAAACGGGAAAGGTCTTCTATTCACTGAACGCTGACAAACTTTTCGTTCCCGCGTCCACAACAAAACTCTTGACCGAAGGAACGGTACTCGCAAAGCTCGGTGCCGACTACCGCTTTCACACGTATATCTACCGCACTGAGCCTACCGACAAACACGGCACTTTGAAAGGCAACTTAATCCTGGTTGCCAGCGGCGATCCAAATCTATCCAACCGCATTCAGCCGGATGGCACACTGGCCTTCGTCGATAAAGACCATTCTTACCAGGGCCCCGCACTGCCCGGTGATCCGCTCGCGGTGCTCAAAGATTTCGCGAAGCAGATCGCCGCAAAAGGAATCCGCAAAATCGAAGGTAACGTTTTTGTGGATGCCAGCCTGATGCCCGACGGCTTGCCAGAGGGCGGCACGAACGTGGTGATGTCTTCTATCATCGTCAACGACAACGTGATTGATTTTGTCAGCAAGCCTGGCGCGAAAGCAGGGGACCGGATTGCACTGGCGATTTCCCCAGAGAGTTCGTACATGCATTTCACGAACAAGGTGGTAACCGGAGCGCCGGGCTCCAAATTGACCTTTGATTCATCGGATCCGGTTACGAACGCGGATGGAGCCATCAACATCGAACTTTTGGGCAGTACTCCTCTTGGGAGTACTCCACAAACTGCGGCACTGCCGGTTCCCTCACCCACGCAGTTTGCAACTGCGGCGCTCAAGGACAGCATTCGCGCGGTCGGTGTCGAGATCAAATCGAAATCGTCAAACGCCCTAACTAAAGATTTCGGCCTCTTCAAACGCTTCTACACGCCGGAATATCAGGTGGCAGAACATGCTTCTCCGGCACTGTCCGAAGAGGTGAAGATCACGCTGAAGGTAAGCCAGAATCTCCACGCGGGCATGGGGCCTTACTACCTGGGACTGCTGGTGGCCAAGGATTTCAAAGATCCGATTCACGCGGGATTCAAGATCGAGCGCGCGTTCCTAATCGAAGCAAAACTGGAGCTGAGTTGTGCTTCGCAGGGCGATGGAGCAGACGGCGATCGGGCCGACCTTTTTTCGCCGGATTTTATTTGTCACTACCTTGCGTATTGGAAAACACGGCCGGATTTTCCCGTCTTCTTCAAGGGCTTACCGATCCTCGGAAAAGACGGGACGTTGGCGAAGATTCAGGTCGAAAATCTCGGTGCCGGCCACGTATTTGCCAAGACCGGCACGTTTGGCTCCGAGGACAAATTGAACGATCGACTAATTCTGAACGACAAGGGACTGGGGGGCTGCGTGATTACCAAATCCGGCAAAACACTGGCCTTCGCGGCGTATCTGAATCACACTCCAATGCCGAATGAGCCAGAAATCGCGCAAAAGGTTGCGGGGCAGGCGCTGGGTGAAATTCCAGCAGCCGCGTACGATGTAAGTCCACCTTAGAGGCGAGCAATGTCCTTGCGCCGACAGATAAACAGGCAAGCCATAGTCACGATGGGACTGATCGTACTTTGCGCTTGTGCCCTGTGAGGCAAAACAATACTGCTCAACGAGTCGGACAACGGCGCAAACGTCGTTTTAAATGTCGGCGACACGTTCACCATTAGACTCAAATCCAACATCACGACAGGTTACAGTTGGAGCCCAACGGACCTGCCTGCTTCCCTTGAACTGCTGGAAAGCAAGAATGAGTCCGGAAAGAGCGGGAGAGTTGGTGAACCCGGCTTTCAGTCGTTCACTTTCAAGGCGATCAAGCCCGACGAATCCGTTCTGCTTTTGCACTACTCCCCCCGTTTGAGAAAGACAAGCCAGCAGCAAAAACCTTTCGTATATTGCTTTTGATTTCTTACCGCCCAAAGTCCCTAGCATATTGATCTCAATAACTCGTGCGCGGAACTTTTTGCCTGGACACTTCGTATTTATGTGCAGAGGGAGATCTATGGTTAAACAATTTACGGCACGAACTGTTGGGTATTCACTGGCGTTCTGCTTCGTCGCTGTAACACTTATCCCACTCAGGGCTGCCGCGCAGGACAAGGACGGCGCCGGAATAGTAGTAAGCGGCAAGGCCGATGCCAAAGATATCGGCCTTCCCATCTACCCCGGCTCAAGGCCACATAAGGATAAAGACGATGATTCTACGGGGACGAATCTTGGCCTGTGGGGCGGTGGTTCTGGCTTCAAACTCGCTGTATTGAAAATGGAGTCTGCCGACTCTCCGGAAAAAGTCGCCGCATTCTATAAGAAGGCCCTTTCAAAATATGGAAATGTTCTGGATTGCTCAAACCGGCCCAAGACGAGCGAAGGCGCGAGCAAGGACTATTCGTCGAAAACTCTGACCTGTGGTGACGATAAGCCAGAACAGGGCGGTCTACTCTTTAAAGCAGGCACAAAGGAGAAACAACATATCGTGGGGATTCAGCCAAACGGACAAGGAAGTCTCTACCAACTCGTAAATGTCGGCTCGTGGGGCACCAAGTAAGGGCCAGTCGCCATCGAATCGCCGAACCGGCCTTGACGGCCTCTTGATATCAGATATCCGATCGCTGATTTCTGTTTTACTATTCCCGCATGCCAAATAAGCCAGGGGACCCTCTTCTTCGACTCGGCACTTCCTCGTTTACGGCAGAAGGGTGGGAAGTATCGTTCTACCCCACAGGGATGAATTCGCGCGAATATCTTTCGTACTACGCGACGCAATTCGATACGCTGGAAGTCGATGCGACTTTTTATCGAATTCCCACGACATCTACGGTGCAGGGGTGGTACAACAAAACCCCGCCCAACTTTCTGTTCGCACTGAAAACACCTCAAGAAATCACTCACGAGCGCGTCCTTGTCGATGCTGACGACATCTTCAAACAATTTCTGCAGGCAACGGAACCACTGGGTGAAAAGTTGGGCGTGATCCTTCTCCAATTTCCATATTTCAATAAGAAGGCATTTGCGCTCCCTGCCGACTTCCTGGCAAGGCTCAAGCCGTTCCTGGAGAAACTGCCCTCGCAGCCACGCTTTGCCCTCGAAATACGCAACAAATACTGGTTAGGTCCTGCCCTTTACGATTTGCTGCACAAGCACAGGGTGGCTTTGACGCTGATCGACCATCCATGGATGCCACGGCCAAAGGAGTATTTCGCAAAGGGCGACGCCGTGACCACGAATTTCACCTACGTCCGCTGGTTGGGAGATCGCAAAGAAATCGAAGAAGTAACCAAATTGTGGGATAAAACAGTTGTCGATCGCTACTGTGACCTGAAGGAATGGGTGGAAGCCTGCCGCAATTTTCTGAAGCTCAAGATCCGCGTGTTCGCGTTCGCCAACAATCATTATGGCGGCCACGCCCCCGATACTTTGCGATTGTTTGAGAAGCTAATGGCCAAGTAGCGCCGATTATTTCGCCCTCAAAAACCTTACTCGGGTCCCCGCGTCCAAGAGACAGAATTGACAGGTCGTCGGCAGCGTTGAAGCTTGCGTGCTTCCGGTGCACCCTCAAAGGGGGAATTCATGGCCTTAGGTGCAACACATAGGTTTGCCCACGCACTGACCATTACAGGGTGGACGCTATTCGCTTCAAGATCTGTGGTGGGACAGGTCAATTTCACAGACGCTGCCGCCGCGAATGAGGCTTACACAAGTAAGGACTGGAGACAATCTATCGAACTGTACGGACGGCTGACTGCTAAGGACCCCAAGGATGGCCGTGCGTGGTATCGGCTTGGCGTCGCACTCCACAAAAGCGGCGAAAACGACAAAGCGATAGCCGCGCTGCAAAAAGCCGCGCAAACCGGTGCACCAAATTTTCTGGCCGAATATCAAACTGCCCTGGCGTGGGCTGCACAGAAGAAAACAGACCAGGCTTTTCAATACCTGAAAAAGGCCGTCCGCAATGGCTTTGCGCAACCCGAGCTGATGCAATCCGACATGGAGTTGGAGCCGTGTCGATCCGACTCACGTTTCCAGAAACTGATTGATTTAGTAATGAGGAATGAACGGCCGTGTAGTTATGCCGCGGAGAACCGGCAATTCGATTTCTGGCTGGGAGAGTGGAACGTGGTCACCACCGCTGGGGAAATGCCTGCGGGCAACAGTCGCATAGAAAAAATACTGAATGACTGCGTGATCCAGGGAAATTGGACCAGCACGAATTCTCCATACCAAGGCGAGAGCTATAACACCTACAACACAAGCCTCAAACGATGGGAACAGTTCTGGGCAGACAACTCACAGGGGATGATTCATTTTTACGGCGAGTTGAAAGACGGCACAATGGATTATTGGACGGACGCGATTCCGCAGCCAGATGGAAAGCTTCTGAAACGGCATCTGCAATTCATTCTCTTGGGTCCGGATACGGTAAGACAATTCAGCCAGGGCACGAACGACGACGGAAAAACATGGTTCGTGGAATACGATTTTACCTACAAACGAGCTAAATAAATATGCTTCGTATTCAGCGGCGGTTTGCAAGATTGCGACGTGAAATATGATTCTAGCGCGGCCACTCAACCCAGTTTTGTTTTGCCCAGTTCCGCCACGCGCCGCTCGAAGATCACTTCGCACAAGCCTTTTTTGTTGTAGAACCGAAACACGATTTTATGCCCTGCTTCGATCTTTGCGCGCGATTTCAAAATCGTGCCAGTCAACTCGACCCAACTTCCCGTCACCAGGTAGACGCCTTCCCTCCCCTGCAATTCGAAATGCCCATCGCTTTTCAGGGACAATTGCGCGGCCTCGCACGGCACGGTTTTTCCCGCCACCTTCGCCTCGGTGCACTCGTATTCACCGATTACGTCGGTGGTCTGCGCCCTGGCAACCTTCGATGTAATCAATAGCCCTGAGGCGATAACCATCACCAGTAGGACTTCCCGCACACCCCTCGACAACTTCATCATCGCCTCCACTGCACACTTCGGATTAGGCAACCTTGTCTTTGGATTAAGAGTGGTGCAAGTATTCGGCCAGAAGCAGGAGTTGCGGAGCATTCATAACAATAGACTTACTGCAAATCTTGCGCGACTCGTACGTCCTCCTGGGGAACACCCCTGCACACTCCGCGCTGCAAATGGAACTCTTTTGCCGTACTACACGAGAGGTACTGATCCCTGGAGGTACTGGGTATGTTTATCTATTAGTTATACTAGTCTAAGGGTAATTCAGGAATAGCTTCGCCGTCTTTCCGCGGGTCGGAGGCGCCAAAATTGACCCCGCTGGCAGAAGTCGCGCATCACGGCTTGGCCACCGCCGACGGCAGCAGAAAAGGGCCCAACTACCTCAATCTTGTGGCCCTTTGAGGTCAACTCATCACGTACCTTCTGCGAGAAGCGGCTTTCCATCTGCAAGTCGCAGCCCCCGAATGTGCGCTTCGTGAACCGTGGAGCTTCTATCGCTGCCTGAATGTTCATTCTGAAATCGGCGAGATCTGCGACATATTGCGCGTGCGCCTGGGACTGATTCCATCCGCCCATGATTCCGAAGGCCAGCCGGGTGTCGCCCTTTTGGGCAAATGCCGGGATGATGGTGTGCCTGGGACGCTTGTGCCCAGCCAGAGCGTTGGGCGAGTTGGCATCCAGAGTAAAAAGAGCGCCGCGATTGTGCAACACGAAGCCTGTGCTGGACGCAACGATTCCCGAGCCAAAGAGATCGTAATTACTCTGGATGAGCGACACCATGTTCCCTTCCCGGTCCACCACTGTAAGGTACGTCGTGTCTTTGCCAATTGCCAAATCTCCGGCCTCGACATCACAGTGTGCGTGGTCGGGGTCGATCAATTTCGCTCGCTGTACAGCCCACTCTTTGGAGAGAAGCGTATTCACCGGGAGTTTCTGCCCTCGAGGGTCGCCAATATATTTAACAAGATCGGCATACGCCAATTTTTTTGCTTCGATCATGACGTGCAGAGCTTTCGCAGAACCGAAACCGGAATCCTTTTGGCCGAGTGGAAATGTTTCCATGATGTTCAACATTTCGAGCGCGGCAAGCCCCTGCCCGTTTGGGGGTAATTCGTAAACGGTCCAGTCCCGATAAGTCGTGGAGATCGGTTCCACCCACTCTGCCGAGTATTCCGCAAGATCCTGCGCGGTCATGGTACCACCGCGGCGCTTCATCGCCTCGAGCATCCGAGTGGCAAGATCCCCTTTGTAAAAACCATCGCGACCCTTGGCGGCGATTTGCTGCAGAGACCATGCAAGATCAGCGTTCTGAAATATCTCTCCCGTTTTTGGTGGGCGATCACCGGGAAGATATAGTTTTGCAGCCGCCTCATCGCCACGGAGATAGTCCACTTCACCGGCCCAATAGGCTGCCACCCACTCCGTTACGGGATAGCCCTTTTGCGCCGTGTGGATCGCGGCCGCCAGATCTTCGGACAATTTCTTGCGCCCGAATTTCTCCGATAACTTTTGCCAACCGTCCACAGCCCCCGGTACGGTAATCGCCTGCACGCCGGCCTGAGGCATCTCGCGGAGTCCCAATTTATGCAGCGATTCAATCGTAAGGCCCTTGGGCGCCCAACCGCTGGCATTCAATCCATAAAGCCTGTTGGCTTTGGCGTCATAGACAATCGCGAACAGATCGCCACCGATGCCGTTCATCATAGGCGAAACCACACCCATCATGGCGTTCGTGGTGATGGCGGCATCCACGGCGTTTCCGCCGCTCTCCAGAATGCGCGCTCCCGCTTCCGCCGCTAGTGGAGATTCCGCCGCAACAATTCCATTGCGCGAGACAACCATAGATCTTGTCTGGGAACGATCCTGCGCTCGGACGAATCCCCCACTCAGCATGCAACTGATTGCCAGTAAGATTTTGCATTTAGAAAAAACGTGTCCCAAGGGGCCTGCTTTCTTTTCGCAAAGTTTGATATTTACGACAGCACCAAAATAGGCCAGCCTGCGGGGCACTTTACAGTGTCTGGATTCCTCTCGCAAGCGTTCTGAATCCTTTCCTGGCGTCGCGCTTCCTTGGAAGACCATATGTTCCTCGAGGTGAAACACCATTTTCTTTTATCACCACGCAACGGACCTCTCGTTTGTTGAGCACGATTCAAACCGACCCATTTTTGTGTCCTGCACATTATTGCCCCGGCCAGTGCCTTCTGCGAATCTACAACGGTTCGGTCCCCCCTGACGGAACGAACTTGGTACCGGCGCCAGCCGATACCTCCAGCGGCGGTTGAGGGATGGACTCGGGCGCGGAATCCCTCAACTGCCGTTTCGGTTTTGCACAAGATAGCCTCGCCAGCCCATTCTGATCGCACATCAAACCCTTTAGCCATTTGCCCAGCACCCATCTTTGGATAGAATGCTGCCGTGCCTGACACTACTCCTTCATCTCCCCAACCACCGTCTCTGGAAAAACTCGGCGCGAGCCTCCAGTCATTGCTTGCCGCCCGTAACGCCGATCCTTTCGGCATTCTTGGCCCGCATCCATTTGAAACTCCGCAAGGACGCCGTTGGGTGGTCCGTTTTTTCCAACCACGCGCTGCCGAAGGGCAGGTCCTGACAGGCAAAGATACAAATCCTATTCCCGCTCGCAAGCTTCGCCCAGAGGGATTCTTTGAAGCTCTGCTGCCGGGCACAAGTGAAATAGCGCCGGCTCCCTCGAGTTACAGCATTCGCTTTCGCACTGAGCATGGCGAAGTGACCGTTGGCCACGACCCATACGCATTCCCCTTCATGCTGACGGAGTTTGATCTGTATCTGATGGGCGAGGGAAGACACTACGACACGTACGAGAAGCTGGGCGCGCACCTCAAGACGGTCGATGGTGTCACCGGCGTGCATTTTGCGGTCTGGGCGCCCAGTGCGCGCCGTGTGAGCGTGGTTGGTGATTTCAACCACTGGGATGGACGCGTTCATCCCATGCGCGCGCGTGGATCTTCCGGCATTTGGGAATTGTTCGTTCCCGATGTGGGCGAGTGCACTATTTACAAATTCGAGATTGTCGGCCCACGTGGAACAGTGCTGCCGCTGAAAGCCGATCCGTATGCCTTCTGCGCGGAGCTGCGGCCCAATACGGGCTCGGTGGTCGCGCGCCTGGACAAGCATCAATGGAACGATGCCGATTGGATCACTCAACGAGGTCAGAGGAATTGGCTGGACCAGCCAATCACCGTTTATGAAGTTCATCTCGGTTCGTGGCGTCGCATCCCCGAGGATCGCAATCGCTGGCTCAGCTATCGCGAACTGGGCGACCAACTGATTGCCTACGTGAAAGAACTCGGGTACACGCATATCGAACTGCTGCCGATCATGGAGCACCCTTACGACGGTTCGTGGGGCTATCAAACACTCGGTTATTTCGCGGCCACCAGTCGTTATGGAACACCCACTGAGTTCATGGAGTTTGTGGATCGCTGCCACCAGGCAGGGATTGGCGTCTTCCTCGATTGGACTCCCGCTCACTTTCCGCGCGATACGCACGGACTGAGCCTATTTGATGGCACACATCTCTACGAGCATTCCGATCCGCGCCAGGGTTCGCATCCGGATTGGGGCACGCTCGTTTACAACTATGGGCGCAACGAGGTGCAAAACTATCTTATCTCCAATGCGCTTTTCTGGCTGGATAAATACCACATCGACGGTCTGCGCGTGGATGCCGTTGCTTCGATGCTGTATCTCGATTATTCCCGGAAGCACGATGAGTGGATACCCAATCGCTACGGCGGGCGAGAGAATCTTGAGGCCATCGATTTCATCAAGCGCCTGAACGAAGTCGCCCACCTTCGTTTCCCCGGCGTGCTGACAATCGCCGAAGAGTCCACATCGTGGCCCAGCGTTTCTCGGCCAACCTATCTCGGCGGATTGGGATTCAGCTTGAAGTGGAACATGGGCTGGATGAACGACACGCTGAAATATTTTTCAAAAGAACCAGTCCACCGAAAGTACGAGCACAACAAGCTGACTTTTTCCCTGCTGTATGCCTTTAGTGAAAACTTCATGCTGCCCTTTTCACATGATGAAGTCGTCCATGGAAAGAATTCACTGTTGCATAAGATGCCAGGCGACATGTGGCAGCAGTTCGCCAATTTGCGGTTGCTTTACGCTTATCAGTACGCGCATCCCGGCAAGAAACTCCTCTTCATGGGCCAGGAATTTGCGCAAAGAGATGAATGGACGGAAGCACGCAGCCTTGATTGGCATTTATTGCTGTTCGATTCCCACCGCGGCATCCAGCGCTTGATCAACGACCTCAACAAACTCGTCCAGGCCGAGCCTGCGCTGCACGAAGTTGATTTTGAGTGGCAGGGATTCGAGTGGCTCGACGCGAATGATGCCGACAACAGCGTGTATTCCTTCATTCGTCGTGGCAGGAATTCTGACGACATCGTCATCGCCATATTGAATGCCACTCCCGTGGTTCGCTACGGCTATCGCATCGGCGTGCCGCGACCGGGCCACTACGAAGAAATTCTCAACACCGACTCTTCGACCTATGGTGGCGGTAACGTGGGCAATCTGGGCGGCATGAACGCCAGCGAGCACTCATGTCAGGGCCGCGTTCACTCGCTTGCGTTGACGATTCCCCCACTAGCCGTCGTTTTCCTGAAATGGCGGCCCAACTAGCGAGAGGCATTGTTCAGGGAAGCATGATTGCAGGCGTTTCGGAACTTTGATGACTGACAGACGCCATTTGTCTTGATTCAAGGGGTCCTCTCCCATCCCTTGACGTTTCTCCGCGGGCACCCTATTTTCGCATTCATAAGAGCAGCTTGCATTTTATCGATTCTTGTGCAAATATGTATACAAGATGAAGATCGCGCCGAAAGGACCCCTCGCCTCTCGTTTGCGTCAGCGTAAGTTTGCACTCCTCCGTCAATTCCCCATCCCGGACGACCTGCTTCCCGGTTCCTTGGTCCTCAACTACACCCGCTGTGGGAAGCCCTCTTGCCACTGCGCGAAAGGCAAAGGCCATGCGGCCTGGTCGCTGGTCTTCATGGCCGGGGGAAAAAGACACGCTCAGCGAATCCCGAAAGAATGGGTCGAGGAAGTCCAAAAGCAGGTCGATGCCGGCCGTAAATTCCAGGATGCCGTGCGCGAGGTGCTCGCCGCTAACGCGCAGCTGCTGGTGCTGGCCCGTAAACAACGTCATCGATGAAAGGCCCCAACCCACGCCGCCTCTGGACCTACGTTACGCGGTGCCTGGGTTTGCAGTCTTATTTCCGATCTCCCGGAGATGGTCGGCCCCAACCACAAATTCCCGCCAAAGCTTTGCTCTGGTCTCTGCTGATCGGCCAAGTGCTTCGCGCCTGCTCTTTCCTTGCCGTGGAAAGGTTGGTGCGCTCCTCGGCACGTCGCGCACTGGCGGTGAGCCGGCCCTTCAGCGACGATGCTCTCGACTACTTCACCGAACGTTTAGATCCCACGTTCACGCGGGCGGCCCTGGCGCGCGTGCTGCACCAGGCCAAGCGCAACAAGGCTTTCGAAACCAGCGGCGGCATCGGCCTGGCCGTAGATGGAACTACCGTCGGATGGTGCGCAAGTTCGGGTTGTTCGCTCTGCCGTCCCTACCGGAATGCGGACCAGGAGATTGCCGGCTATCGGCACCATGTGGTCCTGGCCAGCGTGGTGGGGACGGGACTGTCGCTCCCTTTTGATGTCGAGCCCTATGGAACAGGCGATAGCGAATATGCCGCAGGGCAACGTCTGCTGCGTCGGGCCGTCGAACAGCTGGGCGTCCGTTTCGCGGCCTACGTCGTCGTGGATGGGGAATTCGCCACGGCTCCCTTCCTCCATACGGCTGGCGATCTAGGCTTGCCAATCGTGGCTCGCCTGAAAGCCAACTTGCCCGAGCTGCTGGCCGCGGCACAAAAGAGATTTCGTTCCCAGCCTCCCAAACTCACCTTTCCTCACCGCTCCGATCGTGTCGAGCTTTGGGATGCTGAAGACTTCGATCCCTGGGAAAACCTGCATTGGGAAACCGTACGCGTGCTGTTCTACCGACAGCAGAAACCGGACGGCGAGGTCATCGAAGCATTCTGGCTCACCGATTCCCCGATTGCAAAAGTCAGCAGTCGGGTGCTATATCACCGAGCCAAGAGCCGATGGGAGATCGAGAATCAAGGGTTTAATGACGCCAAAAACCGCCACGACCTCGAACATATCTGCCATCATCACTCCAACAGCTTGTTGATCACTTGGCTGCTCACCAGCTTGGCGCTAACCATCGAGCGGCTGTACCGCCTGCGTTATCTGCACCGCGGCAAGCATCCCCCGCGCACCGCCACGGATTTCGTTCATCTGCTTTGGCTCAGCTTGTCCCCACCTGCATCCCACGATAGCAGCTGACTCAGAAATTCTCCGCGCCCTCCACCTGACGCGCTGTCGTTACTCACACATCGACGCTCCTCCGCCAAGGCGCTCCGCCGCAGGATCCCGTCACTCGAAAATAGGCGCATGTAGCTCACGCCCCTCGGAAGACAGCCCAGGCGCGCTGAATTTACCCCGCACAGCGATCGTGCTTCCAGACTTACGAGACTCTTGGCATGATTGCCGGGGACTCGTGCAACCTTGCGCGTTGCTGTAAACTTCTAATAGAGAGCAACCAAAGCTTCCAATGAGGTTTGCCGTGTACTTATTACCAAAGATTTGGATCAATGCTGCCGGATTCATCGGCGTGGCCGCTCTTGCTGCGGCACTCATCCCGCCTACGTTTGCCCAGCAACCGGGGCCTCTACCGGCACCCGGCCCGCTTCCTGGCCCCGCACCGAGGAGAACACAAACTCCACCCCCTCCGTCTGCTTCGCAAGACAACACCTATCACACCCCGACTGCCCCGCAGAAGTTGCATTCCCCCGGCGACAATCCCATTACGAATGAGCCGCCATCACAGCCAGTCGAGGAGATCATCAAGCGTTTTGCCCAGCGCGAAACCGAATTCCAGCGCGAACGCGGCAATTACACCTATTCGCAGACATTTTCTATCCAGACCATCGATGACGATAACCGGCCCGATGGGGAATACCGCATGAGCAGTGACATCATCTTCACGCCCGATGGCAAGCGCTTTGAAAAGGTAACCTTCGCACCGCCAAACACGCTTCAACGGATTATGTTAAGCGAACAGGACCTCGACGACGTGCGCAACGTGCAACCATTCGTACTGACCACCACCGAACTTCCCAAGTACAACGTCACCTACGTTGGGCGCCAGCAGGTCGATGAATTGGCCTCTTACGTCTTTGATGTTGCCCCGAAAGTCATCGAGAAAAAGCAGCGTTATTTCCAGGGTCGCGTATGGGTTGACAGCAAAGACCTGCAGATCGTAATGACCGACGGTAAAGCGGTCCCGGACCTAATTAGCAAGAGTAATGAAAACGTTTTTCCGCGTTTCCGCACCTATCGCGAGAACATTCAGGAAGGCTTCTGGTTTCCCACTTACACAAAAGCGGACGACTACCTACACTTCCGAAGCGGCGACGTACACATCCGTATGGTCGTGAAATACTCAAACTACAAGCGTTACGGCAGCACGGTGAAGATCGGCAACGTAACCGAAGTGAAACCCTAAGCTTTCCGGCACCCGGCCCGAAGGACAGTTATTTAGCGATGACAAATTACTTATTCGATGTACATCTCCTCGCGTGATTCCTGTATCTTAGTACTAGTCGTTCTGCCCTGGGGCTGAGGGCTGGCGACCTCGCTTCTGGATTTACCGCCTGCAGCCTTCGCGCACAAAGGCACTTCGTTCGTTACCCTCCGCCCTTGGGCTTTCTGTTTTTGCTGGTTTCATGAAGCCTCACATGGCTGTTCGATCAAAGGGCGTACTAGAAGTATCACTACTAAGAAGCGGGGAAGCTAAGGTGGCGCGAAGTTTTCAAATGTTGACAGCTCAGGATCGGCCCAAACGAGGAATTTCTCCGTTAAGTCGCTGGTGTGTGTCTGCGATTCTTTTGGCGGTCCCCGCTCTTCTCTTTTCTGCACCCCGGGCCTCTGCAAATTGCGAAAATATTCCTGCAGGCCGAACCTTCTGGATACGCCTCCTTGACCCGGTCGCATCCTACAGTTCGAAACCTGGCACAACGGTCCGCGCTGTGCTGATTCAGTCTCCCGAATGTGACTACAATCCGGTGTTCCCTGCCGGGCTTGAGGTAGACGGTGAGGTTACATCGGTGCGCAAGGTGGGGCTAGGCTTTGTGCATGATTCGGCGACGCTGGAGATTCGGTTCACTCACTTGGTGACATCCGCGGGCGAGGTGCTTCCCATCGCTGCAGACGTGGTGGAAATCGACAATGCGCGCGAAACCACCCGCCACGGCGTAATTCGAGGCATTCGCGCAACCAACACACCGCAAGGACGCATCACCAGCGGCCTGATCCATCTCCCCACGTTCAATCCTTACTCCGATATGGGCCTTATTGTTTACCGCGCCTTGACCGTTTTGCCGGAGCCTGAGATTTATCTTCCACCAGGTTCTGATCTTCGGTTGCGATTGAATGTGCCTTTGTACGTCGGCGATCAGCCAGACCTGCCTAGAGTTTCGTTTCAAATGGATGAATATGAGCGCGGCGACGTGGAAGCCGTCGTACAGAATGTGCCGGATCGAACTACCACACGATCGGGTAAGGACGCTGATCTGGTCAACATTCTGTTTGTCGGCTCTCAGGATGAAATTCGGGAGGCGTTTGCGGCGGCTGGATGGCTCCCCGCCGATCGCAATTCCTCGCGTGCGTTTTTCAAGCAATTTGCCGCTTTCTTAACATTTTCGAATTACCCCACCATGCCCATCACCCATCAACTGCTGAACGGTCAACCCCAGGATATGACCTGGCAAAAGAGTTTTAACAGCTATGGCAAGCGCGAGCACGTTCGCATGTGGGGCCAGCTGACAACCGTTTTAAGCCAACCGGCGTGGTTGAGCGCCTACACTCGGGAAACCAGTGCGGCCCTTTCCGTCAAGAATCACAAATTTATTCACCACATCGACCCCAATCTGGACGACGGCGTCAACATGTTGGTGCGCGATCTTTCCCTCACGGGCTGCGTGGCTTCGGTTCGGCAATTTCCCCGCCCTCAACTAACGGAAACGCTCTTCAATTCTACGGGCGACGAAATGCGTACGGAGGGCAACCTGACCGTCGTTCATCTGAAAAGTTGTAACCGCCCAATCATGGAATACACAAGGAACAATCCGCTAATCCCGATCCGTCCCCGCTCGAGATTTGTTCGCTATTTCCGCACACAGGTGATGTTGTACAAGAGTGACGTCATTCGCGGCAACATCGTGTACAGCGCATTTGACCTGACGCGGATGAGTATTCGTTCCCTGCGGCACCGGCACAGTACCGATGCCGACGATGACTACGACGATTTGCCGATGTCGCCGGTCTCCCCAGACACACTCTTTCCACAAATCACTATTGGCGATTAGCCCTATTCGCGATTCGCTGGCCTTAAGTTACAGCTGTTGATTGACTTCGCCTGAGCCCTCCATCTACCATCACCGGACGGAGTTGGAGCTTTCTTCCGTTCTACCGAAACCTGTCCCGCTCCTGATTCATCCAACCTATGTACATCGCAGCCGTTACGGCGTAAGGAGACCCCTCTTTTTGGCTTCGACTCGTGAAAAAATTTTAATCGCCGTAACCGACCTGTCGCTGCGTCAGGACTTACAAAATCTGTTTGTCGGGGCCGATTACGACATCGCGCTGGCCGAATCCTCCACAGAAGCGTTCCAACTGTTGCGTTCGGGCGGGTTCGATCTTCTCCTGCTATCAGCGGATCCATCAGACAGCGTTTTCTCCTCCACATTAGCCGAAACGAATCCGGCTGCACTGGCTGCTAAGACGCGCATCATTCTTCTGTCGCACGCTAGCCCCGCCGACCGTGCACGAGCACTGGACCTAGGTGTCGACGACGTAATCTCCCCTCCGTGGGATCCCACAGAACTTCTCGCACGCGCTCGCGCCCAGTTGCGAACCAAACGCGAATTGCACGGGTTCGCGGAAAAGACCCGTTTGGCCGAGGAGAGCTGGGGAGTAGCGCAAACCGCTTTCCAAGCGCTAGCAGTCACGGAAAAAATGACTCGCGACGCGTTCAATCTGGAACGAGCTTTGAAGATCGGCGTGGGCGCGCTCTTTGCGCTGGCATTGGTAGTGGGGGGTATTTTCCTGCTTTTTTCACGCAGGGCAGACAAAGAATCGCGCCGTGCCTATTCCGTGATAGCGCAACTTGAACGCGGAGTCCAATCGGAGCAGAAACTGTTGGCGGCCACACAGAAAGCCCGTGAAGAGATGATCGCTAACGAATCTGCACAACCCGAATCGCCATCTGTCTCACCGCCGGCCACTGGCGTCAAGGCGCCTGCGTCGACGCTGCAATCTCCTGAGTCTGTGATTCGCTCCTATGCGCCAAGTGTTTGTCTAATCCACGTGTCTGTTGGATTTGTGGATAAGAATTCGGGCCAGCCTCTGCGCTATGGCGGCATCGGCCCAGACGGACCTTACAAGGATAGCGATGGCAACACGGTGTACACCCTGGAGGGCCGCAGCCCAGAGGTACGCGCGGACTTCTTTGGCACAGGTTTCATCGCGGGCCCTGACAAGATTCTGACGAATCACCACGTGGCTCAGCCTTGGTGGGAGAACGATGAACTGGGAAACGTCGGACAGCAAGGGCTACGGCCCGTCATCGCCACCATGACGGCATATTTTCCAGAATCGCCTAGCGGAATTCATGTCGAAATCGCTGAAATATCCAAAGACGCGGACCTTGCGCTGCTGATGGGAAAACTCTCGGACCTAAAGCGATCGACATTGAAGTTGGACCCGCGGAAAGAGGCAGCGATCAGCGGGCAGCCGCTCATTTCGCTCGGCTATGCCACCGGACTCAGCGCCATTCTAGCCCGGGCAAGCGACGATGCCGTGCAGGACATTGTTAAGGTTAGCGGCGGCGAGCCCAAGGGAGTCATCGACGAACTGGCGCGTCGCAAGCTAATCCGGCCACTGGTCACGCAGGGGCACATCGGCGACGTTCTGCCAGATCGACTCGTCTACGACGCGCAGACCACCTCTGGAGGCTCTGGCGGGCCGCTAATCAACCAGTCTGGTCAAGTCGTCGGCGTGACCTACGCAATAGTGCGTGGATTTGGGGGATCCAATTTTGGAGTGCCCATCCGGTACGCTGAACCCCTGCTAAAAGCTGCTCATCCGACCCCCTAGTCCAATCCTGCTCGCCTAAATTACTGCCAAATTTTGACTCAACTGGCTGTCCAGACTGCCTGTAGGTGTCGCATTTTACCCGGAGAACATCCCTTCCCCTATCTTTTTGAGCCGCCCTCCAGAACTTCTGGAACTTTCCCCGCGCCTCGCTCGTATTCATCTGCAAGGGAGAACACTTCTATGAACCTTTCATCTCGGGGAATTCTCAAGTTTGCATTTACCTTGGCATTGGCAACGGTCACCCTTGTACCTGCCTCTTCATTCGCACAAACCACGGCTGCACTCTAAAGATCAATGGATTCATGTCCGCGTGGAGAATAAGGATAGCTCCGGTGAAACCGTGCGTGTGAATGTGCCTATCGAACTTGCCGAGAAGGTCCTGCCGGCCATCAACAAGGACAAACTCCACAATGGCAAGGTCCACATCGACTCCGCCCACATGGAAGACGTTGACCTGCACGCACTGCTGGATGCCATTCGCACCTCCAAAGACGGCGAATACGTCACCGTGCAGAGCCGCGAGAACGATGTGCGCGTGGCCAAGAGCGGCGGCTACCTGCTGATCCACGTCACAGACAAGTCTTCCCATAAGGCCGAAACCAAAACCAAAGACGGCAAGGTCATTCCTGCCCGCGAATCTCAAGTCGAAGTCAAAGTTCCCATGAAGGTTGTGGACGCGCTGTTTTCCGCGGGAAAAGATGAACTGGACGTCGTGGCAGCCCTGCATGCCTTGTCTGCACACGGTGACATCGAACTCGTCAGCGTAAAAGACTCAGAGAACACGGTTCGCGTATGGATCGACTCAAAGAATATTGCCGACTAATTGAAGGAAAGCGAAATCACTGAGGAGAATTAGATATGTTACTTGCCGCTAAAGTCGCTCTCGGTCTCAGCGCTACTCTGGCCATGTCCACGGCGTATGTCTTTCACGAAGGGGTCATCAGCGTGGATGTCGACGAACATCGCTCAGGAGGCAGTCACGTCCATTTTTGGGTGCCCGCTACCGCAGTAAACGCCGGCCTGCATGTGGTCCCTCATCGCCATCTGGAAGAAGCTGCGGAGAAAGCCCAGCCGTACCTTCCGGCACTTCGCACGTTAGCCAAAGAGCTAAAGAGATATCCAAACGCGGAACTTGTCGACGTCCAGGACGGCAAAGACCATGTACGCATCGCCATCGTCGACGGAAAAATTCAGATCGATGCCGTCGATCACGATGAGACCGTACATCTACGCGTGCCCCTGGAGACTCTAGAGGATGTTTCTGACCGACTCGAGGCGAACGCCCCGAGTATTTGAACTAAGTTTTTTTCGCAAAGCAGAAATTGCTCCGCCTCCGCCCCAGTGCCCCACTCTCATCGTGTGAGGGTGGGGAATTCTGTTGACGATCTTGCAGCTTCCGAATGATCTCTAACTCCGCTCGGAGCTAATTCCTGTCCCCCCTTCTTTCCCCGACTGAAAATACACTTCATCGTGGATCGCCGTCTTCTCCCAGCCTGTGCGTAGCAAGATTCCTCTGCCGTTTTCCACCATTCTTGGGTGTCCACAGAGGTATGCAGTGGTGTCCGAGGGTCTTAATCCCCAGAGTTCCGTGTATTTGCGGATGAGGTCATCTACACGACCGCGTTCCCCGCTCCATTCCTGATCCTCCCAAGAGCGGCTGACTGTCGCGACATACTGAAACCACGGCGTTTCCGTGGCATATTCTTCCAATTCCGCGCGATATCCAAATTCCCGTGAACGGCTGGCCCCCTGCACGCAGAAGAATCTGTGTTCGCCCGACATGGGCGTGTCGCGATTTTTCCAATCTGCATACACAGTTCGCATATAGCTGACGAATGGAGCAACGCCTGTCACCGTCGCTAGCAGCAGATGATTTTTTCGGCCGCTCCGCAGGTCCAGCGTGAATCGCCCCTTGGCGAATCGTCGCAACATCAAGGGCGCACCCTCGTCCATGGAGTGGAGCAGCGGAGATAGTTCCCCGCCGTGGACTCGTTCCACGAAGAACTCGAGGACATTTTCGTAGGGAGAAGAGCACAGCGAGTAAGCGCGTTCCAAACGTTTCCCGTCTACTTCGACGCCTAACGTGGCGTATTGGCCCGCCAGAAAACTAAAAGAGCCGCCAGGTTCCACGCCTAAGATAAACAGGTCTTCGGCAACCTCCTGTCGGGCTACGATCTTCGCGTTCAAATGTCTTTCGGAAGGCATCCACACTCCCTCCACGGTTCGATGCAACCCCTGATAAACGATACGGGCGGAGACGCTGCGTCTCCGCCCGTTCCGCGAAGTCCTACTCTCTCAGCCATCTGCTTCCAGCAACAAATGTTCTACGGTTTCTGGGCATGCTCGCGCTGCATCTGCTGCATCATCATCTGCGGGTCGAACTTGGTAACCGGGCCGGTAATGCGGTCGGGTACTTCTGTAAGGACTTTTGTCAGTACCATGGTCTCGTTCTTGCCGACTTCTTTCACCATGCCGAACGGCGAAATATTGTCAGTCGCCCAAATCTCCGAACCGTTCTTGTCATTTTTCCAGTGCTCACACGTGAAAGTTCCCGCCGGCACGGTGACGTTCTCTGAGCCGACCATGTGCCATTCGGCCATATTCGCTACCAGCTTATTTTCCCGATTAGTGTTCGGATTGATGGGCATCTCCATGGCTGGCTGACCGTGCACTTGCATAATCATCTTGTGAAACTGAAAATCATCGCGGGTAAGGAGAATCTTGCCCACCATGGGCTGTCCCTTTTCGTCTGTGGTCACGAACTGCATCCAGAATCCTTCTTTGCCATCGACGCTCTCTTTGCCAACAACACCCATTTCCATGGTACGGGTTTTCTCTGCATCGGAAACCGCTCGAATCGTTTCGTATTGCGCGCCTTTTCCAACAACCGGATTAATGAACTTGGCGATGGCAGGTTTCTGGAACAGGTTCATCCCCATTTGCGCGCCGGCACGACAAGCCAGTCCCAAACTCAGCGCAACCAACACGATGGCCACATAAATTCGCTTCATCTCGTTCTCCTTGAGTAGTTGACAAGCACATCTCTGCGCACTCGAGCGGGTACTGGCAGAGCACCAGTTCTCTCTATTATCAGTTTCGTTTGATGGAATCAATTCAAGCAAATAGAGAAATGCGGAATCAGCCAACCACTGGAAAACTCCCCGGAAACCAGTTACTTGTCACTCGTAGGCAAGCGCCTCGACCGGGTCAAATCCTGACGCTCGAAGCGCGGGTACCGTCGCACCCAGGGCCGCTCCCAGCAATGCCAATCCGATCGCACCGATCACCCATCCCGGACTCAACAGAATGGAGAGGCCTGGATTCGTCTGCTTCAGAATCCCTTGGGTTATAAAGGTTATCGCGATCCCCGCCAGACTTCCTGCCAGCGTCAGCGCCGCCGTCTCCCCCAACAGCATTTTCACAATATCGAAGCGAGAAAACCCCAGCGCTTTCAGGATGCCGATCTCTCTGGTGCGTTCCAGGATCATCGTGTGCATGTTCATCAGCACGACCAGGAAACTGACCACTACCCCTAAACCCACCATTGTCCGAATGAACGGTTTCAATTCCGGCAGGTTCGACGAATTCATCAACGAAACGTACTCAGACATGGAGCGAATGCGGTTTTGCGGATTTAGTTTCAGAATCTCCGCGCGAGTACTCTCGGTGTCGCCCTTGCTCCGTACAAAAAACATCGACACGCGGTTCTCAGCGCCGACGATGTCTTGCCCACTTTTCAAAGGAATGAAGAAGCGTGCGCCTTTACCATGGGCCACGATACCGGAAATCTTGAAGGGGTGATTAATCAGCGTCACCGTGTCGCCGACCTTCAGATGGCGCGTCTGCGCTACAATGTCGTCGGCGATAGCCTCGTCGGCAGCCTCGAACGGACGTCCGCCCCGGAATATGAATCCCTGGCTCAGCGCGTTAAAGCGCTTATAATCAATTCCGTAAATGATCATCAAGCTTTTTGGGTCAGAGAGGATCAGCGTAGGAGAAACTTCGTCGACGCCCGGCAGTTTCTCAATCTGTTCGCCCAACGACTGCTGCATGACCGCGCTGGAGAAGGCAAAAAATATCGACGAGTTGGGAGGTTGCACCAGGATGTCCGCGCCCACACCCTCGACGCGCTTGCCCCATTCGGCAATCACGCCAGAAGTCAAACCGACGATCATTAGGATCAAAACCACCTGAATGGCAATGGCAAGGATGCTCAGCAGACAACGAAGCGGCCGGGCAACGATGTTGCCCCAGAACATTTGAAAAAGTGAAAAGGGTCCTTCGTGAGTTTCAGCCATTCATGTACCTTAGCTAGCTTCGACTTTAACAGAAGGATTTTAGGCCCGTCAAAAGTCTGACCAGAATTTGTGGCACGAGTTGTAGCACGAACATGACCGAACTGCACCAGCTAAAATTTAATTTTGGTTAAGTTTTCAACACATTTGTTGATAACTTTGTGGAAAGCGTTGAACTTTTCACGCTAACTCCGAAACTTTTCAACACGATGATACGGTTTGCACAATTTTTGTGCACAAATCTTTTTCAGAAACGAACTTCATGAAAAATTTTGTGACTCAAAACCGATTGAGAGCAAACTTTTTCGGAAAACTCGTATGGAAATGAAACAGAACGCTGACCTTAGACAAGCGGCGCACTAAAAGCCAGCCACGGCCAGTAGAATTTATCTTCTTCAATCAATACCACTGCGGCGGACGTTCTAGATGAATCTTAATGGTTTGATTCGGATCGGTGATGTCGTACCACTTCCCGTACGTTTTCCAGCCAGGCACCACAATCTGAATCAGCACGCGGCCCAGCGGCGGTTCTGGAATGTGGGCAACGCCCTGCTGGTTTGTTTTTACATTGAGCTCTAATTTCTTGTCTTTTAGAACCGCGTGTTCTTCCACCGTCTTTACGTAAACGCTGGCATTTTCTACCGGCTTGTTCGCTTCCCCGCCCGTCACTTCAATTCTTAAACGGCTGATCACACCCGGTGCAGGCTGATCCTTCTTTGGCGTTTGAGAATTTTGCGCCTGTTCGGCCAATAGTAGTGAAGTGGAAAGGCAAACGGCGAACGCCGCAACGAAGAGTAAGAAACGTCTCAGAATCTTCATAGGCTTACGTAACATCCTCGCGCGAACTCTTTCTTAGGTCAAGATGCCCTGTAACTCTCCGAAGTTGTGCGTTTGCCCCACGAATGATGATTCAGGGATTTGACTCGGGCCCCTTGCTCAGGTAATTTCCATCCATTGCGTTCCGCGGCAACTTACTGAGAGAATTCTCTTCGCTCGCTGGTATTCACACTTCATTGGCACTGTTGCGGGCTGAAGCTGCGGCGGCGTATTTTCCCCACGGGGACTTGCGCCAACTTTCAAGGAGAGCACATGGGATTTGCTACCAACGCCATTCACGTGGGACAAGAGCCCGATCCGACCACCGGCGCGGTCGTTGCACCCATCTATCAGACTTCGACGTATGTCTATGAAGAATTGGGAAAATCAAAGGGCGGCTACGACTACGCGCGCACCAATCATCCCAATCGCAAAGCGATCGAGCGCACGCTCGCCAAGTTCGAAGGCGGCCACAGCGCCTATGCTTTCTCTTCGGGAATGGCGGGCATTGATTCCGTGTTTCCGCTTGCTTCGTCCGGGCGACCACGTTGTACTGTCCGAAGCGGTTTACGGCGGCGTTTACCGCCTGACGACGCAACTTCTTGTCCACTTCGGTCTGGAGTTCAGCTTCGTCGACACAACGGACCCCGCCGTGGTGCTCGGCGCGCTTCGCCCTAATACGAAAATGCTTTACATCGAGACGCCCACCAATCCCACCATGCGTCTGTCTGACATCGCCGCCATGGCCAAGCTTGCCAACGAGCGCCACGCTACTCTCGTGGTCGACAACACTTTCCTGAGCCCTTACCTGCAGCGCCCCATCGATTTGGGCGCGCACATCGTCGTCCATTCCATGACCAAGTACCTCAACGGCCACAGCGACTCCACCGGTGGCGCCGTCATTCTCACGCGCCCCGAAGACGCAGAGAAAATTTATTTCATCCAACGTTCCGCAGGTGCCGGCCTTGCTCCCATGGATTGCTTTCTCACTTCGCGTGGAATCAAGACCCTCGCAGTTCGAATGCTGCAGCACAATGCCAACGGACAGGCCGTGGCGCGTCACCTCGATGCCCATCCCAAAGTCCGCAAGGTTTATTACCCGGGACTTGCCTCTCACCCACAACATGATTTAGCGCGCCGGCAGCAGAAGGGCCCTGGCGCCATGCTGGCTTTCGATCTGGGGACCGAAGAAGCCGCCCGTCGTTTCTTGAACAATGTGAAGCTCTGCTCGCTTGCGGAAAGCCTGGGTGGCGTGGAATCGCTGATTTCGCTGCCCGCGCAAATGACTCATGCATCGATGCCCAAAGAAGTTCGCGACCGCGTCGGGATTACCGACAGTCTGGTGCGCCTGAGCGTCGGTATCGAAGATGTTGAGGACATCATTGCCGACCTCGATCAAGCCCTGCTCTATATTTGAGAATTGCCACCGCAAGATTGCTTTTCACCGCCTTCTCAGTTTCGCTTCTGTAGGGGCCGCCTTCTGAGGCGGTCCGCGAAGTCTAACCCGTGCTCACTTCAATGATTCATCCAACCATGAAAGATAAGCACGCGATCCCTCCGCCACGGCCACAACCAAAAATTCTGGCGTCTCATAGGAATGCAAACGCCGGAGTTCCGCCTCCACTTGCTTCAAGCGTTTCGCGTTTGTCTTGATGAGCAGCAGCCGCTCTCGCGTCTTCTCGACTTTCCCCTTCCATCGATAAATCGACTCTACTGGCACGGAAACGATGTTCACGCAGGCCGCCAAATGTTTCTCCACCAGTGCACCCGCAATCTTCCGCGATTCCGCCGCCGATCCACACGTCACCAACACAATTCGAAACTTCGACGCACGCGCCATCGCACTCCCTCCCACGACGAAATCCACCCCGCTTACTCTACACGGCACACCAAAGACCAGCTAGAATACTCAATCATGGCTACCTCACCTATCAAATTTGGCACCAGCGGTTGGCGCGGGCTCATCGCCGACGATTTCACGTACGCTACCGTTCGACTGGCCGTTCGCGCCATCTCTGAACACCTCATCAGCAAGAAAGCCAACCCCACAGTTCTCGTAGGCTACGACACACGATTTTATTCGGAAGAGTTTTCCGCGCTGGCCGTTCAGGTTCTGCAGGAACACGGCATTAAGACACTCCTATGCGAGACCTTCACTCCAACGCCTGCCATCGCATACGAAATTCAGCGCCGCAAACTCGACGGTGCCATCAACTTCACCGCCAGCCACAATCCCGCGCAATACCACGGACTGAAATTCTCCGGCGCTGACGCCGGCCCTGCGCTTCCAGAGGTCACCAAAGATATCGAAGCCCGCGTGGCTGCCATTTTCTCAAAAGAGAGCCTTGGCTACACTGCTTCTGCTTCGGCCGCCCATGGCACGAAAAAAAATATCGGCGAACTTGTCAACCTGAAGTCTGACTATCTGAAACGGTTGAACGAACTTGTTCGCTTCGATGTCATCCGAAAGGCTAATCTGAAAGTTGTCGTCGATGCACTGCACGGTGCCGGAGCTGGCTATCTCGATAAGGCCCTCTCCGATCATGGAATTTCCGTTGAGGCCCGCCGCACGAACCGAGACTGCCTGTTCGGAGGCGGCGGCCCCGATGTGAGTGAGGAAAACCTAGCGTCTCTCGGCAAAGCCGTCAAAGAAAGTGGCGCAAAGATTGGTCTCGCCACCGATGGCGATGCCGACCGCTTTGGCATAATCGATACGGACGGCACTTGGATTCAGCCAAATCTTATCCTCGCTCTCATTTACGACTACATCGTCGAAAGCCGCGTCTGGAAGCTCCCGGCCGCACGCAGCGTGGCCACCACACAGATGATGGACGCTGCCGCGAAAATGCACGGGCAGACGACCTACCAGACCCCCGTAGGATTCAAATATATCGGCCAGTTGATTCGTGAAGACAAAATCGCCATGGGCGGCGAAGAAAGCGCTGGACTTACCATCCGCGGCCACGTGCCGGAAAAAGATGGCATCCTCGCCTGCCTCTTGGTAGCGGAAATGACCGCCTCGCGCGGGGCCTCGATCTCTGAACAGGTACGCGCCATGTTCAAAAAACTGGGCCGCGAATTCCATCCTGTCCGCCAAAACCTTCATCTTACCGACGAACAGAAAGCAAACGCCATTAAGCGGGTAGCCGTGGACGCTTCGACACTCCTGGGAAGAAAAGTTGTATCCGTGGATCGTACCGATGGCGCAAAATTCGTATTTGGAGATGGCTCGTGGATGTTGCTTCGTCTGAGCGGCACGGAACCCCTACTTCGTCTGTACGTGGAAGCAGATAGCGCAGCGGCCACAAAAAAGCTGGTGCACGAAGCTTCAGAGTGGATTCTTAAGGGCTGATGAATATCGACTTACAGGGAAAATTCCAGAGCCTGCTGGCCAATTACGGCCGGCATGTTCTGGTGGTGTTTGTGGCCGTGCTGCTGGTTCATGATGTGTTCGGTACACACGGTTACATTGCTATGCATCGCAAACAGCAGGAAATTCAAAAAGTGAACACAGAACTTGACCGGTTAAATAAGGAAAATTCATCGCTCGAGCAGGACGTAAAAAATCTTAAGACCGATCCGCAAACCATCGAGAAGATTGCGCGCGAGGAATTTGGCCAGTCGCGCCCGGGGGAAGTCATCATCAAACTGCCGGCGCAGACGCCGACTGAGGCTGCAGCGGTAAAGCCCTGACGGTCTTCCCTTTCGCTTCAATCCTCCAAATTGAGAGTGCCAGCATCGCCAGGAAAATCACAATCAATCCAATTGTGGCTTGGCCAATCGTGCATTCATGCTTGCGCAGGATGGAAAAGCGCCCATAAACAAATTCGATGTGTACCCAATAGACCAGCAGCGACGTCGTGCCCAATTGAATCACTGGACTGAATCCTTTTTGGCCCCAACCCTTGCTGCACCACGCGTACGTCAGCGACATTATGATCACCAGCACGCCGCATCGCAGCATGAAGAAGCTCGGATTCGCGTGCCAGTAGTCCTCTAATGCATAGACTTTCACTGGCAGAGCTTCGAGTAGCAAAGACAGCACAATCGCCGCAGCGCCGACTCCGGCCATGCCTGCAAAAAATCTCCACTCTTTCTTTCGAGCAGCATCGCAAAAAAGAGAAAAGCCCGCCGCGAGGCCTACGAACGCGAAGGCACACCAGGGGAATATGGGGAACAGCCAGTGCTGCGGTTCATTTGCGGTGTGCACCCCGTTGATATACGACTCCAGTGGCCATGGCAGAAAGCGCGGTCGCCATGTACTCCATAACGGCGGAGTCAGTAGCGAAATTGCCGCAGCCGTCGCCAGCCCAGCAAATAGACTGCGACGCTTCGCAAGCTCAACGGCTCCGCCGCCTGCCAGCCAGCATAGAACTCCCAGCAAGATCATCGACAATCCCAAGGTGTTGAGAATGTCGACGCGGAGCAGGTCCGTCCACGGCACCCACTTGTGCCCCAGAGCGTATTCTTGAATCCGGAAGAGGAGACCCAAGCCGAAAATCTCTCCACCACGCAGCATTGTCTGCTTCGCCACTTCGTTTCGCGCCAATCCTTTCTCGCGCAGTCTTTGGGTGGTTAAGGCCACGGAAACTCCCGCCAGGAAAAGAAACAGTGGCGCCGGGAGCGAGCCTAGGAGTTGCGACCATTTGGCAAATTGCGTTTCTTGCAATTCCGGTCGGAGCCAAGCCGCGTAGCAATGCGTCTGAAACATCAGTACGCACGCCAATCCCCGCATCCAGTCGATATAAGCCAGACGTTTCACTTCAACAGTCCTGATTGCAGTGTACAGTTTTCAACGCACACTATTTCTATAATGCAGCCGCCTTTGTGTAAAGTTTACTATCAGGAGTTGCCGGTGAGGCGCGAGCGCGAATGAAACAACTCGGTGTGTGGGTCATTTTGGGAGTTTGGGCGGTTCTATCGCTGGCCGGAATTGTCTTCGCGCTCTGGCATGGCTACTCCGGTCGCACTTTCGCTGCAACTGCCACGGCTGCGGCGCTTCTTCTGCTTCTCATGCTGTTGTTTGCCGAGCGCGGTGTTGCAGATCGTTTTTTGGCGAGTTTCGGCTCAGGCAGCGGATTGCTGCTCGGCGTGATCATCTTCCTGCTGTACGTGATCTATCTATTCGGCACTGGAACATTTGCGCTCGGTCGGCTGGTCATCATGGCGGGTTTTATTTTTGTGCCGCTGGCCTTGGCGATGTCTGCGCAAGGGGCCTCTCCCGGATCTTGGCAGGATTTTCTTACTATTGCCGGCGTATGGACGTTCGTTAAGTTTGGGCCCGCTCAGCACCTCTGGCCTTACCCCGGTGGCCGCCTCGTGTATGTATTTACCGTCCTGGTCGCGGTGAATGTTGCGCTCGCCACGTTTCTGCTGGCGCGCCGGACAAAAGGTATCGGCTATTCCATCGGCTGGGGAAATAACTGGTCGATCTACGTCTTCGGAAGCTACTTTTTTTTCGGCTGCCTGGCGATTCCGCTTGGCATCTCCATGCACTTCATCTCCTTCGCGCCCCAATGGAGCCGTTGGAGTTCCTTTATCGGCCTATCTGTAGCCATCCTCGTGTTCACGGCATGGCCCGAGGAATTATTATTTCGCGGACTACTGCAGAATCTTCTGGCTCGCACTTCAAAAAGCGACTTCGCCGGATGGTGGACATCCTCAATTTTGTTCGGACTCTCGCACATCACCAACGGGGGTTTCCCCAATTGGCGATACGTCATTCTGGCCACTGTAGCGGGCTTTTTCTACGCGTGGAGTTGGCGAAGGACCGGATCCATTTTCGCCTCGGCGCTTGTCCACGCCGCCGTCGACGTAACCTGGCACTTCCTCTTCAGAACCTTATAGCGACATCCGCATCAATACGATTACATTCCTACGAAAACCACTCGCTCCGATAGGCGAGCCACCAACTAAACGCCAGCAAAGGAATCGTTGCGCCGACCGCCCACCAGAATGGCAGCACCAGGTCCGCCACCAGTCCCAGGGCCGCAAACGTCATCCAGAAGATCTTCCGCTGCATGCGACCAGTCTACCGCGCAACAGCGTCATAGCTGACACTGGTATTTCGCGCGTATCTGAGATACAAACTCAGACCATGTGTCCGCGGACGTTGCCTGGGGAGGACTACTCGTAATGACCTACGACCACTTGCTCAACACCATGGGCGAATTTCGAGTCCACAGCTACGAGACAGATGACGGCACTGTGGTGGAATGCCATGGGAAATTGACCACCGATCACGCCATGCAATTCCGGGATGAAGTTCGCAAGATGATCGCCGGCGAGAAGAAAATAATACTGGATTTAAAGGGCGTCCCGCAGATGGACAGCACGGGACTGGGCGCCGTCGCCACTCTTTATGTTTCCGCACGCACGCGCGGCTGCCGGATTATTGTAGTAAACGCGTCACAACCTATCCGCAAGCTGTTCAGCATCACGAATTTGCTGATGCTCTTTGAAGACGTAGGCCGCCATGGCGGCAAACTGGTCTAGCAGCAGAGATTCGGCAGTGAACACTCAAACCGTTCTACGATTTACTAGCGCACGACGCCAGTCAATGGCGAAGACGCTGACGCATACAACCGCTTAGGCATGCGCCCGGCAAGAAACGCTTTCCGTCCTGCGATTACTGCATCGCGCATCGCTTCTGCCATTAGTTCCGTTTCCACCGCTTCGGCTATCGCGGTATTCATCAGCACGCCATCGGCGCCAAGTTCCATGGCCACGGCGGCATCAGAAGCCGTCCCTACTCCCGCATCGACGATCATTGGCACTTCCGTAATTCGTTCGCGCAAAATCCGCAAGTTGGCAGGGTTCTGTATCCCCAAGCCCGATCCGATCGGCGCCGCCA
Source organism: Candidatus Acidiferrales bacterium (assembly GCA_963726725.1). GTDB lineage: Bacteria > Acidobacteriota > Terriglobia > Acidiferrales > UBA7541 > Acidiferrum. Next base: position 65,051 of record CAVSDV010000013.1, read on the forward strand.
GCGGCATCACAGCTGAAGCGCCTGCATCTATCAACTTGCGTGCCGCGATCAGGTCGTCGTTGGTGTAGGGCAAAACCACAAACCCCTCTTTCACCAGTACTTTGGTCGCTTCGATTAATTGTTCCGTATCGGGGAACAATGTCTGCTGGTCGCCGATTACTTCCAGCTTGATCCAGTTGGACAAGCCCACTTCACGCGCCAAGCGCGCCGTGCGGATCGCCTCGTCTGCCGAGTAGCAAGCTGCAGTGTTAGGCAAAATAAATATTTTTTCGCGATTGATGTAATCGAGCAGAGATTCCTTGGTTTTATCGGTGAGGTTGACTCGCCGCACAGCAACCGTAACCATGTCCGCGCCAGAGGCAACGTGAGCGCGCGCCATCTCCTGAAAGCTGCGGTACTTCCCTGTTCCTACGATGAGTCTGGAATTGAATGCGCGTCCGGCAATCACAAGTTGATCTGGCATTGGGCGTCTCCCAGACCAATTCTAGTCCCGCAGGGCCATACAGCCAAATGCCGAGTCTGGATGTGGGCGGCATTACGCCGTCGGCCGCTACACTCTCCCAAAAATTAAGACGTCGAGCGTTAGACCTGCGTATGTGCTTCCAGAAACCACAGATCCTTGTCCAACTCGCGCGTCACCGCTGTAAACAGATCCGCAGTAATGGCGTCATCCAGGTCGTCTGATTCCTTCACCGCTTCGCGCAGCGCATTGGCCACCTGCGCCACATTGTGGACCAGAAACTTCAACATCGCCGGCCCGTCGGAAGCCGAGAGATCCGCCTCCTTGATGCTGGACTGGGCCGCCGCTTCGCGCACCGTACCGTTGGCCACGCCGCCCAACGACGTGATGCGTTCCGCAATCGTATCAATGTGATCTTCCAGATGTTCCGCAATCGAGTCGAACAATAGATGCAACTGGTAGAAATCCTTGCCCTTCACATTCCAATGCGCCCACTTCACCTGGCTGTGCAAGTCCGCCGTATCTGCAAGCCGCAAATTCAGCAAGGTAGTCAATGCCTGCCGGTTACTTTCGGGTACGCCCACACTGCTGCTAAATGCACGAGCCGTCGCCGCTCCACTTTTTGCCATGGGAAAGACCTCCAGAGGAAAGGTTTCTGACAAGGCATAGGATGCCGTTAAGGATTAAATCGGTGCGATCTTTTTTCCTGACAGTCGGAGGACTGGAGGATCACAAACTGTGCGCCGGCCGCCTCCCGAGGCCGCCGTGTTTCTGTCACTTAACTGGACTCTACTAGTTCAGGGCCAGCGGCCGCGGTTCAATTACGTCGGAATACAGTTTGGCGATCAAATCGTGATATTGCTTTTCCACCACGCGGCGCTTCAGTTTCATCGTGAAGGTCAGGCTGCCGCTGTCGAAGGTGAAGTCGTCAGAAAGTAGTGCAAATCGTTTTATCGTTTCGTATTGGGCTAGGTTGGCCGTCAACCGGCTCACCTCATTCTCAATCAAGGCGTACGCACGTGGGTGAGCGGCCAACTCCCCCTGTGAGGAGAACTTGAGTCCCTCTTCGGCAAGCTTCGCAGCCACAGTAACGTGGTTCGGCACGATCAGCGCCACGATAAACTTCCGCTGATCTCCCACCACCATCGCGTTCAAAATGTATGGACTGGTTTTCAATGAACTCTCAATCGGTTGTGGCGCAACAAATTTTCCGGCCGCTGTCTTTAACAAATCCTTTTTGCGATCGGTGATGAACAGGTAGTTATCCCTGTCTAGGTACCCGATATCGCCGGTCTTGAACCACCCGTCTTCCGACAACACTTCCCGGGTGGCTTCCGGCAGCTTGTAATACCCCTGCATGACACATGGACCCTTTGCCAGTATCTCGCCATCATCCGCACTGCGAATCTGCACATTTTCAATCGGACGGCCCGAGCTTCCCATACGGTTCTCCGGGTAGTTCGACGTCAGCACCGGAGAGGTTTCCGTTAGTCCGTATCCCTGGTAAATATAAATGCCGATCGACCAGAAAAATTCCGCAAGTTCCTTTGACAATGGCGCTCCGCCAGAAAGCACCACGCGCAGCCGGCCGCCGGTCCCTTCCCTTATCTTGGAATAAACCAGGCGGTCGGCCAGCGCCCATTTTACTTTCAGCGCAAGGCTTCCCTTTTTTTCGCCCGTGCGCCAGGCCGCCGCTTCGCGTGCCGTCTTGATGGCAAAATCAAAAATCTTTCTCTTGGCTCCAGTGTTCTGCGTGCCCTTCTCCATCAATCGAGCGTAGATCTTCTCGAAAAACCGCGGCACAGCCGCCAGCACTGTAGGCTTAACCTCGAGCAGCGCTTGCGCCACGTTTTCTACCGCTTCTACATAGGCAACGGGACAGCCGCGGAAGATATACAGATAATCCAGCATGCGCCCGTAAACGTGCGCCAGTGGAAGAAACGATACCGCCAGGTCGGTCTCTGGTTTAATGACAAGCTCTTTGCAAGAGTCCGAAACGTTCGAACTGAAATTCTCGTGCGTCAACATCACGCCCTTGGGCTCGCCAGTGGTACCCGATGTGTAAATCAGAGACGCGAGTTGACTGGGCAGCACTTGTGCCGCGCGCATTCGGTACGCTGCAATCTCCGCATCGCTTGTTGTCGCAATCAATGTCTCGTAACGCAGAAAATCCGCGGGCATGTCGTCTCCCGCGTTAGCCACCACCACCTGCTGCAGATCCTTCAGCAAATCACGTATCTGCAGGAATTTCTGCAGTTGGCTGGCTCCTGATAGGAAAACCACCTGTGCACCGCAGTGGTTCAGGATGTAGGTCATCCGCTCGGGCGACTCGTTGAAGTACACCGGAACAGTCACCCCGCCCGATCCGCTGATAGCAAAATCGGCGGTATGCCATTCCGGGCAATTGGGCGCGAAAAGTCCCACCCGGTCGCCAGTTTTTACGCCCAATTCCACAAACGCGTTTGCCAGGCCAGCAACGCGCCGCAAAAACTCGTTCGAGGAAATAGCTTCCCAGTGCTCGTCGCGGCGTACCATCTGCGCCCGGGGAGACGGGAGTTCGTCAACAGCTTGTAGAAACCTGGAAGGAAGAGAGCTGTAGTTCATCCGAGTTTTGAATCTATCCTACTGACAATTTGGATGCAATCCGTCACTCCCGAGTCATCTTACCTCGAATTGTTGGTCCCATCTGCGTCCTGCCACCTGGCGCGCACCGCTTTGCCGCTGATTGAACGGTTACGCTAGAATGCTTAAGAAGCAGGAGCACAACCGATGAGCACCACGACTCCCATACTCAACGATCCAACCACCGGCCGAGGCCCATTCCGCGCTCCCCGAGGCACAGATCTTTCCTGCAAGGGTTGGCAACAAGAAGCCGCGCTGCGCATGCTCCTGAACAACCTGGACCCCGACGTTGCCGAAAAGCCCGAGGATCTGGTCGTTTATGGCGGCACCGGGAAAGCCGCTCGCAACTGGGATTGCTTTCATGCCATAGTGAAATCCCTGCGCGCTTTAGAGGGCGACGAAACCCTTCTGGTCCAGTCCGGCAAGCCTGTCGCCGTTTTTCGCACTCACGAATATGCCCCCCGCGTGCTGCTCTGCAACTCCAACCTTGTCGGCCACTGGAACAATTGGGAAAAGTTCAACGAGTTCGACCGCGCCGGTTTGATGATGTACGGCCAGATGACCGCTGGCAGCTGGATATACATCGGTACGCAGGGAATCTTGCAGGGCACCTTCGAGACTTTTGCAGCCGCGGCACAGCAGCACTTTGGCGGCACGCTCGCCGGCAAGCTTGTCGTCACGGGCGGAATGGGCGGCATGGGTGGCGCACAGCCGCTCGCGGCAACTATGAATGGCGCCGCTTTTCTGGGCATCGATGTGGACGCTGATCGTATCAAGCGCCGCGTCAAAACCGGCTATTGCGATGTGATGGTCACCTCACTCGACGAGGCACTGCGCATCCTCAAAAATGCCGTTCGCAAGGGCGAAGCAACCTCCGTCGGGTTGGTTGGTAATTGCGCCGACCTGATTCCCGAACTTGCCAAGCGCGGTGTGGTGCCGGACATTCTGACCGATCAGACCAGTGCACACGATCCGATTGGCGGTTACGTGCCGAATGGCATGATGCTTCAACAAGCCATCGAACTGCGCAAAACCAATCCGCAGGAATATCGCAAGCATTCCATCGCGGCGATGGGTCAACACGTCCAAGGAATGCTAGATCTACAAAAACTTGGTTCCGTCACGTTTGACTACGGAAACAATATCCGTACTTTTGCTTTTGAGGCCGGCGTCAAAAATGCGTACGACTTTCCCGGCTTTGTTCCGGCCTACATCCGCCCGCTGTTCTGCGAAGGCAAAGGACCCTTCCGCTGGGCTGCTCTTTCTGGAGAAGCCTCTGACATCGCGCGCACCGATCAATTAGTACTCGAAATGTTTCCGCAAAACGAACACCTGAAGCGCTGGATCACTATGGCCCAGAAGAAAGTGAAGTTTCAGGGCCTCCCTTCGCGCATCTGTTGGCTCGGTTACGGTGAGCGCGACAAATTTGGCCTCGCTCTCAATCATCTCGTCGCGAAGGGCGAACTCAAGGCTCCCATCGTCATTGGCCGTGATCATCTCGATTGCGGCTCCGTCGCTTCTCCATATCGCGAAACGGAATCCATGAAGGATGGCTCGGATGCGATTGCCGATTGGGCGCTGCTCAACGCTCTCGTCAATACCGCCAGCGGAGCCACGTGGGTTTCCATCCACAACGGCGGCGGAGTTGGCATCGGTTACTCCCAGCATGCTGGCCAGGTCATCTGTGCGGATGGTACCCAGGACATGGCTAAGCGCATCGAACGGGTGTTGACCAACGACCCGGGTATGGGCGTGGTTCGCCATGTCGACGCCGGCTATCCAGAGGCCATCGCCTTTGCAAAGAAAACCGGCGTCAAGGTTCCGATGCTATAATCGGGCCACCCCGCAGTTCGCAGGACCCGGTCGAGTAAAGATAAAAAAATCAGTCGAGGAATCCGCCCATGTACACAGTTTTAGGTGCAACAGGAAATATTGGTTCGGTAATTGCCAAAGCGCTACTCGAAAAAGGCGAGAAGGTTCGCGTTGTAGGTCGCCATGCAGGCACGCTTCAACAATTCGCTCAAAAAGGTGCCGAGGCTGTGGTGGCAGACGTCACCGATGTTGACGCGCTCGCCAAATCCTTCAGCGATGCACGCGCCGCTTTCTTAATGATCCCGCCGAACATGGCGTCGCCAGACTATCGCGCCGATCAGGAGCGCCTCAGCGATTCCATTTCTGCCGCCGTCAAGGCCTCGGGCCTGCAATACGCCGTAAATCTCAGCAGCATTGCCGCACATGCCCCCGCTGGCACTGGTCCCATTGCGGGTTTGCACAGTTCCGAAAACAAATTGAACGCTATCGACAAGCTCAACGTTCTTCACCTTCGCCCCGCTTATTTCATGGAAAACCATCTGGGGGGCCTCAGCATGATTCAGATGATGGGGATCTACGGGGGCGCACTGAAAGCCGACCTTCAGATCCCGATGATTGCCACGCGCGATATCGGGGCATACGCGGCAGATCGTTTGTTGAAACTAGACTTCAATGGGAAGCAAACGCGCGAACTTCTCGGGGAACGTGACCTCACCATGAATGATGTCGTCGCGGTCATGTCCAAAAGCCTGAACAAGCCCGACCTTCGCTACGTTCAGTTTCCCTACGATCAGGTCGAACAGGTTTTGCTACAGATGGGCGCACCAGCGAAGACCGCCGCCTTGTTCATCGAAATGTTCCAGGGATTCAACAATGGTAACTGCGTCGGTCTCGAACCTCGTTCCGCCGCTAACACTACACCCACAACGATTGAATCGTTTATCAAAGACGTCTTCGCGCCTGCCTACCAAGGCAAAGCCGCCAGCGCTTAAATGCATTCCTGCGCAGTCTTCGGCATAATACCTACGGCGTGAGCGGCAGCTTACTCATCACCGGGGCTTCGCAACTTCTCACCTTGCGCGGAGGAAGCTCTCCGCGGCGTGGCACTTTCCTTTCAAGACTTGGCATCATCAAGGATGGCGCATTATTACTACGCGACGGACTGATCGCGTGCGTAGGCAAGCGTGCGCAGGTTGAAGCCACTGCGCAAGCACGCCGCGCGGAAAAGATTGATGTCGGCGGGCGTGTCATCCTTCCTGGCTTTGTCGATTCACACACGCACCTGATCCACGCCGCCAGTCGCGCCGAAGAATATGAACTAAAGATTCTAGGAGCGAGCTACGAAGAGATCGCGCGCAAAGGCGGCGGCATCCTTAACTCCGTAAAAAAGCTCCGCGCTTCCACCGCACACGCACTGAAGACCCGCGCCATGGCAGCTTTGCAGGAGTTTGCCTCTCACGGCACTACCACTGTCGAAGCGAAAAGCGGCTACGGACTCGAGGTCGCCAGCGAATTGAAGATTCTTTCGCTGCAGCGAGAGCTTTGCGTCGAGCAACCACTCGAAATTGTTTCCACGCTTCTTGGCGCGCATGTTGTGCCTTCCGAATTTCGATCCACGCCCAATGGCCCGCAAATATACATCCAGCTTTTGATTGAGCAACTGCTGCCCGAGGTCGTCAGCGAAAAACTGGCCGAATTCTGCGATGTATTCTGCGATCGTGGCGCGTTCACGCGCGAACAGTCACGCCAGATCTTGACCGAATCCAAGTCTCACGGCTTGACGCCCCGCCTGCACGCCGAACAACTCTCTCACACGGGCGCCACGCAACTTGCTGTAGAGCTTGGCGCAGCCAGTTGCGATCATTTGGAACAGATCACCGCCGCCGATATTCGCGCGCTCTCCAAATCGCAAACGGTTGCCACGCTTTTGCCGGGTTGCGATTTCCATCTCGGGTGGAAACAATACGCCCCCGCGCGCAAACTGATCGACGCCGGCGCCATCGTCGCGTTGGCTACTGATTACAATCCCGGCACCAGCCCCACCGTCAGCATGCCGATGATTCTCTCCCTCGCCTGCTCGCAACTCCGTATGACTCCCGCCGAGGCTATCACCGCGGCCACCTTCAACGCCGCATATGCTCTTCGCCGCGAAAAACTCATCGGCTCTCTCGAAACCGGCAAGCAAGCCGACCTGGCCGTCTTCGAAGTGGAGGATTATCGCGAAATTCCCTATTATTTTGGTATGAACCGTTGTTGGATGACCATCAAGCGTGGTGAGATCATCTTCATGAACGACTAGCATGAAGACTTTTTGCAATCATCATCTTATGCAAGCGTCTAAATCGAGCAGGTAGCCCAATCCATGAACCGACTGATTGAATGCGTTCCGAACTTTTCCGAAGGCCGCGACTCCGCCAAGGTCGACGCCATCGTTCACGTCTTGAGCAGCGTCCCAGGGGTCTACGTTTTAGATCGCGAAATGGACGCCGATCATAACCGCTGCGTCATCACCCTCGCTGGAGAACCGGAGGCCGTGGGCGAGGCAGCAATACTTGGCGCAGGCAAAGCGCTCGAACTGATCGACATGAACGTGCACACCGGCGCACATCCTCGCGTTGGCGCCACCGACGTAGTTCCGTTCATTCCCATCGAAGGCGTCACTCTTGAAGACTGCGTGGCTCTTGCCCGCCGTGTTGGTAACGAAATCTGGAAGCGCCATCGCATCCCCATCTTCTTTTACGAAGCCGCGGCGACCCGCCCCGACCGCGTCAATCTGGAAAATGTTCGTCGCGGACAGTTCGAAGGCCTGCGCGAAGAATTGAAGAAGAATCACGAGCGCCAGCCCGACATTGGCGAACCCAAATTGCATCCCACTGCAGGTGTTACCGTCGTCGGCGCCCGCAAATTCCTCGTGGCCTACAACGTTAATCTCAACACTCCAGATATTTCCATCGCCAACAAAATTGCCAAAGCCATCCGCTTCTCCAGCGGTGGACTGCGTTACGTTAAATCCATGGGCGTGGACTTGAAGGCTCGCAACCTCGCCCAGGTATCCATCAACCTTACCGATTTTGAAAGCACCCCCATGCACCGCGTTTATGAGATGGTGAAACGCGAAGCCGCTCGCTACGGCGTTATGCCTGTTGGCAGCGAAATCGTCGGCCTTGTCCCTAAGAAAGCCATTGAGATGGCGGCTGATTATTTCTTGCAACTAGAAAGCTTCTCTCCTGCCCAGGTATTCGAAAACAAGCTGGCCGCCGTCCTCTCCGGCTCTCCAATCGAGTCGAAGGATGCAAAGTTTGCTACCTTGGTGCAACCCTTCCTCGACGCGGTTTCCGAGCCAACGGCAACACCGGGCGGTGGCAGCGTCAGCGCATTTGCCGCCGCAGCCGCCGCTTCGCTTGGTCAAATGGTTGCCGGGCTTTCCCGCAAGAAAAAATCGCAAATCCTGCATGTCGACAAACTCTCCAATCACTTGGACGAATTGCGTAGAGTCGCCGCCGAACTCACCGCCGCCATTGACCGCGATGCCGCTTCCTACGACGCCGTGATGGCTGCGTTCAAACTCTCACAAGGGAGTTCGGATGAGCTCCAGAAACGCGAGGAAGCCATCCAGCATGCTACGAAGGGCGCCGCGGAAGTGCCTCTGGGCGTGGCACAAAAGAGCACCGACCTTCGTGATCGCCTGGTGCAACTGGAGGCAATTTCTCCCGCATCTATGAAGTCCGATCTGCTGGTTGCGCGTCTAATGGCGGTAGCGGGCGCAAATGGCGCTCTCGCCAATGTCGAGATCAATCTCGACAGCCTGAAGGATACCAACTACGTGGCCGCAATGCGCATCAAAGTTGATGAACTGCGCAAGCGCTTGGGATAATCCCGGCGCAATACGGTAAAATTAAGACTTGGCCCTGCCTCAAAGGAGCTCTACATGAAGTTTTCTAAGATTTCGATTCGCGCCCTCGCGGCCGTCGGCATCCTCGCCCTCATTTCGGCCGCTGCCAGACCCGCCAAGGCTGGCAGTCTCAGCGCGGACACCATCGGCTTGTTCCCCAAGGACGTCGGCGAATTTGCTTACGCGGACCTGAAGAAGGCGCGAACCATGCGGTGGTATCCCGCTCTGCAGGAACAGATGCTCCCCGAGCGTTTCCGCCAATTTGAAAAGTTTCTTGCCTCTGCCGGTATCGATCCAAACTCTCAGGTCGATGAACTCGCCTGGGGTCTGGTTCCCGAATCAACAGCAAAAGCAGAGGACGGCAAACCCACGGACGTCCCCAGCAGCGAACAGATCGTCGGCATCGCCCTTGGCAATTACAATCCGTCTTCCACCGAGGCCTATTTTAAGCAGCAAAAGCTCCCCACTACTTCCAAACGCGGCTATACCCTTTTTGCCTTTGGTTCCGGCGCCGGTCCCAACGACCTCTTCTTCTTTTTTATTGATTCCAGCAAAGCCGCTTTCGGCCACCGTCAATTGCTCGAAAAGCTGATCGAAATTCGCTACGGCGGCGAAGAAGGCCTGCTGCGCAACGATAAAATGTACAACCTGATCAATGAAGTGAACGGCTCTGGCATCGTTTGGGCCGTGCTGGATCCCGGCTACACCCGACTGGCCATGGGTCAACTCGCTCCTGAAGTTCAGCAGTTCCCAGAAGCGGCGAAGCTGGTCAACCGCATGCAGTCCATGATTATCTCCGCGAATTCCAGCAGTGGTATAGAGGCAAAATTCCAGGCAGTGTGCGCCCTACCGGAAGATGCCAACACGCTCAGCCAGTTGATGACGGCCGGACTTCTCCTAAAGAAATACCAAGCCAGCAAGGACAATCCCGAACTCGGTCAACTCCTTGACCAGGCCAACGTCACCCCTTCCGGAGAACGCGTCGTCATCCGCATGTCGGTTACCGACGATCAAATGACCGCCCTTATCCGCAAGAACACTTTCGCCTTCAAAATGTAATATTCCATCTCAATTAGTAAGGGCACGAGTTATCGCCATCTTGCTTCTGAAATACTTGCAACTGCGGGCTCGCTCCGGATGGTCGCTCTCGAACCTGGTCGCTCTGCTGCGCCAGCGACTGTTTGTTTATCGCGACTTACAAGCGTGGCTGGACGAACCGTTCCAAGCTCCGCCAGCTTTGGCCGACCTGCACGACGGCCAGTTGGCGCTGTCCTTCTTGACCGCCATTTAGGACAGCACGGTTTCTATTTGACTCCACTGCAAATGTTTTACTGAAGAACTCAGAATGATCGGCTAAGCATTTTCTCAGCTAGACAGCGGAATGCGCTTGGTCAGCCGCATCTTCGAAGAATCTTCCAGAAACTCGCAATCGATCTGGTCCACACCGGCAATGACCGGTTTCGCCTTCGTGGGGGGACTGTCCTTCCCAGGAAACGACACTTCAATTTCGATTCGATCCGTCAGCCGTTGCAGCGCGATATCACAATGTTTCGCCGTGCTGTGGCAGGTGAAGCAATACTTGCAAGCCGCTACGACCGCCGCCTGCAATCCCAATATCTCGGAGTTCTCTAGCCCTGCTGTATCTGCCATGTACCGCGCAGCACCGCCCGCCGCCGCGGCCAGTCGTTCATCCGCATCCATCTGAAGCAAGATCCGCTGGGTATGTGTCGCCACGCTTATGAGCTACTCGCCAGGGCGATGTCGCATGCTTCCCGGCAGTCTGGACAATAATACAATCCATCCGCGCAAAGCCGCACGTTCAATTGCCCCTTGCAGATGGTGCAGTACTTCTCACAGTCACAGCGTTCTTCACTCTTGTCGCACTGCGAACACACAATTTGTTGTCTCGCGGCCATCGTCGCCTCTCGCAAAACTCTACCTGAGCGTTCCTCTCCCAGCAAGCCTGCCGTGCCGTTCTTTTTCACAAATCGCTAACGACGACAACCGTCCCTCGGGCTCAATTCAAATTTTCACTTCCCGTAATAAGCCAGTTGCGACGTCGTATACGAATCCTCGGATCACCACGGACTTCGGAATCCACGGGTGGTTCTTCAACTTCTGCAACTGGTGGCGCACGTTCTCTTCGACATTCTGGAAGGCATAGAAGAACGCAGGAGATACAGCGGCGGTCCCGGTGCGATTTTGGATTCGCGTGCGCAAATCCTCTTCGCTGGTGTGCATCAATCCACAGTCAGTGTGGTTGATTACCATAATTTCCTCGGTACCCAACAGGTGGTGCGATACCACCAGCGAGCGTAGACTGTCTTCCGTCACGATTCCACCGGCGTTCCGGATGATATGGGCGTCACCTGTCTTCAATCCCATGGTCCGAATCGAAAGACGCGTATCCATGCATGTCAGAATGGCAAGTTTGCGTTCCGGACGCGGCGTAAGTTTGCGCAGCTCATGTGTGCGCGCATAAAGTTCGTTGGCAATAAGGACTTCGTCGATCACGCTCATGACCGGAACAGTTTACCCTACTAAGCCTGCACTCAGAGTCGCTCGGTTGGCCGTCTAGGACAAAGCGGGAGAAAAGTCAGTTAGCGTCATGTAGGTGGAATCGACTTTATCCACAAGCTTTCCATTCGCCTCGGATTTTTCCTTCACACTCTTCCATTCGGCGTCGTCCTGGAACGCTTTCCAGTTCGCGGTCGCGGCTTCTCGGCTCTCATGGCGAAGAATATAGATGAGCGTGTTGCTTTTCCCTGGCTCGTCAACTGGCGTCCAATACGCCACATTTTTCATCCCGTGCTTTTCAAATAGCTTCACCGTGTGTTCGCGGAATCGCGTCAACAATTCCGGCAGCTTTCCCGGCGCGGCTGAGTAGGCGCGTAGTTCATACACCGTAGTGGCTGATGGCATCGGACCGCCCCTATCTGTTTGTGATACAGCCCACAGAGAGGTTGGCAGCATTGCGGCTGCTGGAATCGATTGGAGTAAAGTTCGTCTTTTCATGCCCCGCATTCTAGCAGACTCTCCTTAGATTGTGTCTTCTCACCGCTTTGTAGAGTTTCTGACACTCAACTTATCTGCTAACCAAATTCGCTTTGAAAGGTCGAAAATACTAACCATGCCATCCCCCTCAAAGTTTCTGGCTGCTGCCCTGTTCCTTTGTGCCCATTCATGTTTCGCTTCTGCTCAGGACTACCCTCTCAAACGTGTCCCTTCGCTCACCTACGTCGTGGACTACGAGGCGTCCTGGTCGCCTGATAGCCGACAGATTGTACTGATATCCAGTCGTCATGGCGGTATGAAAGTGCACGTCCTAGACGCCGCCAGGACTTCAAACGGCAGCGATATGCGACAAATCACCACTGGCCCCAACGAAGACGATTCTCCGGCATGGTCCCCAGACGGCCGCCTGATCGCTTTTGTGTCCGTTCACAACAATATCTCTGATATTCTTGTTATGAACGTCGACGAAGGCAACATTCAGCAGGTTACCCGTGCCCTCGGCCAAAACATTCATCCCATGTGGTCCCCGGACAGTTCCCGAATTCTTTTCAATACCACCTATTTTTCGCAGTCACATAAGAATGACCAATCCACCGACGAAGAGCGTGTCATTGGCGAAATGCGGGATGATTTTATTGATCTTGCCACCATCCGCCCCGATGGCACCGATCTCCAGCGCATCACCCGCGGCGGCGGATTTACCTATGCTTCCTTCTCGCCCGATGGACGCGCAGTTCTGCATAGGCGCCAACAGGGTAAACTTTCCCAGATCTTCCTCATGAATGCGGACGGCTCGAACGATCACAATCTTTCCGGTGATTCCTCCACGGACGGTTGGCCGGCATGGTCTCCTGATGGCAGGCGGATTGTTTTTTCGCGCCACACAGAATCTGGTTTTCAGATCTTTATCATGAATAGTGACGGAACCAGCGTTCGTCAACTCACCAATGCGGCTGGGGAGTTCACCAATCCGCGATGGTCACCAGACGGGAAGAAAATACTGGCTGGCAGGCGTTTGGGTAGCACAAACCTTGTCGTTTTTGACGCACCGAACTGAAAGCGATCCTTCTGCGTCTCGGCAGCGACGCGGACAACTGTTCTCTTCGCAAGTTTCAACGTCTAGCTGCTTCGCACCGGCAATTTCGCCGAATCCCACGCGGCCACGCCCCCCGCGATTTCTTGCACTACCCGAAATCCCCTCTGTTGCAGCAAACTCGCGGCAATCGACGAGCGGTAGCCGCCCGCGCAATACACTAATAACGGCCGATCCGCAGGCAATTCTCCCGCGCGATTCCCAAGCTGACTCAGCGGTACACTCAAGCTACCGTCAATAAATTTCTGCTGGCGTTCGCGGGGCGTCCGCACGTCAATCAAAAGTGGCGGTTCGTTCGAGGACAACAGTTCCGCCGCCAGCGGCGCGCTCAACCGTTCCGTCTTCGCCGTCACTTCAGGTCGCGATTCCAGGCTCTGCATGCCATCTTTCAGGTAGCCCGCAATGTGATCGAATCCGATACGTCCCAGCCTGACGGCGGATTCATACTCCCGATCCGGGGCAGCGACAATCACGATCGGATGGTCGCGACTTAAGATCGTTCCGGCCCACGTTGCGTACTGGCCGCTCAGCCCAACGTTAATACTGCCCGCTAGATGCGCGGCAGCAAATTCTTCCGGCTCACGCGTGTCCAATACTTGGGCGCCGTTCGCCTGCAGTTTCAAGACGCGATCCAATTCCAGGGGTTCCAATTCCCTTTCCAGGGCCACGTCCAGCGTCGGCCGCTCTTGGCTATTCAACACGGCATCGTAGGTAAAATACGGAGGCGCGTCGGGCTGGTCCGCCGTTACCAGATCAACGAACTCCTTCTTGGTCATCGGCTGCAGCGCGTAATTCACTCGACGCTGCTCGCCAATCGTCGAAACTGTCTCTTTGCTGATGGCCTTGCCGCACAGCGATCCCGCACCGTGGGCCGGATATACGAGACTGGTGTCGGGCAAAGGCAGTAATTTCGCGTGCAGCGAATCAAAAAGCATCCCGCCTAAATCCGTGGCCGACCACCCAAGCGCCACGCGAAGATCGGGACGTCCCACATCTCCCACAAACAAAGTATCTCCCGTCAAGACTGCATGCGGCTCGCTCTCACTCCTATTCAAATCGTAGACCGCAATCGAAATCGATTCTGGTGTATGGCCCGGCGTTTCCAGTGCCTTCAACCGCACCCGTCCGAATTCCACAACGCTGCCGTCTGCAAGCGGCGTGAATTCATAGCCTGCTTTCGCTTTAGCTCCAAGGTAGATCGTCGCTCCGGCATGATCACGCAACTCCAGATGCCCGGCCACAAAGTCGGCATGAAGATGTGTCAGGATTACGTGCTTGATCTTCAGTCCGCGTTCTTCCGCGAACACCAGATATCGAGCGATATCTCGTTGAGGGTCGACTACCGCAGCCGTGCCCGTCTGTTCATCCGCGATCAGGTAGGAAGCGTGGGCCAGGCAATTCAGATAAAACTGGTGAAGAATCAACGCGCACTTCTCCTTTAATCTCTTCTCGGCCAGGGAATGCCATCACCACGGTGGTATTAAGACTGCCAGAGACTAACACAAGTGGGGAAGTGCTTCCACGCGGCCGCTCCGTTCTCAATTCACTCAAGCAGACGCTTCATTAGTTTCAAAAGTAGTTCAAACGCTCCGGCATCCATGCCGACAAACTCCACTCCGAGTCCCCTGCCGGATGTGAAAGACCGCACCGCGGCAGAAACACGTATCTCGCCCTCAGGCACGGAAAACAACAAATCCAGCCGCGTGCCTACGGGAATTTTTTCTTCGCTCTCCAGCAACGCGCCTGAGACGCTGAAATCCAGCACGCGCAACGTGCTTCGATTGTCTTTGAATTTGCAGGATGCCCACAACCCAGTAGCGGTGGGGATTCGCTGGTTCTTTCTTCGCTCGTAATGGGATCGGGGTCTCATGTTGGCCTCAACAAACACTGGGATATTGTTGGGTCCGTTTTGTCCGTGGCGTCTTCGCGCCCAGTATAGCCCGTTTCCTTACTTCATCTGCTCGCATTGCTTCGAATTGTTAAACAAATTGGTTGTTGCATGCACGCTATGGCTCTAACGAGGCCGCGTATGCTGCCAAAACAATCTTCTCTTCCGCAGTTAACCTGGCAACGACTGGCAGCATCTGGGCGCTTGCGGGTCCCTTGCGTGCTCCCGATTGGAAATCGTAAAGCTGCCGCACCAGGTAGCTTGGCGAGCGTCCTGCGATTCCCGGCACTGCTCCCAACCCTCGCAAATCTTTTCCGTGACACGTTCCGCACGCAACCGTTTTCCCCTTGCCACCCGTCGTGGCCAACGCCTTCCCTTCCGCCACGCTTCCGATCGGCACATACGCTATGAACTCACTATGCGTGTCTCGTGATTCAAATTGCTCCAGATCCTTCGGCACTTCGATAATTCGCTGCCCTATCGCCTCCGTGTCTTTGTCATTTATCGGAGCAAGTAGCCATCCTGCGACATATGTCTTCGGCACCAATTTCGTTTCGGTTACCGTGATGATTTTCCTCGACTTCAGTTTGGAAAAATAAGCGGCGGCGGCGGCAACATCCGCATCAGTAGCGGCAATTGATATCGACGTCATCAGTTTCACCGGTAATCGCTGTGGCAAGGCGCTCTTTCTTGCTCCGCTCTTGAAATCTGCGATCTGTTGCATGATGTACGCTTCGGGAAGCCCCGCGAGCCCGGAGTTTTCCGGACCGCCAGGTCCATCTGCGCGATGGCAGAATCCACAAGCATACACACCCGGTCTTCTTCCGCGGGCCACAACTTCCGGCATTGCGGGGTGATCCGTGGGGTGCCAGTCTGGCGCAAAAAATAGGTCCCGCAGTTGTGTCAATGTCCAACCGGCACTGCTGTCCGGTACATGCCGCGTGCGGCCATCATCAACCGGGGGTTTATAGTCCGCCTTAGGCTCTGGATACGCCCACGCTAGCGGCACATCCGGTTTCTGCAAGGGAGTGCCACTCGTCATCGCATACGCCAGCACTGACACCGCAACAGCTTTCCTCATAAGGCCAGACCTCGTTTGAACGTGATAGTGCTGCCAGAATTGTTCGCATTTCTAGCATTTTCGCCAAGCGCAATATTTCTCTTGTCGGAATTCTTCACGCAAGATTAGTGGACACTCTAGGCATGCTTTGTCTACGGAGTGGCCAGCGTGTTCGGTGCGGAATGTGGTACGTGGGTGCTCAGCTTCTTAAGCACAAACTCCTGCAACAGGTTTGAGGCCGCACTTGCGCCGATCGAGATCAGTGTATTTTCAAACGTCAATGCCGCCCCATTGCGATCGCTCGCGGGATAGTAAAGATTGGATATTCCACCTGCCGCCAAATCTCCCAAGATCTGCGAGTAATTCGCCTGCCAGTGGCCATTATCGCCTTTACAGATCACCGCATTGGCCAGCGCATACATCACCCGCGATTTCGTGCTTCCGGTTCCTTTGTAAAAATAACGAGGGTCTTGCTTAAACAGCGAAGGAAGAATAGCTCCTCCGATGAAAGTGCTGATGGCAAAGTCCGCATACGTGGCCCCATAGCGCTTGGCGTAACCGTCCGCCCCTTGTCCATATCCACTGAATCGATTCTGTGCCTGCTCAATACCGGCTACTGCTCCGGTCAATCCAAAACTGACCGGATCTATCGTCGTTTTCCATGCCAGTTGATACTTTTGCCTGGTGCTCAGCGGCGCTGCGTCGGGAATGTAGGTGACGTAGAAATTGGGAATCAGGCCGAGCACGCGCTGTTGCTCTTGATCCTTCAACTGCTCCTGCGCAATTTCAATCGGTGTAAGCTCCACCCTCACTTCGGTGATTTTGGTGGCTACCACCAACACTACTTGCGGCACAGCGAAGTTCTCTCCCGCTCGCACGTTCCCCGCAGACGCCGCTGCCGCAAAGCCTTCCGAAGTAATGGCTAACTGAAAGGGCCCAGGCGCGATGTTGCTGAACGAGAATTGACCGTCTTCACCTGAGAGCGCTTCCTGGGTCTCGCCTTGTCCTTCACGGGCAAGCTTTATCCGCGCGCCAGCCACCGCCGTCCCGCTGGTGTCAACAATTGTTCCGCGGATGCTGCCGGTCTGTTTTTGATCCGCCGCCTGTTCGCCGGGAGATATTGCTACTCCAGCCACCTCCGAGGAACTCACCACCGGTTGTTTAGTAGCAGCCGGCAGAGTTTGCGCCCTAACGGCAACGCCCCAAAACAGTATGGCCGAACTTAGCAAGATTATTCGCAAGGATTCGAGTCCCGAATTGTTGACAATCGGGTACGCAGGATTCTTTTCGGGGACATTTTTCTGAAAGGTCACTCTATTAGTTTAAGGCCTTCCGGCTGGGTTCTAAAGGCAGGACTCTCTTCGGTTGTTTCAATCGAACCTCCGCTAGCGTCCAGCCCTTCATCGCTTTGATGCCCTGATCGGTCACTTTGGTTTCACTCTCTTTTGTCAGAATTGCCCACTGGACCATCGTTCGGGCGTTCTTTCTCGCTTAGGCCAAAACTTTATCTTCATCGAGCTTTCTACCCCACTGGACTTGTTCGATCGGCCCTATCAGAAATACCACCGAGATGGTGCCGACTAACGCTACCGTGGTCACGATGGCGAAGGCCCAGTAAAAATGTCCCGTGCGTTCTAATACAAATCCAGTGAGCGCTGGAGCGACAATGCCAGAAAAATTGCCGATAAAATTTTGGAAACCTGTCCACCGTCCCGCGGCCTTCGGGCCGGCCAGTGTTTGCGTAATTGCCCATAGGTTAGAAGCGGCAACCCCCAAGAAAATTACGCTCAAGCTGACTGCCGCAATGCAGTAGAGGGGGGTCTGCACTTCGGCAACACCGACGAGAATTCCTGCAAGCGCGATTCCTCCACCCATAAAAGTCTTGCGAACTCGCGTAGGGGCCGCTCCAGAAAATATCCAGCGGTCGGAAAGCCATCCCGAGAGTGTCGTGATACTTGCTCCCAGCAGATACGCAAATCCTCCAATTTTTGCCATCTCCTCCATCGAGAAATGCCGATCCCGAACCAGATAGTACGGCAACCACGTAATCAGGAAATAGCTCACATAATTGAAACAGAACAGCCCCAGGCAAGTGCCCCATGCCGATCGCAGCCCCAAAAATTCCCTTAAACTGGGCGCGCCCACGGAATCCATACGGGCAACCGCCCTGTTTTTCGGCATCCATTTCATCCACGGCAACAACCACAGCATGCTCGCCAGTCCTAACGTGACGAAAAACGGCCGCCACCCGAATCGCGCCATTAATAATCCGCCGAAGAGCATTCCGAAGCCCGGCCCCAACATCGACCCCGACGCAATCACAGCATTCGCCAGCCCTCTGTGCTCTTCCGCAAAGTTCAACGCTACAATTTTCGAGTACGAGGGGTACGCTACGGATTCTCCCCAGCCCAGTAACAATCGCAACATAAATAGAATCCAGAACGCGTGAACCCATCCGGTCGCGGCCGTGGCCGCCGACCACAGTAGAAATCCACCTGCAAACACCCAGTTAACGTTCAACTGGTCCACCAGCCAGCCCGAAAACAATTGCATGCAGGCGTACGTCCAGAAAAATGCGGAAAGCAGAAAGCCCAGTTGCGTCGACGATATTTTCAATTCGTCTTTCAACATGGGCGCGGCGATGGACAGGTTTCCGCGGTCGACGTAGTTGATGAATACGGATATGGCCAGCAGGATGAGAACGACGATCAGATTGCCGGGAATTCCCTTACGTTGCGCTGACCTGGAGGTTGTCATCTTGATTGGGCATCATCCTCTCCGGTCATCCACGCAAATGCAACTCATTCCTTATTAGTATCACCCTGTGCCGAACCCTTCGCCGTTGAGGGTGCGGGTGTTGCTTTTCCCACTCTCACTAGGTCAGCAGCTATTTCAATCCTGTTTTACTCTTGCCCTTTTGTTCTACGTTGTAGGCCTTCCACGCCTGATCGATCACATAGGCATGAATCGCGTCCGCATCGGCCACCTTCATCCGCTTATTCGGAAACGCGAACTTCGGGGGGTCTGCCAAACCTGGCATCCCCTTTTCCCAATGGCTTCCACCCATCACAATCTGATACCAGTCTTTGTGTACGTCCTCCGGCGCATAGCGTAAATCAGGAATCGCTACATCCTGCACCCACGCGCCGCTGCCATCAAGGCCCGGCGAATGGCATCCCTCGCAGTAAAAGGTCACATAGAGTTTCGCGCCATTCTTGATTGTTTCGGCATTTGCCTTTTGCACCGGAGGTTTCGGCATCGGCGGTACAACCACATGCGGATAGGGGAACGGTACCTTCCCGCCCATTTTGAATGCATACACCCGTACCGGGCCGCGCTTCGATTCCGGCGTCGCCATGGTTCGCGCCGGCGCAAACAGTCGGGAACCGCTTCCCCATCCCACGGCCGTAATTACGTATTGCTCACCGCCCTGTGTAAATGTGACCGGAATTGATTCGATCGCCGATCCCGTTTTCACGGACCAGAGTTTTTTCCCGCTATCGCCCGCGTATGCCGCGAATTCTCCCGTTCCCTGTCCTTGAAAAACAAGATTTCCCGCAGTCGAAAGCACTCCGCCATTCACCGAAATCTCTTCCTCTACCGACCAGCGCGCCGTCTGTGCCACCGGATCCCACGCCGTTAGTCGACCAAATAGTCCTTCACCGCTCTCTCCCGCCTCCACCGGGGCCTTCGTGTCCGCGCGGCGATCCGTCGTCGGTACATAAACAAGATTCGTCACGGTGTTGTAGCTCATCGGCCACCAGTTGTGAACGGTCCACTGCTGGCCGCCACCCTGTGACCGAGGGATGAGCACCGGCTTCCCAGTCTCCAGATCTACCGAGGAGGCCCAAGTCGTTTTCACCATCGGCTTCGCCGAAAGCAGCTTCCCCGTTTTCGCGTCGAGCACGTAGAAAAATCCGTTCTTCGGAACGGTCAGCGCGACGTGCCGCTTTTCCCCGTTCAGCTCCAGGTCCGCCATCACGATATGATTATTTTCCGAGTGCACGCCTTCCGTGCCTGTCTGGTAATGCCACACGTACTCTCCCGTGTCCGCATTCACCGCAACAATGCATTGCGAGAATAGCTTTTCGCCGCTCGCCTTCACTTCGGCAAGTTCTCCATAGTCCGCACCCGCCCCGGCCGTCCCGAAAATCACCAGTCCCGTCACGTCGTCATATGTGATCGCGTTCCACACATCGCCGCCGCCTACTTTCCAGGAGTCTTTTCCGCTCCACGTCTTCGCCGCCATTTCCAGCGCCTTCGACTCAAACGGTTTCGATGGATCACCGGGCACGGTCCAGAACCGCCATACCTCTTTTCCGGTCTCCGCCTCATAGGCAACTAGGGCACCCCGAACTCCATCGTCTGAACCGTTGAACCCCATCACAATCTTCCCTTTGGCAACGTGCGGCGCACCTGTAATTCCCGTCTGCGAAGGTTCGCAAACCGTCGCCTCCCAAACTTGTTTCGCCGTCGCCGCATCGATGGCCACCAGGCGGCAATCTCCCGTGCCCACATACACTTCCCCGTTCCACACCGCGACTCCCCCGTTCGTCCGTGCGGAGTACGAGCCATTCAACGATTGGTTCAGCTTTACTTGCGGGTCAAACTTCCACAGCAGTTTCCCGCTCGCCGCATCCACGGCATAAACTTTCGAAAGCGGCGCGCTTACGTAAATCACCCCGTCCACCACGATCGGCTCAGAAACAACACCCATCTCGCCTTCGATATCCAGTGACCACGCCAGTCCCAGTTCACCCACATTCTTGTCATTGATTTGCATCAACGGACTGAAATGCTTCGAATCGTTGGTCCGTCCATTCAGCAGCCAATTGTTTCCCGTGACCGCATCCGCAGCAACGCGTGCGTCGCTCACGTCTCCCGGTTTGACCTGTTTCTCCGGTGTCGCTTTGCAGCCGGTAAGCGCGACGATTAAGACAGCAACTGCCGTCAGACTGAATAAATTGCGCGTTCGCATATCAAAACTCCTTCACAAAGTGCTCTCCGCGATTCCTTTCGTTTCGGTATCGTCGGATTCAGTTTTCTCTGGATGCCAGGGGATGATGTCAGGCATGTTAGTGGCCCGCTGCGAGCAAAGTCAACGACATCTGCTCCTTCTCCCTGACGCACTTCGGGAAGCTTTTATTCCTTACTCGGATTCCGAATTCTCCCGTATACTCCGTGCACTACACGCCAAGCTCGGGGGAGATCCCAGAGTGGCCTTATCTATTTCGAGTCCCATGGACTCGTCCGCAATTCATTTTGCCGATCGCACACGCCACCGCATCGCCTTGCGCTTGCTCCCCTTTCTTTTCGTCTTGTACATCACCAATTATCTCGATCGCACAAGCGTAGCTTATGCCGCCATCGGAGTGTCTCGTGAACTCGGATTCACCGATCGCGTCTTCGGCTTGGCGGCAGGCGTTTTCTTCGTCGGTTACGTCGCTTTGCAGATTCCGGGCGCAATCCTCGCCGAACGCTGGAGCGCTCGACGTGTAATTTCCGCCACCATGATCACCTGGGGATCGCTCACGGCGCTCACCGCATTTGTGCAGACTCCCGCGCAACTTTATATTGCCCGCTTTCTGTTAGGCGCCGCAGAAGCCGGCTTCTTCCCCGGTGTCGTGATCTACCTCAGCCATTGGTTTCTTCGCCAAGATCGCGCCAAGGCCACCAGCAACTTCATGGCGGCCATTCCCATTTCCTTCGTTATCGGATCTCCTATCGCGGGCTGGATTCTCAGTCACCAGTGGCTCGCTCTTCAGGGCTGGCGCTGGCTCTTCCTGTTGGAGGGGCTTCCGGCCGTGGTTCTGGGTCTTGCCGCGTTCTTCTATCTGCCGGACTATCCTGCCGAAGCACACTGGCTTTCTGCCGATCAACGACAGTGGACTGAAGAATCCCTGCGCGCGGATAAGGTCACTGCGCAACAGAAGATATCCGTCTGGCAGGCGATTCGTTCTAAAACAATCGTTCTGCTGGCCGCGGTCGCCTTTCTGTATTATTTCTCTTATTACACTTTCGTCTTCTGGTTTCCCACGATGTTGAAACGACTCTCCGGCTATTCCGACATGAACGTTGGCTGGCTGGGCGCCCTCCCGTATTTGACCCTTTTCTTTGTTATGCAGTTCAACGGCTGGGACTCGGATCGAACGCGCGAAAGACGCTGGCACAGCATTTTTCCTGGACTGCTCGGAGCGGTTGGCTTATTGGGACTGCTTATGCAACCGCACTCTGTTCCTATTGCGATGCTCTTTTTCATCCTCGTTGGCGTTGCGAATTCCTATCTACCGGTGTTCTGGGCCATTCCCACCGAAATCCTCGGAGAATCCGCCGCCGCAGCCTCTATAGGAATGATCAATTCCATCGGCAGCGTTGCCGGCTTTGCAGGCCCGTTTCTGTTCGGATACCTAAATACGCGAACTGGATCATATTCCGCCGGCCTGATTGTAATGATAGCCGCCCTTCTTAGCTGGTGCGACACTCATGCTCTGCACTCCAAGAAGCACGCAGGCCCGTCCCGCCTGAACGCCACTCGCCTGGAACTGTTTTCCTTTGCCACTGGCGCAGTCGCAGCGTAGGATGTGGCACACCCTGTTCTCGACTACCGATCTTCAACCTAAGGAGTCCTGCCATGCACATGCATAATCTCAACCTGCTCGCCATTCTCGTCGGCGCAATTTCCACCGTCGTCGTTGGCTTCCTGTGGTATTCACCGATTCTCTTCGCCAAGCCTTGGATGCGCGAAATGGGTTACGACCTGAATGACAAAGTCAAGGTCAAGGAAATGCAGAAGAGCGCGGGACCGGCCTATTTTGCAGCCTTCATCGCCAGCCTGGTCTCAGCCTTCATCCTGGCCTTGTTTTTCCATGAGATGCACGTGCAGTCTATTCACTTCGGCTTGCTTGTTGCCTTCCACGTTTGGCTGGGATTCGTCGCGACCGTACAACTGACCGGCGCTCTCTTCATGAAACAGAGCATGAAGCTATTCGGCATCAACACCGGTTATCAGTTGGCCTGTTACCTGGTGATGGGCGCCATACTGAGCGCCTGGCGATAGCCTTCGCTTAATTCTTTCGGAAGACCATGTACCACGTGTCTCCAAATCTGCGCAGAAAATTGAATCATTGCTCCAGCTTTTCGTACAGCCGGTACAACCGCCTCAGCAACGACTTTGACGATTTGCCCGGATAAGCCGAATTATTGGATTCCAGGACAGACTGCTCCAAAGAGAATCCGCGTTCGCACATCATTCGCATCATCTCATCGGGTGTATATATCCGGATGTGGCCAAAGACATCCTTTGCCACCGCCATACGGTCAGGCAGTTCGAGGATGCTTCTGCCCTTCAGGAGACGTATGCGGTTCTCCAGCGATGCTTGATTTGGCGACGAAGCGATCAACAGTCCTCCTGGCGCCAACACTCTGTTGATCTCCTCCATTACGAAGTTGATCCGTTCCAACGGCAGGAGTTCCAGAGTCTCCGACAGTGTGATTACCGAGAAATGTCTGTCGCAGAAAGGGAGCCGCTCACGTACAAAATTCACGCCAACCAGACAGCTATTGTAATCGCGGATGGTCTGCTGAAATTCGGGTCGGCTGAAGTATTTACGATCCGGGTGTTCGACCCCGCTCCAATGGACTTTTGGATTAAACAGCGCCAGGGCGAAAAAGCAAAAACCCGTAGCCGCATCCAAGTTCCAGCCCTTCGCCCTCAATCCAACCTCCCGCCGCTGGATTCACCAGCGACACCAGCAGCGATACCCTCCGAACGTCCGGTCGAAGCTCACCTGCCGTTGCCGCGGCAAATTCCTCCGGCGACATTCCCGGCCGGGAGTAGTCGCCAAATCTTCTCAGGCACTCTCGAATGATGGGTTCGACAACTTTCTCGATCTCCGCGCGGATCATCTGTTTACCTGGAAACACGGTGCAGGCAGATCGCTCCCGTGTGGGTGACCTAGTGTATATACTAATGAATATATTAAGTAAATAACAAAAGTAGTGAGGGCGGGGCAATCCTCGCTTCGGCTAGCTCATCTTGTGGCGGGCATGGAGTTGAGCATCACATGGACGGCTCTCCGAAGCGGTTTCGCTCCAGGTGCCGGGAAACACATCCTCCAGAAATTGTTTACTTCCGACGTAAATTCGAACGCAACATTTCTGGTTCCATCACGCAGCGCTTTCGCAGACACAACTTTACATTCGGCTTTTTGCCCGCTATTGGCATTGATGAGCACCATTCTTTGGCCAACGAGCACTTCTTGGTCGAGCACCATCATTCCTCCGAACCCACTGACGGAGAGAGTACGTGTCTCAACTCTGATTTTTCCGCTGCTTTCTGTTTCCCAGTGAACGATAAGATCTACGCACAACGCCACGCGGGCGGTACGGCGTCTTTCTATCCTGCGGAAGTGTAGTGTTCCCATGGCCTAGGGCACCTCTAGTGCTGAATGATTTGGCCCGACTTTCCTAACCCTTGCAGTTTCAGCTTGATAACATTTCAGATCGCCAGTAGATTGGCACCAGGTAGGCCAAGGACAAGATCGAGATGACCAATACCAGGCCATTCCACATCCTGCTCATCCTAGGGGTTGCCTAGTGAAGTGGAAATAGAGAGACAGTACCGAATTGGTACAGTCTCCGGTAGTACTTTTGTCCCAGCACCTTTTTCACACTCATATCCCTGCGCCGCGCATATCGTCACCCACTCTCCTCAGCTTTCCCTACCAAGCGGAGGTCTCAGTGCCACCCACGCCGCCAGCGTCGCGAATTTCTCATCCTGCGACCACGGAGCGCCAAATGCCCGGCCAAGTTCCGTCACTCGCCGCAGCAATTCAGCAGGCTTAGCGGAAAATGCTGAGGCGCATGCTGCCAAGAGCTCGCGATCCTTAATGCATTCTAGGCGCAGGCCGCATCGAGCACAGGCCCCGCGCAGCACCTCGCGAAACAGCTCGCCATCCGCCGTGTGAATCAGTGCATGGGAGAGCAGTATCTTCTCCAACTCCGGCAGTGCCCTACCGGATGCCAACAGCAGCCCGCCACGATCCAGTCCGTATCCGCGTTTCTCTAGATCATTTTGTGCAGCACAGAGTCCGTCATGGGCCAATTTCTCCCCTTCGGCCCGCACCTCGTTAATGAAGTTGCCCGCATCAGGGCATGGCATCTTTTCCGCAGTGTGATACGGCTGCCGATATTTGTAGCTGAATGTTTTCACCAGTTGGAGGCGCTGGCGACTCAAAACTACCGGCACTCCCTTTTCGAGCGACACTGCCACCATCGCTGCCCAACCGGAGTGCACACGAAATCCAACCGCAGCTTTCTTCATAAGAACCTCCGCGGTGGAGTAAACGGGGAGTCTAAGAATGCCTCCACGGACATTCCCGGTCAAGCGCCATGCGATTCCGGCCCAGGCCGCAATAGGCGCACGAGCATCAAGCCATCCGTCACGATGATCACCGGCACCACAACAGTGTGTAACAAAACTAGCGGAAATCGATCAAGTTGGTGCACCGAGCCAGGCACAGCCATTTCCGATCGTGGTGCCGTCGCCGTCACGGCAAGAATGTCAATCAGTCCAAGTACATTCCAACCAATTAACGCAGGTCTGGATTTCGCAAGAAATAGAAGAATGAGCGCGAGCGCCGCAACCACTCCGTCTCCGATTCCGCCCCTCACCGCAAACTCATACGGCAATTCAAGTCGGCCATATAGAAATAGAAAATAGATTCCAACAAATCGGACTAAATGAAATCCGATCAGCCAGCGCACATCCATCTTGAGTGTCCATTCGCGCAACGGACGTACCTACAAAATCGCAAGCGTCACCCCCGCCGCAACTGCGAATATTACTTTTGTATATGGGCTTCCGCGATTCTGAACAACACCTTATTTTAATCAATGCCTACTGGGAGCAGCTCGAATTCGAATTGCCTGCGCATCTCGAAGGCAGTTCCGGTTGGTGCCGCCTCCTCGACACTTCTTTCGACAGTCCCTTCGACGTCAACGAGCCGAAGCGCGCCCCGGTACATTCCTCACCTACCTACATCATCCGCCCTCGCTCCGTTGTCGTTCTCATCTGTCGCACGCCGGCCCACGTGCCGCGTGTCGCAGCGCCCAAAAACTCGCCGGCGGCCTGAAGGCTCCTTCAATTTTCCTACTCCTTCTTACGAAACCCGGTGTGCCCCAGCTCGGCACAGCTTTTTCAACTAGAACTTATCTGGCTCTGTTGACATCCTCAGGAAAACGCGGCGATGTTTCAACCGATACAGATTGAAACTCAATCCGAGCAGCAGAGCTTGGCGCATCTGCGTGCGCAGCGAGCGGCCCGGGGCACGCGCCGAGAGTTTGCGTTTCACGGAAGAGAACATGCTCTCGATCAGGGCGCGGCGGCGGTAAATCCGTTGTGGGAATGCACGCCGCATCTCGGCGCGCACTCCATGGACCCGCCAGGTTTTCTTTCCGCGCTTGGCGGGAATCACGCTCTGCGCTCCGAGGCGTTGGCGGATGTAGGTATGATTGCGCTCACTGTCGAACTCCGCGTCGGCCAGCACCAGCCCGATGCGGGTTTGCTGGGAAGCCGCTTCAACGACGGCAGGCAAATTCGCGCAGTCGTTCCACGGACCGCGCCGCGCGAGTTGCGACAACACGAACTGCTGATCCAAATCCACGGCCACCACCCACTTCAGCCAGTGCCGCCACGGCAGCGGTTTCTGCCCGTGATGATGCATGCGCCGAACAAAGAACGTGCTCACCGCGCCTTGCGCCAAACCGGTGGCGTCCACGGCGACGCGAGCACGCTTCCGTTTTTGGCGCAGCGAACCGCGCAGCCGGCGCACGGTTTCGCCCACCGCACGGTCGATGGTTTGGTCGTCGAGACGCTGCAAAAAACGATACAATGTCGTGAAATCAGGCACACTCACAAGGCCCAGCACCTGGCGCAATTCGCGATGCTCGCCCAAACGCACCTCGGCTTCGCGAAAGGTCCAGTCTTCGTAACGCATCAGGCAGAGAATGGCCAGCAACTGCGGCTGGGTGAATTGGTGCTTGCTGAAACGGCTTCGGTAGCGAGGGAGCACCGCCCGGGAAACTTGCAGGGCGATGCGGGCAAAAGGCAGGAGTCCAACTTCGGCCATCGCACCTCCTGCTTTCATAGGAGACCACAAATGCATCCAAAGGCCGGCTCGAATTTCAATGTGGTTGCGAGGATGTCAACAGAGCCAGATGGCTTCTAATAACTATGGATTACCGTCTGCGTCCGTCCTCCACTCTTGAGCCTAGAGCATCACGCAAGTGCACTCCGGTGAACTATGTTACAGCGCTTTTACAATGGCATGACACTTAGGATAGGTTTCTGCTTGCAGATGCGACATGTGCGTTATCTCGGTTTGTTCTTCTTCGCTGCCCTATACTGTGCCAGACTTCCGGCGCAAACTTCCGCTGACAAAACTCCTCCGACTAAGGCCGCCCCGGCGAATCCTTGGGCACTCAATCTTTCCGTCAGCGGCTACATCGTTCCACGGGGCCAATCCTACGCTTCGCCGACACTCGCCGCAGACCACGATGTACTTCACCTCGAAGCCCGTTACAACTACGAAGGGCAGCGCACCGGCTCTCTGTGGGCTGGCTACAATTTCTCTGTCGGCAAAAAACTTACTCTCGATGCCACCCCCATGATCGGTGGCGTCTTCGGCGACGTGAATGGCATTGCGCCCGGTCTGGAACTTATCCTCACCTACAAGAAGCTTCAGCTCTACAGCGCCAACGAGTACATTTTCGATACCAATTCAAAATCCGGCAATTATTTCTACACTTGGACGCAACTCATTTACTCGCCTTTTCCCTGGTTTGGATTTGGCTACGTCGCGCAACGCACACGCGCCTATCACACTCCACTCGATATTCAGCGTGGCCCACTCGTTCAATTCACGCGCAGGAAAATGAATTTCTCTGCTCAGGTCTTCAATATTGGCGAAGCAGACCCTACCTATGTGCTTTCCCTTGGTTACAGCTTCTAGCTAGTTCTTTTGCCGAACCTTATCGATCTGAAGCCTGAGAGAAAATAGAAACCTCACATGTTTTGGAACGCTCGTCCTCCGAGTCTGCAGGCGTGTCGGCAATCACAACTTGGGTTTTTCCAATTTGGGATGCCTCTCCACTCACGGGAATCTATTTGCAGTGTTGCCTGAATTAAATGGGCTAAAACCTCAGACTGACATTCGTAAACCCTTTGCGTTCTATCAGAAGCGTGTGACAATGGAAGCGCCCCTGGCCTACTCGAAAGCTGTCCCCGGCCCTGAATTAAGAGATTGTGAGAGAATTCATGCCCCGCATACAGAAAACCCCGTTTGAGAATATCGAGGGCGCGTTGGAATACGTTGGTTGCCTCCTGGAGGCGTGCCGCGATGCTCAGAAACACGTCGACGCCGAGATCGCTTCCCTAACTGACCCCGCTTTAGCTCGTAAGCAACAAGCATTCCAACTCGTTAAATACAAACTGGGTCAACTCGATGCCCACGTCGTATCCAGCAAACGTCTCCTTCACGATCTGCGCAAATTGCGCCGCGTAATTCTTGAGGAACGGGAATCTCGGGTCACTACGGCCTCCGCGTAATCAGCGCCGCCACGCCCTTGCTCGCTAATGAGTTCCTGCAGTTGCTGCTGGTTTGAACTTCTTGACGAGAAACATCAGCGGTACTCCCACTAACGCAACCCATCCAAGAACCGTGAAGCAATCCCGAGCAGCCATCTGAAATCATCATCGACTCGCTGGAGGGCGCCCTGCTCATCAGCCCGTTTCAGAATGGCCAAGACCCGCTTTGGCAAGCTCGTCAACATTTGCGCCAACATCTGGAGCATAGGGTTCGGGCCAAATACGCAAAGGCACATCGCCGGAGGTCGTCGTGAGTGACCATCCGCATTCCAAATCTTCTCAACCTGCTATCCCATCGGCCTCCCCTCCCGACGGTTTCCCCATGCCAGTGGCGGATCCGATCGGCTTTAAGATTGAAAAATTCGGCGCGGGCCGCGCTGTCACTACGCTGCAGACTGGACCGCAACATGCCAATCCGATGGGCACTCTGCGCGGCGGGAGTCTTTGCGATATCGCGGACGCGGCGGTGGGCATTGCCGTGGGCAGCACCATCGAACCCGGTCGGTCTTTCACCACCGTAGAACTGAAGATTAGTTTCTTTCGTCCCGTGTGGTCGACCAAGCTGACCGCCGAGGCCCACGTCTTGCAACGCGGTAAGACCACCGCCAACGTCGAATGCACCTTAAACGACGAGGCCGGTAAACTCATCGCCAAAGCTTCCAGCACTTGCATGATCCTCCACGGGGATCGCGCACAAGGCCGTTAACCCATCACGGAATTGGACGCTAAGACAAACAAACATCGTCATTCTGAGCGAAGCGACGGATTTCAACCTGAACCCGCTTAGCAATCTGCTCAGCGCGCCAGACCGCTAAATTTTGACCCTACCTCGCACGCGTGTTACCATGCCTTTCTGCCCGAGCTAATAATGGAATCGGCTACTTCTCCCGCAAACCTCGTCCCTCGCAAGACACCCCTCAACGGGGTTCACCGCCGTTTGGGCGCTAAAATGGTCAATTTTGGCGGCTGGGACATGCCCGTCGAATACCTTTCCTACGGCGGTCTCGTCGCCGAACACAAAGCCGTTCGCAATTCCGTAGGCCTCTTCGATGTCAGTCACATGGGCGACATTCGCATCCACGCCGCCAAGCAACCCGGTGGTGCTCTCGCGGCCGTTCAACACATCACTATGAACGACGCCTCGCGTCTCGCCATTTGCCAAGCTCAATATTCCGCGATGCTCTATCCCAACGGCACGTTCGTCGATGATGTCATCGTCCATCGTCTCGGCGAAGACGACTTCCTCCTCGTCATCAACGCGGGTACTCGCGAAAAAGATATCAACTGGGTTCGCGACAACACCAAGTCCTTCGACTGCCAGGTCGATGAACTCAGCGACACGTACACGCAACTCGCCATTCAAGGCCGCAAGGCTGTCGACGTTCTTCGCAAACTCACCGACGCCAATCTCCACGCCGTTAGGAATTATTGGTTCACCCACGGCACTCGTCTGCGGACTAAAGAACACCCTCATCGCCCGTACTGGCTACACCGGTGAAGACGGGTTCGAGATTTACGTTCCCTCAGACGTGCCCACCAGCGAACTTGTCTGGAACGAAGTCGTCGAAGCCGGCAAAGAATTTGGCCTCATTCCCTGCGGCCTCGGCGCGCGCAATACTCTCCGCCTCGAATCCAAGATGGCTCTCTACGAACACGAAATCAGCGACACTATTAATGTCTGGGAAGCTGGCCTCGATCGCTACTGCCGCCTTGAAAAAGGCGACTTCATCGGGCGCGCCGCTTTGGAAAAAGCTCGCGCTGCCGGACTCACGCGCACTCTAGTCGGCCTCGAAATGGTGGAACGCGGCATCGCCCGCGATGGCTACCGCTGCGTGAATGAACCTGGCGAACCCATCGGCGTCATCACAAGCGGGTCTCCTTCGCCAACTTTGTGCAAAAATATTGCTCTCGCGTATGTTCCCCCGGCATACGCCGCTCTCGGTACTGTGGTTTACGTGCAAGTTCGCGCGCAAAGATGCAAAGCCCAGGTTGTGACAACACCCTTTTATAAACGGCCTAAGAAGGCAATCGCTTCCTGACAGACGTCGGTCGGTGAATCAACCAAAGGAGTGGTGGAATGGCGTACCCAATTCAATATCGCTACACGAAAGAACACGAATGGATCGATGTGAAAGGCGACATCGCCACCATAGGCATCACCGATTACGCCCAGCACGAACTCGGCGACGTGGTGTTCGTCGAACTTCCCGCTGCCGGCGCCACTCTCACCATCGGCAAGACATTTGGCTCCATCGAATCCGTTAAAGCTGTCAGCGAGATTTTCGCTCCTGCCAGCGGCCAGGTTACCGAAGCAAATCCCGAATTACACAACAAACCCGAAACCGTGAACACCGACCCTCACGGCGCCGCTTGGCTTGTCAAAATCAAACTCTCCAATCCGTCGGAAGTCAATTCCCTCATGGACGCTACCGCTTACCAGGCTTTCATCGAGGAGAAACAGAAGGAAACCTCCGCCTGATGCGCTATTTGCCGAAGAGCCCTATCGAACGCCAAGAAATGCTGGCCGATATTGGCGTTAAAACTGTAGAAGAACTTTTCGCATCCATTCCCGAAGCCTATCGCCTGAAAGAGCCTCTAAACTTGCCTGGTCCGCTCTCGGAATCGGAAGTTATCGACTATTTTCAAGCGCGCTCTGAAGAAAATTCGGTGGGGTACACCAGCTTTCTCGGTGCGGGCGTTTACAACCATCTTCGTTCTGTTGTCACCGATGCAATTCTCCAGCGCGGCGAATTCCTCACCTCCTACACTCCCTATCAAGCGGAAATGGCCCAGGGCACACTGCAAGCCATCTTCGAATTCCAGACCATGATCTGCCAACTCACTGGGCAGGAAGTCGCCAACGCTTCCATGTACGACGGTTCCACGGCGACCACCGAAGCCGTGCTGATGGCCGAGCGACTGACCAGCCGCCAACGTGTTCTCGTTGCACGCTCCGTTCATCCGGAATATCGCGACGTACTCCGCACCTACGCCAAGCACTCTGGCCTCAAGGTCGAAGAAACTTCCTACACATCCGCGGGCACGCTCGATCTCAAAGCGCTCCAGGCTGCACTCCGTGATGACGTCTGCGCTATCGTCGTGCAATCTCCAAATTTCTTCGGCGCTATCGAATCGCTCAAGCCGCTTGCCGACGCCGCCCACGCCTCCGGCGCTCTTCTTGTCGTCGCCATTGCGGAAGCCATGTCTGTCGGTGCGGTAAATCCTCCACGCGGAGCGGACATCGTCGCGATGGAAGGTCAGAGCTTTGGCCTCGCTCCCAGTTACGGCGGACCTTTCGTCGGCGTGCTGGCCTCCCGCGACAAGTTTGTACGCCAGATGCCCGGCCGCCTGGTTGGCCAAACCACCGATCAGGATGGGCGCCGTGGCTTCGTACTGACGCTCGCGACGCGCGAGCAACACATTCGCCGCGAGAAAGCCACTTCCAATATCTGCACCAACCAGGCTCTTTGCGCACTCGCCGCCACCGTGCACATGTGCCTGCTTGGCAAAGAAGGTCTCCGCGAGATGGCCGAACAGAATCTCTCCAAGGCTCACTACGCGCTCAACGAGCTTGAAAAAATTCCCGGTGTGAAACGCACCTTCCCTTCGCCTTTCTTCAACGAATTCACGGTCGAGTTTCCGCGCTCCGTCAAAATGGTGAACGCGGACCTTTTGAAAGACAAAATCATCGGTCCCTTCGTGCTCGGCTCCGCTTACCCAGAACTCTCCAAGCACGCCCTGGTTTGCGTCACCGAAACCACCACGCGCGCAGAGGTTGATCGCTTTGTCGCTGCTGTGAAACGCGCCCTGGAACAACCGCTCTAGCTCAGGAGGAATTGGCCGGGACGCAGCTCTTCCCCGCCTTCGGATTTATGAAGAACGAAAACATCAATAAAGTTTCTCGCCATATCAGCCAGAATGAATGGCTGATCTTCGAGCATTCCTCGGCCGGCAAGCGCGCCTTCGATCTTCCACGCCTCGATGTTCCCGCCGTTGATCCTCAAAAAGCGCTGGGCGAGCACCATCGCAAATCCGGCACGGAAGGGTTTCCAGAAGTCAGCGAAATCGAAGTCCTCCGCCACTTCACGCGTCTTTCCACCTGGAATTACGCCATCGACTTGGGCATGTATCCACTCGGTTCCTGTACCATGAAGTACAATCCGCGCGTCAACGAATTCGTCGCTCGTCTTTCCGGCATCGCTACGGAACATCCGTATCAGCCACAGGAACTTTCGCAGGGCTGCCTGAAAATTCTTCAGCTTCTGCGAAAAGTGTTTACTCGAAATTACTGGCATGGACGCGATCACTCTGCAACCCGCCGCCGGAGCACAGGGCGAACTGACTGGCCTGTTGCTGATCCGTTCCTACCTCGAGCAGCAAGGCAACCCGCGCAAGATCGTGCTCATTCCCGATTCCGCGCACGGCACAAATCCGGCCACGGCAATCATTGCCGGCTACGAAGTGCAAAACATCAAGTCCAACACCGAAGGCCAGATTGATATCGAGCACTTTCGCGAGCAAGTCACCGGCGATGTCGCAGCGCTGATGCTGACGAATCCCTCCACTCTGGGTATCTTCGAGCAGCAGATTCCTGAAATCGCCGACAATCCTCCACGCGCAAGGGCGCCCTTCTCTACATGGACGGCGCCAACATGAACGCCCTCGCCGGAGTAACCCGCCCGGGCGATCTCGGCGTCGACGTCATGCACCTCAATCTCCACAAAACGTTTTCCACCCCTCACGGTGGAGGCGGCCCCGGTGCTGGTCCAGTCGCCATGAAGAGAATCCTCGAGCCATTTCTTCCCGTGCCCGTGCTCATGGAAAAAGACGGCGGAAAACTCGCGCTCGATTTCAATCGCAAAAATTCCATCGGCCGCGTCAAAGCCTTCAGCGGCAATTTTGGCGTTCTCGTTCGCGCGCTCGCGTACATCCTCGCCTACGGCCCGGGAGTTCGTCAGGCCACGCAAGACGCGGTGCTCAACGCAAATTACATTCGTAAGCACCTGGAAGGGGTTTTCGATCTGCCCTACACGCGCCCGTCGATGCACGAAGTCGTCTTCAGCGATTCCATCCAGAAGCAAAATGGCGTCAACACCATGGACATCGCCAAGCGCCTCATCGACTACGGCTTTCATCCCTACACCACGGCGTTTCCTTTAATCGTTCCCGGCGCCATGATGATTGAGCCCACTGAATCCGAATCCAAGGACGAGTGCGACATTTTCATCGACGCCATGAAATCCATCGCCAGGGAAGCCGCCACGAATCCTGAACTGGTCAAGACCGCGCCGCACAACACGCGTGTCCGCCGCCTCGACGAAGTCGCCGCTGCGCGCAAACCAATCCTCCGCTGGAAGCCCCAGCCAAAGCATAGCGAAGCCGCCGACTAGAAGGGCTCGCGGACATCCCGCACAACAGCGGGCGCACCATGCTGATCTGTGGCGCGGGCCCACAGCCCGAATTCTATATGCGCGAATCAGGTTTCCATCGGCACGTCGGCGCCAAACAGATTCACGAAACTGTTCCCGCCAGACTCGCTGAACCCCGCATTGCAACAATTCCTCTAAAGACTTCTATTTCTGGATTTTCAGCCGAATTCTTTTGCTAGAAACATCCTTGTCTCCGTCCATTAACAATCAACCACTAGCCTCTTCCGCGGGGGAGAGACGCCCGTGTGTGTCTCACCCGTTTAGGTCAATTCCTAGGAGAAAACCAGATGAGGAAATTTCTTTCGGCCGTACTTTCGCTTTGCTTGATCGGTGCTGCCGTGCCAGCCCCGACTCACGCCAACGACGGGTGGGAAGAACAAAGAATTAAGCATGTCTTGTTGATCAGCGTTGACGGACTGCATGCACTTGATGTCGCCAACTATGTCCAGAAACATCCCGGCTCTGCTTTTGCGGAACTATCCAGCCATGGCGTGACATTCTCCAACGCCCGCACTCCCGCCAACTCCGACTCGTTTCCCGGACTGGTGGCGCTCGTGACCGGCGGCTCCCCAATCACCAGCGGCCTTTTCTATGACGTCAGCTACGATCGCTCGATTTTTGCCCCCGGCTCCAACTGTTCCGGCCAGCCCGGCAACATGATGGTCTTTGACGAGAGCATCGACCTGTACAAGACCGTCAACGGCTCGCCCGTTTCGCAAAACGTGATCGATCCCACTGCCTTGCCGAAGTACATCGATGAAAACGGTAAGTGCTCTCCCCTCTATCCACACAATGCCATCCGCACCAACACCATCTTTGAAGTTGTTAAGAAAAATGGCGGCCGTACCGCGTGGGCAGATAAACATCCCGCCTACGACTGGGTGAACGGGCCATCCGGCACAGGCGTCGACGATCTTTACACCCCGGAAATCACCAACAACAACGGCTTTGACAACACCGTCAGCGTTGTCTGCACCGCCAACAACGATTGGCTCAAGGTCCAGGCCATCATCGACGAAATTCATGGCAAGTCCAGCCTAGGCAAATCAGGTGCCGGCATTCCTGCCGTTTTTGGTATGAATTTCCAGGCTGTCAGCGTTGGACAGAAACTCGCCGTCGACAACAAGGATGGCAGCTGCACCGCAGACAACAATATTCCCGGCGTCACCGGAAAACCCGGTGGTTATCTCGACGGCGCTGGCACACCAACCCGAGTGCTCAACTATGGCCTGGGGTTTGTCGATTATTCGCTCGCGCAGATGATCAAGGCGCTGAAGTCGGCCGGCGTCTACGACTCCACGCTCTTCATCGTTTCCGCCAAGCATGGCCAGTCGCCCATCAATCCCGCAAAGGTCAACAAGCCCGGTCACTTTGCCGATCTCGTGTTCGCACTCGATAACAACAACCCCAACGGCATTATCATTAACAACGCGGGCAACAACTGCGCCAGCGGTCCCTGCGGTTTCGTGCAAGACGACGACATCGCCCTAATCTGGCTGCCTGATCAGAGCCAGACCGCCGCGGTAGCTAACTATCTCAATGAAAACGCCAAGGCGCTCTTCATCGATGAAGTTTTGGCCGGGAATGAAATCAAGTTGAAATTCAACGATCCGCTGAAAGACAGCCGTACACCCGATATCCTGGTGCAGCCCATCTACGGCACGATTTACACCACTTCGGGCAAGAAGAACGCCGAGCACGGTGGCTTCAGTTTCGGCGACACCAATGTTGGCCTGATCGTTTCCAATCCGAACCTGGCTCACCACACCGTCAAGACTCCGGTCACGACGGCTCAGGTCGCTCCTACAATTCTAAAAGTTTTGGGAATTGACCCCTCGGAGCTCGGCGCGGTTCGCAAGGAAGGCACGCAGACACTTCCCCTCGTCTTCGGGTCCGACAACGACGAATAGCCGCCAACTAAGCTAAAACATAAAGCGCGGTCCACGCGGGCCGCCCTTCTTCTTGTGTACAAGACTAATTCGTAAATCGCACGCTATCCAGAATGCTTTCAAATGTTTTCTGGAATCGCCCGTAATCCGACTCTGGCGCAACGCAAACAAAGTGCACCAGTCCTTCGGGCCGCAGCACCGTGATCACCCAATCGATCTCTTTCCCGCCCTCCGGCGATTTGTTTCGCAGGAAAGTGGAAAGCGCCCGTTCCCCGTTCAGTGTCACTTCTTTGGGTGCACGAACTATCTCCATCCCTTCATTTTCCTGTTGCATCGATTCGATCAGCTTCTGCGTCGCCAACTGCAACCCGTCTTCCCCCGCGGGCGGTTGGCCTTCCATCTTCGCCAGGCTCGCGGAAACTCCGTAGGCCAACTCCGCGTTCCCTTTTCCTCCGTCAACGATGCCGCCCTCTGGCGCCACTGTGTAATTCGCTCCCTGCCCATACTTTTGCCAATTGTCGGGATACTTCAGCGAAGCATTGCCCACCTGCAACTTCGTAAAGTTTTCCGAAGGCGGGCCCACTTTCACAACTCCGGGTGGTGGGATCTTGTCCCCTGTTGCACCGGCATTGGCAGCCGGCGCAGGTTTTGGCGGCACAGGCAGGCTCGCCAATTGTTTCTTGATGGCCTCAAACTCCGCTGAGTCTTTCTTCGCTCCCTCCGGCGCCCCGCCCATTTTCTGGATTTCCGCTTCGACTCTCTCAATTCGATGGTCCGGATTCGGGTGATCAGAGAAAAACTCCGGTGGATTCTTGCCCGCCGATTGCGCCTCTAGATTCTCAAAGAACGCCGCCATCGCCCGCGGGTCGTATCCCGCGTCGTACAGCACCTGCGTCCCCATAACGTCGGCCT
The DNA here is from genome assembly GCA_963726725.1 of Candidatus Acidiferrales bacterium. Taxonomy (GTDB): domain Bacteria; phylum Acidobacteriota; class Terriglobia; order Acidiferrales; family UBA7541; genus Acidiferrum. The sequence continues at coordinate 101,769 of CAVSDV010000013.1, forward strand.
GTGTTTCCGCGCCGCGCGAATACTTCAGCAGCACGCTTCCAACAGCCAATTGTCCAGCGCCCGCCGCCGCTGCTCCCGCTGTGCCTCCCAAAATGCTCCCCGCGACACCCAGAATTCCGCTTCCCAGTTGTGCGTATTGCGCCTTGGTGGCCTGATTGGTTCCGTGTCTCAGTGCGACATGAGACAGTTCGTGCGCCATCACACCCGCCAATTGCGCTTCATTGTCCGCCGCCTCGATCGCTCCACGATTCACAAACACGTAGCCACCCGGCAGCGCAAACGCATTGATCGACTTATCGTTCACGCAGTGGAATTCCCACGGGTACTCGATCCCATTCGTATTCAGCTGCTCCACCAGCCGCGTTCCCAACTTCGTCAGGTACGCACCCAGTTTTGGCGCGTTGCACATCGGCAGCTTCTGCTCCGCTTCCGTTGCGGCCTTTTTCCCCAACTCAATATCCTGCTGCGGTGAAAAGGAGTTCATCCCGGGTTTCAATTTCGTGCGATCCGCACGGGCAACCGGCGCGATGCCCAAAGTAGCAGAAACAAGTACAGCGCACAGTTTCAGCCGGAAGCGACCTGCGTTCATACGGCACTCCAGAAATCGAAAATTGGCCGCGGGGCGGGGCAGCTTTCCAAATTATACGTCGGCTGCTTAAAAGAAAAAGCCCGGACAGTTGCCTGCCCGGGCTTGGGGAGAGAGGAGCTAAAGTCTTTTTCGCGAGTCTGGCCTACCGCGCAAATCGCGGAGCTGGTTCCGGCGGCAACTGCACGCCCGGCGCTTCCACCGGACGCCCGCCACGCGCTTGCGAAGCCTTCTGTGCCATCAAGGGCTCTGCGCGGCGCACCGGCATGGCCACGTTTTCGCCTTCACGCACAAAGCTCAAGTTCAATTCGTTGTTGTCGCGATCGATGCAGATTAAGTCGCCAAAGTGCACCTGCTCGGTGGCCAGCAAATTGGCCATCGGGTAGACCACGTGGCGTTCAATCGCGCGCTTCAGGTGACGTGCTCCGTAGCGCTGGTCCGTGCCTTCCTGCAGCAAAAAGTCTTTTCCATTTTCCGTCACGCGGAACAGAAACTGCCCCTTTGCCGTTTCCAGCACGCGCTGTTGCACCATGGTCAACTCGATATCCAGAACTTCTTCGAGTTGTTTTCTCTGCAGCGGATGAAACACCACCACTTTGTCCAGCCGGTTCATGAATTCGGGTGAAAACTTGCGGCGCGCCGCTTCAATCGCCGTGCGCTCCACTTTCACGTCCAGATTATTCTTGGGCTTGTCGTCAGAGTTGACGAATCCATATCCGCCGCCCATCAATTCCGTGATCTCTCCACCGCCGAGGTTAGAGGTCATGAAGATGACCGTCTGCGACAGGTCCACGCGTCGGTTATCGCCAAGCGTCAACGTCGCTTTGTCCAGCATGCCCAACAGCAATTGCCACAACGCGTCGCTGGCCTTCTCAATCTCGTCAAACAGCAGGAACGATAGCTTCAGCTTATCGGTGTGCGAAGCCGCCAGCGCTTCCTGGGTAATCAGCGGATGTGTTTCGCGGTGTCCCAAGTACCCCGGAGGCGAACCAATCAACTTGGCAATTTCGTGCGAGTGCTGGAATTCCGCGCAATCCACCTTGATTATCGCGCGGGGATCGCCAAACAGAATCTCCGCCGCCGCTTCCACAATTCGTGTCTTACCAGACCCGGTCGGTCCGAGAAACAAAAGGTTCCCCACCGGACGTCCTGGAGAGTTCAATCCCGCACAGAAAACCTGGTAAAGGTCCACGAGCGCTTGCACGCCTTCTTCCTGGCCGACGATCTTCGCCTTCAACGCTTGTTGAAAATCACGCGTCTCGCTGCTGCGAACGCTGGGATTCAATTGTTGTCGTACGGCTGCTCTCATGGCGTCTTCCCTCAGTGGTGATGGCCCTTGCCTCACCATTTGCCCTAACAGTTACATCGGCGCTTCTGGGATGTACTCCAGTCGCAAAGTGAAAGAGAGCATGACGAGTGCCATTTGTGCCGCCACTCACAATTTGCAGCAACAAGCGCGCACTCAATCAGATACAGCGGTTGCTGTTCTGGAAACTGTCTCACTTGGTGAGACGCTGTTTCATCCATGCGCGATTTGAGAGCGCTGATACAGAAACTGTCACTCTGCACATGACAAAAAGGGGCGCATCGACTGCTTGCGCCCCTGAACTTTAGAACAGGTTTTTGGTTTTTACTGACGGCTGTTTTTCTTGCGGTTCTGCACGGACTGCCGCGCAACCGCTTGTCCCGCTGCAGGCAAAGCGGGAAGCGCTTTCGTTACTCCCGCCACCGCTTCGGTGGGAACATTCGTCCCCAATCCTTCATCGCTTGCTCCAACCGCAATTTCTGGCTCTTCCGTTGGCTCCACCAGCAACAACGCGCCTTGGCTTTCGCGCACAAACGTCAGTTCCTTGTGCACGCCATCCCAGTCTATGCGCACCATGTCTCCGACAGTCACCTGTCGAGTGGCCAGCAGGTTTGCCAGTGGATAGACAATGTAGCGTTCAATCGCCCGCTTCAGGTGCCGCGCGCCATAGCGCTGATCGGTTCCCTCTTGCAGCAGGAAGGATCGGCCCGCCGGCGTCACACGGAAAAGGAACTTGCCCGTAGCGGTGTCTAAGACGCGTTTTTGCACCTGGCCTAGCTCCATGTCCAGCACTGCTTCAAGCTCCGCATGCTTTAGCGGTTGAAAGACCACAACCTTATCCAAACGGTTCATGAACTCTGGCGAGAATTTCCGTCGTGCCGCTTCCACCGCCGTGCGTTCCAGCTTCACGTCGAAATTAGACAGCGGTGCGTCGCCGGGCTTGATGAACCCAAAGCGTCCGCCCACCATCATCTCGGTGATTTCACCTCCGCCGAGGTTCGACGTCATGAAGATAACCGTTTGGGTCAGATCTACCCGCCGGTTATCGCCCAGTGTAAGCGTGGCTTTGTCCAGCATGCCCAGCAGCAGTTGCCAAAGTGCGTCACTGGCTTTCTCAATTTCGTCAAATAACAAAAACGACAGTTTCAGCTTGTCTGTGTGCGTGGCAGCCAACGCTTCCTGAGTGATCAAAGGATGCGTTTCGCGGTGGCCCAGGTAGCCTGGGGGAGAACCGATAAGCTTGGCGATTTCGTGCGAGTGCTGGAATTCCGCGCAGTCGATCTTGATTACCGAGCGCGGATTCTCAAACAGGATCTCCGCCGCCGCTTCCACAATGCGTGTCTTGCCAGACCCAGTGGGTCCCAGCAGCAACAGATTTCCCACCGGCCGCCCTGGCGAATTCAGGCCCGCGCAAAACACCTGATACAGATCCACGAGCGCTTGCACGCCCTCGTCCTGCCCGACAATCTTTTCGCGCAGCGCTTTGTGGAATTCATTCGTTTCGGCGCTGCGTATGTTCGGGTTAAGCGAAAGTATTTCGGTGCTCATGACCCCCTCCTGACCAAACCGTCACGCATTTCCAAACCGCCCACCAACCCGGTGCATCCTCTTCATTTCGTCCTTGCGGCCGAACTGATTCAGCTTCACCTGGATGGTGGCATGCAGCAAACGTAGCTGTACGAGCAATTCCCGCGCCACCGCGGGCGATTCGGAAAATCGGACTACCGGCGGAAACATGTCCGCCAAATCAAGATTTAGATCACGGAGGGTATGCACGAGATTCTGGACGGCCGGGGACTGGGGATCCGCCAGATTGATCTGACTATCCAACTGTTCGCGAAGTTCGCGCCAGTTCAATTCTACGAATGGATGTTTCTTGCTGACTTCCCGTACAACTTGATCGGTAATGCGTGCCCGTTCGCCGAGTTTGGCCAGGTGCAGTTGCTGCACTTTTCCATCGCGGCGCACGTTGTGCACCAGATAGTAGGCGTTTCCTTTGCGGCGGACGAAAGCCATCGCATTCCTCGTACTGCACGGCGAGTAACGGAATCGGCGGCGCCTTGCCTTACATGGCAAGTGCGGGCGGTTGCCAATGCTGCTCAACTCGCTGTCTGTAGTGTAAAAGTCTTCCACTACATTCGTCAAGGAAGAATGCGTCGAATTAGTAAACGTTGCGAATCTCCTGGATGCATTCATCTTGACCCAACTTTCTTTTTCGCCGCTCATGTATTTTTCAACTGCGTTTCATCGACTTTTTTTCTGCGTTCTGCTTCTCTGCTTTTTTTCTCTCACTTCATCAAACACGGATTTCCGCAAAGGGTCGCAAGTAGTCGCTTGCCTCGGCGGCGATGTGCAAATATCATTTCTATCGCTATGTCGGGCTGGGATCCTGTCTACAAACTCGTGAAACTAATTCCCCGCGGCCGGGTTACTACCTATGGGGCGCTGGCTAAATCGCTGCGTCTGCGGGGCGGGGCGAGAACCGCCGGCCGAGCGATGGCTGGCTGCCCCACTGGAAAAGGCATCCCCTGGCACCGCGTAGTTGGTGCCGGCGGTAAACTCCTCATCCGCGAACCCTGCTCTTCCCTGCAACGCAAACTTCTGGAAAGCGAAGGTGTACCCGTGCTGGAATCTCGCGTAAGAATCAAAGATTGTTTGTGGACCCCGCCGAAGGCAAAACGCCCCGCCAAGTAATTGCAGGGACCGCCTTCTGAGGCGGTCCGCCAACGAAGAAGAGCCCACAAACTGTCCGCGACTAGGTGATGGCAATCGGAGAGAATTCTTCCTTGCCCCTTTTTCCAGTCCGGACTTGTGTTAAATTCACCGCGGAATGAAAATCTTCGGACTTCACCAATGCCGCGCCGTTTCGTGGACTTCCGCGGTTCTTTTTGGATGTGCTGTTATCGCTTTGCTAATCACCACGCTTGCGATCGCTACTCGCGCCGAAACCGGCCAGGATGCGTGGCTGCGCTACGCGCGACTCGATCCGTCCGCGGCCGCGAAATTCTCCACTATTCCACGAACGATCGTGCGCGTCGGCAATTCTCCTGTGCTCGATTCTGCCGAAAAGGAATTGTTGCGCGGGCTCGGCGGATTACTTCCGGGAGAATTCCGCTCTACTTACACCCTGCCGAAACAAGGGAGGGTGATCTTTGTCGGAACGGTCGAATCGATGGGCATGATCTTCAAAGACATGCTCTCCCCCGCGAACCTCTCGGAAGATGGCTACTTCATTTCCGGAACAGAAGTGGCAGGCTCGTCTGGCTTCATCATCTCTGGCCGGACTGATCGCGCAGTCCTCTATGGCGTCTTCGTCTTCCTCAGCAAAATTGCCCGCGGTGAGAAATTGGAATCATTACTTGATACACAAAATCCCTCGAACTCCATTCGCATGATCGATCAGTGGGACAACCTCGACGGCAGCATCGAGCGCGGATACGCCGGGCCATCCATCTTTTTCGAGAATGGCCACGTGCGCGATGACCTTACCCGTGTCTCGGAATATGCCCGACTCCTGGCTTCTGTCGGCCTGAACATTTGCGCCATCAACAATGTGAATGCGAATCCACTGCTCCTCGATAATGCCTTCCTTCCGCAACTCCGCCGCGTCGCCGAAGCTTTTCGCCCGTGGGGCGTGCGTCTGGCTATCTCCGTCGACGTCAGCAGCCCACAGAAAATCGGCGGCCTCGACACCTTCGATCCGCTCGAGCCGCGCGTGGCAGCCTGGTGGCAGCAAAGAGTCGACACCCTCTACAAGCAAATTCCCGACTTTGCCGGATTCGTGGTTAAGGCGGATTCCGAGGGCCGCGCCGGACCTGCGAGCTATGACCGTACTCCTGCCGACGCCGCAAACGTTATTGCCCGCGCGCTGCAACCTCATGACGGATTACTTTTCTATCGCAGCTTCGTTTACGACCACCATCTCGATTGGCGCAAACCCAAAAATGATCGCGCAAAAGCGGCCTACGATATATTCCACCCGCTCGACGGCCAGTTCACCGAAAACGTCGTCATTCAAATCAAGCACGGTCCTATCGATTTTCAGGCGCGCGAGCCGGTCTCTCCTTTGATCGGTGGCCTGCAGAAAACGAACGAGGCCGTCGAACTGCAAATTACGCAGGAATACACGGGACAGCAGCGCCACCTGTGTTTCCTGGTGCCGATGTGGAAACAAGTTCTCGATTTCGACATGCGGAACGAAAATCGTTCCACGCTCGTCCGCGATCTACTTTCCGGAAAAATCCATCACCGTCCGACCGGCGGATTCGTTGGTGTCGCCAATGTTGGCATGGACGCGAATTGGCTTGCGCATCCGCTGGCCATGGCCAACCTTTATGGCTTCGCACGGCTGGCGTGGAATCCTGCACTCACCCCTGAATCGATTGCCGAGGAATGGACGCGGCTGACCTTCGGCAACAACGCCACAACCATTAAGACTGTGGACGACATACTGCTTTCCTCATGGAGCATCTACGAAAACTACACGGGGCCGCTTGGCGCGGGCACACTCACCGATATTCTCGGCAGCCACTACGGGCCCGGGGTGGAATCGTCAGAGCGGAATGGTTGGGGCCAATGGCATCGCGCGGATCACGAAGGAATTGGCATGGACCGCACTGTCGCCACGGGCACTGGTTACGTCGCGCAATATTCCCAAAGGGTCGCGAAAGAATATGAGTCGATGGCAACTACACCCGACGAATTGCTCCTGTTCTTCCACCACATTCCCTACAGCTACAAACTCCATTCCGGCAAAACTGTTATTCAGCATATTTATGATTCGCATTACGAAGGTGCAAGCCAGGCCGCTGGACTCGTCGCGCAGTGGCAATCGCTGAAGGGTCGCATCGATCCGCAACGCTACGAAGAAGTCTTGCAGCGGCTCGACTATCAGACCGGTCACGCCATCGTCTGGCGCGATGCCATCTGTAATTGGTTCGCGCGAACTTCCGGCATCCCTGATGATAGCGGCCGCGTCGGCCATTACCCAGATCGCATCGAAGCAGAGTCCATGGAATTGCACGGCTACGTGCCCATTGACATCACACCGTGGGAAGCAGCCTCGCAGGGCAAAGCCATCGAATGCCCGGCGCCGTTGCAGTCCTGTACCGCCACGTTTCGATTCGCCGGCACAAACGGCGTTTACGATATCTCTATCCGCTATTTCGACCAGTCCGATGGCGCCTCAAAATTCCATGTATACCTAGGCAAGAAGTTGATCGCGGAATGGCTAGCCGATCAGCACTTTCCCGCAAGGGCGCCTAATGCAGACTCCTCGACCTTGCGCCACATCCACAACGTCGAATTGCACCCCGGCGATGTACTGAGCATCGAAGGGCAGTCCGACGGTACAGAGCATGCCGTCCTCGACTACATTGACCTCGCTCTAGCAAGCCCGAACCCATAGCACTGAAATTATTTCCTACGAAACCGCGTAATACTGATTGGCATCGGGCGGGGAAAGAGAACTCGGCGTTAGTGAGATTCCCAGACCTGCGATACCATAGAACTTCTTAAACCATGGCAAATTTTGTTTTACAGGTAGAGAACCTCGTCAAGCGCTACGGTGATCTTGAAGCGGTGCGCGGGTTGAGCTTTTCCGTTTCCGAAGGCGAAGTCTTCGGCCTTCTCGGTCCGAATGGCGCCGGCAAGACCAGCACCATCGAAGTGATGGAAGGATTGCGCGTGCCCGATGGCGGCCGCGTTTCCGTCTGCGGCTTCGATCCACAGAAAAATTCCACAGAACTGAAACACGAAATTGGCGCAGCGCTGCAATCCACTTCCCTGCCCGACAAAATCAAGGTCATCGAAGCGCTGCGCCTCTTTGCCAGTTTCTACGGCCGAGGACGCAAAGTAGAAGACCTGCTGCTACGCTTTGGCCTGGAAGAAAAGCGCAACGCCTTCTACAGCCAACTATCCGGCGGGCAAAAACAGCGCCTAGCCCTAGCCATGGCGCTGGTTAACGATCCCAAAGTGCTGTTCTTCGACGAACCGACCGCGGGACTCGACCCGCAAGTGCGCCGTGAGATTTACGACATCATCGAAGAGCTGAAGCGCGAGAAGAAAACCATCGTGCTAACCACCCACTACATCGAAGAGGCCGAGCGCCTTTGCGATCGCGTCGGCATCGTCGATCATGGCAAGCTCATCGCGCTCGGCACGCCGCGCGAACTGAAAGAAAGTTCCGCCAACACCACGCGCGTGGAAGTGCGTCTGGCAAAACCGGTCGACATTGGCGCGTTAAAATCGCTGGAAGGTGTGGTTGACGCGCGCGAGGTCGACGGGGCCTACGTGCTGCATTGCCCGCGCACCGCGCCCGCCATCGTGGCGCTGGTCAAGCACCTCGATGCCGTCGGCAACGAATTGGCCGCGCTGGAAATTGCCACGCCCTCTCTTGAAGATGTGTTTATCGAACTCACCGGAAGGAGGTTACGCGATTGACAAATCTCGTTACCCTCACGCGCGTGCGCATGCAGCTTGCCCTGCGCAATAAGATGTTTTTCTTTTTCAGCGTAGTCATGCCTCTGGGATTTTTCTTTCTCTACGCCGGCGTTTTCGCCAAAGGCGATCCCAAGGCTGTCAGTTTTTTCATCGGCCCGGTGCTTGCCCTCAACGTTATGGGCAGCTTCTGGGGACTTAGCGCCACTCTTGTGACGTTTCGCGAGCAAGGTATCCTCCGCCGCTTTCACGTCACCCCGGTTTCCGCTTCCGATATGCTGGCATCTAGCATCTTCGCCAACTTCGCACTGACCCTACCGACTGTGCTGGTAATACTTGTGCTAGCGCGCGTTGTTTTCCATGTGCAGAATTTTGGCAATCCACTCGCGCTCTTTCTCTTTGTCTGCATTGGTACGGTAGCGTTCGGTTCCCTTGGACTGGTCGTCGCCAGTATCACCAACACCATGCAGGAAACCCAGGTGCTCAACCAGATTCTCTGGCTGCCGCTGATTTTTCTGTCGGGCGCAACGATGCCGCTTACCTACCTGCCAAAGATGGTCCAGGGCTTTGCAGTCTTTCTTCCCGCTACCTACCTCGTCACAGGCTTGCAGCAGGCTTCGTTTTTCTCCAAACCTATCACCCAGTTAATGACCTACTTTTTGGCGCTCCTCGGATGGACACTACTTTCCTTCTTTGTTGCCTCGCAGCTGTTTCGCTGGGAGCCGGAAACCAAAATCCCGCGCAACGGAAAACTCTGGGCCGCTGCTACGATCATTCCGTTCCTTCTGCTGGGCATCTGGGAGCACAGCAACGGCAAAATGCTCGCCGAAGCTCAAGCCGCCTATCGTGCCGTAAACGAGCCGCACGACACACCAGCGTCTACCGCTCCTAAAAAATAAAACTCATCGAGGGTTCTCCGCGCCACGGCGAGCCCTTTGTAGACTATGCCTTAGGCTTGCTCTCTTTTCTTTTCCAGAATCCGCGATGCTCTTCTGCGCCGGAACCGTTTCACGATAAACCAAACCAGTGGCACTCCCACCACCACCCACGGTAACAAGGTCATCACCGCCATGATTAGCCACGCAGTATTTTCGGCCAGAATCGAACCGGACTCGCGAATTGCTCCCCAAATCTGCCTGAATCCGTGATGGTCATTCGGTGGAACGTCCACTCGGAAAAAGATATCCACCGCCACCTTCTCCGTCTCGTTCGCTAAGGTCTTCCTTCCCGCTGTCTCGCTGTCGAGTTGCGACTGCACTTGGCTTAATATTGTTCCTGGATGTCGATCGCATCCTTGACGGTCACTCCTGATCGGGAAAGCATGGAACGCTAGCTATCTCGGTATGTTGTGAGGTTCTTGATCTTGGCTTCCGTATCGACTATCTGACCCGTCTTGTCCTCGCTTTCGGTGGAGTGCTCTGCGACTCGCCCCTGCCCTTCGACGTAGGAGAGTAGCTTCTTCAAATCGTTTGGCTCAACACGCAGTGAAATCCGACCCGAGGGCATCACTTGTTCCGTCTTTGTCGTGATAGTCGAAGACAATACCTCACACGAAATCGTTCCGCAGTAATCGACTACCGACTGCCAGGACTTCTGAAGATTCGATTCGCTTGCAATTATCTCCAGTGAGTGTTTTGTGGCCACGAATCGTCGTGACTCCGCGGCATATGAGGTCAATGTAAGGCCATTGCCTTCACCACCCGCTCTTGATGCTTGGGCGAGGTAGGGACTGAGCTTCATATAGCTGGCTAGGGTGTTGTCTACGAATTGTCCCGGGAATTTCCGAGCGCGATCACACCCCGCTAGTATTGCCAACGTCGCCGCCAAGACTGTCAGTGACAATCTCCGTCGCATATTCATTGTCATTTAGACACCCCGAGCCGCATCTTTGTTTCGGCTCATCTGATGGCGATCTCCGTCACGTCGCACAGCAAAACAATATCACGCCAAGAGATGCTAATTACGAGGGTGAGAGTTGTTCGAATCTCGCGATCTCTCCGTGCCCTCTGTGACTCCTCTGTGAACTCACTGTTATGTCGTTCTGCAGCCTGTCTGTTACCACTCCAAATTGGCCATTGATGTCGCGTACGTTTCAGGCAAACTTAATTGACGCTGCACCCTGCACACTCTATCCTGCAACGGTGGGGCGGGTTGGCCTCACGCGCTAAAAGGAGACACCGCACCATGCCGGTACAAAAAACCGAAAAAATTTGGCATAACGGGAAATTCATTAATTGGGACGACGCGCAGCTTCACGTCCTTTCCCACGTAGTCAGCTATGGCTCCGGCATTTTTGAAGGCATTCGCTGCTACGAAACGCCTAGCGGCCCGGCCATTTTCCGCCTGCACGAACACATGCAGCGCCTGCAGAACTCCGGCAAGATCTATCGCATGGAACTGCCCTTCTCCGCCGATAAATTCAGCAACGCTGCTTGCGAACTGGTCCGCCTGAACAAAATGGGTGCGTGTTACGTGAAGCCCATCGTGATTCGCGGCTACGGCGAAGTCGGCGTGAACCCGCTCGGCTCGCCGGTGGAATGTTACATCGCTTGCTGGAGTTGGGGCGCCTATCTCGGGCCCGAGGCCTTGGCGAAGGGCGTAGATGTTTGCGTCAGCACCTGGGCACGCATTGCGCCGAACACGCTGCCTGCCATGTCCAAGGCTGCCGCCAATTACATGAACTCTCAGTTGATCCGCATGGAAGCAGTCATCAATGGTTACAGCGAAGGCATCGCGCTCGATACCGATGGCCATGTCAGCGAAGGTTCCGGCATGAACATTTTTCTGGTTCACGACAACACTTTGTACACGCCGCCGCTGGCTGCCAGCATTCTTCCCGGCATTACACGCGATTCCATCACCAAGATTGCCGCTGACCTGAGTATCCCCGTGAAGGAAGCCGTGATTCCTCGCGAAATGCTCTACATCGCCGACGAAGTCTTCTTTGTGGGCACGGCCGTGGAAGTCACGCCGATCCGCTCCATCGACAAGATCACCATCGGCAAAGGCGTGGCTGGCCCGATTACGCGCCGCATTCAGGAAGAATTCTTCGCACTCACCAGCGGCAAGAAAGCCGATCGCCACAACTGGTTGACGCCGGTGAACGCGCCGGTCGCCGCTGCTCGCTAATTTCTTCCAATGTAGGGGCACAATACATCGTGCCCTGTTGGGTTTGCTTTTGTGGGAGCCGATCTTTAGATCGGCTCTATGTTCTGGCCGCCTTCTCAAGCGAGCGCCTCGCGCACCCGTGTTAGAATCCTTTCGCATTAGCTGTCGCACTCATGCCATCGCCCGGAGACCTCTCGATGTACAAGCTCACGCAAAAATTAACCGCCGAATTCCTCGGCACATTCGCGCTGATTTTCTTCGGCGCAGGCGCCGTCTGCGTCGACTTCCAACTTCGCAGCAACACCACCGGCGGCATCGGCCTGCTGGCTATAGCGCTGGCTCACGGGCTGGCCATCGCCATCATGGTTACCGCACTAGGCCACATTTCAGGCGGACATTTCAATCCCGCCGTCACCATCGGCTTCTGGGTCACCAAACGGCTGAATACGCTGGACGCCCTTTCCTACTGGGGCGCGCAATTGTTCGGCGCAACCGCTGCGGCGTTTCTGCTGAAACTTGTAATTCCCGTGGAGACCTGGCGCACGGCTGCGCTCGGCACTCCTACCCTGATGCCGGATTTCCCGCGTTGGGGAGGCCTGGCGCTGGAAGCCACTACCACATTTTTCCTGGTGCTGGTCGTTTTCGCCACGGCGGTTGACGAGCGCGGCACATTTCGCTCGGTTGGCGGCTTCGGCATCGGGCTGACCATCGCGCTGGGAATTATCGTCGCCGGCCCGTACACGGGTGGAGCGTTGAATCCCGCCCGCGCCTTCGGTCCCGCCTTCGCATCCAATCACTGGCTGAACCAGGGCGTCTACTGGATCGGCCCGCTCATCGGCGGCTTCCTCGCTGGCCTGCTCTACGACTCGCTGTTCCTTCGCAAGTCTGACATTTAGCGTGTTTTTGGGAGCCCGGCAGTCAAACTGCCGCTTTGCGGTCCCGGCTTATCACAAATCTCAAAGGCGGGTGCCCGGCTCTCCCTCTACAAAGCTCCCTGTCCACACGCTCAGGTAACTACACAGCAACGCCCGCTTGCGCATTTCTTGTTGCCCCCTGCCCTGGGTGCTAGCTTCAGGAAGGTAACAAAAGGTAGCGGGGTGTCTGCACATGGCTCTAAGTATCGACGATCTCTTGCGTCGCGCGGTTGAAAACAAATCCTCCGACTTGCACCTAAAGGTTGGTAATCACCCCTATCTCCGGGTCGACGGCCTGCTGACTCCGCTCACCGACATTCCCCGAATTACGCCAGAAGAAATGCTTTCCATGGCCTTCAGCATGATGACCAACCGGCAAAAACAGAAATTCAAAGAAACCGCCGAATTGGATATGGCGTACGGCGTTGCGGGGTTGGGCCGCTTCCGTGTGAACGTGTTTCAGCAGCGCGGCAACGTGGGAATGGTTTTGCGCGTCATCCCCACCAAGATTCGTACCGTTGAGGAATTGAACCTGCCGCCCGTCATCGCCAAGATTTGCGAAGAGCAGCGCGGGCTTGTGCTGGTCACGGGAACAACCGGTTCTGGTAAGTCCACCACGCTGGCCGCCATGATCGACCGCATCAACGCCAACCGTGCCGACCACATCATTACGATTGAAGACCCGATCGAGTTTCTCCACCGCGACAAGCGCAGCTTCATCAACCAGCGCGAAGTGGAAGTCGACACCGCAAACTTTTCCACGGCCTTGCGCGCCGGACTCCGTCAAGACCCCGACGTGATTCTGGTCGGCGAAATGCGCGACCTGGAAACCATTTCTACGGCCCTGCTTGCCGCGGAAACCGGCCATATGGTTTTCTCTACGTTGCACACGTTGGACGCCACGGAAACCATTCAACGTATTATCGCGGTTTTCCCGCCACCCGAGCAGAAGCAGATTCGCTTGCAACTTGCCGCCACGCTAAAAGCTGTCGTTTCTCAGCGTCTGGTGCGCCGCGCCGACGACAAGGGCCGCGTACCCGCCGTCGAAATCATGATCGCCACGGGATACATCCGGGATTGCATTATCAACTCAGACAAAACTCGCTTGATCCATGACGCAATTGCCGCCGGCACTTCGCAGTACGGTATGCAGACCTTCGACCAATCGCTGTTCGATTTGTACACCAAGGAACTGATCACCCTCGACGAAGCATTGGTGCGCGCCTCCAACGCCGACGAATTTAAGCTGCGCATTCAGGGTATTCGTTCCGCCGCCGACGCCGCGCGCGAAGAAATGGCTTCGCAAATGGCCGACTTCGAGCGCTTCGCAAGAAAATAGTCATTCACAATGGATACTCCTGCACGGGATTCCAGTCTCTTTCGCAGAGTTTGGACTTTCTGCATCATCAGTTTGTTTGCACTCATCCTTTCAGTCGCAATGGGACTGCATTCAGGAGAGGCCGTTAGTGAAATGCATCCCGTCGGACAATCAGCCACCGTCCTGCAGTTCCTGTTTGCTTTCCAAGTTCACTGATCACGTCAGCTTTCGGACTGCAACTTATCGCCTCGAAGACTGCTGGGCAAGATTGGAAGCTTCGCTGCGCCGTGCCCGCCTTTGCGAGCTTGGCCTTATCGATTTTGAATATGCATTAGAAATACCTTTTCATTTCACTCTGCTTGTTTCACCTCAATTGTCGGAGTATCATCCCTGCGTTATTCCAGCCGAAATATTCCCTTGCGCGTAGTGCAAAAAGGAGATTTCTATGGATCGTGTGATTCCCCTTCCCGGACGTCGCCACTTCTTGCGTGCTTCTGCAGCGTTGACCACCGGCATTGCAGGCGCTTCGCTGCTTACATCACCGCCGGCCTATTCCGACGATGCTGACGCCAACATCATCGGGCCCAAGAAACGCTATTCGGCGCAAATCGGCACGCTCGTGTCGGAAATGACGTGGATGCGCATGGTGGTGCTGATGTCTGTGAAGGGCATGACACAGTAAGACCTGGATCTTCTCTTTGATGCCAAGGCCAACACCATCGGCGCGCTATTGATGCATCTGGTGGCAACGGAGAATTTTTATCAGGTGAACACGTTTGAAGGATTGGCCGGCGACAAGATTCTGGAATCGTGGAAAGAAAAATGGGGCATGCCGATGGAACTAGGCGAACCGGCGCGCAAAGCAATCAAAGGCCACGATCTGGACTACTACTTGAACATCCTTTCAGAGACCCGCGAAAAAACACTTACGGAATTTCGCAAGCGTGATGATGCCTGGCTGATGAGTGTCGACAAAACGTGGGGTTGGGGTCCAACGAACAATTACTGCAAGTGGTTCCACGTGTGCGAACACGAATCCAATCACAACGGCCAGATCAAATTTCTGAAGAGCCGACTGCCGGGAGCCAAGCCCGCATCCGAGTAGAGAATTCGTTCAGGCAGGGTGGCCCGGAATGCCTGCACGAAAAAAGAACTCACCAGAGCTGGGCAGTGGTGAGTTCTTCCTGGGCGGAGAAAAACTCCTCCTTACTTCATACTAAAAACTTCGGGCCGGCAACTTCCTAATTGAAATAGGCCGCGTTCTTGGCAACAAATGCCTGGTGTTCGGCCGACATATCGTCCAAGGCAAAGATCGAATCCGTCGGGCAAACCGGAATGCACGCGCCGCAATCGATGCAGTCATTTGGATTCACATAGAGCTGCGGGGCGGTCGCGAAATCGGCTTCGTCTTTTGTGGGATGGATGCAGTTGACCGGGCAGGTTTCGACGCAGTGCTCATCCTTCGTACAGCTATCAATAATCACGTAGGCCATGTTCAATTCTCCCCGGGCGGAAGAGGAGCAATCGATGTGCCAAGGTGGCAAACAAGCAACTACTGATTTTTCAACGCGCCGGCAAGATAAATTCTAATATCGGACTAGATTGGGGTGGGTGATCTGGCGCACGCACTGCGGGTTATCTGGGCAAGACAGCTCGCCTAGTCAGGCTCGGGCTGCCGCGGTGGCCTGCTCGATCGCCTGCAATCCACGCAGAAACTCGTCTTCGGGTGGGTAGCCAAACCCGATGCGGAAGTGGCGGCGGTCTTCCTCAAACCAGTGGCCAGGGCCAAGGGCAGTGCGCATTTCGCCGAGCAGCAAGTCGTAAGACTTGTCGATGTTGATTCCGGCGTCGCGGCGTAGGCGGGGAAAACAGACGGCGCCGCCTGCGGGTTCCACCCATTCCAGAACATTTTGTTTGGCAATCCAGGTGCGCAGGGTTGAGAAATTTTTCAGCGCGCGATCCCTTGCGCGTGCGAGGATCTTCTCCTTCTGCTGCAGGCATTTCAGTGCGAGATGTTCATCTACGATGGAGGCACAGATGGAGACTTGTTCCTTTGCGGCAAAAACAATTCCATAAGTTTGGGATCGCGGCACAGCAGCCAGCCGACGGGAATTCCGGGAAGGCCGTAGGCTTTCGAGTGTGAGGAAACGCTGATGACGCGATCGGAAAGCGTAACCAGCGGCGGCAGAGCGGTTCCGAAAGCCATTTCGCGGTACGTTTCGTCGAAAACCAACAACGCACCGCGCGATTCTACCAGGTGGATAATATTTTTCAATTCGTCGAGAGACATCATGGTGCCGGTGGGGTTGTGCGGCACAGTGAGACTCAGGATTTTTGTGCCGGCAGTGAGGCGCTTCTCGACTTCCTGCAATTCCACGCGGTAGTTCTGCTCAAAAATTAGCGGTAATTCCACTACAGCCACTTCCAGGGCGCGCGGCGTTTCCAGATTTGTGGAGTAGCTCGGCTTGGCGACGACGATGCGGTCACCAGGTTTCAGCAGAGACGCGGCGATTAAAAAAAGTGCGCCCGCGGCTCCTACGGCAACTAGAACGTGTTCCGGTTTTAGACCGGCACCTTCGGCGGAGATGCGTTCGCGCAATTCCGGCAAACCGCGGTGCGCGGGATAGGAAAGCAACAATTCTTGCAGGTTTACGCCGAGATCGCTGAGCTTCAGATCGCTGACGGAACTCTCTGACAAATTATTTTTGATGGTGGAATAGTCCAACTCTTCGGGTGATTCAATCTCAATGGCCATGCGGCGAAAGTTCATAGCCAGGGAATGTAGTACACCCGATTAGAGCGAGCCGGTAGATGGAACGGTTTCGCTGAGGATGCGGCCGCGAAGCAGCGGCGCGACTTCCGTAGCTCCAGTGGAACTGTTCTGCAGCAGCCATTCCGGGCCGAGTTCGATGCGCAACAGATTCGGCTGGCCCGCGCGCACATCGATTGGCGAGGACACTACCACACGCAAATATAGTGATCCGCCTAGCGAGCGGAGCGTGTGCACATCGCCACTCGCTGTGAAGAGACAGTTTGCGCCGGCTGCGCCACAGGAATTCTTTGCGGGTAGTTGCATGGCCTGCAAAGAGGTGGGATCAGCCAGACGGAGACGAAGTTGATAGTAAGTTCCAGCAGGAATTTGACCCATGATTGCGGCAGGCAACGCCAAAGTGCCTGAAGCGGGATGCTGTTGAAGCTTCAGTTGCAGCGGTTCAAGTGACAGATTCGGCGCAATCTCTTGCCAATCTGGCGAATTCTCATCCACCACCGCGCCGGAATGCAGTTCAACGCCGCTTACGGACAGTTCAACGCCTGAAACTTGACGTGTGGCAGAGCATCCGGTGCATACAGGGGCGAGTTGCGCCGTTATGATCATGGCTGCCGGCATCTGTAGTCCGGAGCATACGGACGGAAGGTTTCCGGTGTTGACTTTGAACGAATTATTCGGCGGGTTGATTATCCCGACAAAGCAGGTGCTGCTGTTGCAACCAGCGATGAAAAGAAACACGGAGAGCGGAAGGAAGCTGGTATTTACGCGAGCAGAGAATAGCTTCGCGAAGAATACTGGGTAGGCCATGGCAAATTCACCAGTCCGCTGCGGGGCGACTAGAGTTATTTTACGCCTGAGAGCGGAAATGTGCACGAGAACAAAAATCCTGCACTGGCTTGGGGAATTCCGCTTGAGTAGCGGTCGAACTGGCGAATCGTCTCGGACGGCGGTCCCTACAAAATCATTCCGCGAGTTGGAGCAGTGGCACTAGCCACTCACCGATACTTCTTCTATGCTGCTGCTATGTGGGGAAAACCGCGACAACTGGAAACGGAATCGGCATTGTATGAGGCCGCGATTAAGATCCTAATGCGGCGCGCGCATTCTGTGCATGAAATGAAAAAGGCACTGGCGCGGCGCTGCGAAGATGAAAAACTGGTAAGAGCGGTGGTGGAGAGGTTGAAAGCGCAGAACTTGCTCGACGATGCGCGGTATGCGAAGCAGTTTACGCGGCTGCACGCGGAATCGCGCAAACAGGGAGCGTTTCGCATTGCGCGTGATCTGCGGGCACGAGGAATTCCCGACAAGCACATTGAAAAGGCGTTGGAAGATTCCACGGAAGAAAATGATCCGGCGGCGATGGTGCGGCATCGAATTGAGCGGAAATTGCGGCTGTTTCGTGGAGAAATCAGCGACAAGAAAATCGCGTCGCTTTACCGATCGCTGGTGGCAGCGGGATTCCCTTCAGACATCATTCGCAAGGAATTATTCCGCATCACGCATGAAGAATTGCCCCATGTGGAAGTTGAGTAGTTTTCAGTCGACTTTTGTCAGACAAAAACATTTTGTCGGCGACGCGAAAATGTCGGCGCGCCGACATTTTCGCGTTGTTTTCGAATGCAAATGCATTGCAGGACGCGCATGTGTTTACTTTTGCTGCGGCGAGCGGATGCGTATAAGGAGCAATTGCGCTGGCGTTCGAACGCTAAGACAGAATGTCGGCCGACATCGGCGGAATTGTCGGCGAATGCCGGCGGGTAAGACCAAGAGCACAGCAAGGCCGATTTAAAGATGGGCAACTACAGAACAGACACGCAGGGGGCGGAGTAAAGCCGCCCCTGCGAGGAAAAATCGGTAGCAGAAACAATGGTGGATTGCTGGGGTGTGCTGGCTCTGCGATAATCTTGTGTTCGGAATTGATGCTGGATTGAGGCGGACTTGACTGCGAACTGCAAAAACAAATTGAGCGGCAACGAGATACGCGAAAAGTTCCTGCAATTTTTCGAAGGCAAGGGGCACCGGCGAGTGAAGAGTTCTTCACTGGTGCCACATGGCGATCCCACGCTACTGTTCACCAATGCGGGGATGAATCAGTTCAAGGATGTTTTTCTTGGACTGGAGAAGCGCGATTACACGCGGGCTACGACTTCGCAGAAATGCGTGCGCGCTGGCGGCAAGCACAACGACCTGGAAAATGTGGGCTTCACCAAGCGGCATCACACGTTCTTTGAGATGCTGGGAAATTTTTCGTTTGGCGATTATTTCAAAAAGGATGCCATCGCCTACGCGTGGGAACTGAGCACTTCCCCGCAATGGTTTGCGATTCCGAAAGAGAAGCTGTACGTCACGATATTTGGGGGAGCAGAAGTAGCTCCAGGGACGACGCTGGGCGTCGATGAAGAAGCGAAGAAGTTCTGGCTCGAGCAGAAGGTTGCCGCGGATCGCATCTACTCGATTCCGGGATTGAAAGATAATTTCTGGGCCATGGGTGATACCGGGCCGTGTGGTCCATGCAGCGAAATTCATTACGACATGGGCGCGATCGCTTCCGACGAAGGCCACACCGACTGCAAATTCCCGTGTGACTGCGGGCGCTTCGTTGAAATCTGGAACCTGGTGTTCATGCAGTTTAATCGCGATTCCAGCGGCACGCTCACCCCCCTGCCGAAGCCTTGCGTGGACACGGGCATGGGACTAGAGCGCCTGTCGGCCGTACTGCAAGGAGTGATTTCCAATTACGACACGGATTTTTTTACCCCACTGCTGGATCGCGCCGCGCAACTGGCAGGCGTGGACGAGGCCAAAGAACTGAAAACCGAAGACCAAAAACATGCTGCGGCTTCGCTGCGCGTCATCGCCGACCACACACGCGCGACAACTTTTCTGATTACGGATGGTGTGTTGCCATCGAACGAAGGTCGCGGCTATGTGCTGCGAAAGATTATGCGGCGCGCGATTCGTCACGGACGCCTTCTGGGAGCCAACAAACCGTTTCTCTATGAGATGGTGAACAGCGTTCGCGAGTTAATGGGCAAAGCGTATCCAGAATTGCTTGAGGCCAATGCTGCGCGAGTACCGGATATCGTTCTGAGCGAGGAAATCCGGTTCGGGCACACGCTTGCGGTCGGGATGAAGAAACTCGACGAAATTATTGACGAGTTTCAGAGTGCCCGCGATAGCCAAAAGCCATCGATGGGCTTTCTTCCGGGTGCTCGTGCATTTGCCTTATATGACACGTACGGCTTGCCATGCGATTTTATCGAGGATGCCGCACGAGATGCCGGGCTCACTTTCGACGAACCGGGATTTGAACTTGCCATGAATCAGCAGCGTGACAAGGCGCGCGCCTCGTGGAAGGGCGGGTCGAAAGATTCGGCGAATCCGGCGTATGCCAAGCTGGCGGAAACTTTTCTTACCGAAAAGGATTTTTATTCCGCCACGACGGCGAAAGATTGCCGGATTGAAGCAATCATCACCAAGAACGGCGCAATCAACGAACTAAAGCCCGGCGAGAAAGGCGAAGTGGTTCTGGACCGCACGGTGATTTACGCGGAATCTGGCGGGCAGGTAGCAGATACCGGAATGTTTTACGACCACACCGGCCTGCTGCCGTTGGCAGAAGTGACTGGCGCGTATTATCCGGTGGCGGGATTGGTGGCACATCGCGTCACGGCGAAAGAGACGCTGCACGTTGGCGATCGGGTGACCGTGGTGGCCGATGCGGAGCGACGCGCGCGGGTGATTCGCAATCACAGCGGCACGCACCTGGTACACGCGGCGCTGCGCAATATATTGGGCACACACGTGAAGCAGGCCGGCTCTCTGAACGCGCCGGACCGGCTTCGTTTCGACTTCTCGCATTTCGCGCCGGTGGGCGTGGAGGAACTGCACGACATTGAGCAGCAGGTGAACGAAGAGATCAGACTGAACACGCAGATCGAGACGGGCGTGATGTCACTGGACGAAGCGTTAGCTTCTGGCGCACTGGCTTTCTTTGGCGACAAATATCCGGAAAGCAACGTGCGGGTGGTGACGATTCCGGATCCACGGGCGCCGCGCGGGTTTTACTCCAAGGAACTGTGTGGAGGCACGCACGTACACCGCATTGGCGACATCGGCGTGCTGAAAATTGTGAGTGAAGAGTCCGTCGCAGCCGGTGTCCGGCGCATTGAGGCGGCAACGGGTGTGGGGGCTTTATCTCATTACCAGCACCAGGCGCAGACCCTGCGCGAGTTGGCCTCTAAACTGAACGTGGCCGAGGACGGACTGCTGGCCAGCGTGGAGAAGCTGTCGCAGACGGCCAAACAATTGGAGAAGGACCTGGGCGCGCAGAAGCGTAAAGGGGCCCTAGACCAGCTAGATACCCTGTTTGGACAGGCGCAGACCATCAAGGGCATAAAGGCCGTCATCGGCGAAGTTGAAAACGTGGACCGGGAAGGGCTTCGCCAACTGGTCGATTCGCTGCGACAAAAGCTCGGGTCCGGTGTAGTAGTGCTAGGCATGCCGGATGGCGAGAAAGTGGCGCTAATCGCGGGAGTAACCAAGGACCTGACCGCTAAAGTCCATGCTGGCAAGCTGATACAGGTCTTGGCCAAGCTGGTGGGCGGCTCGGGTGGCGGCAGGCCCGATTTGGCAGAGGCTGGCGGTAAAGACACAGCTGCCCTAAAAATGACCTTGCAAACAGTTCCAAGCCTTCTGGAACCATTGCTATAATCCACTCCGGTAGCAGCGACGCCCATGCTCCGCAGCAGGACGTGGTTGCAGGTCTGTCACCCGTGTGTTTTGTTAGGTTTCCGGTGATGGATTGAATCCCAAAAGCTCAGTATAGAGACGCAACCTATGCCTTCCCCGAGGCGAATTCACGGCCAATCAAAACAAGCGGCAATACGTGTAGCCTTGATGTTTTCTGTGGCTTTCGCAGGTTTGCTGGCGTGCTCGAAGCCGGTAAATGCGCAGATCATGACGGTTACGAATTTTGACGGACGCCGGTTGTTTGTGAATTCGGAGCCGCCCCTGAAGGCAGCACAGAAACTCTTGCCGGCGCATCCAAATATTTACCTGCAGGGCGAGATGACCTTTATGGGCGGGAATCGCCGGCCCATGAGCATCGACCGGGATGGCGTGGATCAGTTGGTACGCGAAGCAGCGGAACGGCATCGAGTGGACCCCGCGCTGGTACGGGCAGTGATTGAAACGGAATCAAACTGGAATCCTGGAGCCTTCTCGCGTAAAGGGGCTGTAGGGCTGATGCAGTTGATTCCAACGACGGCGCAACGATTTGGGGCAAGCGATGCGTTCAACCCAAAGCAGAATGTGGACGCCGGCGTGCGGTACTTGAAGACGTTGTTAGAACGATACAACGGTAACCTGGATTTGGCTTTGGCAGCGTACAATGCTGGTGAAGGAGCGGTGGACAGGGCTCATGGGATTCCGGCTTATCGAGAGACGCGAAACTATGTACAGAAAGTGCAAAACGCGTATTACCGGCCGGGATCGGGACGGCTCGACAGCGCTTATCTCCACGCAAACCCCATCCATCGCGATGTGGACGCCAACGGGCGCATCATATTCACCAACGAACAATAGAGAAAAGTCAGCAGTCGTTTGTGGGGAAAGCAAGCCGGGAATGAAGTTCGGGGCAAGAAATTTCCACAAGATCTTCGCCGTCCTTTCGCTGGGTTTCACCCTGCTGGGATTTGGTGTTGCTCCCTGCCCTGGGTGGGCCGCTTCCAACAACGGCAGCGTGAAGCGCGATGCGGCGAGCAACCAGTTTGGACGCGCCGAGGAACTGCGCGAGGCTTTGAACGCCAAGGCTCCGGATAAGCGCACTTTGGCGGAATATAAACAAGTTGTGAATTCGTATCGCCGAGTCTACATGATTACTTCTCATGCGGCGCAAGTGCCGGAAGCGTTGATGGCCGTCGGCGTGTTGAACAGCGAAATGGGCGATCGCTTTGGGCGGAGCTATTACCAGGCGGCGGTGGATTCCTATCAATTTTTGATACGCGAATATCCGGGGAGCAAATACGTGCCGGATGCGATGCTGCGGGTGGCTGGATTGCAGAAGGACCAGTTGGGCGATCCCGCGGCGGCGACCAAGGGTTACCAAGATTTCCTGAAGAAATATCCGCATTCACAGAAAAAACGCGAAGTGCAGGAAGCGTTGGCGGAACTGGCTCTGCTGAAGAATGCGGAGACCGGACAACTGGATGCGAAGAGCGCTTCCCCTGCCCCTGCGAATGCACCGCCGCCAGCGTGGAATGCGACTTCTGCGCCAGCTACGACTCGAAGCGCTGCGGCCACGCCAATTCCAACGCCTGTGCCGGTAAATGAAGGAAGCACGGACGGACCGAAGCTGACGGATAAAAATGGCGGTGAGAGCGCACGGGCGGGCGAAGTTCCCCACATTAAGAGGATAAAGACGAACGTCACACCGGGCAGCACGGAAGTGATTATCGAGTTGGAAGATTCCGTGCAATACGCTTCCGGAAGAATCGCCAACCCGGACCGGATTTATTTTGATTTGCACGCGGCGAAGTTGAGTGCAAATGTGGCGCACGGCAATGTGGCGGTAAGCGGCGATCTGCTGACGAAAGTGCGCGTGGCGCAGAATCAGTCTGGAGTTGTGCGGGTGGTGCTGGACGTGAACGGTGTGCAGGATTATGCGGCTGCACTGGTGCAGAAACCGACGCGACTGGTGATTGAATTGTATGGAAGCGGCGGGCCGGTGAAGCAGGACGCAGTGCAGACGGCGGCAGTCGTTTCCACACCAAAGAGCAAGGCCAAGGCGGTAGATTCGGCGGTGGCGTCGCAAATGGCTTCCGCGGAAGCGGCGGACTTGAAGCACGGCCCTAGAAAAGACGGAGAAGACTGAGAGATCGGTGGCGACGGCTGTGAAAGATGTGTCTGCCCCGGCCGTGACTCCAGCTGCGACAACGCCGAACGCGGCGACGGCCAGCACGAAAAAGGATCCCGCAACAGGCACGCTGGTGCGCGGGAAGAACGGCAAAAGCACGAAGCCGGACCTGTTGCAGCAGACCCCGATTCCGCAGCTAACGCGGGATGGGCAATCGACATTGACGCGGGCGCTGGGGTTGAAGATTGGGCGCATCGTGATTGACGCGGGCCACGGTGGGCACGATACCGGAACGATTGGACCGACAGGTTTGATGGAAAAAGATTTGTGCCTGGATGTGGCGTTGCGGCTGGGCAAGTTAATTCAGCTGAAATTGCCGGACACCGAGATTGTGTACACCCGTTCTGACGACACGTTTATCCCGCTGGAAGAGCGGACGCACATTGCGAACGAGACCAAGGCTGACCTATTCGTGTCGATTCACGCGAATTCCAGCCCGGACCATGGGGCACGCGGCGTGGAAACCTACTACTTGAATCTGAAGGGTTCGCCGGAAGCAATGGAAGTGGCGGCGCGGGAAAACGCGGTGTCGCAGGGCAGCATTCACGACCTGGAAGACATGGTGAAGAAGATTGCCCGCACGGAAAAGATCGATGAGTCCAAGGAATTGGCGGAAGACGTGCAGGATTCCCTCTCCAAACGGATTCAGAAGACGGCCAAGCCGGTGAAGAACCGCGGCGTGCGCAAGGCACCGTTTGTGGTGCTGATTGGCGCGGACATGCCATCGATCCTGACGGAGATCTCGTTCTTGAGCAATCCGGCGGACGAACAACTGATGAAGAAGCCAGAGCACCGGCAGCGGATCGCCGAGGGCGTATTTGCGGGCGTAACGTCCTACCTGCAGAGTCTGAACAGCATGAACGTGGGCGCGACGGGGAAGCCGGTCAAGCCCGCGGTGGTCCCCACAGTTGAACAATCCAGGAACTAAAACTAAGTTTCTGGCATCTAAGATACAGGTGCAATGCAAAAGCTGAGCTATCTACTTTTGTTGGCGACGGTGATTTGTGCCGTGGGCGCAAGCGCTGCCAATACTTCCCTGCTGCCCGACCAGTTCGGGGCTTGGCAGGCCGAAGGTCCATCCAAGATAGTTAGCGGACAGAATTTGTATGCGGGATCCGGCGCCGACGTGCGCACCGACATTCTGAAGGAATCGGGACTGACGCGAATCGAAGAGCGGACTTACCGAAGCGGCGAAAAAGAGCTGAAGCTGAGCCTGGACGTATTCAAAGACCCCACCGGGGCGTACCAGTTCTTCACACATACGACTTCATCGAGTCATCACAGATTCCCCTTGGGTGATGAAGCTGCGTTCGACGTTGGCACTGGAAGCATGCTTCTCGGAAATTTTGTCGTCATTGCGGGGCCATTGCCGAATCTGAAGCCGGAAGATTTAGCAGGGTTGGATAAGGATTTGCAGACGAAGGCAGACCACTCGCCTTACCCACCTTTGAAAATATATGTGCCAAACAAAGACCAGATTTATGGAACACAGAAATACGCGTTGGGCCCTGTAGGATTTCGCTACGCACTCGATCAACTAGATCAAGGTGCGTTCCACGAGCTCGAGAAAGAAGTCGGGTTCAACAGCGGCGTGGAAACGATGATGGCAAAGTATCAGGCCGGGCGCGATGGTGGCGTGCTGATTTTGCTGGAATATCCGACGCCGCAGCTTGCCGAACAGCATTTGCACCATTTGGAGAAGGCGTTGCCTGCGGCGGCGAAAACTGCGGGCGTAAATGTGGAGCGGAAGGCTTCGATGCTTTCGCTAGTGCTCGACGGAAGTTCCAGAGAATATGCGCAGAAATTGCGCGATGCGGTGGATTACGAAACGCAGGTAACGTGGAACGAATCAAGCCACACGGCCACGGACCCACCCATCCTGGTGATGTTGGTAAAGATCATCGTCTTCACCATGATGTTTATGGGAGTGGCGCTGGGCTTGGGGATCTTGTACGGCGGATTGCGCATCCTGATTAAGCGGTCGTTCCCCGGAAAAGTTTTCGACCGGCCGCAGGATATTGAAATTTTGCAGATGGGATTGTCGGGGAAAAAGATCGATCTTAGCGATATGTATTAGAACAATTCCACTGTGGCCGCCTGGAACGCGGCATTTCAAATTCAAAGAACCGACCTAAAGGTCAGCCACTACATACCCCTCCTCTAACGAAAGAACAGCTAAAACATCCAAAAAGGGAAAGTTGCATTCTGGTTCCCATCACCAGGGTGCATGTCGTAACATGTAGTGTTATGTAACGAGATCATGAGAACTCATACAGATAGACTGATTGTCTTTTGGGGCAAACAAACATTCTCTGCCATCTGCGGAACGGGATTGGTCTACGCCGCGTTGTTCCTTTCCGGGTGCGGTGGAAAAGCAGCGGATGGACAGGCTTTTGGACCGCAATCCATGCCCGTGCAGGTGCAAGTGGTGGAATCGCGGGATATCACCAACTCCACGGAGTACTTGTCGATCCTGAAGTCGCGGCATTCTGCAAACATCAACCCCCAGGTGGAAGGCTACATCACCAAGATATTTGTTAAATCTGGAGATCGCGTGGCTGAGGGCGCGCCCCTTTTGCAGGTTGACCCGTTGAAGCAGGAAGCCACCGTCAAGAGCCAGGAGATGGAACTCTCCGCGCAGGAAGCTGATGTGCACCTGGCGCAAATCACGATGGAACGAAATAGAAAACTGGTGGCCGATAAGGTGATCAGCCAGGCGGAATTCGACAACGCGCAAATGACGTACGAGCATGCCGTGGCGCGGCTTCGATCGCTGGAGCATCAGGTGCAGCAGGAGAAAGTGCAGTTGCGTTATTTCGAAGTGAAAGCGCCGATGGCGGGAATCGTAGGCGACATTCCCGTCCGTGTGGGAGATCGGGTGGCGGTATCGACGCTGCTGACAACCGTGGATGAACCGGGAGCATTGGAAGCTTACATTTACGTGCCGGCGTCGCGAGCGGGCGAACTGCATGTGGGTTTGCCGGTGAAGTTGCTTGATGACATAGGTGTCGTTGGCGTGGATACGAAGATAACGTTCATATCCCCGCAAACAGATCAGGAGACACAGACGGTTCTGGCAAAAGCGGCAGTGCTAAACGCCAAAGCAAATCTGCGAATTGCGCAACAGGTGCGCGCGCAGGTGGATTGGGGCACGCGACAGGGGCCGGTGATACCAGTCCTTGCCGTGCAGAGAATCAACGGCGAATATTTTGCGTTTATTGCTGTAAATGAAGGAAAAGGCGCCGTGGCCCGGCAAAAACAGATGAGCCTGGGAGAAGTGACGGGAAATGATTATGCAGTGCTGGGAGGAGTAAAGGCCGGAGACCACCTGATTATTTCCGGCACACAGTTTTTGCAGGACGGCATGCCCGTAGTGGAAATGCAGAAGAAACCCGGCAAGCAAAACAACGCGG
The DNA here is from genome assembly GCA_963726725.1 of Candidatus Acidiferrales bacterium. GTDB lineage: Bacteria > Acidobacteriota > Terriglobia > Acidiferrales > UBA7541 > Acidiferrum. Next base: position 128,538 of record CAVSDV010000013.1, read on the forward strand.
CTGCAGGGCCAGAACCGGGCACAAAAGCAAAGTAAATCAGCACAAGATGTAGATGTCATGCAGGTCTTTTCATAAAGAGGGCGGAGAGCGGATTTGTTTGTCGATTTCTTCATTCAGCGGCCGGTGTTCGCGACTGTCTGCGCATTATTGATCGTGCTTGGCGGCGCTATCGCTATTCCGACACTTCCTATTGCGCAATTCCCTGATCTAGCCCCACCCCAGGTGGTGGTCAGCAGCGTATATATCGGAGCGAACGCGCAAGCGGTGGAATCTGGGGTGACCATTCCCCTCGAACAGGCTATCAACGGCGTTCCGGGGATGAAGTACATCCAATCAGCCAGCGGAAACGACGGATTCAGCCAGATCACGGTGACGTTTAACGTGACGCGCGACGTCGATCTGGCCGCCGTCGATGTGCAAAACCGTGTGAGCCAGGCGCTAGGCAGGCTCCCGAACGCGGTGAAGAATACCGGCATCATCATCACCAAGCAGGCATCGGGATTTGTTTTTGGCGCTGGCGTCTATTCAGAGACCGGGCAATACAGCAGCCTGTTCCTCAGCAATTACCTGGATATTTATGTGAAGGACGCCTTGAAGCGCGTGAAAGGCGTCGGTGACGTTTTCATCTTTGGCGAGCGCAAATACGCCATGAGGCTCTGGCTCGATCCAGCACGGCTGGCGCAGCGTGGAGTGGACGCAACGAATGTCTTGCTGGCGCTGGAAGAACAGAACGTGCAGGTGGCCGCGGGACAGGTCGGACAGCCGCCCTCGAATCCGAAGCAGGCTTACCAGATCAGCGTTCGGGCCATCGGGCGGCTGACAGATCCAAAAGAATTTGAAAACATTATTTTGAAAACGGGAACGGACGGGACGCTGGTTCGCTTGAAGGATGTCGGGCGAGCGGAGTTGGGAGCGGAGGATTATGGCTCGCTGCTGCGTTTCGATGGACACGATGCAGTAGGTATTGCCGTTACGCAATTGCCGGGTGCCAATGCGCTGGATGTGGACAAGGCCGCAAAAGTGGAGTTGCAGCGCCTGTCGAAGAATTTCCCGCCGGGGCTGAAGTATGCCATTGCGTTCGACACCACGGACGTAATCGGTGAATCGATCCGCGACGTGTTCTACACACTGATGGAAGCGATCCTGCTGGTGGTGCTGGTCATCTATATTTTCTTGCAGGATTGGCGGAGCACCTTCATTCCGGCAATCACGATTCCAGTGTCGTTGCTAGGAACGTTCATTTTTATCAAGGCGCTGGGATTTTCCATCAACACGTTGACGCTGTTTGGCATCACTTTGGCCACCGGATTAGTGGTGGACGACGCAATTGTGGTTATCGAAAACGTCGAGCGGCACATTATGGAAGGGATTACCGAGCCGCACAACGCTGCCAGCGTGGCGATGAAAGAAGTAGCCGGGGCGGTAATTGCCACCTCACTGGTGCTGATTGCGGTGTTCGTGCCGGTCGCTCTTTTCCCAGGGACGACAGGTATTCTGTTCCGGCAGTTCGCGCTGACGATTGCGTTCTCCGTGGGAATTTCTGCGTTCAACGCTTTGACCCTCACGCCTGCACTTTCCGCACTTTTTCTGGGGCATCACCGGCAGCGCACGCAGGGTTGGCTCTTTCGACTGTTCAATAGATCGTTTGAAGCGGGCGCTTCGTTGTACCACAGGTCGCTGCATAAAGTCCTGGAATGGAAATACGTGGCGTTGCTGGCGTTTGTGGCCACGCTGGGAGTTGCGTATTGGTTGTATGTGAGAACTCCGCAAGGATTCATTCCCGAAGAAGACGAAGGATATTTGATGGTCATCGTGCAGACACCGCAGGGCGCCTCGCTGGAATACACGGCCGCGGTGTGCACGAAAGTGGAAGCGGTGGCCGCGCAAGTGCCGGAGGTCGACGGCGCGTTTACCGTGGTGGGATTCAGTTTCAGCGGCAGCGCTCCAAATCGTGCCATCATATTTCTGAATCTGAAACCGTTTAAGGACCGCAAAGGGCGGGAGCACACGGGTCAAGCGGTTATACAGAGAATGCGCGGGCCGCTATTTGGAATTACGGAAGGGCTAGCGATTCCTTTTAATCCACCGGCAGTGCAGGGATTAGGACAGTTCGGCGGATTCTCGTTTCAAGTGGAAGATCTGGGAAGAAACTCGCTGCAGGAAATTTCTAGTGTAACGAACCAATTGGTGGCCGCAGGCAACCAGAGCAAGGGAGTGACGGGATTGTTCACGAGCTATACGGCAAACGATCCCCAGTACCTGGTGAACATCAATCGCGAAAAAGCGAAGAGCCTGCAAGTGCCGTTAAGCCAGATCACCGCGGCGCTGCAGGTGTTCATGGGCTCGGTATACATCAACGATTTCGACTTTAACAACCGTTCGTACCGCGTGTACCTGCAGGCGGATCAAAAGTTCCGGGCGGAAGCAAAAGATATGCGGTCGTATTATGTGAAGTCCGCGACGGGGAAGATGATTCCGCTGGACGACGTGGTGCAGATCGAATCGACGGCCAGCCCACAGGTTATTTCGCACTTCAACCTGTTCCGGTCAGCGGAAATTGACGGATCGGCTGCGCCTGGATTGAGTTCAGGTACGGGGATCACTGCCATGGAAGAACTTGCGAACAAAGTGCTCCCGAAGGGTATGACATACGAGTGGAGCGGATTGTCGCTGGAAGAGATTCAGTCCCAGGGCAAGGCAGTGATTCTGTTCGGGCTTGGTATGGTGTTCGTGTATCTGACTCTGGCGGCGCAATATGAAAGCTTTGTACTTCCCTCGATTGTTTTGTTGGGAGTGCCGGTAGCGCTGATGGGAGCGTTGGCGGCTGTGGCCGCGCGCGGATTGACGAATGATGTGTATTGCCAGATCGGGTTGGTCATGCTGATTGGCCTGGCGAGTAAAAATGCGATTTTGATCGTGGAATTCGCGGAGCAATTGCAGGAACAGGGGTTGACGGTGCTGGACGCGGGAGTTGAGGCGGCGCGAATCCGCTTGCGGCCGATTCTGATGACGTCGCTGGCGTTTATTTTGGGAGTTACGCCACTGACGATTGCGACGGGAGCGGGAGCGGCGGGGCGCGTTTCGGTGGGAACGACCGTGGTGGGCGGGATGATCGCGGCGACTACCCTGAATCTTGTCTTCATACCGGCGCTGTACGTGATTGTGCGGACATTGGTGCCGAGAAGAAAAGCAGCGGGCGAAGAGCAGGCAACGGCATAACGATTGACAACTAGTAACAACAAAGCCTAAGAGAAGAAATCCCGCGACGTTCGATCGTCGGAACCCACCCTTTGCGCACATCGCAAGATGGGGCGCCCTTAATTATTCGCGTACGTCGACGTTAGTCCGCCGTTAAGAATTAGATTTCAGGAATGGAGAGCGGAATCGTTCAGAGTATTGAGGAGCGGGTTGGCGGCTTCTTGCGACAGTAGGGCAGCGAACAGCGTTCGTAGAAACGGGCACAAAAAAAGCTCCATGCGTTTCAGAAAGCGGAGCAGTTGCCGGAGATTGAAGCCGACGGCGGCCAGCAGTGCGTTGGAGCGATCACCTGCGCGCCCCCCCCAACCAGTTGCGTCCGAGCAGTCCGTCGTTTTTAGCGTGACCGATGACCGGTTCCACTACCGCGCGGCGTTTCAACCATGGTTTGATTTTTTCCGTCACGCCGCGTCTCTGTCCGGTGATGTAAACCGCCGTGTGTGGCAGGGTGATGCGATGCCCCTTGTATCCTTGATCGACGGCCACACGCTGCGGCGCACGCGCTTTGCCCTTGCTGATGCATGCCACTTCCGTGGCATGCCAGGAATAGAGATAACCGAGATCGCCGCGCCGCTGCTGCGCGATACGCCAAGCCTTGCCGAGCGCGATCTCCAGTCGCTTCACTTGCCTTTCCGCTAAGCCAGAAGCCGCCACCGTCTTGCGTAATATGTCGCGTTGCAAACGCCGTAAACGCACGCGAATGAATTTCACCTGCTTCTCCGCACGCTTCTTTTGCTGCGCGTGCAGGTACCGCCCCGTTTTCATCGCTGCACGCTGCACCACCCGCACGTAGGACTGCCGCAAACGCAATCCGCTTTTCTTCGCTTGCGTGCCCAACTGCTCGATGGCCGTCAGCAGCAACCCGTGCTCGGTCGGATGGGCGATCGCTTTCTCCTGCGCCGTGGTGTCCACCTCCACCGCTTCCGTCGCTTTCACGCTCAGCGCCCCACCGCGGTGCGCTGCTGCCAGCGTTTCCTGTAGCAACGTTTCCAGTGCCTGCTCGCCCACCCGATGACGAAAGTGCGTCATCCCGGAACGTTCCAGCGGAAACGAATGCTGAAAATACTCCTCGCCGCAAAAATATTGCATGTACCGATCGCGCTCCCAGCGCTCGCACATCGCTTCATCCGACAACCCCTCGATATGCTTCAGCAGATGCAACCCCACCACCAGCCGGATCGGCAACCCCGGTCGTCCCGCCTCGCTACAGTACGGCGCAAAATGCGCTTCCAGCCGCGCCCAATCGATCAAATCACCCAGCCGCACCAGCTCATGGCGCAAGTTGATGATGTTTTTTAGCTTCGCACGAAATAGTTCTTTCACCCCGCTGTCCTGTGGTTTCACTCTCGGTTTCATCCGTTCCCGCAAAAATAAAATTGCAAGATTTCAGCGTCCCTCACGCCAAAACCCTGCAATTTCTTTCCTGGAAGATCAAATGATTTCACTATCAACTATTCACTGTTTAGAGTTTTTAACGGGGGACTAGGTGCAGAACCAAGAGGGCGGCGTACAGCCGCCCCTACTGGCGGCGATTCACACGCTGTCGGCCGTGGCTTTAGAAACGTTGGTGCTGCAGGTGGTGCAAAAGCGATGCGTTTTCAGGTCGATCCATTCCACGGCATGAGATGGGGCCATTACGCACTCGTAGTCGTCGCAGTGCGGCAACGTCAGTGTGTGCCCAAGCTCGTGAATAGATTCCTTCAGCAGACGCTCGCTGAGAATTCTCTCGTCCGTCGGAAGTCCGTAAAATTCCTGGCGAAGACGATGGTAAGACACAACAGCCGCGTTACCGTGAAGCTGCGCTTCCCCAAATACGAAGGTGAGAATGGGGATGTAAAGATCGACGGGAGTGACAGCAAGGAGTCGGCCGTCATTGGGAGTGGAACGCCTTGCGACTGCCGCGAGTATTTCTGTGGAGGAATACTGCTGGCGCGTCACATTGTACGCGAAGGCGGGGTTTGGCTCCGCCGCGAGGAGTTCGCAGGGCAGGTGATATCCAGCGCTGATCCCGGTGGCGAGGTCGGAAAGAACCTGCTGCGGGATTGAGCCGAGCGGCAGTAGACGAATTCGATTCACAGAGCGTCCGCAGTAACTCTTTTCCATCCGTATTTTTTTAGCTTGTTGTGCAGAGTGACGCGGTCGATATCGAGAAGTTCGGCGGCCAGTGTCTGATTGCCTCTGCATTCCTCAAGCACGGCGAGGATGTGAACTTTTTCCATGTCTTCGAGGGTTCGCGAGGTGCCTCCGGCGATGGGCAGTCGGAGGGCGAAATCACTCTCGCGCAGTTCCGGTTCCTGAGCAACAACCATGGCTCGCTCGATGGCGTTCTCCAATTCGCGGATGTTGCCGGGCCACTGGTAACGGTCCAGAAGGGCCATGGCAGCGGGCGAAACGCGGGTGATGCGCTTATTCATGCTGGCAGAAAACTTGCGAACGAAGTGGTCGACAAGGATTGAGATATCACCTCGCCGTTCACGAAGTGGAGGCAGCTGGATCTGGAAGACGTTCAGGCGATAGAAAAGATCAGGGCGGAACTTCCCTTCCTCGACGAGTTGTTCGAGGTGTTTGTTAGTGGCAGCGATGCAACGGAAGTCGACATGAATGGCGTGCGAACTCCCAACTCGGGTGATTTCCCGTTCCTGCAAGACACGGAGGAGGTCGGTTTGCGTTTTCAAGCTGATATCGCCAATTTCATCAAGGAAAATGGTGCCGCCATCGGCAACTTCAAAGCAGCCCTTTTTGCGATATTGTGCGCCGGTAAAGGCGCCTTTTTCGTGGCCGAAGAGTTCGCTTTCGAGAAGCGTTTCGGCGAGTGCGCCGCAGTGAAGAACAACGAGCGGATTGTAGTGACGAGGACTGGCAGCGTGAATTGCGCGGGCGACCAGTTCCTTGCCGGTGCCACTCTCGCCGGTGATGAGGACCGTGGCCTCGGTGGGCCCAACCGTCTGGATGGCTTCAAAAACGCGAACCATCACAGGACTTTGGCCGACGATTTCCTGAGGGCGCACGACGGAGGCAACCGTTTCGCGCAGGCGGACGTTTTCCTGTTCGGCGCGCTTGTGGGCAAGAGCGTTGTGAACGGTGTGGGCGATATCGTCGGGGTCGAAAGGCTTGGAGACGTAATCGTAGGCACCGTTTTTGAGGGCACTGACGGCGGTGTCGACAGAAGCGTAGCCGGTCATGATGATGACGAGCATGTCGGGATCGATTTCGTGCATGCGGCGCTGGAGTTCCACACCATCGGTGCCGGGCATCTTGATGTCGACGAGGGCGAGGTCGAAACGCTTGGAAGCCATCTTGGTGAGGGCTTCGTGGGCGTTTTCGGCAACAGTGACATCGTAGCCCTCTTCGCAAAACCATTTGTCGAGCGAGTCGCGAACGATGAGTTCGTCGTCGACCACGAGTAAGTTGGCTTTAGCGGTCATGGTGGCTCCTTCTCAAACTTCTGCGCGAACCGGAACGGACGCTGGCACAGGATTTCCCTGAATGGGTAAGGTGATCAGGAAAGTGGTGCCATGACCGGGTTCAGAGGTAACGGCAATCTTTCCCGCGTGGCGTTCCACGATATTGCGGCTGATGGCGAGGCCCAGGCCCAACCCCCGACCGTGTTCTTTGGTGGTGAAAAATGGCTCGAACATTTTGGAGAGTACATCGGGGGGCATGCCGACACCGTCGTCGCGGACCTCGATCTGGATATCGCTGTAGTTCGGAAGACGGCGAGTGGAAAGAAAGAGGTTACCGCCGTTGCACATGGCATCAATTGCATTGATGACCAGTGCGAGAATCACCTGTTCGATCTGTCCCTGATCGCACCGGACCAGCGCGAGATCTGGAGTTAAGTGCAAGTGCAGTTCGATGTTTTTCAGTTTCAGTTGATGTTGAACGAGGCGAACGCAACGGTCGAGGATGGCGTTCAGGTCGGCCGGCTCCCTATTCATGGAAGTGGGTCGCGCAAAGGTCATCAGGTTCTTGACGATTTCGCCGCAACGTCGACTTTCCGATTCCACCAGATCGAGCATGGCGAGATTCTCTGAATTAGGACTCGGCTCGCGCGAAAGCCTCTTCTTCATCAGTTTGGCGTAGGTGAGTATGCCCGCGAGAGGATTGTTGATTTCGTGGGCCACGACGGCAGCGAGCTTTCCGATAGAGGCCATCCGCTCGACACGCAGCATTTCTTCTTGGGCGCTGCTGAGTTGTCGCGTTTTTTCGTCGACACGAGCCTCGAGGGTGCGCGTCCAGGAATTGATTTCTTCGTGTGCTTCGAGCAACTGATGGCTCATGGTGTTGAACGAATTGGCAAGGTCATTGAGTTCACCATTGGAGCTCACATGGATCTGGTAACCGAGGTCGCCGGAGCCGATGGCGCGAGTGCCAACAGTAAGGGCCTCGAGTGGCCCGCCGAGCATGTAACGGACAAAGGCGGCGCTCAGTAGGGCGACACCAAGAACGCCGAGAAGAGTGTAGATGGCGAGCTGGCGTGTGCTTTCCGCAACGTCTTGTTCGCTGCGCGCCAAAGAGATATTCGTGTCGAGAATGCCGAGCGTTTTTACTTCAGCGGGATGCGCATGACACTCGGCGCTGCTGCATGCGAGAGAATTTTCGATAGGATCGATCACACCGAGCGCGCGCCCGTCGTTGGGCAGGTGATAGGTGCGGAAGCTCTGTTTCACATCGGACATGTGGATTGCGGCATTCCCCGTTGGCAGGGTGTCCTGCGCCTTCATACTCCGGTCCACAAACTTGTTAATTTCGGAAGGATCGGAGGAAAAACTGATGCGGCCCTGATCGTTGATAATGCGGATGCGAACCATTTCCGGCTCGTTGGCCATGTCGGTGATGCTGTGGTACAAGCCGTCACGTTGATTGCGGAGCATGTAGTAGGAGGTATTGCGCTTGATGACGCTGCTCATCCGAGCAGTATCGGCGAGGACAGTTTGTTCCAGATGCTGGCGGTGCAATCGGATATTCAGATAGCCCAGAACGCCAAAAATGATGGCCATGGACGAAACGAGCAACAGGAGTAATTTTGAGCTAAGGCTGCCAGTGATTTTCTGCCAGCGGTCGTTACCAGTGGGAATGACGAGTTTGTCAGGGTCCGACATTGGAGAGCTCCGGAACTTTTGCCGGTAAAGAAGCAGGTGCCTCTGTCGCTGTCGACGCAGTTGCAGAAGCGTGGTCGCTCGAGAAAATGGGCAAGTACTTCACAGCCAGCGCGAAAATTAGGAAGCCAGCGCCGACAATGGCAAACGTCACGGCGATTTCCGTCCACTTGGGGAAATAGTGCTGCCCGCTTGCAGACTCCATTCCTGTGATTGCAATGTTGAGCCGGTTGGTTACAAATCCCAAGAGGCAGAGCACTGAGGTGAGATAGAGACCGCCAGCAGTTTCGCGCACCTTCGGAATTAGAAGTAAAACGATGGGCGCAAAGGAACATAGAAAGGTTTCCAAGAGGAAGAGTCCGCTCTCGGATCCGCCCTTTCGGGAAAGACTCAACGCACCACGGTTAAGCAGATCCTCGAAGCGCACTACGGTATAAATGCTTAAAACGACCAGTAGAGTTCGGCCTAGGCTTCGTATTAGTGGCATCTCAAGTTGTTTTCCAAAATGCCGTGCGCTCATCGAGGATTCAAAAATGGTCATCGCCAGGCCAACACAAATCGCGGAGAGGAAGAAGAGAACCGGGAGCAGCGGTGTGTACCAGAACGGATGCAATTTATGCGGGACGATCAGATACAAGCTTCCAAGTGAAGACTGGTGCAGAGTAGAAAGCATGACACCAGCGATTACGAGCGGGATGACAATCGCTTTCTGCCACTTCAGTAGTGACGGCAGATTGAATTTCTCGAACAGAACACCGGAGAATTCCAGAGCGAGGACCGTGTTGTAGAGCATGACGCACCAGGCGACTTCAAACATTACCGAGTGCGGGTTCCACATGACCAGTGGGTGCCAAATGCGATAGCCACGGCCCAAGTCGAACAACAACGCAACTACCACCAGCATATAGCCCAGAAAAGCAGTTAAGACAGTCGGGCGAACGATGGGCCTGAACTTTTTCAAATTGAAAATATAGACAGCAGCAGTGAGTGTGAAACCGCCGGCAGCAAGCATGACACCGCACATCACATCAAAACCGATCCATAAACCCCAAGGAAAGGCATCGGTCAAGTTCGTAGACGCTCCCAACCCGCGAGCAAAACGAAGGACGGTGGCGTAGGCGCCTAGAAAAAGGGCGATCATTAGCACGACTCGCCAAAATGTGATTTTCACTCTTAACATGATTCCACTCCTTCAGGCTTTACTCTTAGTCGTCCGCCCTTCGACAGCGGCAACTTCGTTTTTACGGTTGGTCAACCACCAGATGCCGCCAAGGGCCACGCCACCAATTGCAACCAGGTCGGGAATGTGTGACAGCACACGGTAGGTCAACAGCGGAAGAGCTTCCGTGCTGATACTAGTGCTGTAACCGAAGTTCTCGAATGGGACACCTGAGAGCAACAGCACAGAAGTACCCCCGACTTCTGTTAGACCATAGATATGATGCACGTATTGATCCGAATTTTTAGCGATGCGGTCCTTCGCTTTGGCAATCAATTCATCGCGCTCGCCAAACTTCGTGGCACCGGTCGGACAGGCCTCCGCACAAGCGGTTTGTTGGCCTTTGGCAACCCGATCGGAGCACATGTCGCACTTTCGAACCAAGGGAAGAGCCTTGCTCCACTCGTACTTGGGCACAGAAAATGGACAAGCCAACATGCAGTAGCGGCACCCAATGCACTTGTCGGAGTCATAGGTAACCGGACCCAAGGCAGTCTTGCGTAGCGCCCCAACAGGACAAACTGACGCGCAGGTGGGATCTTCGCAGTTCATGCACAAGCGGCGCATGTATTTGTCGTCCTTGTTCAGGACCACGGTGAATTTATGTTCGGATTGCTTGGACTCAGCAGCGATGGCGTCGTTGTATGGAAGGCCGTTGCGTTCAGCGCAGCCTTGTTCACAAAGTTTGCAGTCGATACACAAAGTTGCATCGTAGAGGATGCCCTTGCTCATTGTTGCTCCCTGGAGCGACCTTCATCCCCGTTGAAGGACAGTCAGGCAGGAACCGGGGATAGATGAAAGTCTTCATACGAGGCTCGAACCGACATGCCGGTCGGCACGCGCATTTGCGTGGTTACCAAAACCGGCGAATGGCCATCCGGACATTAGGGTCGAGCAGCGAAAACTTGGTGTCTGCGAACTGTAGAGAAGTTCAACAGGGATGACCACCTCAGAGACGAAGCCTTCCACGCTGTCGCTGACCCAAAGGCAGTATGAGTGAAAATGCAACGAAATCCAGTGAGGCTGGGCACTGTTGAGGGTGATGGTTGTCACTATAGGTGTTGTCGAATTAAGCAGCGAAAAAAGACACACGATGAAGAAGGTAGGTGCAAATAGTGATGAGTTTGCTGGGGTTTTGCGGTGGTGGCGATGCGCACACCGCTCTGAAACAGAGTTGCCATTGGCAGGCGAAAGTAAAGATTAATTATGAAAGATGATTGGTAGATAGTGCGGAACCGGATGCTCTGAGAACCAAAGCAGGAGGCAAGTTAAAGCTCGGCAATCACACTCCAGAGATGCCATCGACCGAAGGCAGGACAAATGAGAAAAAGCCCCGATCTTACGGAATCGGGGCCTTACCAGACGTGGACCAGACAGGGGTAGCGGCTGTCACGTCAGGAAAAATTCGCGGGTGATCTCTCCCCACTTCTCGGTCGGCATCTGAACAGTCAGGTCGTGGACGGCAAAGCCACCGTCTTGCGCAACCGCTCCAGCCAGCGCCGGCATACGCATCTGGAGGCGGCTGGCGGCTTCGGCCATCCACTTACGGGCCAGGCTGCCGTTGAGTAGGTTGCGGAAGTTGGTCTGCAGGTCGGGAGAAACGACGGAGACGAACCAGCCCTTGCCGTAAGGATCCGTGTTGGTCAAGGAGCTGTCGAGCAGTAGCGCGTCGTTAACGTTGGTGACTTCGCCTTCAACCGGGGAGACCAATTCTGTTTTCTGGCCGTCGCGAAGCAGCGTGGCGAATTTCTGTCCCTGACGAATCCACTGGCCACGCTTCGGGAGAACGATTCCGTCCACTTTGCCAGCGAGGCGTGCACCAAAATCATCGAGGCCAACGCGGACGAGGGTCGGGCTCTCTTGCAGAGCCCAGGTGTGCCCCAGGTGATAACTGCGATTGGCTGGGAGATCAAAACCGGCCACGAAGGTTGGCAAACTTGGCGCAGCGGCGGGTGAGGTCTTGATGACTGGCTCTTCCACTGCAACTTTGCCCCTTTTCATAAAGTAATCGATGGTGAGAAAGATGGCGAACATCGTAAGCATCAGAATGATTGTCATGGCGGTTCTCCAGTCCCCTTGTTGGGTCCCTATTTCCATACTGTCTAAAAGCATTCCCTTGGCCAAAGGGCAAGAAGATACGGGAGGCAGAGGTAAGTGATGGAGAGTGCGGGAGATAGAGCGAGATTCGGGGCGAGTTTGATAGTGACGGTGATGAGGGTCACAACAAGATTAGTTGAAAAATTCAACGTGATAAAACGGGAGTCGCGACCGTGGGAGATCAAAGAGTTGAAACGAAAAGAGATGCGAGAGCCGAAACCCTAGTAGTGAAATGCAATAGCGGTGTTGCGGAATGCATCAGCCGTTGACCGCAACGGTGGAATCATGAAAGGCACAGAAAAGGATTTTGCAGTCGGGTTGGAAAGCCGTCGAATGGGACGATCTTGCGGACTTGGGATCCAGCAATGCTAGCCCCCTACGAGTTGCTGGAGAAAAAGTCGGCGATGGCGTTTACTACGCGATCCTGGTAGGCATCGGAGAGTTCGGGATAGGAAGGCAGGGAGAGGACTTCGTGGCTGGCGGCCTCAGAAATGGCAAAATCGCCGGGCTTGTAGCCAAGTGATCTGAAGGCACCCTGGAGATGCAGGCAGAGCGGGTAGTAGATCTCCGAGGGGACACCAGCGAGACGGAGGGATTCTTTCAGGGTATCGCGAGATTGAGTGCGGATGGTGAATTGATTGTAGACGTGGTGGAAGTTTGGGGATGGAACGGGAGGGTAGGTCACGCGGCCGGTAAGAGATTTCTGATCAAAAAGTTTGCGGTAGCGATCGGCTCGATTCTGTCGACCTGCCTCCCATTCATCGAGGTGGCTCAATTTCACGCGAAGAACGGCGGCTTGAAGCGCATCGAGGCGGCTGTTGGTGCCCTGGATGTCGTGAAAATACTTTTTCTTGCTGCCGTGGACGCGAAGCATTTGGAGGCGTTCGGCCATTTCGGAATCGTTGGTGGTGATGAGACCACCGTCTCCCGCAGCGCCTAGATTCTTGGACGGGAAAAAACTGAAGCAGCCAAAATCGCCGAGAGTGCCGATGAAGCGGTTGGTATAGCGAGAGCCAATGGCTTGAGCGGCGTCTTCGATGACCAATAATTTGTGCGCGCGCCCTATTTCGAGGATGGGATCGAGGTCTGCCGGAAGCCCAAATAGATGGACAGGCATGATCGCACGGGTGTGCGGAGTAATGGCCGTGGTAATTTTCGAGGGATCGATGTTGAATGTGACTGGATCAATATCGACGAAAACTGGTTTGGCTCCAACGTAATCGATGGACCCGGCGGTAGCAACGAAACTGAAAGGCGTGGTGATGACTTCATCGCCGGGCCCAATGTCGGCGGCCATAAGCGCGAGTATGAGGGCGTCAGTTCCGGAAGCGCAACTGATGGCAAAGCGAGCGCCCAGTTTGGCGGCGATTTCGTCTTCGAACTGCTTCACTTCAGGGCCAAGAATGAAATGCTGAGATTCCAGGACGCGGGTGACGGCGGAAAAGACCTCTTCGCGGATTGTGGCGAATTGGGAGCGGAGGTCGAGGAAATCGAATGTGGCGACGGGCGTTTTGACGGTAGTAACGGGAGAATCCATGGATAGTTGCTCCGAACATTAGTTTACGGCTAGCGGGGAGTTGTTGCCAGAGGGGATGGAGGGATAAGTCAAAAGCGCGGGCATAAAAGTCATCGCAACAAAGAAAAGAGAAAGTAAAGATCTGGAGATCGGCCACTACATAAGTCAATCGGGATAGGGGGAGCAGTCACCTGCTCGCCCCTCCCACACCACCGGACAGGCGGGTCCGCATACGGCGGTTCAGTGAGTTGAGCCCTGACGGGCCGGAGGTTCGAGGCGTCGTTCGCCACAAGGGCTTCGCTGCTCTGCAGGTTTCCGTTCCGGCTTCATCGTCTTCTGAACCTGCAAAACTCAGCCGAAGCTGATTGGCTGGCGCATTGCCACCCGTGAGTTCGACGTTCTACTACTCGCTCTCACTGTTTGGGCCTTCCTCACTCGCCTGAGTGTCGGGTCGGAGGAGGCGCACCGAAGCGCTGGCCTCCGTCCGCCGCCCAAACTGCACGGACGGTTTTCCCGTATGCAGCTTTCACGAAGACGCGACACGACGAGATGCGAGAGAAGGAATTAACCCCACCAAGTTCACAAGCTCATACTCACCGTACAGCGTGGCCGTAGGCAGTTGCGTCCAACCGCCATTCCGCCAACGCTTAAATCGATGCGACCAGATCCGCCGCACGATCCATCGGTCGAGTTGATTGAAGAGCTTTCGGACGTGGGCTCGTTTGTAATATTCGCCCCATCCCCGCAGAAGTGGGTTAAGTTCTGCAATCAGCTCCTTGGTGTGCAAAGGCACCCTCCGCTTAGTTCGTTGCCGTACCTGGTCCTGAAAACGTTGGATCGACTTTTCACGCGGGTACGCGTACAGCGCACCGGAGCGTGCCTGGCTACGAATCTTGCTCTCGGGTAACTGCAGTTTCTTCCCGCGCTTGATCTTGTAACCAAGAAACTCGAAGCCATGCTGGACGTGAACGATCCGCGTCTTCTGCGGATGTAACTCCACTCCCAGCTGTTTCAGGATTCGGCGAGCCGCGTCCACTGCAGAACGTGCTTCCGCTGCCGATTTACAGGTGACCACCCAGTCATCGGCATACCTCGTCAGCTGATATCCTCTCAGCCTCATCTCCCGATCAAACGGCGTCAGGAGTATGTTGCTGAGCACTGGCGAAACCACTCCTCCTTGGGGAGTGCCGCGCTCGGTCGGAAAGAGTTGCCCTTTCCCGTAGCTTCCCGCTTTGAGCATCGCTTGGATAAGGCGAAGCACTCGGCCATCTGCTACTCGTTGGGCAACCAGCGTGAGAAGTTTTTCGTGATCCACAGACCCGAAAAAATCTCGGAGATCTGCGTCCACGATCCACTCCGACCCGCTTTGCATCTCCTTCCAGATCTTGCGCAGCGCGTCCTTCGTCGATCGCCCTCGCCGATAGCCAAAGCTGGCATCATCGAATATCGGCTCGAAGATGGGCTCCAACCGATTGAGTAGCGCTTGCTGACATACGCGATCATAGATCGTCGGCACACCGAGCATGCGATACTCGCCGGGTTTGTCCCGCTTCGGAATGGGGTGTTGTAACACCGGCTGAGGTCGATAGGTGTCTTCCTTCAGCTCTTTCTCTAGCCGAGCCAACTGCAGGCCCTGCTGTGATTCAAAAGCCGCCAGACTCTGCCCATCTACCCCTCCACTGCCCCGGTTTTCCTTCACCTTTTCCCAGGCCATCTCCAGGTTCTTCCGCTTGTACACTTTGTCGATTAAGGAATGGACCTTCTTGGCACCCGTCAGGTTGATCCAGTCCACCAGTCTCCTCGGACGAGAGCGTACGGGTTTTTCCTTTAAGGAACTGTTCCAACCTCTCTCATCCTTGCTCATCTGGCTTCCTTTCTCTTCCTGACCATCTTCGTCGGCTGCCTTCCCCGACCCACTCTGGTCGCCGATAACTCGGTCACGCAGCTTTCACTGCGTTTCAGGTACTGTTCAGCCGTCCGACTACTGACAGAACCTCGCTCACCCTTTCGCTTCCGCTTATGGGCTCGCTTACTCCGGTGCCACCCGGAGACTCTGCCAGTCCTCCTGAGGTCACGCCTTGTTCTTCCCTACCGTGCCGTCCGCAAACACCTTGGTGCGGTGGGTGAATGAGAATGCCTTCGCCTCCATAGTGCAGGCTCGACCTTGCCCCACCTTTGGCCGACCGGTTCATCTTCGGGGCAGCCCCCATCGATTACGGCCCGGTAGTTCTCCTCATGCCCTTCGGATTCCATCTCGCGATGGACACCCTGCCCTCCGAAGGATTCCTCCTTCGGCCGACGACGCGTTACCGCCATCTTTTGGATATAGCACCCCTCATTCGAGTGCCAGAGGGACTTCAACCCTCCCGAACAACACGCTGCTCAGCACACACTACGCCCGCTGCTGACTTCTGTTGCAGGATCAGAGTGAATTACTCCACTCTCAGTCACGAATCCGAGACGTGCAACAGATCTCCCGCGATAAGTTCGACTCGCTTTCGATACACGACCGCCGGATTTACCACCAGCGCCTTGATGGATACGGACTTCGCGATCAGTTGCCCGCTCGTCCGACGCCGTAGGCCTCCAATCCAGTTCTGGTCCATCGGCCCGTAGCTTTGCTCCACGCTTCCTTCAGACCCCACCTCACGGTGACGCCCTTGCGCTTCGCTGCCCTTCACCTCCATCAGGTTGGGACGGGACTTCCACCCGCTAGCTGCCGAACATGCACGGCGTACAACCATGTAGGGCGGCGTGAAGCCGCCCCTACGGCAGTGCCATCTCTGCCGCCTCGGCGTGGAAAACGAACCACTAGTTTTTGGGTGGGTTGGCGCGGAAGTATTCGTCCAGGCCGGCTTGGACTTCTTCGACGCTGCGTTGAACGTTTTTGTCCATGGCGGCTACGACATTAGGCACGGTTTTGGCGGAGGCAGGTTCATCGTGATTGTAGGTGTGAGTCCATATGATCATGCCGGTTTTGCGATCGCGTAAACGAACAGTGTAGTGCAACCGGGCGACGATTTCAGAGCCATCCACTTCGCCAAATTCGTATAGGTGACCAGCGAGGGAATAGTCTCCACCACCTTCTCCGCGCACGATCATGACAGAGCGGTAGTGTCCGGTGGAGCGTAGTCCGCGAACCAAAGCGTCCTGAAGCATTTCGACGGGCGGAGCGACCCAGCGTTGCTCTTCGTAGAGGCCGAGTTCATTGGGGTTGGTGCTATAGACGATGCGCTCTTCCTGAAAGAGATGAGAGGCTTCAAACGTGCGAACAAGTAGAGAGACGTTGAGAGGCGCCTGTTGTGAGGCAGAAGAAGCCGGGTAGGTGAGTTGGTAGTACTTGATTGGACGAGAAGAGCCGCATCCAGCAATGACCAGAGCCAATGCAGCCTTGGCCAGCACCGCGGAGCCGATACGGAGAGAGCGGGAGAGTTTCGGGAAAGGATTCGGTTGGATTGAGGAGCTGCGGAAGATTCTCATTGCTTATCTCCGGGTTTGCGATCACGTGGCATGCTGGAATGAATCAAACTGGAAGGCCGGGCCTTAATGGTGTCTGTAAACTGGCGAAGGTTTTCAGAAACATCGCGCAGATTCAGGAGCAACTGGTCAATATTGTCCTGATTGGCGTCGAGGGTCTGGTTCAATTTGTCAGAGAGATCGCTGACGGAGCCGAGGACCTTGCGCAACTGAAGAATGGCGGCGCGAATGTCTTCCTTATTGTCGACAACGATGGAATCAACGTGCTTGAGAGTCTCGTTGGCCTGGTCAGTTGTCTTGCGAAGCTGATCGATCAGCGGCTCGATTTTGGCGCTGGCGGCGTTGACGTTCTTAAGAGTGGATTGAATGGCCGGACGATTCTCTTTCAACATGCCATGGAATTCAGCCAAGCTACCAGAAACGTTGGCGCGATTCTGGTCGTTAAGGAGATCGTCGACGCGATCAATGGTGGTTTTCAATTGGGTGATGCGGGCGTTGAGATTTGCGATGAGCTCCTGGGCCTGCGGGGCAAGTTTATTGATCTGCTCAGTAAGATCGTTGAAGCCGACATAAGGTTGCGAGGGGAGAAGAGTGCCGGAAGGAGCCAGTGGTGCTTTGGACGAACCCGGCTTGATTTCAAGGTGATTGTCGCCGAGCGGACTGAAACTCATGATAGCGACCTTGCTGTCGGTTTTCACCGGCAGCCCCTTGTCGACGGTAAAGGTCATGTCAATCAGAGAAGGATCGTTGGGATCTATCTGCATTTTCAAGACGTGGCCAATCTTTTGACCTCCGGCATAGTGGACGGAGGCACCGGGAGCGAGACCCGCGGCGTTGTTGAACTTGGCGTGATACTGAGTGGCCGAGCCCGCGAACGCACCGGTGAGCGCGAACACGATAAAGATCAAGAGGGCCGCAGCAATTATGACAAAGATGCCTACCGAGATTTGTTCACGTCTGGATTCCATCGTCAGCTGCTCTTCCTCTGCGAAGACTCGCCGGGTTTCGGTTGAGACTCCGTCAGCATTTGCAGATAATCCAATTCCTGGGCAACGGCGGGTTCGGGGACGCGATCAAGAAATTGCCTGACTCTGGGGTGCTTGCTGTTTTTCATTTCGGCCACCGTGCCAATGGCGACGACATCACCCTTGTTGATCAGCACCATGCGATCGGCGATCAGGAAGGCGCTGGCCAGTTCGTGGGTGACGACGATAATCGTCATATGGAAGGCTTTTTTCAACTCCAGAATGAGCTGGTCAATACCGGCGGCGATGATGGGGTCGAGACCAGCCGAAGGTTCGTCGAAGAAGAGAATTTCGGGGTCCATGGCAAGTGCACGAGCGACGGCAGCGCGTTTTTTCATGCCGCCGCTGAGTTGAGAAGGCATGTAGTGCTCAAAGCCGGAAAGACCAACCTGATCGAGCTTGAGTCGAACCATGATTTCGATGGTTGGCTCTTCGAGTTTGGTGTGTTCACGTAACGGCAAGGCGACGTTTTCGCCTACGGTCATGGAGCCAAAGAGTGCGCCACCCTGGAAAGACATGCCGATGCGCTTGCGAATCTCATTGCGTTCCGCTTCGGAAATACTGCCAAAGTTCTGACCCCGGACCCAGATTTCGCCTGAGGTTGGTTTCTCCAGGCCGACCAGTGTGCGCAGAAGTGTGCTCTTGCCGGAACCCGAACCGCCGAGGATGACAAGAGTTTCGCCGCGCTGAACATCGAAGTTGATGCCATGCAGAATTTCGCGGCCGGTATAGCTGACGCGGACACTGCGCAGGGAGATCATCGGGCCGTCATCGGCGGCGGCGATTTGCGGCGAAGTTTCGGGAAGCAGAGCCATCGAGACTAGCGTCCTCCCAAAAAGAAGAAGAGAGTAGTGAAAACCAAGTCGACAAGAATGACAAGGAAAATGGAAACGACGACGGCGCGGGTGGTGGAGCGGCCGACCTGCTCGGCGCCTCCACCAGTCATTAGGCCTTCGAGACAACCGACAGCGGTGATGGTCATTCCGAACATTACGCTCTTGATGAGGCCGGTGGTGATGTCGCGAAGGAAGAGCGCGTCGAGAGAGGCCTGGATGTAACCGATCCAAGTGAAATCGGCCTTGAGAACGCCGAACAATGAGCCACCGAGCACGCCCATGGTATTGGCCCAGATGGTGAGGCAAGGAAGCATGACAACCATGGCAGCGAATTTGGGAGCGACAAGGAAGTGGACCGGATCGATGGCCATGGTTTCCAGGGCATCAATTTCCTCACTGACTCTCATGGTGCCGAGTTCCGCAGCAAAGGCAGAACCGGAGCGGCCGATGACGATGATGGCAGTGATTAGCGGGCCGAGTTCACGGGACATGGAGATGGCCACAGCACTGGCGACAAAGTTCAAAGCGCCAAACCGCTGCAATTCGTAGGCGCTCTGAAGAGCAAGAATCAAGCCGATGAAGAAAGTAATGAGAGAGAGAATCGGGAGCGCGCGGATGCCGGCTTCCATGGCTTGCGAAACCGCTTTTTGAAAACGGACAGGCTTGCCGATGAAGGGGCCGACAAGAATGGCGTAGGCGGCACGCCCAGCGAGGGCGCCGAGCGCGCCGACGTAGGCGATAGCATCAAGAAAGTTAACGCCAACTTTTCTAAAAAAATCCACGGATGCCGGGCACCTTACGGAAACAGCGGTAATACTACCTTAAGAACCGAGCGCCTGCTGCTCGTCGTCGAATATTTCGAAGATCTTCTGCAAGCGGGACAGTTGCATGACCTCACGGACAGAGTTGCTCAAGCTGTAGAGAATGAGGCGCGAGCCGGCGTCGCGCGAGGCTTTGAGACCTTCGACAAGTGAGGCGATACCGGAACTATCGATATAGCGGACGTTTTTGAGGTTAAGAAATACCTTAGGAACTTTTTTCTCCTTGATCTCACCGAGAAGGGCTTTGCGCATTTGCGGGGAATGCGCGAGATCAATGTCCCCAGAGATATCAAAGATGGTAAAACCTTCCGAAATGCGGGAGGCGATCTGCACTGGCTACTCTCCTTCCGGCTTGGTTACTTGAGTGGCCGGAACCAAAAACTTGACCATGCGAAGCTGATTCTTACCGTTTTCGTGTCCAAATTCCACCCGGTCCATACTTTGGCGCATGAAATGGAGCCCTAAACCGCCAGGACGAATTTCTGCGAGGTCGCGCCCTTTCAGCTTGGCTGGGTCTGGAGCGATACCGGAATCCTCAAGAAGAATTTCAATGCCGTCGGCAGGGGCACCGCGAATAGCGCTGTCCTCGTGGAGTTTCCAGCAGGTGATTTCGATGGGCAAACCTTTTTTACCCTGGTACGAGTGACGCATGACGTTGGCCAGGGCCTCGTCCACAGAACGGACGATAGCGCGCGAATCTAGAGGCTGAAAATGGAGAAGTTCCGTGGCTCGTTCCAAGGTAGCTCGAACTAGACAAAGAGCTTCCGGATTACTCTGCAAATGCAATTTAATCAGCAATTCCGAAGAGGCAACTTTGCCGGACCTGGTTCCTATCCCGCCGCTACTATCCATAAAGCGTTTCGCGCACACCCTGGTTCCCTGCCCGGGAGAGGTTCAGAGTAGTCGGCCAAGTGAAGCCGGATACCCGGATGGGAGACGATGCCATTTTATGAAGCGTCTGACAACAAGAAAATGAAAAGGCTGGTACCCACAAAGAGGTAAAGGGATGTGTTTCAGAAATAAGACAGTCTTGAAGGGCGCGAGTGGGAGAAACCGACGCGAAGGATGACGGGAGATAGAGTTGGGGTTGGGAGAGGCTGAAGCCTCGTATTTGCCGGGAGAGACAAAGTACTGTACGGCAACGACCCCCCTGCCCGGCGACCGTGATCAGGCTGGCGGAATGCGGGCGTTTGAGATTGTCGTAGTGCAGACGCCGTAGAAGGGGTGGCTCAGTTAAACAGCCGAACGGTTATTTCTTTTTGTGAGCGGGAGCTGGCGGCGGAGGCAGGGGCACGTCAGAATTGAAAATATCGGCGACGCACTTCCACTTGCCGTCCGGCTGTTTCTTCCAGACTTCGACGAGTTTGCCATGTTCGGTCGCCGGCTTACCTTGTGGGTCGTTGGCGGTGATTTGATGGACTCCGACTACATAGCGCAGATCGCCGGAACGCGAGACTTCCACTTTGGTGACTTGCCAAGAGGTATCAAGTCCGGGAGCAATCAGCGGCACCCATGTGGCGCGAATTGCCTGCGTGCCGGTAACCACCGGTGCATTCGGGGGCAGCACGGTAGCGTCATCACTGTAGAAGGCGACGGTACCTTCAAGATCCTTGGCGGCGGCCGTCTTTGACCATTGCGCGTCCGTGGCTCGATTCGCGGATTCGTCAGCGGCACGGGAGTCTGCAGGCGTCTGCTGACTGCAAGCTGTTGTGAACATCGCCAGAATCAAGCAAGCAAAGAGAATCGGGCGTGGGTAAGAACTTTCTTTCCGGCAGCAAAACATAGCGCAATTCTCCTGGAGAGGAATCTCAACGATCAGTTTCTGGGCAACTGCTAGCCCGCGATCGTCGGCAATGAATTCTGATTAAAACGAATAGGGGCTCGCAAGTGAGGCACAGTCTCGATTGAGAAGGAAAGCATGTCAACGCAGCGGATGATGTCTTCTCCTTTGACCAAGGTCGAGACGCTGACTTTTTTGATTCCATTCGCTGCCGAAGTGTGGGTGGACACACCGTCGGCAAAATCAGAGATCGAAAGCGTAAAGCAGCAGCCGGGTGATGAAGAGATCGACGATAAGCACGACGAGGGAGGAGACCACGAAAGCTTTGATTGTGGCGCGGCCGACGCCTGCTGTGCCGCCTTCAACGCGGAAACCCTGATAGCAGCCCACGGTAGCGATGATGAAACCGAAGACGACAGGCTTTGTGAATCCCAAGACGAGGTCGCCGAAGATCAGTGCATGGATAGCGCGAGTCATAAATTGTTCAGCGCCGAGATGCAAAGTAACGCTGGCGACCAGGAAACCGCCGAGCAGTCCCGCGCAATCGCCCACGGCCACGAGCAAGGGCAGCGTAAGCACGGTGGCGAGGACTCGAGGAGTCATCAACTTGCGAATGGGATCGATGCCGAAACCGCGCATGGCGTCTACCTGATCACTGACAACCATGGAACCCAATTCGGAGGCCATGGCGGTAGCGTTTCTACCGGCGACGAGCAGCGCGGTAAAGACCGGTCCAAGTTCACGGACCACCGCGAGAGAGACGGCGTCACCGGTTAAGACAGTCTCGCCGAATCGCGCGAATTGGGAGGCCGCATTCAAGACCACGACGCCACCAACACAGAGTAGAGCTACAGCGACAATGGACAACGAACCAACGCCGATCTGGTCCATCTGATCAATCAAGTCGACGAAATATCGCCTGCTGGCAAACATGTGTCCAACGGACTGGAAGCTGAGCAGCGAGTAGTCCTGAATGGAGTGAGTCCAGCCCTTCAAGGTGTTCCCGATGACGGCGGGAACGGAAGCCGAGTTCATAAGTACTCCCCTTCATGGCACGTGGTTGGCAGCCTGTTGGTGCAAAGCCTAGCACGAGACGCGAACCAGAGCAGTGAAGATACACCGGGATTGTTCAAACAGTCTTCCTGGAAGGGCAAAACAATTCGCCAGGTGGAGATGACTGACCGAGGCGACGATCGTGGCTAGACTACCCGGTTAGCCAGAGATTCAGACACCGGAGGCAGCAATATGGATTTGCGGCAAACAGAATTCGCCGGCGACCTACTCCTTGAAAACTAGTGTTGGGCCGCTGACTTTGTCGCCCTTGAGTTTGACATTCACTTCGACACGGTCAGCGATTTTGATAAACGGGATGCCACTGTTCATTCCGTATTCCTTGCGGTCGAACGCCATTGTGCCGCTGATCGTGCCGTGGCCGGTGCCTTTTCCCTCCATACTGAAGTTTAACATTTCGTCCTTGGAAACCCCGCGGATGCTGAACTTGCCCTGCATGTCAAATGTACTGGGGCCGGTCTGAACAATCTTCGTGGAGTGAAAGGTGATGTACGGGTCTTGATCAGCGTTGAAGAAATCTTTGCTCTTCAATTTGTCGTTCTTCATGCCGCTCCCGGTGTCGACAGAGGCAGCCTGAATCTTGATGTCCAAAACACTTGACGTGGCGTCCGTAGATGGAAAGGTCAGTGATGCATCCCACTGGGCGAACTTCCCTTGAATCGCCACCGAAGCTTTCACGGAGAATAGGACTGTACTTTTATCCTTTGCAGTTGTGAACATTGGACCTTGTGCTTGCGAGAGCGAGGGGAGCAGAAGGGAAGCTAAAAGGGCGAGGACGGCTAGCCGTATGGAATTCCTCCCTAACGACAAACATCACGATGTACTTAACACGACCCATGTCTTCATTGGCATTCAGAGGTTGCCATTGTCAGAAATGACGGGTGCCCGGCGTGTGGGAATGGGTCTGGCATCTAACCCCAGGGTGATATCGGTACTCTAAGTTTAAAGACAATGAAAAACACACGCGTCGTACTTACCGCTCTTGGCGGCCCGGAAGTCCTGAAAGTAATCGAAGACGATATTCGCCAGCCGGGTGCGAACGAACTACGCATAGGAATACTTGCTTGCGGAATGGCATTTGCGGATGTTTTGATGCGCCGAGGACTGTATTCAGGCGTCCCTGCCCTCCCGTACTCACCCGGCTACGATGTCGTGGGCGTGGTGGAGTCCTGTGGCGCCGGCGTTAAGCAATGGAAGGCTGGCGATGTAGTCGCCGCCCTGACGATGACGGGTGGGTACTCGCGCTTCATCGTGCTACCCGAATCGGAGGTCGTGCGCGTACCGGCAGGGTTGGATCCAGCGGAAACGGTTAGCCTGGTGTTGAACTACACCACTGCATATCAATTGATCTATCGGATCGCGAAATTGCGGCGTGGAGAAAGCGTGCTGATTCATGGAGCCGCGGGTGGAGTGGGGACGGCCACGCTGCAACTCGGGTCACTGGCCGGTTTGAAAATGTTCGGCACTGCGTCTAGGCCTAAACACTCAATTGTTACAAAGCTAGGCGGCATTCCAATCGACTATCGAAGTGAGGATTTTGTCCATCGCGCCTCAGGAGTGAATGCTGTGTTTGATGCGGTGGGCGGACGCAATTGGTTGCGATCGTATCGCGCTCTTGAGAGGGGCGGACGGTTTGTTGGCTATGGAATGTCTGCGGCCATCGAAGGTGGACGACGGAATATGATACTGGCGCTCGCGAGCTTCGGTTGGCTTGGCATAGCAGGTCTTCTACCTGGAAAATCCGCGACATGGTACAGCATCACGACGGAAAAGAAGAAACGCCCGGAATGGTTCCGAGCGGATTTGTCGCGATTGCTGGCAATGCTTGAGCAGAAATTAATCAAGCCCGTGGTGGCGGAACGATTGCCATTGCGCGTTGCGGCCCGAGCACATCAGTTGCTGGAGAAGGCATCGGTAAGCGGAAAGATCGTGCTAATGTGCCAAGAGTAGGTTTGCAGAATTGTGCATGAAATTCAAGCGGCCAGCAAAACTCGAAGGTGGAGTAGAGGTTTGTCAGGAAATTCTGGAGCCGAGAGTGGGAGTTGAACCCACGACTTGTATTGTGAGCACGTAACTTATTGATTCTACGTTCCTATGAATCCTATAAAAGCTATGGATACGCCCATCGGAGGTACGCAGCGGGTACACGGAGACGTGGAGAGATACCCCAGTATTCCTGGCAGCGCGGTTTGTGGGTTAGGGAGCCAAGCACGCCCATGGGTGCCGCGAAGTTGGTGGCAAGATGACGAAGTTCAGGGATACAAGAAGCATTTGGCGAAGGCGATTGATGAAGGATTTGAGTCCATGATTAAACAGCTACACCGAAGCTGTTACGAAATCAAAGTTTAGGCTCTGTTAGCAGATTAGGAAAACATCAAGAGTGATTTCCTGAAAACGCCAGAGCATACTCAACTTGACTGAGAGTCTTTGGAGCGGGGCTGTGGGGATCGAAATTGCATCCCTACTTAATAAGTCCAACAAAGACAATGGCGTAGCGCCACCGCCTCATTCCAATTGGAGCCTTTTGGAGCCTTTCTGACGGGGAGGCCCTCCGAGCCAGATGACTTGATTATTGGCCTCTGGGAACGACTTGTCCAATCAGCGCGTGCGTCAATCGGGACTTAGTCTAAGACTCGACACCGGTAAGCGCAAAAGGACGTTGGATTTGGTTTCTTTTTGAATCATTCGATGAGGAGCATTGGAATTGAATAGCGATTCAATTTCGGTTCAGATACGGCCCACGCCAAAGGCGGGAAAAGTTAAAGCCTATGCAGATGTCACGCTGCGAATCCCGGACGGTGATATCCGGATTTACGGCTGCGCGATCGTTCAATCCGATGGGAAGCCGCCCTTTGTAGGTTTTCCTAGTAGGCCGGGTAACATCCCTGGGAAATATTTCCCGGTAATCGAATTGGATGGAGACGTATCGGGCTCGGTCGCGAGGGCTGTTTTGGAGGCATATGAAGGCTTTCGCTGACGTTTGATTTAGATACGTTCCTTCGATCTTGCCAGACCAGGTTGGACTCCAAGTGTGGGCTCTGTGCAGACCACCTCACATCCCGCGACTGCGTGCCGCCGGCCTGGTCTGGGGAGTCACTGGCGGGTGCAGGATTAAAAGTGTGGCAGGTGACGGTTCTGGTCTCGTTCGCTGTTCTTAGTCTTGTCTCTTGTCCTTCGTGTTAGGTAACCGGACTTGACTCCGTCGTGGTTACAAATGCCCAAGCGGATTATGGCATCGTCCGCCGTCGTCAGAAACTTGCAACAGCCGCAGTTTCGGTCGGACACGTCTCGAATATTGGCAGCAGCCGGGCAATTTCCAACGCTTGCCTTAAGTTCGGCCCGAGATTACAAAGCTTGAGGCCTCCGCCTTTGGCTTTTGTCTTTCGATGCATTTCGATGAGTGCACCGAGGCCCGCGCTATCAACATAATTGACTTGCTCCAGATTAACGACAATCCGTGTCGCGCCGGATGCGAGGAGATTGTCAATCGTTGTACGCAACCCGCTGCTCTCATGTCCGAGCACTAGACGCCCTTTGAGTGCAAGAAGGTAGATTCCATTCATCTCACGCTGTGTTATTTCCAAAGGCATCGTTTGCCTCCCCAAGGACCATTACGCGAATTCGCGAATGCATCCATAATAGCCTCCGGATTTGCGATAGCAAACGGGCGCTCAGGAACATCAGATTGGGTCGCACAAGCGATGGAGCGAACACTTCTAAGCCGGACATGACACGTATGAACCTTCTATCAGTTTTCAAAACGGAAGTCGGCGTGTCCACGGGGTTGTCAGTGCTTTACTGTTTGTCGAGCACCACAACGTTGTGAACTTCCTTGCCTTCGGCATTCTTGCCGTGCCACGTGGACGTCCGCGTCTTTCCGTCGTCGGATACTTTGCTCGCAACAGTCATGACGACCTTGCCGTGTTTCTTTTGCGCGACTTCAACGGTGTTTGCATCGATCCGCTTTACCGAAACGGTGTCTGCATTTGCGATCCCAGTAACTGGGTAGTCCTTTCCGTCAAATTTCGCGCTGTACTGGACATGAGTCGGCTTTCCTTCACCGTCCGTCCCGGTTGCCTCCAGCTTGTAGTTGTTTTCATCAGAGTCAATGACGACCGTGAGACTTTTTGGTGGCGGTCCTGGACTGTACTTCGATTTTTCAGCGTTGAGCTTCCATGTTCCCGATGATTGATCGGCTGCTGTGGTCGTTACAAACAGCGCTAGCGCAGCAATCAGCACCGTGATCGCAAACCCAGAAAATCTAATATTTCGCATGTGATTGCCCCCTGACTGAATCTTTAGGATAGGCTGCTTGTACTCCTTATGTTCTCAATTGCATAAAATGTCCAGCACTTCCTTGAAAAGCGGCAACCTGGCTACTCGTAACTGTTGGATTGTACCTGATTAGTTACCGGTAACTTAGGTTTCAGAATTGACGCGTCTAATTTCCGTTTTTCTTTTCAGAACTCTGGCGTAGGCCGGATCACGCCTGCTGAGCACTGTAGTTCGCCACAACCCGTGCTACCTTTCCAATCGCCGATAACTCCATGAACTCTGCTGCGTGTGTCCCCTTTTGATTTGTGTACAAGAGCACCACGCTGCTTACACCCAAGAATACGTCTTCAAGGCAAAAATGCAGTTCCGGATAGGCTTCCAGCCCTCGTTGAAAGTAAGCTCTCAAATTCGCCTTTCCGTTCACCTTCCCAGCAGGCGTCCCCAGCAGTTGTGCGGCAACCGGCGAAGCCAACTCGATTGCTTCTTCATAGTGCGTCATGATCAATTCCAGATCATGAGCGTTCCAAGCGGCAATCCAATGCTCGGCTAGCTTCCAAGCTTCGTCTTTCGTCACGACAATTTCTCCAGTATTTGATCGTCAGTAATAACCTGTGTGCATTGTACGATGCCGTTGTAGATGGTGCATTCTTGAGGAATGAGCCCGCTAGCTGATTTGCGTCGGAAAACCGGTAACTTGGGTACCGGGACCAACTTGGACGGTTTCCCCGTTTGGAGTTTGGAGAACAAATCCATCTTCACAACCTATTGCGGTGATATAGAGTAGGTTCTTCGGCACAGCCACTTGCGGTATCGAGCCGCAGGATTCATTCGTGAAAAATCCGCCATCCTCTGCAAATCGGACTCAATGCTGGCGCGCCGCATCGGTATTTCCTTTCATTCTGATATTTCTGATATCTCTCTTGTTCTCGCCCAAGGCCGGCGCGGCCAGTTTGGATCTTGTTAAGATTACGCGCTACGAGCTGCGTGTGCGCATCCAACCCGCCCAGGAGCATTTGACGGCGAGCGCCCGGATTACTCTCTCTAATCCGACCACCGCGCCACAGCGCGAGATTCCGTTTCTCCTATACCGTTTGCTGACCGTGGACGCTGCCGAGGATGAAAAGGGCGAGGGGCTTGCGCTCCGGCAAGCGGTCGTTTCCATGTCCGACGAGAAAAACTGGCAGGTGAACTCGGTGGCGCTCACCTTACGAGAACCGTTGCCGCCCGGTGGCACGACGCGCATCACGCTCAAGTACAGCGGAGCGATCTTTGGTTACCGCGAGGTGATGGGCTACGTGAGGGATCAGATCGCGGAAGATTACACCCTGCTCCGCCCGGACGCGCTGGCCTACCCGATGCTTGCAGAGCCGTCCTTTCCGAGCCTTTCCGCAGCGTACGACACGCTCTTCACATACGACCTGGAAATTACCGTCCCGAGCGGCACGGTCGTGGCATGCGGAGGCCTGCCGGGCGGTGTGTATGTCAGCGAGGGTACAGAAATGTTCCGATTTACGAGTCGAGTGCCGACTTGGCGAGTAGATATCGCTGCAGCGAAGTTCAAAGTCCTGAAGAACGGTGCGGGGAATCTGGTAGTTTACGCGATGCCGGCAGATGAAGCTGGCGCCGGGGGCCTCCTGAAGGAGATGCAGCGCGTAATAGAGTTCTACACGCTTCGGTTCGGGCCTCTGAAGATGGCGACAGCCTATACGGTGATTGAAATCCCAGACGGCTGGGGCTCGCAGGCGTCCGATTTCTACATTCTGCAAGCTGCCCCGGCCTTCAAGGACCCCAAGCGTGCGCACGAGCTATATCACGAAATCGGACACTCTTGGAACGCTAAGGCCAAACCCGAGGTACGGCGCACGCGCTGGTTCGACGAGGCTTTTGCCTCCTATTTTGAGGCACTCGCCCTGCGCGAATTCGACGGGCAGAAGACCTTCGATGATCGAATGGCGGGGTACCGCGAGCGCTTTCGAAACGAAGTGAAGAAGGAACCGCGCAATGCGACGACTCCCATCGCGGAGTACGGAAAAGAGGAGCTTGGTCAGAATTCCTATTCGAAAGGCGCATGGTCGCTGTATGTCCTGAACCAAATTGTGGGCGACGAACAATTCAACCAGATTATCCGGACATTTCTGGCAGAATTTTCGGATCGCCCAGCGGGTTTCGGTGATTTCCAGGGCGTGGCCGAGCGCGTCTCGAAGCGTGATTTATCTGGCTTCTTCAAAGAATGGGTTTTCGGCGCGGAATCCTCGGCACTTCTGATGGGCAACGCCTCCGTTCAGGAAATCGCCGAAAGGTATCGCGAACTCGCTGCGGGGAACTGAGATGTACGGTTACGGCAATCAGAGGGGATGAGAAGGAGTTACCCGTTTTGGGAGAAACGGATCTGCGGTTTAGTGAGAAGAGGGACCGGCGGCGACACAAAGTCAGCCGAAGTCAAAAGCTCCTCGTGACTATGACTCAAGTTTGACCTCCGTCTACCCGCGGCGATAAGATCGCACGGTGAAATCGACTTCCTGATAGAACGAGGTCAGACGATGATCAAGCTAGACGGTACAGTTGGTTCTGTTCTGAAACAGAAGGGGAGCGAAGTCTGGAATGTCACGCCAGATCAGACGGTCTACGAGTCCATAGAGAAAATGGCTGATAAGGGAGTGGGAGCACTGCTCGTGCTTTCAGCGGGCAAGCTCGTGGGCATTATCTCGGAGCGCGATTACGCCCGGAAAGTCATCCTCAAGGGCAAATCTTCGAGCATGACCCCAGTCAACGAGATTATGACCAGCCCAGTGATTTTCGTGACTCCTGACCAAGCTGTGGACGAGTGCATGATTATCATGACGAGAAATCGCATCCGTCATCTTCCGATTGTGGAGAATGAAAAGGTCCTTGGAGTTGTCTCAATCGGTGACTTAGTGAAATGGGTTGTTTCGGAACAGGAAGAGACTATCAAGCACCTACAAAATTACATCTCGGCTAAGTATCCCACCTGATGGCCTTGCCTCCAAGCCCTCGAGGAATTCCTGCAGAAAACCAATACGGGATTTTTCAAAATCGAAAGCAATTCTTGTCGACCACCGTCCAGGTGGACGTCCGACGGATCTTCCTCCCAGTGTCAGTCGCGGTTTTCCTGGTAACTTTTTGATGTTGCAGATTTTGTTGTAACCCACGAGGGAAAAGGGCCTGCGGACGTGGTTGCGGGCAGTGACATGCCCAAGGCCGCCAGAATCTGCTGCTGATTGGCCGTGGGCCGCGGGAGTTTTGTCACCGCCGTTTTCTCATCGATCTTGTATTGCAGCAGGCACAGGCTACTGAATGCCCTCAGCGCATCCGGCACCGTGATCGCGTGCGGGTTGTTGTCCTTGGTGCCGAACTTTTCTCCTAGCCGACGTTCCATCTCTCGGCTCAGTTTCAGTGCCAGCATGCTGCAGAACACGTGGCCGCGCGTGCGACTCTCTTTGCGCACGAACACCGGGCGCACTTCCAGCAAGCCCGTCTTCAGGGCTCGAAAGTCGCGCTCCACCCGTTGTAGGCTTACGTAGCTGTCGTGCACCTCTTGCGCGCTCATGCTGGTTTTCAAAAAGTCGGTGGTCACCACGTAGCAGCCCGCCAACTGGAAAGCCTTTTCGATCTTCTCCTCTTGGCGCTGTAACACCAGCGTGCGGCCGTCCAACTGCAACTCCAGCAAGCCGGTCAGCTTGTGCCGTTCCGCCCAGGCTTGCAGCTGCCGTTGCCCCGCTTCCGGCCGGCAGCGCGACTTATTCTTCACCTGCTCATTACGTGTCGCGATCTTTTCTGCCAGCTTCTCCAGCTTGTCCTCCAGTCGATGCCGTTCGCGCGCCGCTTCCTTCTCGTTCTTCCGGAGGACGTAGCGTACCCCGGCGCCTTCCACCTCGCAGATCTGTTCGCTGAACAACTCCAGCTGCAAAATCTTCTGCCCCAGGAGACTGCGGATCTGCGGATCGGTCAGTGCCGTGATGTGGTGCAAGTTCGCTTTCTCGAGTGCTTGGATGCCCTTGCTCTTCACCATCCCGCGGTCGCCCACAAAGACGAATTCCTGCACCTGGAATTGTTCCTGGAGGATCTTAATCTGCTCGACGACGGTCACCGGATCTGCGGTATTGCCCGCAAATACACGCACTGCCAGCGGTTCACCCTCCGCGTCGGTCAGTAAGCCAATGACGATTTGCAATTTGCCCTTTTTGCCGTCACGGTTGTAGGTATCCGCTGATGCAGCTGATCGCCACGATAAGTATGGTGAGTGAAAGAATTAGCTTGAAGTCGAGTATACGGGGCATTTGGACCCTACACACCTCATCCTCCAGTTTCACGAGGCGTGGTCGGCGAGAACCGTACGGGATAGGTTTGCTGCCTAGCGATAAACTTACGCATTAATTGGTAACCGTACTGTGATTCACTTGGCGTCGACTTGTGATCTCCATCATACGAACGGCTCTCTCTCTTGCCACCTAGTAGCGGGAGACGCCTTTGTCTCGATCTTCCCCCACACACGCAGCAGGCCGACGAAATGTCCGATCAACGCAAACCAGAGAAGAATTTGAAATGTCCGACTGCCCGGCTTCATCGTCCGCTTCAGCGATGGAGGGAAGGTTTCAGGTCGATTCTCCCGGCAGACTAGGGGCAACGCTTCGTCACACGGTCGTGTGCGATGAGTCACAGCTCCGCGTGAGTTCCGCGCTTAGTCTCTATGCCGGTACGGAAAAGACTTTTTCGGGTTCTGTCTCTCCGAGTGCATCATGCGTTTGACCGGGATTCCCCACCTCTCTGCAAGCCGCCGGTTCTTAGCATCCCGCGGTGATCTCAGAAGTCCTCGGCCAGTCTTACCTGTCAATTTCGAGCACATGTTTTTTATCTGCGCAATAAACTGGCCGGGATCGCTTCTTCTCCCTAGAGAGCACACCCTCGCGCCAGGAATGCCCTTTGCTCTGACGGTTTCGGCGCACGGGTTACGCTTCAGAAAAAGGAGAAATCATGGACAATAACGCCCTGAATATAGTCGATCAGCGGACACAAACTTCCTACAACGTCAACCTTTTCAAAGAAACCCTTCGTGCCATGGACTTGCGCCAGATCAAGAAGGACCCCGAGGATTTTGGGCTCATGACCTACGATCCGGCTTTCTTGAACACTGCCTCCTGCCAAAGCGCTATTACTTTCATCGACGGCGACAAGGGCATTTTGCGCTACCGCGGTTATCCCATCGAGCAGCTAGCGGAAAAGTGCACCTTCCTGGAGGTTGCTTATCTCATCTTATTCGGCGAGTTGCCCACTGGGCCTCAACTCAAAGACTGGGTCAACAAAATCACCCATCACACCATGATTCACGAGACCACCAAGAGATTTCTCGAAGGCTTTCGTTACGACGCTCACCCCATGGGCATGTTCATCAGCACCGTCGCCGCACTCTCCACCGTTTACCCCGAATCCCGCAATGTCCATGATCCAGAGGTGCGCCTGCACCAGATCCATCGTCTGATTGGGAAAGTTCCCACCATTGCCGCATACACATACCGGCACAGCCTGGGCTTCCCCTATGTCTATCCGGATAACGATCTCGGATATGCAGAGAATTTCATGAACATGTTGTGGAAGATGGTGGAACCAAAATACCATGCAAACCCCGTTCTGGCCCGTGCCCTGGACATCCTGTTCATTCTCCATGCTGACCACGAACAAAACTGCAGCGCCAATGTGATGCGCGCCGTTGGCAGTTCCCAGGCGGATCCTTTCCTCTGTACCGCTGCGGCTGCCGCCGCGCTCTCTGGTCCTCTTCATGGTGGTGCAAACGAGGAAGTACTCAAGATGCTGACTGAAATCGGATCGAAAGATCGTGTTTCTGCCTACATTGCCAACGTCAAGGCCGGCCATGGGAAACTGATGGGCTTCGGTCACAGGATTTACAAGAATTACGATCCCCGCGCGAGGATTATCAAGTGGGCCGCCGATCAGGTATTTCAAGCTACCGGCAAAAACCCCAAGCTTGAGATTGCCCTCGAACTCGAGCGCATCGCCCTTGAGGACGAGTACTTCATCAAGCGAAAGCTCTACCCCAACGTCGATTTCTATTCTGGAATCATTTACCAGGCATTGGGCTTCAGGCCGGAGATCTTTACTGTGCTCTTCGCTATTCCCCGCACCGTGGGCTGGCTCGCACAGTGGCAGGAGATGCTTGAGGATCCGGAGCAGAAGATCGCTCGTCCACGTCAAATCTACATCGGCCACGAGGAGCGAGATTTCGTCCCGATCGAGAAGCGGGGCATTATAGCAGGCACTTCACATTAGTGTACTGATGGCGGTTCTGCAGGCAGTTGGTGTCCCAATTCGACACCGAACCTGGTGACTTAGGGCGAGAGTAGAAGTGCGTATCCAACTGGGCATCGTGGAAAAATACAGCGCGAGTTTTCCACAAAAGATCCCCGGAGTTTGTCAACTCGAAGCTGTCTGTAAGAATTTTCCACGATGTCTCGATGTCGGTGTCTGCAAAGGCTTTGATCCGGAATGAGTTATCAGCGATCTGAGGAAATCACTGGCGGATGATGTTGACATTTATTGCTTAAGGGAGGCCCTTTGTTTGACAGCAGAAGCGGGTAAGCAGATCTCTGAAGGGAGAATGAGAATCCATCGTCTGCATCATGGCGCTTGAAGATTAATCGCCTCCCCGAGCTTTACGATTTGCAAAATAATCCACATGCCTGACGAACGCCGTTAGCGGACTAGCGGATGTAGAGTGTCCAAATTGGCATAAGTCAAGAACTAAGGAGAATCTGAGCTAATCTGCAACGATCATGCAACACCAAAGCATGAGCGTCCCAACTGAGGTTTGCATGTTATTGATTTGCAAGGTACTTCTATTGCATGCCTTCCCTTCCCTGAAGAAGCAAAAGGACAACGGGCGTCTGGTATGATGTCGAGGTTTCTACGGGAGGGTCGGTCGTGCGCGCCGCTCTCGTCAGGTTACCGATCTGCACACTCGTTTGCCATAGGAGGCGTCCTGATGCTTTTGAAGGTTTTCGATGACAAGGATTCGCTCGGAAATTCTGCGGCCACCCAGGCCGCGGTGGCTGTTCAATCTGCAATTGCAGATCGTGGTCAAGCTCGCGTGATCGCCGCAAGCGCCGCTTCCCAATTCCAGTTCCTCGCGGCGCTCACTACGATTCCTGGCATTCCGTGGAATCAAGTCGAACTTTTCCACCTGGACGAGTACATCGGTCTCCCCATGACGCACCCCGCAAGCTTCTGCAGATTTCTTCAGGAGCACTTGATCGCGAATACCGGCATCACCAAGTACCACCTGCTGGATGGCAACCGGGACCCAGCCGAAGTAATTCGCGAGGCCAGCAGTGCCATCACCGCTTCGCCGATTGATATCGCATTCGTGGGCATCGGAGAAAATGGTCATCTCGCCTTCAACGATCCTCCCGCCGATTTCGAAACGGAAGAACCTTTCATTATCGTCGCTCTCGACCATACCTGTCGGATGCAGCAGGTCGGCGAAGGCTGGTTCAAAGATCTCCCCGCTGTTCCGACGCACGCCATTTCCATGTCCGTGCGTCAAATCCTCAAGGCCAGGGAAATTCTTGCAGTCGTTCCGGATGCTCGCAAAGCCCAGGCCATCAAAGCCTGTTTCGACGACCCGATCAGTCCAATGGCGCCGGCGTCGATTTTGCGCAACCATCCCAACGCAACCATTTATCTCGACCGGCAGTCTTCCGCGTTACTCGCGCCCGCAACACTCTCAGCCCTCACGGCTTCGGCCTGATAATCGGAGCAGTATCGTTATTTTCTTTCGCGGCGTCTTTCCCTCGCCGTCTGAACTCCAGCCGAATAGCTACGGTAGATTTTTTTTTACTTTTTCGGAGATTGTTTCACAGCGATCAACGACATCTGCTCGAGGTCGGGAAAGTGTCCCTTCGCATCGGGCGAGCGGCCAGAGGAAGGAATCTGTTGCACCAGAGTCTGCGCGGGGAGCGGAGCGCTGAAGTACTCCATGTAGACCTTATTGAAGGCTTCGCTGTCGGAAATATCGTCGAGATAGACAACAGTGGATACAATCTGGCTGAAGTCCATGGAAGCCTCTTCCAAATTGTCGAGTTGGTTGCGCATGGTCTGACGAAGTTGTAAGGCAGTTGAATTGCCGTAGACGCCGCCATGCGGTCCGGGTATGAATCCACTTTTCGCAGAGCAGTAGAGAGTTTCGCCGGCGAAGACGCACGGACTGGCAGTTGGACTTGGTGACATGTTCTTGGGACGGATTGCGCGACGAAGACTCAAGTCGCGCACGGCCACACCGGTATATTCGATCTGCGCGTTGCGAGGCAGGGCATTGACTTCGATGGTGGCGCGGGCAGGTGTATTGCCGAATTCAAACCGGCGCGCGTAGTGCTCGTTCATCAATTGCATGGGTATTTTCTGGGTGAGATAGGGATTTACAAAGACCATATTGCTCAGCTTCAGACCAGCCGCCTCGACAACTGCGCGGACTGCGTCCAGTGCAAGGTCTATTTGAGTTGCTGGATCTTCGGGGACTGCATTCGATGAAGGGTCGCGGCCCTGCATCGCCGAAACGAATAGACGGTCGTGCGTGAGCATGCCGGGAGAAAAAGGTTCGGTGGATTTGAAATTGGGAGGAATAACAGCCTTCACTTGGCTGAGATCGTGAACGGCAACCGCGTTGATCACCAGTGAAGATTGCGACAAATGGGCAACGCCAAGAACCGCCCGGGCCGGAGGCGTGGCAGGAAAGTATTTTTCGAAAACTCGATTCAAGTCTTCGTAATTGTTTACGTCTTCAAGATAGACCTGCACATACACGATGTGCTTCATTCTCAGGCCAGCGGCTTCGACGATCGTCTTGATGTTTTCGAGCGCCTGGCTGGCCTGATCTTCAAATTTTCCCGGAGTGCTGCCGTCCGGCCGTTGGCCACCCTGCCCCGAAATATAAACGTAGTCACCAGCGTCGATCGCGCTTGAGCGGACGGAGTTTGCCGGTTTACCCTGCGCAGGAATTTCGACCGGGCGAACCTGCGCAGCTAGTTTAATGGCAGCGAAGATCAACAATCCCAGCAGCAATCCCCACCGAGTAAAGCGATGCTTGTGTGGTGCTCGTCGAATCGTCATGACGGATGCGCCGCAGGAGCCGCTTTCCGAGCGGCAGTTAGAAGTTCACGAATGTGCTGGCCGACAAGGATCGCTTCGTTGGGTTGAATGGTGGAAGAGACCAATTCCAACTTGCGCCGTTCTTTGGATGGCTTGTCATTCTTTTTGGGGTTCCCCTCACGAACGGCCGTGACAATACTGGGATTGTCCGCGCCTGCCACTTCGATTACGGGGTCGCCGGCACGCAACTTCTGCACGCAATCTTTCACCGAAAACCCCCAAGCTTCTTCATCCCAGGAAATGTGCAGCGTGGGATAGCGATTGCCATCGGTGGGTATGGAGATGTTGGTTTCTACGCCGGGCACGGTGGCGACCAGCTTGGCAATACGTTCGACACGTGCGTTCCATTCACGATTGAGCGCGCTCAAGTCGGCTTTCAGCCAGGTCTCAACCGCTGTAAGTAAACCGATGATTTCTTCCTTGCCGACTTTCATCGCTCGGCACACGGCCCCTTCCCAAGGGCTGGTGTTCAACATTGCGGCTTCAATCAGATCTTTTCTTCCGAGCAGAAGTCCGCTGCATTGCGGGCCGCGGAGTCCCTTTCCGCCTGAGAAGGTATACATGTCAATCCCCATCTGGGCATAAAGCTTGATATTTTCAATGGGAGGAATACCTGCCGCGTCGTCCAAGAGCATCGGGATTTTGTATTTTTTCGCCACCGCAAGTTCTGCGCGTAGTTCGTCATCCAGATGAGTGGTGTAAATCATGGCGGTGTTCTGATTGATGGCGTTCGCCAGCTCCTGGGGAGATTCGGCGAGAACCAGCTTCGCACCCGTTAGCCGGATGGCGTTGTCAAAAGCGCTTCTTCCGCCCACCATAATAACTTCGTGTTTTAGCCCGGTCGTGTCCGGAAGCTGCCAGATGAATTTGGAATCGCTGCCAGCCATGCAGGCCGCAGCAGCGGAGGCCATTGCCCCGGCCGCACCGGAAGTGACCATCCCCGCTTCTGCACCGGTTAATTCTGAAAGACGCCGGCTGGCGGCATGCTGCAATTCGAACATGTTGACGAAGTGCTCGGAGGCCTCTCGTTGCGCCGCCTGCACTTCGGGAAATTCCAATGAACCGCTCAAGTAAGTCCAAGTGCCGCGGCAGTTGATGACCGTTTTTACGCCGAGACGTGTGTACACGTTTTGGCCGGGGTCCCTTCCGACCGCAGCGGCGACACTGGCGAACGCGTTTTTTGCGGCAATCTGGCCGAGCAAAGGTGCGGCGGCGGCGAAACGGATAAAACTCCGACGACTGAAACCGGGGATGAGCGACATTTGAAAGTCTCCCTCTCGTTGAAAAAGCCGGGGAATGGTCGCCGCTGGCCGACGATCCCGCACTGCGAAGGATCTGAACACCCGGCACGGTGACTAGCGGCTCAGGCTTTTTATCACAAGTTCCTTGACTTGTGTCGTTTTATTTTGTTTCATTACGAATCATTTCGGTATGACCTACTCCGTGGCACGGGCGCAGTTTGCGAAGAAAATTGGGTCAGCGCATGGGGACGGGATGTGCCAGTAGAGGCGAGTATTACAAATCTCGGATAGGCAACCGAGTAGATAGTGATTATCGATGAAGACGCGCACGATGTTATGGTCATTGGCCGCGGCAATCACCTTTCATCTGGTGACAGTGGTGAATTGCGATGTTTACGCACAGCAGAAGTCGGAAGCAGCGACGGCCGGTTGCCAAGTTGAGCAGATGAACTACAAGGGTTGGCAAGCGCAGCAGGTGTCCAACGCGTGGGTGAAACTAATTTTTGTACCGCAGAACGGCGGAAGGCTGATGCAAGTCATCTTTGATGGCCATCCGTTCTTGTTCGTGAATCAGGTCTATGCTGGGAAATATCTTCTCCCCTCCGGCAGCCAATGGTTTAACTATGGAGGCGACAAGCTGTGGGTGCTTCCCGAGGGAAGCCAAGATGAAAAGCATTGGGTGGGAAATTCGGACATCTTGGACGACGGCGCGTTCACGTTCCAGATTTTAAGGCAGGGCCCGCAGTGCGAAATCTCGCTGGCTGGACCGGCGGACCCGCAGACCGGATTGCAGTTTCGTAGAGTTGTGACACTGGGGGCGGACTCCCCGCGGATCAGTTTTCACGCCGTCGTGAGGAATGCGAGCGGCCATCCCATCGAGTGGTCCGTACAATCGGTATCTCAGTACGATACGAGCGACGCCAAGGATCCCTCGCGCCACAATCCGAATTTCTGGGGATTCAGCCGAGCGAATCCATCGAGCAGCTATCTCAACCAGTATCACGTCCGATTCGGGCCTGCGGAGAATTTTGCAGCACAAGTAAGGGAAAACGGAATCTTCGCCGTGCATTATGTTCCGCTGGCAGCGGAATTGTGGCTGGACTCGAAAGAGGGCTGGTTGGCGGTCGTAGATGGCGATAGTCGCTACGCGATGGTGGAACGATTCCGGTACGATGACACGAAGCAATATCCGGGCAAGGCCTCCGTCATCTTTTGGACGAACGGTCCGTCATTGCAGCAACATGCGGATGGCACGAGCACTTTCGGGTCTCCGGAAAAAGAGACCCATGCGATCTACATGGAAGCCGAACTCAATTCACCACTGGTACGGCTGGACCCAGGCGAGGAATTCCATTTCGATACCCAATGGTACCCGACGCGGGCCGACGCTGACTTTCAGGGCGTGACCGACTGCGGAGTGATCCTCAAACCACTTCATGCTGCCAAGGACCCAACGAGGAGCAAAATGAAACTAGCTGGGGCTTTTGGAGTGCTCTTCCCTGGGAAGCTTGTGGTCCATTTCTACGACACTCGAGGAATGGCTCTCGGAAAGCAATCGCTTATGCAAGTCGATCCCAGGAATCCTGTCCTGTTGCAGGCAACGGTGGAAGATCCGGGCCAGTCAGGCCGGATTTCAGTACACCTAGAAGACGCAGATGGCCTGGATCGCGGAGCGATTGGGGAGGTGACCGTCGAGATCGTAACGGGAATTAACTAACAGGAACAGCTCGAGGGCAATGCGGCCGCTTTCCAGCGTAGAGTTCGGACCGCTCTGGGCGTCGAGAACCACGACATTGGGCGACAGCTGGGGGCTGTCGTGCCCAGCCAAGTAAGAAGGGGAATTCTTTGGTAAAGGTAATCCATTACGCAAGTGGAGAAAACTAAAACAACTGAAGCGAATCGTGCATTGCTCCGAGTAATTCAAACGATTTAAATTTCAGTCTTGTTGTCCCAGATGATTTGTGAGATGGTTCCCGACATTGTTTACCAGAGAGGTTAAGATGAAAATTTCGCTCCGACATTTAGCATCAGCTGTTTTGTTGATTTTCATAACGACTTCTAACCCAATTGTTCTCCGTGCGGACGTCACAGGATCGATCCTGGGCGTGGTGCATGACAGTGCGCAAGCGGTTGTTGCTGGCGTGCGCATTGTGGTCACCAACACGACAACCAATTTCCATCAGGAAACCACTTCGGCCGCGGACGGCACATACCATCTGTTGGCCTTGCCTGCAGGGACCTACAGGCTCACCGCCACTGCGGCAGGATTTCAAACGTTTACCACGACAGATATCGAGTTGAAGGTGAACGATCAATTGCGCGTCGACGTTTCGCTCGTCGTTGGCAGCGTACAAGAAGTAGTGACGGTTGCCGCCAACGCCGTACAGGTGCAGACGGAAAACACGCAGTTGGGTGATGTGATCGATTCGAAGAAAATGTTGGCGCTGCCATTGGATGGACGCAGCTATTTGGACCTGCTCGGACTGCAGCCGGGTGTGGTTCCAGTGACTTCCGGGACCATGCAGCAGGACCGGTCGGTTTCGGGCGGATACTCGACGAACGTTGGCAACCTTTCGGTAAATGGCCAGCGCGAGACCTCGAACGCGTTTCTAGTAAACGGCGGCGATGTGAGCGAAGGCCGCAATCTGGGCTCGGGATTAGTCCCCAATCTTGATTCCGTGGAAGAATTCCGGCTGATCACCAATAGCTTTGATGCCGAATACGGGAAATTCAGCGGCGCGGTGATGAACACGATCACCAAATCCGGCACTAACGGTTTTCACGGAGACGTGTTCGAGTTTCTGCGCAACGATGTATTCGACGCGCGTGGCTTCTTCGATCCGACCAAAGGAGAACTGAGGCGCAACCAGTTCGGCTACGCGATTGGAGGCCCATTCTGGAAAAACAAGCTGTTCTGGTTTACGGATTACCAGGGCACTCGCGAAGTCAGAGGGGCCAGTACGGGTAACGTGTCGTTGCCGTCGGCCGACGAACGGAACGGCATTTTCACTCCAGGTGACTTTCTGGATTCCAGCGGCAGCCCACTACTGGTGAACAGTCAGCCATGTCCCTCGGGCACTTCGTGTGGAGCAAATTGGGCCGACACGCTTTCGGCTCGGCTGGGCTACACCGTTACCAACGGTGAGCCTTATTCCACTCCAGGATGCGAAAGTACTGCCGAATGTGTGTTTCCTAACGGTGTGATCCCAACGAGCGCCTTTTCCAAACCTGCTGTTGGAATCTTGCCCTACATACCGCTGCCGGATGCGAGCGGAAATTACGCGAACGCTAGCGAAAAACTCAACATTTCCGATAATAAATTCGGTCAAAAAGTGGACTTTATCAACAAGATGACCGGCAACTGGTCGTTTTATTACACGATAGACAATTCCACGAACATTAATCCATTGAATGCCAGCGTCCCGGGCTTTTCGAGCCTCACGACAGCGCGCGCTCAGCAGTTCGTCATGAGCAACACCAAGACTATCGGCTCCACGGCAGTCAATCAATTTCGTTTTAGCTTCTTCCGGACCGCTTTCCATACGGACGAGCCAAAGAGCAGCTTTGCCAGCCTGTCCGATCTCGGCTTTTTAACGGGAGAAGGCACGCTAGGCATCATTCCCTCGGGGCCTCCGGGATTTCCGCAGACTGTGCCGAAGATATACTTCAACGAGTTTAACCTCGGCGTGAATACCTTAACGACATTTCAGCCCAACAACACCTTCCACTTTTCGGACAGTTATTCGCTGACAAAGGGCCGCCATACCCTACAGTTTGGCGGTGAGTTCCGCTATCTGCAAATCAATGAGCGCAATGTCTGCTCGCCGAACGGGGCCTTCACGTTCGATGGCAGCATAACCGGCAACGATTTCGCGGACTATCTGCTCGGTGCGGTCCAGAACTATAACCAGTGCAGTCAGCAGTTCCTGGATTCCCGCACGCGTTATGGCGGGGCCTACGCAGAAGACACCTTTAAAGTGAGACCGAACGTCACCCTCAATCTTGGACTCCGTTGGGAAGTAAGTATGCCGTGGTATGACACGCAGGGCAAGATTGAGACGATCGTGCCAGGTTTGCAATCTACGCAGTTCCCGACGGCCCCGCTAGGTTGGGTGGTCCCGGGAGACCCGGGCATTCCGAGCACGCTTGCCCCGACGCGCTATAACAACTTCTCTCCGCGACTGGGTATCGCTTATTCGCCCAGCTTCTCAGATGACGTACTTGGAAAGATCTTTGGCGGGCCCGGCAAGAGCAGCATTCGAGCGGCCTATGGCATTTACTACACGTCGATTGAGGACCTGAACCTGTTCTACGAGGTAGGGGACGCTCCCTTCGGCCTGTACTGGACCTCGCCGAACCCGGTCGACTTTGCTGTGCCGTTCCAGACACTTGCTGATGGTAGTTCGCAAACGCAGCGCTTCCCTTTTACCATCCCGATCCCCGGGAGCCCTGCAAATAAAACCCTCGATTACTCGATCTATCTACCGATCTCGTACTCGCCGGGCTATGACATTCACAATCGCCCGCCCTATGCAGAACACTACAATTTGTCCATTCAGCGTGAACTGACTAAATCCACGGTGCTGACCCTCGCGTACGTGGGCACACAGGGGCACAAACTGATCTCGCAATATGACGCAAATCCTGGCGATCAGGCTCTTTGCCAGAAGCTTAATGATTTGGGCGCGACCCCGACTTGCGGACGGAACGGTGAGGATCAGACATATATCCTGCCTCCAGGCACGCCCGCTCCGACGGGTGCGTATACCTTCGACTGCGGCACGCCAGGCAGCGTTTGTGTAGCCGGCACGCGTGACAAGTTGGGACCTGCCTTCTCTGTCAACAACAGTTACACCGCCAACATCGCCAATTCGAACTACAATGCGGCGGAAATCTCCATCGAACGGAAGGCCACCGATTTTACGTTTCTGGCCGCTTACACCTTTTCCAAGGGTATCGACAATTCTTCCGGATTCGGCCAGTGGGTGAATTTCTCGAACTTTCGGCTTAGCCGTTCGCTCTCGGCTTACGACCTCAGGCACAATTTCGTGGTCAGCTATATCTGGGCGATTCCCTTCGACCGGGCCTTCGGCAACGCGCCAAAACGCCTGACGCAGGGTTGGTCGCTCAACGGGATAACACGATTTGCCACAGGCCTACCCGTGGCGATAAGTCAGGGCGGTGATTACTCCCTAACCGGTAGTGGGAACACCGATGTGCCTGACCTCGTCGGGAGAGTCATCACTCAAAACCCACGGCGGGAGGATGTCACAGATCCTGAGTGCATACCGACCGCCGCCGTTCCCCATCCTTGCCCGAATCAGTACTTCTTCAAAGGCGCCTTTGCTTCTGGTCCGCTGGGGGCATTCGGCAACGCCAACAGGCAGTTCTTCCATGGCCCTGGAATCAGCGTTACCGATTTCGGGGTGACGAAGAGGACAGCCATCAAGGAGTCCATGTCGTTTGAGATTCGCTTTGAATTCTTCAATATTTTCAACCACACGAATTTCACGAACCCTAACGGCAATTTCAACGACAGCACCTTTGGCCAGGTAACCGGCACGCAAACGTTTGGACGCAACGGCGGCGGCGGGCGCGAAGGACAGGTTAGCGCGAAGTTCTACTGGTAACGTGTAATCCGGCGATTCCCACCGATAGCAACATCGGGCGGATCGTCGGATTGCATAGAGTTAGCAAGTCCGGCAAAGATGCTGGCACAATAGTGTCCTTGGCTTCTTGGGCAGGTAGCCCGGCCATGGACCATAATGTCTTGATTCCTAAATTCGCGATGCAGTCGTTTTTTCTTTCCAGCAAGCTGACGCTGTTTCTGCTGGTTCTGATCCTTTTTCTCTCGCCGTCTTTGTTTGCGCAGAGCGCTGACAGCTACCGCCAACAGGCTGTTGAACTCTCACGCAAAAAATCCTGGGACGAAGCCATTGTTAGTTATCACAAGGCGCTGGAGTTGGCGCCTGACGATCCACTTACGCATTACGACCTGGCTCTCGCGCTGAAATACAAGGGGGACACAAAGCAGGCCGTTGAGGAGTTCGAAGCTGCGCTGCAGCTCAATCCGAAGTGGGCCGATGCGTACTATGCTTTAGGCGCAACCTTATACGATCTGCAAGACACGACCGCTGCTCTAAAGGAACTCCGCACGACCGTTGAGATCGATCCTGCGAACGTTGCGGCCCATCGGCTGCTGGCACGGATCTACATGCAACAGAACGACGCCAGGGCCGCTGAGAAAGAGCTACGGCGAGCGGCGCAACTGAACCCAACCGCAGAGATACAATTCGAGCTAGGACTGGCCGAAGGACAGCTAGGCAATTTGCCCGAGGCGGCAGCGGAATTTCGCCGCGCGATTGCACTCAATCCGCACTTCACTCCGGCTCATTCCCTGCTTGGAGCAACTCTACGACGCCAGGGCGACCATGCCGGCGCACTCGTCCAATTTCGTAAAGCTATCGACCTCGATCCAAAAGATCCCGAAGCGCAGTACAACCTGGGAATGGAGTTGAAGGCAGACGGCAATACGGCCGGAGCTATCGCTGCGTTTCGGAAGGCGATCGAGCTGAAACCCGATTTTGAAAAGGCGCGCTACAACCTGGGTATCGCGTTACGGAGCCAGGGGAACACCGAGGCGGCACAGAAAGAGTTGCAGGACCTGGAAGCATTACACGAGTACCGGGCGCGCCTGGCGCAAACGAAGTATTTAATCGTTCAAGGCACGGAGGCTCTGAAACAACAGAAACTGGACAGTGCCCTGGCACTGTTTCAAAAGTCGGTTGAACAAACTCCGGAACTCCCGACCGGTTATTACTATCTGGGAGTCACGTGGGAGCGCAAACAAGATCTGACACAAGCGCTGGCAGCCTATGAAAAGGCGATTGAGCTGAAACCAGACTATGCGGCGGCTCAATCGCGGCTCGGGCTGCTCTACTGGCAGCAGAATGACCGTACACGCGCGCTAGCGGAGTTCCACCGTGCCGTGATGTCTGATCCAGATGTTGCGGAGGCCCATTACAACCTTGGACTTGCTTTGGCACAGTCCGGCGAACTAGTAGAGGCCACGCGAGAGCTCAATGAAGCGATCAGCCTTGACCCCAAGTATACGGACGCACGAATACAGTTGGGATTGCTGCTGGGCCAACAGAACGACACGGCCGGCGCTGTCAATGTCTTTCGTGAATTGGTACGGCGCGATCCAAATTTCGCGGAAGCACACAATAACCTCGGTTTGGCCCTCTT
The DNA here is from genome assembly GCA_963726725.1 of Candidatus Acidiferrales bacterium. Taxonomy (GTDB): domain Bacteria; phylum Acidobacteriota; class Terriglobia; order Acidiferrales; family UBA7541; genus Acidiferrum. The sequence goes on from CAVSDV010000013.1 coordinate 172,675, forward strand.
GCAGGCGGGTGATGTTCATGGCGCTGTGGGAGAGTTTGTTGAGGCCACGCGACTGAAGCCGCTTTACGCGGAGGCACACTATAACCTTGCGTTGGCACTGCACCAGGAAGGGAAAGACGAAGAGTCTCGCGCGGAATTTGAAAAGGCGTTTGAAATTGCACCGGAATTGAAAAATGCGCCGCGCCCGTAAGGGCTTTGTTCCCGCCCTTATCCTTAGTGTTTCTTCGCCGGGCCAAGATACGGAACGAAACCAATAGCGTGAGTGTCCAGTTTGTAGACGGACGTAGTAGCCGTGATGTAAAGCGTGCGGAGAGCTGGGCCTCCCCACGCGAGGTTGGCAGGCTGCTCAGGCATCAGAATGGTGCCGAGGTGGTGGCCCTGCGCGTCCCATACCCAGATGCCGCCCGGGCCAGTGACGTATACGTTTCCCCGCCGGTCCACCTTGATGCCATCGGGGACTCCATCGCCTTTCCCGCCAGGCTCTTCGCCAAAGATGCGGCCGTTTGCTAGCGTTCCGCCCGGCTGAAAGTCGTATACGCGAATGTTGCGTTGCTGGCTGTCATCCACGTAAAACTTTTTACCATCAGCAGAAAATGCCAGCCCGTTGGGCTGCGACAACTCCCTTGTCAGTAATGTGACTTTTCCTGCTGCATCCAGACGAAACACACCTTGAAAAGCAAGTTCCTGTTTTTCGCCTGCGGGCAAGTCCATCGTCGGATCCGTGAAATATAAAGCGCCATCGGGACCGAGCACGACATCATTCGGGCTGTTGAATTTTTTCCCTTCGAATTGGTTGGCAAGAATTGCGTACCGCCCATCGGGGCTTACCCTGATGATCGCGCGCAGTACACTGGCGCAATCGATCAAACGATGATCTCGATCGTAAGTATTGCCGTCGGGATCGCCAAGCGAAATGACCTCGGTTTTTGCGCCGTCCTGCGCAACTCTATAAATCTTGTTCTGCTCTTCGTCGCTTATATACAGAAAACCAGCGGGATCCCAAACCGGGCCTTCGGTGAATCCGAGACCTTTGGCGACGACAGCCAACTGGGCGTCCTTCGGAATCAGATTCCAAAACTGCGGGGACTTGGCGCGCAAACCGAACTCTCGATGTTGAGTGACCGATTGCCTCGTGAGCAAAATCCCGGAGCAAACAAGCAATCCTGAGGCAAGAGCAGCGAATCGTTTGAAGGCCGCTCGTCCCGCTGAGTATTTAGCAATGTGAAAGTCTGTAATAGGATTCATGCAACCTCTAGAGGTACGGAAACTAATCCTCATCCCCTTTCTTCTGTTTTGGGGCTTTTACCGGCGCACTGCGGGCAACAGTCATAAGGTAGCCCACGATGTCGTCAAGTTCGGCCGGGCTGAGGGTCTGGCCAAAGTCATCCGGCATGAACGGGCGCGCCGACGGCTTGACGGCAGAGACTTCGGACTTCTGGAGGAAATGAAATACGCCATCGAGAGTCTGGAGCTGCAGTGAGAAGTTGTCTTCGTTGCGGATCACTCCATCCAACACTCTTCCGTCGCGCATAGTCACCTGCACCTGGCCTTTGCCACGTCTCGAGTCAGGATCCGGTTTCAAGATGGCGCGGCGGATATCCTCTGGGGAAGAATCTGTGGCATACGCCGAGAGGTCGGAGCCGATGAATCCGCCTCGACCATTTACCATGTGGCATTCGGAGCATCGAGCTGCGCCGAAGAAAAGCATTCCTCCACGTTGTGGGTTGCCGCGAATCGGCATTGCGGCGTTTTTGCCCTGTAGCGTTCGAAGGTAACTCACCAAGGCTTCCAGTTTGGCGTTTCCCAGAGCCGCAAAGCCGGGCATTCCCGCCGCGGGAATCCCTTTTTGTAGGATTCCAAGCAGCTCCGCGTCTGAACGCCGCAGCACCTCTTGGCGAGAAGCGATGTTTGGACCCCGCTCGGCGCCGCGCCCGTCTAATCCGTGGCATCCTGCGCATGTAGCAGCAAAGGTCTTGCTCGCCTCCACGAGGCGCGGGCTGCCCGAGCTGGCTGTTTTTGAGGCAGGGCTCGGCGTTTGGGCGAAAGCAGACCAGTACCCCGAGCACAAAGACGTTGCGAGTGCGAGGAAAGTGAGAGCCCGAAGGCTGCTACGAACGCTTTTCAGAATAACACCCCAGAAGGTCATGGTCGCAACTCTGCAGTGTCCTGGCATATCTAACCGTGAGGCCTGCCTCCCAGGATTGGCGGTAAATTCGCTGGAAGAAAATTGTCACCCTCCATTCGAGCTTCTGTATTTTGAACGAGTGTTATCCTATCGCACGGCTTGAACTGTCAACTCTTTTCGATAGCTACACGAATCTTATTGGCGTCCCAGTTCCAGGGTGAAAAATTCGGTCGACTGTAGAATTGAGATTCACCTCGCGACTAAATCGGATTAATATTCGCTGGATTTGCGAACGTAAGTTGTTGCATAGTCTTTCCCACCGGACAGAGCGCGTTCCCGTTCTGTCCATTGGTGCGCAAGCAATTATGAGAATCACGTCCGCAGTCGGGGGTTTGTAGAGTAATGTCTCTTTGCAGGCGAATTGTGCTTGGCGCAGCTCTGATGGTTCCAATGTCCGCACTTGGCCAGAGCTCGGCAACGCAAAAATCGTCGGTCAGCGTTGACCTGAACGTGAAGCAAGACACGCTTGCCGTCCAGCCAGTTGGCAAGAATTGGCCTTCTTACAATGGCGACTATTCGGGGCGGCGATACAGCAGCCTGGACCAGATCAACGTGAAGAACGCTGGCTCGATCCGCGCACAGTGGGTTTTTCACGCTCCAAATTCAGATTCACTGGAAGTCACTCCTGTTGTAGTGGACGGGCTGATGTTTGTGACATCGGCCAACGACGCTTATGCACTGGATGCGCAAACTGGTCGCGAGGTCTGGCACCATAGCTGGCCCATTACCGAAGGCTTGATTGATGATGCGTCACAACACCACAATCGCGGCGTAGGAGTCTGGGGCACCTCGGTTTTTATGGAAACGGACAATGCGCATCTGCTGTGCTTGGATGCACGTTCTGGAAATCTACGCTGGGATGTTGCCTATACCGACGGGAACAGAAATTATGGAGCGACAAGCGCGCCGCTCGTGGTGAACGGCAAGGTGATCGTGGGCACTTCCGGGGGAGATGATGGAGTGCGCGGATTTGTCTCGGCATTCGACGCCGAAACGGGAAAGCTCGCGTGGACTTTCTGGACTATTCCCGCGCCGGGCGAACATGGCTCCGAGAGTTGGCCGGGAGACAGCTATCTGCACGGCGGCGGCACCACGTGGATGCCCGGAACATTCGATCCTGAACTGAACACACTGTATTGGGGAACCAGCAATCCTTCCCCCGATTACGATGGTGGGCCCCGGCCGGGAGACGATCTTTATACCGATTGTCTTTTGGCGCTCGATGCGGATACCGGCAAGCTGAAATGGTATTTCCAGTTTACGCCTCATGATCTGTTTGACTATGACGCAGTCGAGACACCAATCTTGATCGATCGAGTCTTTCAGGGAAAGCCACGCAAGCTGCTTGTGGAAGCGAATCGCAACGGCTTTCTCTATGTTCTCGATCGAACCGACGGAAAATTTCTTTCGGCCGTGCCGTTCGTCGAAAACCTGAATTGGGCCCAGGGAATTGACTCCCAGGGGCGTCCCATTCGCACCGATGCGATCCCCACCGAGAAGGGTACGCGCATTTGCCCCGGCATTGTTGGCGCAACCAACTGGTATTCCCCTTCCTACAACCCCGGAACGAACCTCTTGTACTTCATTGCCCTGGAAAGCTGCGACATTTATCACCTGAAAGCTCAAAAATTCACTCCAGGGCAGACCTACTATTCGACCGGCACGAAGCACAGTCCCGGCGACAAGTCGCAAAAAATTCTGCTGGCCTACGAATTGGAATCTGATAAGCCTGCCTGGAAATATCCACAGGTAGGAGTTGGGTATTCGAGCGGAGGCACGATGACAACTGCGGGCGGCCTGGTGTTCTTCGGCGACAACAACCAGTACTTTGAGGCCGTGGACGCGCAGTCCGGTACTCCACTATGGCACTTCAATACCGGACATAACATTCACGCTTCGCCTATGAGTTATGCGGTGAATGGAAATCAGTATGTTGTCATCGCTGCGGGAAGCAATGTGTTCAGTTTTGGTCTGCCGTAAGGAACAAGAATTCGAATCTCACTGTTTCAGGAGGAACGTGCAATGGTTTCTAATCTAAGCAATCGTAGAAATTTTGCAGCCCGGCTTGCCTCACTTTTCGCTGGCGTCGGCGTGGTCAGCGCGCTCTCAGGCGCGGACGCACAAGCCCAAGCCCCGGCCGGAGTCCAAAAGCTCGATTATGACGGCAAGCCCGCCACTGGCGGAGGCTTTATCACGCCGTTGATTATTCACAATGGAGTGATCTATATCGCCGGCCAGGGCGCGCACTCGCATGATCCGAAGGGCGAATTCGAAATGGAGATTGGGGTTCACACAAAGAAGGTGATGGACAACGTAAAGACGTTGGTCGAATCCGGCGGCGGAACGATGGACAGCATTTTACAGCTCACAGTGTACCTCACGAAAATCGACGATTACGACGGAATGAACAAGGTTTTCAAAACGTACTTCCCGAATGGTGGGCCGGCGCGGACGACGGTCGCCGTGGCAGCGCTTCCCGGACAATCGCTGGTGGAAATTAACTGTACGGCCGCAGTAGTGCGCAAGTAACAACCAGGAGAGATGCCAATGGAAATCAGCACAAAGTGGTCCCGACGAATGTTCGTTAGTGGAATCAGCGCGTTGGGGGGAGCGGCACTCAATGCCCGTAAGTTGTTCGCGGCCCCTGTGATTGCGGCAAATCCAGCGCCGGAAACCAAGGTAACGGGATTCGGTTCGACAGGAAACGTGTATGAAGAGCTGGGGGTCACAACGCTGATCAACGGCCAGGGGACTATGACGGTGCTTGGAGGTTCCCTGATGCGGCCGGAAGTCGAGGCTGTAATGGACTTGGCGGGGCAACATTTCGTAAGCATTCCGGATCTTGAAGTTGCTGTCGGGAAGCGCATCGCGGAAATGCTTAAGCTTCCGCCGGGCTACACGGCGCTTGTGACTTCCGGCGCTGCCGCAGCGATGCAGTCCGGGCTGGCCGGATTGCTAACGGGGAATAATCCAAAATTCATCGAGCAGCTTCCGGACCTTACGGGGATGAAATCGGAAGTGATCATTCAAAAATCCCACCGGAACCCCTTCGATCACCAACTACGAGCGACGGGCATCAAGCTGGTGGTGATTGAAACGCGTGAAGAGTTACGGCGTGCCGTGGGGCCGCAGACGGCCATGATGCACTTCACCAATTTCGCGAATGCGGCGGGACAGATCAAGGTGGACGAGTGGGTGAAACTGGCGCAGGAATACAAAATCCCCACGTTCATCGATACGGCGGCTGACACTCCTCCGGTCTCGCATCTTTGGGACTATGTGAATATGGGCTACGACATGGTGGCATTCAGCGGCGGTAAGGCGATTCGCGGGCCACAGTGCGCGGGCCTGCTGCTGGGGCGAACCGACATGGTAGCTAATGCCCTGCTCAACAATTCACCGCATGAGGACACGCTGGGACGAAGCCAGAAAGTGGGCAAAGAAGAGATCATAGGGATGGTGAAGGCAGTGGAGTGCTATTTGAAGGAAGACCACGAAGCACTGAACAGAGAATGGCAGGGGCGTCTTGAATTGATTTCCAACGAACTGGCGAAGATTCCTGGTGTGACGACAACGCATTCGATGCCAGACGTGGCCAATCACGTGCCGCACATGCAAATTCATTGGGACAAACGGATCACGGTCACTCCGCGTGAGGTTGCAAAAGCGCTGCGGCAGGGGAACCCGGCGATTGTCCTTTCGGCGGGCGAAGAGAGCCCCGCGTTGTCGATGAACTCATTCATGCTGAAGCCGGGGGAAGACAAGATCATCGCGGAGAAGCTGTCGGCTTACTTGAGGGCGCATTCAGGGTGAGTGAGTGGATTACGACAGTTTAACTTGGGGCGCTCTCTAAGTACCTGGCCGCGCGTGCCAGGTATCGGAGTTTGGCGCTCCTCTCGACCACAGCGTCATCCTCGCAGCTCTGCCTTTATTGCTCTGAACTAATTCTTCGATTTATTTTGCGGAGATGCCTTGTCCAGCGTGGCGACCAGCTTGACTGCACTTGGGGATGCCGGAACGGCGTTGTCGAACACGATTTGCTGTGCGTCCATCTTTTTACCATATAAATTCTTATTAGCATCGTTGTCGGCACGAAGTGTGGAGCCTTCCAGCGAGATTCCTGCGAAGAGACCATGGGCACGCGAATAGCTCAACACCTCCGCACGCATCAAGGCATCCGTCTCAGCTGACGCAGTCCTTCCAACAGGGCCCGCTGCCGCCGATGCATCTGCACCGAGCTTCACATTGCTGGTCAAGATGCTGGATGCAGAACGGGAGTTCATGAACAAAAGGACAAAGTCAGTAGCCTGGCCCCCCAATTGCAATCCCGCGCTGCCCCCTTCAAGAGCCATCATCGTCGGCGCACCCCACTTACCTTGAAAATCTTTCCCGCCTCGGCAAGTCATGACACCACAGCCGTAACTTCCGCCAATTCCAATTGCCACTTTTACGACCGACGGCAACACCACCACGCAGTCGGTCTTGTCGAGGATATCCGCATCTTCCATGGCAATGGAGCCAGGCGTAGTTTTCGCAACACGCTAGATAGGATTTGCTTCAAGCTGAGCATTGAATTTCTTTATTTTTTCAGCTGTCTCGGCGGCAGCATTTGCCTTCAACGCGGGGAGTTGCGCGATCTCGGGGCGAGTTAACAAATTCAACCTCTCAAGAAAAATCACTTCAGGTTCGAAGATTAAAGCCTTGCAGGGCCAATGCCCTGGATAGCCCATATAGATCAGCGCGTCCATGAGCGGCGGTGGCCCGTAAACTTGCCTGCGTAGATGTCCACGCGGTCGCTCGACCTCCCACCAAAAGAATGGTCTCGTTCCGGGATGTTCGGCTATCCATTCAAGGAGCAATCGCACGCGGTGTTGCCGCCACGCCGCACTCGCCTCGGCTTCGTTATTAAAATCGCCGAGGTCCATGCCCCAGAAAAAATATCCCTCCGCTGAGTGCGTCAGTTTACTCCCGGATCTGCGCATCTTCATTTTGAATCTTCGGTTGCTCGGCATGATTCATCCCCTCCCTGGTGGTCGGCCCGGCAAACTTCGCAATGGTTCCAAATCCAGATGCAACTGACGCAAAGCGCTGATCATTGTCGCCTTCGAATCACGGGCTAGTCGCGCGGCGGGATGAACCACCCGCTGCCCGAATCTGTCTCTCACGATATGCCCTTCCTTGGAGAGAATGGTTCTCGCTCCCTGCCACTCATCGAAACAAGAAAGCGCGGTTTCCAGCAGGATTCGCGACGCTGTGTCCGACAAATCGTATTCATGGCAGAGTTTCAACCAGAGAGCTTTCGCGGTCTTGCTCAAATGCTCCGGTGCTTGTTGTTTCTTCTCTTCTAGATGTTCCATGTCACAATTCCTGTTAGAAAATACTTAATTTCGCGTGTCAATGACTCGTGGCTCGTTACTCATGAGTATATCTCTCGTGATTCTAACCCAATATAGAGCAATCAGTTAGCTACCGCGTTAGTTTTCCTCCCGCGTCTTCTTGCTGTGACAGCTCTTGCACAATCCCTGCCCATTTCTCAGCGAGAGCCTCGCTCCACCTGCAGTGATCGGGACAATATGATCTGCCTCTTCCGCGAGTGCGGCACCACAGTGCTTGCAGATCGGATCGCGACTGATGATCGTCCGCCGCCACTGCTCGTGCGCCCTGTCATAGCCTTGCTTGCACGGAGATCCGCGTTGGGCATGGTCTTCCCGATACATCCGCCTGCTATCAGCTTTGGCATGCTCAAGGCAATAGCCGCAGTGCACTGCATACTTCGAGCAGTGTGGGTTGCCACTAATCGTCGGCAGTTTATCGGGCATTCTTACACTCCTCTTGTTGTATGCCCGCCGCTTCATCGTTCACTTGTTCAAATGCAATCCATTCCGCCCATGCAGCGATGCCTACTGCGCGTAAGTCCGATTGACTTCGGCGCTGACTCACAAAACCAGATCAAATCAATGCGATGCCGCATCGCTGCAGGTTCGCGCCCGATTCGTTTTGTTTCAGCGAGGAGATCACGGGCAAGTGTGCCCGTAGCATCGGTGCGGTCCTCTTGCCGGACTATCCAGTCCCGGAACGTGCCCCATTCCCGTACTGCGCGCTTCGTCCGTGGGAGTGGCCGTGACCGCTTCGGGCGCCCTGCCGGCGCTTGTTCTGCCGGCGCTTCCCTGACGTGCCGCGCTTTGAGCCATATTTTGTACTCTTCGGCTGTCATCATGACCTTATCTCCCCAACTCGCCCCTTTGTCCCGTCCCACCGAAAAGTGGGACAGTCGGTGGGACGGGACGGGACAATGCCCAGGGACGGGACAAACCTGTCCTGTGAAAAGTTGTGACAAGTTCAGGCCAGTCTCCTTCTCCCGGCCGTGCAACTTGTCACACCCTCGCGCGCGATCTGTGTGTATTCCAGTTAACACACTATAAATAAAAGATTTATCCCTGAACTTGTCACCACTTGTCACATTCGTTTCCCGAGGTTTATTTGCGGGGGACACACACAGATCGCGCGAGGAGTTGTGACAAGTGACAGGTTGTTCTGCCCCATCAGGGTGATCACACGTTCCCCTCCCCGGAAAGCCGCAGATGCCGCCTCTTCGGCCCGCTCGCGACCTTCTGATCTGTTTGTTCAATCGAACCGCCAAACGTCATTGCGCTCAGTGCCCTTTCAACGATACTGGGACCGTACTCGTACGCGTGCGTTGCCCGTAGTACGTCACGGAGCAGGAGCCATTTCCCGTCAGGCGCATTTTGGTTCAGGTAGTTCAAAATCTTGAGAGTGATCTGCGCCTCAAAATTCCTGCCGGTGTTGGGTTGCAATAGAAGGCGGACGCGGGTTTGATAACGCGCCAATTCCCAAGCTGGCCCGAGGTCTGCGGCGCGCAATTCGTTGCGACCGTCGAACGCGGCGCAGATGCTCGCACAACGTAGAACGATTTCAAGCACCCGGGGATTTATTTTTTCTTCCGTTTTTAAATTATCGCGAGCTTCCCACACAGTGCCGTCGATCGGGCATTCGTCCAGTTCTTCAGTGAAAGCAGGCTGTCCCGCGACAGGACGCCAAAGATATTGAAAGCCACTCGGGCACTGCCCGAATAAAAACCGGTCATACAGCCCGCCGGTCGTGGCAGTGGAAAAACTGTCCTCGAATTTCTTGTCGATGAGACCGCCGATGAGCGAAAGTCGACAATTGAACTTGACTTGCTTCCCGCGAAAAATCGTCAGGTCCTCTTCGTCCCGGTAGAACAACGAGGTGAGGATGTAGGAAAAAGACGCGTTCGTGATCTGTGCTTTTTCGAGCAGATGAGACAGCTCGTCGGGAAACAGTAAGACTCGCTTGCCATTTTGATCGCCCAGCTTCGCCAGCAGTCCTTCGGCGCTGCCCGCTTTCACGGTCTGGAGGATCGGCGTGCGGATGTCCATGAGATGGTTTGCACGCTCAATCGCTTGAGTTTTTCCCACCCCAACAGGCCCGACGAGCGCCGTGTACAGGTTCGCTCGCACTAGGCTCATGCTTGGCCGGACCAGGGAGCCCGCGACGGTCATCAAGGCAGGCCAGCCCAAAGCGATTGGAAAATCCTTTAGACGTTTTTGACACAATTCCCCCAGCCGCCCATCCAGCACCGACTCCGGCATGTCTGGCAACTCTAGGACTTCCGCCGTGGCGATTTTTTCTGCGGGGACGACCGCGGGAGTAGTATCGAACTTGATTCCCAACACCCCTAGCGTCTTTCGCGTCCGCCCTTTTTCTTCCGGCGGCAATCCGTCATCGTCGAAGCAGTTGTGAACGATGTATCCATCCTTCTCGAAGAACCTGGAGCAGCGGATGTTCCTCTCGTTGTTTTTGTGGACGACGCCGGCGAGCAGGCACGGTTGTCCGTGATAGTTGTGGTAGTCATAGGAAATTCCACCGCGCTCAGGCCGCTTCACGAACTGCAGCTTGTGTTTATTTAGCTCCGCTTCGAAGTTAAAGCCTTCCGGCAGCTTGACTCCGTACGTGAGAAGATCGTCGGGTGTGACGTTCTCGAAACCTTCAGGGGTGTCCGTTCGCAGGTAATCGGGGATCTGCGTAGGCACGTCACCGTTGGTCGGCAGTTGGTATAACTTTCGTTTGAACGACTTGAAGCGTTCAGGCTCTCCGAAAAAAGGCAGCGCAATTCCAAACGGCAACTTGCCGTTGGCGACCGGCTTCGGAAATATTTCAGCGTTAGGATCTCCCAGCTCGGCGGCCCATTTTCTTAGTAGTGTTCTGGCCGCTTCGCAGGGAACTGGTTTGTCGAAGAAAACTACGGAATGCAGTCCGCCAGACTTGGAAGAAAACACTTGCAGGGGAAGTTTCAGTTCTCCGATCCTGGTGAGAATTGCAATTTTCAGATCTTCGGGTGGTCGTGCCATGGCGCTTATAGTCATGAGTCATCGTGCCGCAACGACCCTTCTTCATCGGTAACCCAGGCTGCGTGCGGTCCAGAGCCTGAATTTGGCTCTTCTCGTCCACGCACAACACCAGTGCCTTTTCTGGCGGATTCAGATACAGCCCCACCACATCGGTCAACTTCTCCAGAAACCGGGGATCGCGCGACAGTTTGAAAGTTTTGACTCGGTGCGGTTTCAGATTATGGCTGCGCCAGATGTTGCTGACCGTGGACTTGCTCAACCCTTGGTTTTTCGCCATCAATCGACAGCTCCATTGGGTCAGCCCTTTGGGCTTGCTCTGTAAGGTCGCCTTCACGACTGCTTGAATCTTCTCCGGCCCATACATCGGCTTGCGGCCCCGGCCCGGTGCCACCTCCCACAAACTCTCCTTGCCTTCTCGCAGAAAACGTTGCCGCCACAAAATCACGGTATGGCGGTTCACCTGTAACTCACGGGCAATGGCACTGTCAGAACGCCCTTCCGCTGCGGCCAGCACGATGCGGCCCCTCAGTGCCACTTGCTGTGGTGTTCCATGGGCTGTCAACCATCCATGAATCTCTTCCTGATCACCGATACTGAGACTCACGACAGGAGCGGATTGAGGCATGAATCCACGATACAGCAACCCATTCTATTTGTCTAGTCATTTGTTGGACACTACACTAGATAGATGTCATGATCGATCTGCGCCCAGCTGCACGTGCCATCCGCAAGATCAGGTTTCAGCACCAGGCAGACACTGCCAGCAAGGTGCAGCTTAACGTCGCCTTCAGTAACTGCGCGGCAAATCGTGACATACTCGGCCGGCAGCTTTCCATTTTCATCCCGCAGCGTGCCGATACTCTTGCGTACAACAAAAGACCCAGGGTTGCATGGGAACATCTTTAGGAAGTCGCGGGGGAAAGTTTCCGGTGGCGACATGGGTGATTCGTGACTTCCGACAATTGGCCCGGCCTGATGACGATCGGGTGGTTGCCTTCGTTGTTCGTCGCCTTGTTCGCCGAAGAAAACCAGCTGCCCCGCCTCCGCCACTGCTTTCGCCGCGGCTGTCGCCGCTTTCTGCTCCTTCGTCGGTCGCGGAGGCGTAGGTTTGATCATCGCGCGACCGGCGAGATCGACTACCGGCTTCCGATGTTGAGCCGAGTGCGCTACCCAACAGTTGGAACAGACGAGGGCCAGGCAATGCACGCAATGATGGAGGATTTCATCACCAACGTTGCCACAAGCCCTGCAGGTGCGGTATTCCTCGGGGATCACGGCCGCCTCCCGCGATGCGCGTCGGCCGAAGTCTGAAGCCGCCGGTAAATTCGCTCGGCAACATCCGCGGGGACGCGCATGCTTACATATCTGCGCTTGCGCCCCGTCGAGCGGTCAACGCCGATGCAGATCACGTCACGCTCGCCTCGAAACAATTTCCTGACGAGATCGTCGGAGAGGTGCCATAGGCGAGCGAGCTCGGCGACGGTGTAGTGCCGGCGCGCGAAGGCCGGAGACTCTGCGAGTTGTGGATCCGGCTGCATTCTTTAGCTCGCGCTGATACCCTCGCGTTGCGCGCGGAGTACGGCCTCACGGGGGACGCGAATCCAGCCAGCGATGCGGACGGATGGGAGTCGGCCCCCACGGGCATACCGCCGCGCCGTGTCGATGGAGATTCCTAGCCCGGTTGCAACCTCGGCGAGACCCATCAGCGGCGGCTCTTTCTTTTGTGATGTCTTGTTGCCTTCGTTCATGTAATCCTCCGATCAGACCCGCGATTGACATTCCCTAAGCTGCAGGCTACATTCATAGACATGCGTAAGCAACGAACATACAGAAAAACCGTTTCACTCCGTTACAAGCGTCCGGCCACGGAAGTTCCGATCCTGGTCCCGTCGGATCCCCGAGAGTATGACGCGCTGGCAACTTTTCTAGTCCAGGGCCTTGGCCACGTAACCATTCGCGTACTCGGTCCTGGTGATTTCAACAAGATGGCATTCCGGGGATTGAGCAAGAAGGCGCAATCGGCACTCCGCGAGTTGATTGCGCTCAGACAGGGGATCATCGAACAGGAGGAACCTTCCTTCTGGCTCCGCAGGTTTCTAAAGGAAAAGCCGGACGAGGAGAGATTTGGTCGAAAAGTTACTGCCATGCTCCGTCGAGACGTTCAAAAGGTGGGCCAGCCGTCAGCGCTGACGAAGAGGCTAGTGGGTGAGGGCCAGCTCCCAGGGGACCCACTCACATTTCTGAGCGTGGCTTTTTCCCGGAAACTTTCCGGGGCCCGGCTCGTCCTTTGGTGGAAGGGCCCACCGCGTCTTCTCGGACGATGTGGTGATGATGATTTAGAACTAAGGGACCGCGTTGCCCACATCCTCTACTGGCGCAACAAGGAACACTACGTCCCCGCGATTTACTGTCCAGAAATGGAAACCGCGTTTTATGTTTACGCGCTGTTCAAATTCACCGGCGGCGGGTTTGGGATTTGCCCACAATGTGGTGAAGTGTTCCAGAAGGTCCGGCCAGATTCACTCTATTGCTGCTTCTCGCATGGGGAAGCCTTTCGTTTGAGACGTTGGCGTGCGGATCGCAAAAAGAAACCAGGAGAGGGGTGAAAAATGTTGGCCATTTTTAGGCGTCACAAGAAAGCCTGCAAGCATCGCGGTGAAGGCCGCAACTATCGGCGCTGCCAATGTCCCGTGTGGGCGGACGGCACACTCGCCGGCCAGGAGATTCGTAAGTCCCTCAACACAAGGGATTGGGAAGAGGCTCTGGGCACAATCCACAAATGGGCAGCGGAGAAAAGCGTCGTTGTCGATGAAGGGCCAATTACGATCGAGGCAGCCTGGGAGCAGCAGATCTCAGACCTCGAGGCCCGGAAACTCTCCGACGGGACCATCCGTAAATACAAACTGCTGCACCGGCAGATGAAGGCCTACGCGGAAGAGAACGGGCTGACACTCCTCTCGCAGTTCAACCTAGCTACCACGAGCCGCTTCCGCACGACATGGAAAGAAGGAACCAGGACTGCCAGCAAGAAGCTCGAACGGCTCCGCGCGTTCTTTCGGTTCTGTCTTGACCGTCAATGGGTCGAATCGAACCCCGCGACGAAAATTAAAATGCCGAAAGTGTCGGCTTGTCCCACGATGCCGCTAATGTATGAGGAGTGGGTCAGGCTCCTGGCCGCCTGCGATAATCTCCGACTCTCCGCTCCGACCCAGCAAGGCAAGTTGATCGCGCACCGTTTGAAGACTCTGATTCTGGTCATGCGGTACACCGGCCTGCGCATCTCCGACGCTGTCTCGCTCACCACTGACTGCATAGACGGCAAAAAGATTTTCCTTTACACGGCAAAGACTGGTGTACCCGTCTATACCATTCTCCCCGACTCCGTTGTCGGTGTCCTCGAAGCGACACCTCGAATGTCGGACACTCGGTTTTTTTGTACGGCCAGGGCAGGACGCAGACTGCAATAGGTGAATGGCAGGAACGGATTAAGCATGTTTTCGACCTGGCGGGAATCGCGAAGGGATTGGGTTACGCGGTTTCGCATCGGCTCCGCGATACATTCGCCGTGGAGCTGCTGCTCGCGGGCGTGCCCATCGAGCGCGTGTCAATCCTTCTCGGCCACCAAAGTATCGCCATAACGGAAAAGCACTACAGCCCGTGGACGCGTTCCCGGCAGGAACAAATCGAAGCGGATCTCACCGCGGCGTGGAAGATGGACCCAGCGCTCACCTCAACGAAGGGTACACGGAAGGTACAGGGGAAAAATGCGGTCGTTAACTAATTGAAAGTGTGGGGGATTAGATGGAGCCGAGAGTGGGAGTTGAACCCACGACCTGTCGATTACGAATCGACTGCTCTACCACTGAGCTACCTCGGCCTTATGTAATTACGATAGCATTCGCCGAAAAAGAGTGTCAATTCGTGGCGATATATTCGGCAACCCACTGATAACAGTCAATTTTCAAAAGCGGCCAGCCTACAAGAAAATGCTGCATAACTTTCTCTCCTTGCATTCATCTATTTAGATGCTCGTCTAACTGTGAGTTATGGGCAAGGGCTCTGGGAAAGGAAAATAGTATGGGTAAACTTACGAATCAGGTCGCAGTGGTAACCGGCGCTTCGAAAGGCATCGGTGCGGGAATTGCAGAAGCGCTGGCCGCTGAAGGCGCATCGGTTGTGGTGAATTACGCGTCGAGCAAGGAAGGCGCGGAGCGCGTAGTGAAAGAGATTACAGATAAGGGCGGCAAAGCGATTGCGGTGCAAGGGGACGTCTCCAAACAAGCTGACATAGCGCGGCTGTTCTCGGAAACTAAGAAGGCATTCGGCAAACTCAACATTCTGGTGAACAACGCGGGAATCTATAAGTTTGCTCCGCTTGATGCAGTCGACAAAGCGCTCTTTCACAGCCAGTTTGGGTTAAACGTGCTCGGTCTATTGCTGACCACCAAAGAAGCGGTGAAACTCATTGGACCGGATGGCGGGAGCATCATCAATGTCGGCTCTGGTGTCAGCTCAATTTTGCCGCCGAACAGTAGCGTGTACTCGGCCACTAAGGCTTCTGTCGACGCCATTACCGGTGTGCTGGCAAAGGAATTGGGCGGGCGGAAGATTCGCGTGAACTCGATTAACCCGGGCATGATCGAGACGGAAGGCGTGCAGAGTGCCGGCTTGAATGAAGGAGATTTTCGCAATTGGGTTGAGAAACAATCGCCATTGGGACGGATCGGTCAATCAGACGACATCGCGCCGACAGCGGTGTATCTGGCTTCCGCAGATTCCAAATATCTGACCGGAGAAACCATCAGAGTGACCGGCGGGATTCTGTAATGGGAGGGCCGCTGGCACGGCCCTTTTCCTGGCACAAATCTCAAATCAATGCGAGAAGGGGTACATGGCCCAACCGATTCCCACGCCGACGATGAGGAAGAGAAGAAACGACCAGAGGATATAGCGGAAGCGATCCCGAGGATTGCGACGACCGAGATAACCAAACGCAATGGAGATCACCGCGGCAAAAACCAGAAAGGCCTGGATGTGGCTGAGAGAAACCGCCGAACTGGCATTCATGCCTTCCTCCCGCGAGCGGCTTCGTAGGCGTGTAAAGCTGCCAGAATGTTGAGCACGCCTGCCGTGGCAAGAAATCGCGTGCCGTAGTCACCCTGTGCGTGAGAAACATCAGCACCGCTGCGTTCCAGAAAGCGCGCGAAAAAGTAAAAGCAACCTGTGCCCATGTCCGCAATGTAGCCCAGGGTGTCAAATGCATCACCACCGTTTGAGGTGAAGACGTTGCCTTTCATGGAAGCGCCGGTATATACGAGCAGGCCAACCGCGGTGAAAACGACGAAGGCGCGACCCCACATTTTTTGCAGGGCATGACCCAGGCCAGGTACGATCCAACCGGAGAGGGCAAAAGCCCACGAGCGCAGTTCTCGCTGGAGGGTTGGCTCTGGCGGTGCAGGCACTTCGGGCGGCGTTGGCTCGACAGTTGATAATTGCATCGCGTCTTCGGTCATAGTTGGTACGTTCACTTTCTAATCAAGCCAACAGCGGGAGGATTTCGGTTTGCACAGCACCGGTTACGCGTGCTTCCTTTTCGTCGATGTAGATATCCACTTCGCTGCGAATACCGAATTCCGGAAGATAGATGCCTGGTTCGATTGAATTGCAGGTTCCGGGAATCAGGTGGCGTTCGTCGCGCGTCTCCAAGCCATCTATGTTGACACCATTTCCGTGAACTGTTTGGCCGATGTTGTGGCCGGTGCGGTGAAAGAAATACTTTCCGTAACCGGCTTTGGCTATGATGGCACGGACCGCGTTATCGATCTGCCAGCCCTGAAGAGGCTTTCCTGTGTTCACACTGTCGAGAATCATGCTTACGCCGCGGTCGCGAGCTTCGCGAACCACCTTGAAGACTTTTGCGAACTTGTCAGGGACTTTCGCGCCGAGATAGCCGACCCAGGTGATGTCGTAATAGACGCTGTCTGGAGTTTTCTGCTTGCCCCACACATCGAGTAGAAGTAAGTCCCCCTCTTTTATGGTAGCGGATTTCTCTGGCGAAGGTCCGTAGTGGGGGTCGCTTGCGTTTTGATTGACGGCCACGTCGGGTCCCTCTTCGGTCTCGATTCCAGCTTCGGCAAACTTTTGGAGGATCCACTGTTGCAGGTCGTATTCGCTGATAGGCGATTTCTCGCGGACGGATTTGGCGGCATGGGCAAAGGCACCCTGGACGATAGAATCGATGGCTCGGCCAGCGAAGAGGTGCGAGTCAAGTTGTGATTTCGTCCAGCAGGCTTCGTATTTCTGGACCAGATCGGCAGAAGTAACAATTTTCACGCCCGTGGTTCGCACGAGTTCAATCGTTCCCGCATCGACCATGGAAACGTAAGGAATAGCGTTTTTCGCGGAGTATTGCATAGCGACGGTCTTTGCGCGGCCGAGAATCTGCTTCAGGTTTGCGATGAGTTCGCTGTGGGCGGAGAAATAGAGCGTATCTCCAGGCAAAGATGCCAATGAGTGCGTCTCAATTTTGTGGACTAGTTTTTTCGGCGTGCCTTTTACGGGGATGAAATAGAACCAGCGGCGGGTACGCATTCCGGGAGGAAGATGAAGGATGCGAAGGGCAATGGGGTCGCGACCACGAAAATCGTAAAAGAGCCAGCCGTCGAGTTTGGCCGCCCGCAGATCTTTCTGGACTTCTTCAACCTTCAGACTCATGCAATCCTCCGCAGCGGCACAAATTTTTGGGGACTCGTAGAGAGCGCCGTTTCAAGCCTCTACTTCAAGGAGATTCAGGATTTGCTGGCGAGTGACGCCGCGAATTTCCACGCGTTTGATGCGGCTCTGCGCGCCGCTCTGGATTCTAACAGCGGACTTTGAGGTTTTCAAAAGTTCGGCAAGAAATTCGATGAGTGCTTCGTTGGCGCGATTTTCAAGGGCCGGGGCACGGAGTCGGATCTTCAGTGCGCCATCCATGACACCTGCGATTTCGTCTTTGCTGGCGCGGGGCTGCACGCGCACGGAAACCGTGACCGTGCCGCGAGAAACATCTTCGGAAATATCAAGAAAGGCCATCTTTACCAGGCACGGGCGTACTGCGGCGGAGGCGGCAGCTCGACGCGGAGCACTTTGGCAGCGTGGCGAGGCCAGTAGGGATCGCGGAGCATTTCACGTGCTAGAAAAACCATATCAGCTTGGCCGGTCGTAATGATTGTGTCCGCTTGCGCGGGATCGGTGATCATGCCGACTGCGCCAGTCGGGATGCCTCCCTGTTTCCGGATGGCTTCAGCAAACTCCACTTGATAACCGGGGCCGAGCGGAATTTTTGCGCTGGCCGAGGTTCCGCCACTGGAAACGTCAACGAGATCGACGCCGAGGGACTTGAGGTGACGGCTGAGTTCGACGCTCTGCGCGATATCCCAGCCACCTTCTACCCAGTCCGTTGCAGAGATGCGAACGAAGAGCGGTTGCGACTCCGGCCAGATTACGCGGACAGACTTGGCAGCACGAAGTAAGAGTCGCGTGCGATTTTCGAAGCTGCCACCATAGAAATCGGTACGATGATTCGACAGCGGCGAAAGGAATTGATGGAGAAGGTAGCCGTGAGCGGAATGAATTTCCACAACTTGAAAACCTGCCGAAAGGGCACGATGAGCCGCGGTTTCGAACTGAGTCACAATCTGGTCGATATCAGCGACGGACAGTTCATTCGGTACGGGATAACCAGCGTCGAAGGGCAGTGGGCTGGAAGAAACGGGAGTCCACGCGCCAGCGCCGGCGGAGAGCGGCTTTCCGCCACGCCAAGGCGCATCAGTGCTGGCTTTGCGTCCCGCGTGAGCGAGTTGAATGCCGGGGATCGCGCCATGTTCCTTAATAAACTGAACGATGGGGCGCCACGCATCCACATGCGAGTCGAGATAAAGGCCCGTGTCACCGGGAGAAATGCGTCCGATATCGCTTACGCCAGAGGCTTCCGCCATGACTAGGGCTGCGCCACCGACGGCGCGGCTTCCCAGATGAACCAGGTGCCACGTGTTGGGATGGCCGTCTACGGCTGAATACTGGCACATCGGTGAAACAGCGATGCGATTCTTGAATTGGAGATTGCGCAGGGTAAGTGGAAGAAACAATTTCACTGAGTTCACCGCTCTCTTGAGCTGGAGGTTGGATGCATCAGAGGGCAGGACGGGTGCCGAATAAAGCGGTGCCAACGCGCACTTCCGTCGAACCTTCCTGAATGGCAATTTCAAAATCGTGAGACATGCCCATGGAGAGTACAGGCAACTTGTAGTGCAAATGCGACTGTAATTTCTCTTGAAAAGAGCGTAATTGCGCGAAATATGGGCGTACTTCTTCTGGATTATCTGCGAAAGGGGGAATGCACATCAAACCCTGCAGACTCAGATGAGGAAGTAAAAGGATCTGTTCCGCTAGTTGAGTGAGACCTTCTTCGGGGACACCACTCTTGGTTTCTTCGCCACCGAGATGCACTTCGATGAGCACAGGTAGTTTTGCGGATGGCAATTTTTCGGCGGTGACACGATCCAGTTTTTGCGCTAGCAAAAAATCGTCGACGGAATCGACTCGATCAAAATATTTTGCAGCACGGGCAGCCTTGTTGCTTTGCAGATGACCGATCAGATGGAATGTGCAGGACGATGCAAGCTCGACAAGTCGGGCGCGCTTCCCTTCCCACTCCTGAACGCGATTTTCGCCAAAATGGCGTAGACCAGCGCTGTGAGCCTCGCGGATGGCGTCGGCAGGATGCGTTTTTGAGACGCCAATCAAAGTAATCTCCTGAGGCTGACGATTAACCTTCGTAGCGGCCAGTGCAATGCGTTCGTTAATGCGCGCTAAGTTTTCGGCAACAGACGGAGCAGGCATGCGAATGGAGTCCTGCAGAAATCGTAACACGGGGAGAATCAGCCATGCAGAAGACGGTGAGAAAGGGAGTGGGAGCATTGAGAGGGACAATGGATTCGCCCAACAATATCCTCCACACAGCCAAGGGCAAAAAGTTGGAACTCCGGATTGCGGGCACTAGGTTCTAACGGGTACACTGGCAAACACTTGGTGGCGTCCCCTCTCGGCCACGGATCGGTGCTATGACAACGCGCGGAATACTAATCACAATTGAGGGCATCGATGGAAGCGGCAAACATACGCAAGCGAGACTGCTTGAGCACTCGCTGACGGCCGCGGGACATTCCGTGTACTTTACAGGGTTTCCCCAATACGACTCCTGGTTCGGCACCATGGTTTCCGAGTATCTGAATGGCGAATTGGGGACGATGCATCAAGTGGACCCACGATTCGCGGCTATGCTGTATGCGGGCGACCGATTCGAGGCCAAATCGCAATTGGAAAGCGCGCTGAGAGAAGGAAAGATTGTGCTTTGCGATCGCTACATTGCCTCAAATCTGGCTCATCAAGTGGCCAGAACACCGGTGGAAAAGCGGCCGGAAATGCTTCGGTGGATTGAGCATCTTGAATATACGATCTACGGAATGCCGCGCGAGAATTTAATTCTGTATTTGCGCGTACCGCCCGCTGAAGCGCAAAAATTGATCGCCCGAAAGCCCGCGCGAAATTACACAACGGCGAAGCACGATTTACAGGAGAGCAATCTTCGACATCTGGAAGATGCGGCGGAAATGTACGATATGCTTTCACGGAGCCGCCCGTGGGCGACAATCCAGTCTTTCGACGCGCAACGTGGTTCAATGCGTTTACCCGAAGAGATTTCGGCAGAGATGATGGCGGCGGTGCAGGGCGTTCTGGCACTGAAAGGTGTGTCGTAGACTATGGGATTTGCTGAATTTTCGGGCAACGAGAAAATTGTAGAGGCGTTGCGGGGTGCGTTCCGATCGGGTCGCGTACCGCACGCACTCTTGTTTACCGGGCCAAAAGGCGTGGGAAAGTACACGCTGGCGCGAATGTTTGCGCAGGCTGCGAATTGCGAACGATTGAAGGACGATTTCTGCGGGGAATGTGCCACCTGCCTGGCGATTGCACCGATGGCGAATCTTGGGCCGCTGATCGAGCAAGGGCTCACGGAGCGGGGTGAAAGCGCGGATGCGGCGATCGTTGAACGGATACCGCTGATTCTGCAATCGCATCCGGATGTGTGGGCGCTGGTGCCGGATCCCGTCCGGCTGAAGAGTCCTGTGGTGCGACCGGTCCTGCGCATTGGCCAACTTCGCGCGGTGCAGCGCGCTGCTTACTTCCACCCCATGGGACGGCGCCGCGTCTTCATTCTGGATAATGCGGAAACGATGCGTTGGGACGTGGCCAGCGTTTTCCTGAAGATACTGGAAGAGCCGCCGGGCAACGCGACGCTGATCTTAACGGCGGCATCCCCATTCTCACTTCTACCGACTATCGTGTCGCGATGTATGCAGTTTCATCTGGCTCCGTTGCCGCAAGCCGAAGTGGAAAGCGTGCTAAAAGCGCACTCCGATCGCAAGCCAGCCGATATCAGACTGGCGGCACAACTCTCCGAAGGCAGTCCGGGCGTGGCGATGGAGATGAATGTAAACGACGTGGTGGAACGGCGCAGGACGGCTTACCGGATTCTGGAACGAGCGGCGCACGGACAGGGCTTCGCTCAACTCTTCGCGGACACGGCGGCGTTGGGTAAGGATCGTGAATCTTCGTTCGAAGAGATGGTAGGAATCTTCTACGGGCTGCTCTCCGACTTACTGGAGCTGACATCCGGCATGAAAACGCCGCTACTGCGAAATCCAAATATGGCCAAGGAACTGGAGGGTCTGGCGAAATTGGTGGATTCCTCGTGGGTATTTCGTGCGATCGCCGCTGTGGATGAGGTGGCCGCCGGAGCGCGGCGAAACTTGAATCGACAACTTGGGTTGGATGCAATGGCGGCTTCCCTCTCGGTGAAATTAGCAAGGGGGCGTGGGAGCACGAACGTAGTAGAAAACCAGTAGACAATTTGTAGACAAATAGATTGATGGCAGTTCGGGCAGAAAAAGCGGCATAATAACGGTACCAGCGAAACCGAACTCACAAACCTTGCATCTAAGACGGTAGAAAAACCCTTCTGCCCCCAAGGAGCAGTCAACATGGTAAATCGCCGGATGTTCCGTCCCAGCTTTGCCGAAGCCAAGGAACAAGCTATGCCGCGGCCTCAGCACATTAACAACGGGCCTGCCCCCAGCAAGAAACCCGCGCCTCCCGAATTGACCCACGCAGAAAACTTTTACTGGGTAAAGCAGATGCAGAGCCGCACGCCCATGAGGGTGGTGCTGGAATCCGGAGAAGAACTGCGCGGAATTATCGAATGGTACGACCGGGATTGTATTAAATTGACACGGCAGGGCGCGCCAAACCTGATGATCTTCAAGCGCTTCATCAAGTATGTACACAAAGATGATGAAGAGTCTGCGCGCGGCGGGAACGAAGAGTAAAGCCTTAGGTTAGTTTCCGCAGAATGTGTCCCGCAGCAGCGGTAAAGGTCATGGAGGCTTTGGCTGCCAGCGATCCTGACTCGTTAAAAATCTCGCACTCCACAACGACAAAATTTCGGCCGGCCCGTAGTACTTTCGCTTCGGCCTTCACCGTGCCGCCTGGTACGGGTTCCAGATAATTAATTTTCAATTCGAGCGTTGCAAGCTCAACGCCTTTGGGAATCACGGTATATGCGGCGATCGCGCCGGTGGTGTCGGCTAGTGCCGCCAGAATGCCGCCATGCACCACGCCGTGAATCTGTTTGTGGCGAGGATGAACGTCCAGACGGAAAACGGCGCGGCCGTCGTGGACGCTTTCCACGTCGAAGCCAAGCAGTTCGCTGGATTGGCTTTCCTTCATCCTATGACGGACGAGTTCAGTAATGCGCTTCTCTTCTTTGCTGAGTTTTCTGGGGCTGAGTTTTCGTGACATGCGCGTGCAAAACTCCTTCAATAAGCGGTCAAGCCGCCGTCAACAGGAATGGCCGTGCCGGTCATCCAGGAAGACTCGTCGGATGCCAGAAAAACGGCGAGTCCGGCTATATCCTGGGGCTGGCCAAATCGACCGGCGGGAATAGTGGCGATGCGAGCTTCCTTGGCCCGGCGCCCTGCTTCCGAGTTGTCCCAGAGACTGCGCACCAGATCTGTTTCGACCACTGAGGGGCAAATACAATTGACGCGGATTTCGTCATGCGCGTGATCGAGAGCCATGGCCTTGGTCAACAGTGTGACGCCACCTTTCGAGGCGCAATACGCTGCACGATCTTTTACGGCTACGAGCCCGAGGACAGATCCAATGTTAACTATGGACCCGCCGCCGGCGCGACGCATGGCCGGCAGCACCGCGCGCGACATCAGGAACGGTCCTTTGAGATTGGTGGTCATGAGGCTATCCCATTCCTCTTCGGAGATGGATTCGATGGTGGAGACGCTGAGGGCTCCGGCATTGTTCACCAGGACGTTGAGCTTGCCGAAAACCTTTTCTACTTTGGCGACAGCGCACTGCGTATCTGCGGATTTGGTAATGTCGCAAACCACGGGGATGGCCACTGCGCCAGTGACACTCGAGCAGATTTCAGAAGCGGCTTCTTCGAGCCTATCTTTGCGCCTTCCGACGAGGGCGACCTTCGCACCTTCCCGCGCCACGGAAAGGGCAATAGCGCGGCCAATTCCCGTGCCTGCTCCGGTTACGATAGCGGCCTTTCCTGCCAGCCTTGTCACGTTATTCCTCACACGTGCGTCTAATCGGTGTACGATTCCGTAGTGAGCGGTCGCATAATGCAACGGCGTGAATGTAACATTCACATGAGCCGCCCCGCAAGGAAGCGCAAAGAATTGGCGGTGAACAAAGAGTATTTGAGGGTTTATGCGCATAGGGATTACCGGATATCCGACGTATGGCGGCTCGGGCGTTGTGGCAACGGAGCTGGGGCAGGAACTTGCCGCGCGGGGACATGACGTCCATTTCATTACGTATGCGCCACCGATCCGCATCAACCTAAATCATCCTCACATTCATTTTCACCAGGCTGCGGTGGTGTCTTATCCGTTGTTTGACCACTCGCCCTATACGTTGTCGCTGGCAGTGAAGATGCTGGAAGTGTTCGAACAGGAGAAGCTGGACATTCTGCACGTGCACTACGCGATTCCCCACTCGGTGAGCGCTCTGCTGGCTCGTCAGATGGCTGCGCCTCGGCGTCTGCCGTTTATCACCACGTTGCACGGAACGGACATCACTCTAGTGGGCAACAACCACAATTTCTTGCCGATTACGAAATATTCCATCGAACAGAGCGACGGCGTGACATCTATTTCGAAGTATTTGTTGAGACGGACGCTGGAAGAGTTTGGCATCAAGCGGCCGATTGAAGTGATTCCCAACTTTGTAAACTGCGACCTGTACTGCAGGATGCCCGATCCCCTATTGAGGGCGGAATGGGCTCCCGACGGTGAGCCGATCCTGATGCACCTTTCCAATTTCCGGCCGGTGAAGCGCATTCTGGATGCGGTGGAGACCTTTGCGCTGGTGCGCGAGAAGATGAAGGCCAAGCTGGTGATGATTGGAGACGGGCCGGATCGCGGGCCAGCCGAAGAATTGGCGCGCAAGCGCGGAGTGGAAAAAGATGTATTGTTCCTGGGCAAGCAGAATGAGGTGATGCGGAAATTGAGCCAGGCGGACCTGTTTCTGCTGCCTTCGCAATTGGAATCGTTCGGGCTGGCGGCGCTGGAAGCGATGGCTTGCGAAGTTCCGGTGATTGCCACGAATGTTGGCGGATTGCCAGAGGTGGTCGAATCGGGTGTGGACGGATTCCTGGTGGAACCGGGCGATGTGAAGCATGCGGCAAAACACGCCATCGACATATTGTCGCGAGCAGATCGCGGTCGGACGATGGGCGAACTGGCGCGAAAGAATGCGCGGAAAAAATATTGCGCCAACGATGTGATTCCGAAATACGAGCGGTATTACGAGCAGGTGCTGGACGAAGTTGCTTCAGTTGCGCGCGCGTAAAAGCGCGTCTTGCTCCGCGAGTTTTTTCACCTGGCGGAAAACTCTGAGATGGATTTGATGGACGATTGCGTCGGTCCACAATCTCCAGTATGAGCCCGGCCACATGCGATTCTGATAGGTTGTCCAGCCGTCGAGGCGAGTGCGTCCACCCGGTAGTTCGGTGAGATAAGAATCCGCGCGCTGCGGTCGAAAATCGTGATCGTCCAGATGACGCACATGGATATCACCGTAGGGCGACCATTCCTTCATCAGGGCTGGCTCCTCTGACACGCCAAATGCGAAGTGCTTCCCTTCTTCCCAGGCAAGAATCGGTTCGCGAAAAGCTCCCGAAGAGAAAATACACTTGCGGTCGGCGGCCAAACCCGCGCCTACGATCTGGGCCTCCAACGGGTATGAAACGCCCACGCGGAAAATAGGATTCAGAGGTTCGTCGATGTGTGGGAAGGCAATGATTCTTTGCCAGACCAATTCCGGCGGCGCAGAAATTTCGATGGAAGTGTGAGTTTTCAATTCGGGTGTGGGCAACGGCGCGGCAAATTCCAGGCTTGCCAGGATTGGGATGGCCAGGAATAAGCTAAAGACGGCGCCGGATTGAACCTCGGCATCGCCTGTTGAACGTATCGCGTAGCAAAGAAAGGCACCGAGAAGCGCCAACACAGCCGCGATAGGAGCCGCCATTGCTACGCAAATAATCCCGTCGATGGCAATTCCGACGATAATAAACCCGGAAAGCAGAACACTGCACAGGGCTACCGTTAAGCATTCGCCAAGTGTGCGCGGATGTTCATAGCCGTAGAGCCAAGCCGAAAGAAATCCCATGAAAAAAGGGATGGCCAGAAAAAGTGTCCAGCCATAGCTGCCAAATCCTCGAATCGCAAACCAAACTAACGAGCAACCAACTAAAGCGGCCGACAAACGCAGAGAAGGAAGCAATGCCCCATCGCGAGTGTGGCAAGAGGGTCGAAAGAAATCCCCCTTTCGATTCTTGGACCTTCGACAGGTCATCCCGACTGGGTAGTGAACATAGAAGTAGGAAGAAGAAAGCATTGACCACGGGAACAAAAACAGAAGAACCAATCGTGCAGGGCAATCTGGCGTCGCGTAGTCGCTTCAGCGTCATGCTGATTCCGAGCCAAATAAACGGAAGAGAGGTTATGGCCAAAATGAGCAGAAATTTCTTCTGATCGGGAGTCGCAGGATAGTTGCCATTCAACAGACCGAGTGGCGAGAGATAATTCCAGATGCCCCATGGCTGATGAAGAAGTTTGTAGGCGAGCACGCGGTCGAGGTTGTGTTTGAGAAGTACGCCAGCAATTCCGACCAAAACGTAAGTCGCGCGGCCGACTCGACCTTGAAATCCGAAAGGTTGTCGAATGTTCGCGGTACCTCTCCTGAAGCAATGAGATCCTAAGCACTCTCAGAGTCGACAAATTCCGGACTCTTTTCTGGAACGACTGGCTGAGAGATTAGTTGTTGGTTTTTCCGCCATCGATCGACTAGCTGTATTGCCGCCTCGGGCCAATGAGCGAAGTCGGAAGGAGAATCCGGCATCGAGTAAACGGCCGGGAACAACACGACGGCTCTTCAGGATCAGTTCTGTTTCGGTGCGAAGAAAGATGGCTCCTAGTTCCAGCATCCACTCGTGGCAGGCAGTCCGAATGGAATGCCCCACGCTTTCACGAATCGCCGACATGAATTGGCGATTGGGAACAGGGTTGGGAGATGTCAGGTTCACGCAGCCGGTCAATTCTTCATGCGTAATCAAGAACTCAATGGCATTTACAAAATCTGCTTCGTGAATCCAGGAAACAAATTGTTTTCCGGTGCCAGACGCGCCCGCCTAGTCCAAAACGAACGAGTCTCAGCAGAGTGTCGAATACTCCGCCGGGATGCGGGCTCATGACCATTGCGCTGCGCATGGCAATTTTGCGAGTGGCTGGATTCTGCGATTTGAAGAAGGATTCCTCCCATCGCGTGGCGACTTCCATACTGAAATTACACACCGGGGGTGCTGTTGGCTGGGCAGCATCGATTTCGGCTGTGAACTCATCCATTGCTCGATCGAACGAGTGGCGATAAATGGTGGCAGTGCTGGCGTTCAGCCAAAGGCGGGGACGGTGTGGCACCCGCTCTATAGTTTCGCCGAGAATTTGCGTGCTGTTGATGCGCGACTCCAGAATCTCCCGGCCGATTGGCACCGTTGTACCTGCAGTTCACGCTGCGGCCCGTCAGATTGATGACTACCTCTGCATCGTCCAGTTCATTCATCCATGGACCGATGGTCGCACCGTCCCATGGAACAACACGCCACGGTGCTTGCTTCACTTTGCGACTTAGGACCACTACCGAATCGCTTTTGGCGTGAAAGTGCCGGGCGAGAATGGTCCCGACTTGGCCGCTACCACCGGCGTAGCACAACGCGGCGCTGGCTTGTGGCGCTCATGAAAGCGGTACCTGTGGCCGACTGGGGCATGCAGCGGAAGCGCATTTGCGCTGTGCGGCTACCCAGTGATAGGCGGCGGCGAGGATAGGCATCATGCCGGGTATTTTGGAGAACCAGACGAGCGGGCGGGCCCACCAAATTTGTTGAGCGATGACGAACACCGCGCTGGCGCCTCCGAAATGGCGGCCATCAGAAAGGAGGAATTTGAGTTCGAGGAGTAATTCTTCCGGCAAAAGGCCTAGCAGAGGGCCCACGCGGGGATCTTGCAGTGGAGCGATGGCCAAGCCTCGACTAGCTAAGATCGGCTCTAGCCAGCGGGCAATTCGGGTGCAGAAGGCGCAGTCTGCGTCGTAGAACAGCCAGCCATTGGCGTGGCGCCCTTTGCCGTCGGTGTATTCGCTGGAGAGGGAGATCATGTTTGGGACCTCGCAATTAGTTCGAAAACTTAAAGACAACTCAGCCATGCAAATACCTAGCCCTATGAGAAGGCTTAAAATTCGATTTGTTTGCAGACCGCCTACCAAGGCAGTCCTTACAAGGTCAACCCATTAGAACGTCGCAGCTCGCCGACTTTCTTTTTGTCGGTGCCCAAGAGGGTGATGACTTTGCCGCGAAGCTTCCCTACACCCTTGAGCGCGCCTACGGGCATGCGGAGAACCTCGTCAAACAAGCCGGTCATGGTTGTGAGGAATTCCAGCATCGTTTCCAGACGCTCGCGCGTGAACGCGTCCCCCTGCGTGTTTGACTTCAGTTCCTGCACGCACTCTGCGAGGACGCGCAGCGTGGGGTCGATCTCGCGGCGCTTGCGCTCTTCAGAAACAGTGCGGAAGATCTCCCAGACATCCTTGGTGGTCTCAAAGTGGTCGCGACGGTCTCCCAGAACGTGGACCACACGGGCGATTCCCCAGCCCTGCAGTTCTCGCAGGCTAGTGCTGACGTTGGAGCGCGCCACGGCTAAGGTGGTGGAGATCTCGTCGGCCGGGAGTGGCTTAGGGGATAGAAAGAGGAGCGCATGAACCTGGGCAACGGTTCGATTGATGCCCCACTTTGTGCCCATTTCGCCCCAATGCAGGATGAACTTCTGGGCGACGGGGGTAAGGGGCTCAGGTGCGTTTCGGGTCTGGTCGGTCACGACGGTCTCCAATGAAGGATTTGGCACAAAACTGACTTCTGACAGGAATGACGAGGCAGGCCAGCGCGACTCGGTCTTTTGTTTCTGTCAGG
Source organism: Candidatus Acidiferrales bacterium (assembly GCA_963726725.1). Taxonomy (GTDB): domain Bacteria; phylum Acidobacteriota; class Terriglobia; order Acidiferrales; family UBA7541; genus Acidiferrum. The sequence continues at coordinate 200,888 of CAVSDV010000013.1, forward strand.
ACTGAATATACAGTACGAGGAGAATTTAGTCAAGTCTTTTTTGTGCAGTTTTGGGAGGTGTTGAGATCAAGATGAAGTTAGACGGTGGGGGACCGCCTCCGAGGGCGATCCCTACAAAAGCCTTAGAACACACTGACTTCAGGGATGGTGGGGACTAATTGTGGAATGTCGATGCGGATCAGGGTCCCCTGCCCGGCGTGGCTCTCAATCTCCAGATGGAAATCGGTGCCGTACAGGACGCGGAGGCGCTCGCGGACATTGCTTAGGCCGATGCCTTCGACGTAGACGTGCGGCATTTTTTCTTCCGAGATGCCGACCCCGTTGTCCTCAATTTCAATGTGCAAGCGGCCATCGCGATTGGAAGTACGCAGGCAAATGCGTCCACCTTCTAGTTTGGGAGCGAGACCGTGCTTCAGGCTGTTTTCGACCATGGGCTGAAGCAGCATGCTTGGGATGAAGGTTTCCAGTGTGTCTTCACTGATTTCTTTGAGGATGTCCAAGCTGTCTTCCCCGAAACGGGCAACCTCGATATCAAGGTAGTCGTCGATGAAAGAAAGCTCTTCGCGCAGGGGCACAAAGGTTTCGTGCTTGCGGAGCAGGCGGCGGAGGATGTTGCTAAGTTTAAGGACAACGCCCCGCGCGGTGTCGGGATCCATGCGGATCAGGGCCGTGACAGTATTTAGAGTATTAAAGAGGAAGTGCGGATTGATCTGGCTGGAGAGCGCGTCCATGCGCGCGCGCAAAAGGAGTTGCTGGTGGCGCTCAAGGTTCATCTCGATGCGGGTGTTGTTCCAGATTTTCAGAGGCGCGGCAACGGACATGAGCGAGCCGATGATGACGATACCCAACAACCAATTCCAGTGCGGATCGATGGCAAAGAGCCACTTCGGTTTAGTAGCGAGAACCAGGGCGACACGCCCTAGTTCAAGTCCGACGCACGTGAGGAGTGGCAACATCTCCCAGGACATTTTGGCCTGCCGCACAAGGCTCATGATGGCTTTGGGAATGTTCAGGAAGGTGAACGGGCCGAAATTCCAGAGAGTTTCTTTGTCGGGAATGATCTGACGAATCAAACCACCGAGCAATCCGGCGGTTGCCGCGGCGGGCATGGCCAGCCATTCGTGAGCCATAAGCGCGGGGATGGTGATGATAGCGCCGCCGATGGGGCCGACAACACGACCACCAAGAAGTCCCATGAGAAACGCGCCTTCCAGAGAGAGATCCGCGAACTGGTAAGCGCGGCTCACCAAACGCAAGGTGACACCAACGATCAGTGCGGGAGTCATGAACAGCATCAATTTTAGTTTTTGATCGGAATCGCGTTCCTCGGTAAAGAGGACGCGGCGAAACGTATTCCAACGCGCCAGCAGGGCGGCGATGGAAGAAGCCACGCCGACCTTCAGCAGCAGGGTGAAAAGTATTTCGCGAAGTGATGCGCCAGTGTCCATGGTTCGAGGGCGATGCGTTTACGCTAGCCAAACCACGGTGGAAAGTAAAGAACGGCGATGCAATGATTTGCAAAATGTTGGCCATAGGAAAAGGAAGCATTGCATGAGCTGATATACTGAACGTTCTTATGCCCAAGAAAACGAAAGCTGCTAAGACAAAGAGTAGAAAGCAGGGCGCAGCACGGCAGGTGGCGGAAGCGGCGTTACCGTCCAAGTTCGGGATGTTTACGATTTATGGATTCGAAGGCGACGGACCGCAAGAAGAGGCGGTGGCGCTGGTGCGTGGGAATGTGCGCGGACGCAAGGAACCGCTGGTGCGCGTGCATTCACAGTGCCTCACCGGAGATGTGCTCGCATCGCTGCGTTGCGATTGCCGCGCACAACTGGAGTTGTCGTTAAAGAAAATCAACAAGGCTGGATGTGGAATTTTGCTGTACCTGCCGCAAGAGGGCCGAGGCATCGGGTTGATGAACAAATTGCGCGCGTATCAATTGCAGGACGGGGGCATGGACACGGTGGAGGCGAATGAATCGCTGGGATTTGCAGCCGACGCGCGCGATTATGACTTCCCCACAAGGATCTTGAAGGCGCTGGGCGCGAGGCGAATTCGGCTGCTGTCAAACAATCCGGATAAGGTCAGCCAGTTGGAAGCTGGTGGGATCAAGGTTGTGGAGCGAGTGCCCTGCCAGCCGCGCGTTTCGAAGACTTCGCGGGCGTACCTGGAAACGAAGCAGCGTAAAATGGGGCACCTTTTACAGGGGCTCTAGCGGCGCTTTCTGAAGTGGATTAATTCGCGAACCGCATCGGGAAACGGTCTCTACAAAACCCATTTAAAGAATATTCTGTGGAGGGCATATGACTCCGATCATTCTCAAGACGGTTCGTTTTCGGGCTACTCCAAAAGAATTTTTTGAAATGTATGTGGATTCGCAGAAACACTCTGCGTCGACAGGCGCTCCCGCTAGGGTGAGCCGGAAAGTGGGTGGCACGTTTGCGGCGTTCGGTGGTGCGATTGGTGGAAATAACCTGGCGATTGAGCTGGGAAAAGAATAGTTCAACTGTGGAGTGCGACGCATTGGAAGAAGGCAGAGTGGTCGGTACTAATTCTGATGTTTACGCCTTTGACGAGCGGCACGGAGGTTGATCTGGTTCACATGGGGGTGCCGAAATGCGACCACAAAGGTGTCAGCGAAGGCTGGCCGAAATATTATTGGCGGCCGTGGAGGGAATTCCTGGCGGGAATGAAGATGTAATAGCGGCAAAAGAACCGACCTAAAGGTCGGCCACTACATAAGCTAGCCGCCGCCTACGAATTGAACAATTTCAATATGATCACCTGCGGCGACTTTGGTTCCTTCCCATTTTGTTTTCGGGAGGATCTGTAAATTGTATTCGATGGCCACGCGGCCGGCCTTCAAGCCGAGTTGATCGAGAAGCGTACGGATGGTTGAACCTGCAGGCGTCTCGCGGTTTTCTCCGTTTACCAGGATTGTAATCGGGTTCGTCATCGAAGTAATTATAGCAAGGAAACCTTGGGTTTCGCACGTAAGCTGAATCGCAAGTGGCCCCGTGCCTCTTTTTCCTCAGCGTGGATGGCAATTGCCGCTTCCGCAGCGGTTATTCTCGGCATGGCAAACTCCACTACGGCAAAACCGTCTGCTCCTGAGACCGCACTGTAAGTTTGGTGCTCCGCGCTGCCGTCGATGTGCACTTCGATCTTCGCGCCCCTAATTGGAGCACCTCCTTCTTCTTTCACCAACAATTGCAGAGCGGCGTTTTTTCCCGACAGCCACGACCTGGAATTGGTAAGCTCGATCGCGAGTTTACGTGGCGCATGCGCTACGGGAAGTCGCGCGTTCTCGTCCGTTGGGGAGTGCGATTCCCGTGCCGGATGGTTCAGGGCCTCACCAGCAACGTGCTGCGCTTCAGACATGGCAGACGTCGGTTGCGGAACCGCAAGCTGCAGCGCGCCAGCGTGCATTTCATCAAGTACATTCTGGTGTTGCTCGTCCAAGCGTAGTTTCAAAGCCTGGCAGCGGTCATCGTCCAACGGCAGCAAATCAAAATAATTGTTCGTGCGACGATGCAAAACGCGGCCGCGAAAGTAGACGGTGGTGTCGATCAGTGCGTGAGTCTCACCGCGATCTTCGGTCTGCACATGATACGTGGTGCCGGCGAGCTTCACGTTTGTGTTGTGGCCGAAAACCATGGCGATGAGCCTTCTCCGGGTATAAAGATTTTCAATCGGGATTTTTTGGAAATCCACCGTAACATTTGACCCAGTGGCTCCCGAATCGCTATTATAACCCTTCGACTATGACCTCCCCTGGCCTACATGCTTACCTGCCACTACTAATACACCTGGTCGTGGCCGCCATCCTTGCGGGAGCATTGATAGGGATATCCACATTTATCGGATGGAGGCGCCCGAGCAAGGCCAAAAACGCACCGTACGAATGCGGCGTGGAACCAACGGGGGATGCACGCGAACCCTTCTCTGTAAAGTTTTATCTTGTTGCTATGGTCTTTATTCTGTTCGACGTAGAAGCAATCTTCCTGTATCCCTGGGCCTACATCTTCAAGGATTTAGCACGAAACGCGGCAACGCGGTGGTTCGGCTTCATAGAGATGATGTTCTATGTGGCCATTCTATTAGTCGGATATATCTATCTCTGGAAAAAGGGCGCGCTGGACTGGCATAAGTCTCAGAAAGAGCGCTAACCCTTCGAGTCGAGGATCTCGCTAACGTGACGCAACTTGCAAATGCAAACGCTAAGGTTGTAGGTGAGCGCCTACGTACCTGGAACGCCAAGGCTGTAGCGGAAATTATTGAATATCGTGGAGAGATCACGATCGTAGTGCCAAAAGAGCTGCTGCGCGCGGCCGCCAACTTCTGCAAAGTCACCCCGGAACTGAATTTCAACTTGTTGAGCGACGCGACTTGCGTTGACCGCTTCCCGATAGAACCGCGTTTTGAGCTGAATTACCAGCTTGTGTCGATTCCCCGGCGGGAACGTATTCGACTGCGCACCAGCGTGGCAGGGCCAAATCCAGTGGTGGATTCGCTGATGCCAGTGTGGCCGGGGGCGAATTGGCTGGAACGTGAGATTTTTGACCTGTTCGGCATTAAATTTGAAGGCCACACGGATTTGAGGCGAATTTTACTGCCGGATGGCTTTCAAGGCTTCCCCCTTCGACGGGATTTCCCGACGGAAGGACAACGCTAGTGGCCGCGCCCGCGGAATGTGAATCATGACGACGGTTGAAACAGCAATCGGTACCGCGAAAACAATGGTCCTAAATATGGGGCCGCAGCACCCGTCAACGCACGGGGTATTGCGCGTGCTACTGGAACTGGACGGCGAGAACGTGGTTACCGCTGTGCCGGACCTGGGCTATCTGCATACAGGCATTGAGAAAAGCTGCGAAGACAAAACCTATTCGCAGGCGATCACGCTGACCGACCGCATGGATTACTTGAATCCACTCGGCAACAACCTGGTGTACTGCCTGGCGGTGGAAAAGCTGCTCGGACTGGAAGTGCCGAAGCGCGCGCAGTATGTGCGCGTGATGATGGTGGAACTGCAGCGCATCTCGTCGCACCTGGTGTGGCTCGGCACACACGCGCTGGATATGGGCGCGATGTCTGTAATGTTGTACTGTTTTCGCGAACGCGAAGAGATCCTGAAAATTTTCGAACGATTTGCCGGCCAGCGCATGATGACCAGTTACATTCGCATTGGCGGCATCGCGCTCGAGCCGCCATCCGGCTGGCGCGAGATGGTCAAGAAGTTCTTGGATATGATGCCGGCGCGGATCGATGAATACGAAGCGCTGCTGACCACAAATCGCATTTGGCAAGGACGTTTGAAGGGCGTTGGCTATCTACCCCCAGATCAGCTTATTGCGCTGAGCACCACTGGGCCGGGACTGCGCGCCGCAGGGGTTGCGTACGATAACCGCAAGGCGTTTCCCTACTCTTCCTATGAAGAATTTGATTTTGAAGTGCCGACGCGCACGGAATCGGATTGCTACGCGCGATACATGGTTCGTGTGGCGGAGATCCGCGAAAGCGTAAAAATTGTTCGCCAAGCAATGGCGAAGATTAATGACGAAGGGCCGATCAAAGCCGACGCACCCGGAATCGTTCCACCCCCGCGCGAAAAGATGAAAACGGAAATGGAAGCGCTGATCTACCATTTCAAGATTTTCACGGAAGGGTTTTCACCCGCGCAGGGCGAAGCGTTTGTGGCGGTCGAGTCTCCGCGCGGCGAATTGGGGTGCTTTGTTGCCAGCGACGGGTCACCAAAGCCATTGCGCGTCCATTTCCGCGGCCCTTCGTTCGTTAATCTGCAGGCGCTGCCCTTCATGGTGCAGGGCCAGTTGATTGCAGACGTGGTAGCCAGCATCGGCACGATTGATATCGTGCTCGGGGAAGTGGACAGGTAGAGCTCATGGAACTATCACCCAAACTCGCGGCGAAGTTTGAGCAACTGCAGAGTCGTTATCCGGTAAAGCGCAGCGCGCTGATTCCGATGATGATGTACGCGCAGGACGAGTACGGATACATCACCGACGAGATGGTGAACGAGATTGCTGGACGCCTGGACTTGCGACCCGTGCAGGTGGAAGAGACGTTGGCGTTTTATTCCATGCTGCGTCGCAAACCGATGGGCAAACACCACGTGCAGGTTTGCACCAACGTGGCGTGCATGTTGCGCGGGGGAACAGAATTGCTGGCGCACGCGAAGAAGCGCCTGGAAATCGGCCATAAAGAGAGCACGCCCGATGGCGTTTTCTCTTTGGAAGAAGTGGAGTGCATCGGGGCTTGTACGGGCGCTCCTGCGGTTCAGGTGAACTACGATTTCTATGAGAACGTAACGCCGCGGAATTTCGACCGAATGATCGAGGAACTGGACAAGGGGCAGCGGCCTGCTCCCGTACCGGTGATTACTGGAGCATTGCACGAGCGGAATAAGCTCGAGACTCCGCTGATCAGCAAACGCTGGGGCATTAAAGATTCTTTCAAAATTGATGTGTTCCTGCAGAACGGTGGATATCAGGCGCTGGAAAAGGCGTTGAAGCAAATGACGCCGGAGTCGATTATCGACGAAGTGAAAAAGTCCAGTCTTCGCGGCCGCGGTGGAGCGGGTTTCCCCACGGGCATGAAATGGTCGTTCGTGCCGAAGGATTCGCCAAAGGCGAAGTACGTGATCTGCAACGCCGACGAATCGGAGCCAGGTACTTGCAAAGACCGTCCACTGATGGAGATGGACCCGCACCAGTTGATCGAAGGAATCGTCATCGCGGGCCGCGCCATCAACGCGCACCATGGGTTCATCTACATTCGTGGGGAGTATCGCTACGTTCTGGACATCGTGGATGCGGCGATTGAGGAAGCATATTCGCGCGGCTACCTGGGCAAGAATATTCTAGGCAGCGGGTTCGACTTTGATTTGCTGATTCACACGGGCGCGGGTGCTTATGAGTGCGGTGAAGAATCTGCACTGATGGAATCGCTGGAAGGCAAACGAGGCAATCCTCGCATCAAGCCTCCCTTCCCTGCCGTGGTGGGCTTGTACGGCTGCCCGACGATTATTAATAACGTTGAGACGCTGAGCGCGGTGCCTTCCATCATTCTGGAAGGCGGTGAGGCTTACGCGAATCGCGGCACGCCGAAAAATGGCGGCACGCGTCTGCTGTGCGTTTCTGGACATGTGAACAAACCCGGCATTTACGAAATTCCGCTGGGCATGAACATGAAGAAGTTCATCGATGAAGTAGCGGGAGGAATTCGCGGCGGCAAGAAATTGAAAGCGGTCATCCCCGGGGGAAGTTCGTGCCCGGTGTTCAAGGCCGACGAAATCGACATCGCCATGGACTACGACACCATCGCCAAGGCCGGTTCGATGCTGGGCTCTGGCGGCATGGTGGTCATCGACGAAGACACCTGCATGGTGGATATGGCGCGGCGCATCATGCACTTCTATGCGCATGAATCTTGCGGCTGGTGCATCCCGTGCCGTGAAGGAACTTCCTGGCTCAAGAAGATGTTGGATCGCTTCCACGCAGGACAGGGGCGGCCGGAAGACATCGACATGATCGGCGAGCTTTCCAAGAATATGCTGGGACGCACGTTCTGTCCGCTGGGAGATGCGGCGGCCATGCCGACCATCAGCATCGTCACGAAATTCCGACCTGAGTTTGAAGAGCACCTGCAGGGAAAGTGTGCGTATAAATCCGCCGAAGCGCTCGTCGGTTCGCGATAGGGACCCATGGCAGAGACAAAATTAATTACGCTGAAGATAAACGACCGCGAGGTGCAGGTTCCGCAGGGGACGCTGGTGATTGAAGCGACTCGTCGCCTGGGAACGGAAGTCCCATCGTTCTGTTATTACCCCGGATTATCACTGCAGGCCGCTTGCCGCATGTGTCTGGTGGAAGTTGAAAAGATGCCGAAGCTACAGACTGCGTGCACGCTTGTCGCCAGCGAAGGCATGGTGGTTCGCACCGATTCGGATCAGGTTCGGGCCGCGCGCAAGATGATGCTGGAATTCCTGCTAACGAATCACCCGCTGGATTGCCCCGTATGCGATAAGGGCGGCGAGTGCGAATTGCAGGACATGGTTTTCCGCTACGGCGCCGACACCAGCCGCTTCGTCGAGGAGAAGATTCACCGGCCGGAAGAAAAATGGTCAGACCTGGTGTATTACGATGCGCCGCGATGCATTCTGTGCTTCCGCTGCGTGCGCGTTTGCGACGAAGGCATGGACGTGAAGGCGCTCGGCGTGGGAATGCGGGGAGCCAACTCCATCATCATCCCAAATGGCGGCGATCACCTGGATTGCGAAGAGTGCGGGATGTGCATCGACATTTGCCCGGTGGGCGCGCTGACCAGCGGAACGTATCGCTACAAGACGCGGCCTTGGGAGATGGAATACGTTTCCACGATCTGCACGCACTGCTCGAATGGCTGCAAGACCACGCTCAGCGTGCGCAATCACGAGATTTTGCGCGCCAACAATCGCGATCTTTCTGGCATTAACAAGGATTTTCTGTGCATAAAAGGACGCTTTGGCTTCGATTTTACTAAGCATCCTGAGCGCATCAAGCAGCCCCTTTTGCGCAAGGGCGAAAAATTGTATCCCGTTTCTTGGGAACAGGCTGCGCAGGCTGCTGCCACCAAATTGAAAGAGATCCACGCGCTCAGCGGTCCGGATGCCATCGGCTTCATCGGCTCGAACCGCACTTCGAATGAAGAAAATTACCTCTTGCAGCGTCTGGCCCGCGCCACATTTGGCACGAACAATATTGATCATCACCGCACAGCGGACTACACCGGACTGGTGACGGCACTAGGCGATCGCGCGGGAGATGCGACATTGACAATGGGCCAACTCTACGACGCCAAGGCGGTTTTGGTCATCGGCAACGATCCTTCCAACCAGAATCCCCTGGTCGCATGGCAGATTCGTTCGGGAATTCGCCATCACGACAGCAAATTGTTTGTTCTGGATTCGCGCGACATCAAGCTGGAGCGTAAGGCTTCGCAATTTGTGAAGGTTGCAGCAGGTCAGGAAGCCGCGGCGGTTCGCTGGCTGGCTACAGGCGAAGGACAATTGGCAGAAGGCGTATCTGAACAACTGAGCGCGTTGAAGCAGGCGCTCGAAGCTGAACCGGAAGTCGCGATCGTGTTCGGCTCCGAGATTACTGGCGCTGCGATTGCTGAGTCTCGTAGAGTTCGGCTCGAAGCTGCAGGGCCGCGTCGGTTATATGGCACTGGGCGATTATGCGAATTCGCGTGGGGCCGCTGATATGGGAGTGCTGCCGGATCGCCTGCCCGGCTATGCGTATCTCGACAACACAATCGCATCAGGTTCGCTGGTTAACCAGTGGGGGGGCAAGCTTCCAACGAAATCTGGTTTGACTGCACCACAAATGGTGGAAGCAGCGCAGTCGGGCAAGCTGCAGGCACTGTATGTAGTCGGCGCGAATCCCTTTAAGCACTTTGGCAAATCTGGCGCTGGCAGGGGCAAACTTTCACTGCTGATCGTCCACGAAATGTTCCTGACGGAAACCGCGCAGCAGGCCGACATCGTTTTCCCGGCAGCATCGGCGTACGAAAAAGACGGCACGGTCACCAATACGTCGGGCGAAGTGCAATTGTTGCGCAAAGCCGGTGAAGTGATGGGCACGCGCTCGGACTTCGATTTGCTGCGCATCCTTTCTCATCAACTCGAGCGTCTGGCACTGGGCAAGGCTTTCCATTACAAGAATCCCGCCTCGGTATTCGAAGAGATTCGTAAGACGGTGCCCGGCTACAACTTGCAGCCCGCGGGGTTGCTCACCGGGGGCGCGGAAGCGACGAAGCTGCAATTCTCGAAGAACGGACACGCGGCGTACGATGTGCCGGTCCAACTGATTTGCTCGGCGAACGATACCCTTTTCACCAGCGGCACGCTCGGCCGATTCTGCACCATGATGCAATCCCTGCCGGAGGCTGAAGCCAAGCCGTGAACGAATTTCTGACTCAATACGCGTACCTGATCGTTCCGATTGTCAAGATCGCGATTCTTGTTTTTGTGGTGCTGACCGTAGACGCCTATCTGACCTGGCTGGAACGCAAAGTGATTGCTCATATCCAGGCGCGCTGGGGACCGCACCGCGTCGGCCCGCACGGTTTGCTGCAACCACTGGCCGACGGCGTTAAGTTTATTTTCAAAGAAGACCCGATTCCGGCGAACGTGGATAAGATTGCGTATTTCGTCGCACCCTTTATCACGTTGATGCTGGCGCTTACCTCCCTGGCGGTAATTCCCTTCGGGCCGCAGAAATTCACAATTTGGGGCTATGAGTCGACGGTTGGCATCGCCGACATCAACATTAGCCTCCTGGCCCTGTTTGCGATCACCGCGCTGGGCGTGTACGGAATTGCACTAGCCGGATGGGGCTCGAACAGCAAGTATTCGCTGCTGGGTGGACTGCGCAGCTCGGCCCAAATGATCAGCTATGAACTTTCGTTGACGCTCTCCGTGGTGGGCGTGCTGCTGATTGCTGGAGACTTCAGCTTGCGCAACATCGTTGAGCACCAAGGCACTTCTGGAATGGGCCTCGTTACGTGGAATATTTTCCCGCAGATCATCGGGTTCACCTGCTTCATCATTTCGGCCATCGCGGAAACCAACCGCGTGCCGTTCGACCTTCCTGAAGCGGAATCAGAACTGGTCGCTGGATTTCATACCGAATACGCCAGCATGAAGTTCGCGATGTTCTTCATCGCGGAGTATACCAGCATGATTTCCGTGTCGTGCCTGGCCACAATTCTCTTCTTCGGCGGCTGGCTTTCTCCCTTCCCTGCCGGGCCAGCGTGGGCGTTTACACACTATCTGCCATCGTTGATCCTGATTCCTTTCGGCTTGTGGGTGATCTACGACGGCATCCGGTACGAAGATCTTTTCGGCCGCATTCTTTTGCCGGGCATAGGCACAGCCTTCGCAGCTATCGGCGCGGCTTTCGCTTTATTTCCCCAAGTCAACGAAATCATTCAGGGGCCGTTCTGGTTCTTCGCCAAAGTTTTTATTTTCCTGTTCGTGTATATCTGGATGCGCGGCACTCTGCCACGCTTCCGCTATGACCAACTGATGAGCTTTGGCTGGAAGTTCCTGTTGCCGGTGTCGATTGCCAACGTCGTGCTCACCGCCAGCGTGATTCTCTGGAGAATGCACTGATGACCGCGCCAATGGTAATTTTCTTCGTACTTGCCGCGATCGCAATTCTGGGCGCGGTAAGCCTGATTTTGCAGAAACACCCGATTCACAGTGCGCTCTCGCTGATCGTGGTTATGGTGGCCCTCGCCGGCTTGTATCTGCTGCTCGGTTCGGAATTCGTGGCCGCGGTGCAGATCATCGTCTACGGCGGCGCCATTATGGTGCTTTTCGTGTTCGTCATCATGCTCTTGAATGATGGCGAAGAAGAGCGCACAAATTTTTCGAAACTGGCAACGTTCGCTGGGGTTCCTTTGGCCCTCGCCATCGCTGGATTAATCGGCGCGGCCATCGTGCATTCGAGCGCAACTCTGCCGGTGGCGACCGCAAATGCCACGTTGACGAACACCAAGACGCTTTCCATGCTGATTTTCACAGAGTTTGTTTATCCGTTCGAGCTCACATCCTTTTTGATCCTCGTAGCCATTCTGGGCGCCATCGTGCTGGCCCAGCGGGAGAACTGACATGGTCCCGACAAACTACTACGTGATTCTGAGCGCCATGCTGTTTGGATTGGGCATCGTGGCTTTTATTTTCAAGCGCAACATCATTACGATTTTCATGGCGATCGAATTAATGCTGAATGCCGTCAACCTGGCGTTCGTGGCCTTCAGCCGGGCGCTGGGGAAACCGGACGGCGAAGTTTTCGTGTTGTTTGTGATTGTGGTGGCGGCCGCGGAAGCGGCTGTGGGACTCGGAATCATCATTCTGACTGCGCGCAACCGCCGTTCGCTCAACGTGGAGCGCGCCAATCTCTTGAAACTTTAAATGCCGATGCCTGAAAAGCCAATACTTGAACTTCTATGGATTATCCCGCTGCTGCCGCTGCTTGGCTCAGCGGTCAATGGACTGTTCGGGTCCAAGTGGCCCAACAAGATCGTAAACACGGTCGCGCTGGGCTCGACGGGACTGTCGTTCCTGTGCGCGCTCGAAGCGGTGCGCGAATTCTTTGCCAGCGGCCAAGTTCCTTTTCGTAAGGAATTCTTTGACTGGATTGTGGCGTACAACGACTTGCGCATCGGTTTTGACTTGCAGTTGGACCAGTTGACGGTCGTCATGCTCATGGTGGTCACCGGCGTGGGATTCCTCATTCACATTTACGCCACCGGATACATGTCGCATGAAAGTGGCTATTACCGCTTCTTCTCGTTTCTGAATCTCTTCATGTTCTTCATGCTGATTCTGGTGATGGCCGCGAACTTTGTGCTTCTTTTCGTTGGATGGGAAGGCGTTGGTCTGTGCAGCTATTTGCTCATCGGCTTCTACTTCCTGAAGAAATCGTCATCGGATGCTGGTAAGAAGGCGTTTATCGTCAACCGCATTGGCGACTTTGGCTTCATGTTGGGGATGTTCCTCCTGTTCCGCACGTTCCACACGTTGGACTTCGCCGCGGTCTTTGATGCGGCTCATAAACTGCCACCCGATGCTATGGGGCAGTTCGGCACCTTAACCGTGGCGTGCTTGCTACTGTTCATGGGCGCCACCGGTAAATCGGCGCAGATTCCTTTGTATGTGTGGCTACCAGACGCGATGGAGGGCCCCACACCTGTCAGCGCGTTGATTCACGCGGCGACGATGGTGACGGCAGGTGTTTACGTCGTGGCGCGATCTCACGTTTTGTTCACGCACGCACCGACGGCGATGTATGTGGTAGCCATCATCGGCTGCGCCACGGCATTCTTCGCCGCGACGATCGGTCTGGTCCAGTCCGACATCAAGAAAGTTCTGGCGTACTCCACAGTCAGCCAACTTGGCTACATGTTCTTGGCTTGTGGCGTAGGAGCCTTTGGCGCCGGAATCTTCCACCTAATGACCCACGCCTTCTTCAAGGCACTGCTCTTCCTTTCTGCTGGCAGCGTGATTCACGCCATGGGCGGTGAGCAGAATATGTGGAAGATGGGCGGGCTCTGGAAGAAGATTAGCATTACGTTTTACTGCATGCTAGCAGGCACGATCGCCATTGCGGGCTTTCCGCCTTTCGCGGGCTTCTTTTCCAAGGATGCGATTCTGTTCGGCGCGTACAACTCTGAGCCCGGCGGAAAAATACTGTACGGCGTTGGCCTGTTGGCAGCCATCTTCACTTCGTTCTACATGTTCCGGCTCATTTTCCTGACATTCTTTAGCCAAGTACGTTACGACGAGCACAAAGTGCATGTGCACGAATCGCCAAAGAGCATGACCGTGCCGCTGATGATTCTGGCGCTGCTCTCGCTGGTGGGCGGCTGGTTTGCGCTTCCCTCTTTCTGGGGCGGCAAGAACTATTTCGCGGATTTCCTTGCGCCTATGTTCGGGGCGGAAGAAGTGACCGGCGTCGACGCAGCGGCAGCGCATTCGTTGGAGTTGATGCTGTCCGGAGTCGCAGTCGTCGCGGCTGCGATCGGATTGATTGTGGCGTGGCGCATGTATGCCAAGAGTGCGAAAGAAGGAACGTCCACGGGGCTGCACACGGTTCTCTACAACAAATATTACGTCGATGAAATTTATCAAGCCACGGTCGTGGGCCCGCTCATGTGGCTCTCGCGCAACGTTTTTTGGAAGGTTGTCGATACGGGAATCATCGACGGCACGGTGAATGGAATCGCCAGCGGTGCGACATCAGTCGGAGACACGGTGCGGCACACACAATCCGGCAATACGCGTAGCTATGCGGTGTGGGTAGTGATTGGAGCAATCCTGGTGTTCGGCATCATCTTCTGGCCAATCCTGCGGCCGGTGATCGGAGGAGTACGCTAATGCTACCCAGCGGACATCTCCTTTCTGTACTGATTTTCTTTCCGGCGTTCGGCGCACTCGCGCTCCTGCTGCTGAAATCCGACGACGAAAAGTGGATTCGCCAACTCACCTTTGTGATCTCACTGGTCGAGTTCGTGTTCTCGTTGTTGCTGCTGTGGGCCGTGCCCGTTGGCATTCCCGGCTATGCCATCGAAGAATTCCACAAATGGATCGTTGCACCGCCCATCAATTATCACCTTGGCGTAGACGGCATCAGCATGTTCCTGGTCATCCTCACTACCTTCCTGACGCCCATCTGCGTGTTGGCATCGTGGAAAGGTGTGCACCATCGGCTGAAGGAATTCCACGTCATGCTGCTGTTACTGGAAGTCGGCGTGATTGGAGTCTTCTTCGCGCTGGATATGTTCCTCTTCTTCGTGTTCTGGGAAATTATGCTGATTCCCATGGCATTTCTCATCGGCATCTGGGGCCACGACCGGCGCATCTACGCCGCGGTTAAATTTGTTCTGTATACCATGGCGGGCTCCATCCTGATGCTGGTGGGAATTATCTGGCTGTACAACGCCACCGGCACGTTTGACCTGCCGACGATTCAGCACCTGCTGCAGACCGGCGCGCTGCTGTTGCCGGCGCGCACCGAGATGCTGCTGTTCCTGGCATTCTTCGTGGCATTCGCGATCAAAGTGCCGCTCTTCCCTCTTCACACCTGGCTGCCGGATGCACACGTGGAAGCGCCAACTGCTGGCTCGATTATTCTGGCGGGCGTGCTGCTGAAGATGGGCACCTACGGCATGATTCGCTTCTGCTTGCCGCTGTTCCCGGATGCATCGCATCGCGCGGCACCATGGGTAGCGATTTTGGCGATCATCGGCATCATATACGGTGCGCTAGTAGCGCTGGTTCAGCCCAACCTGAAGAAACTCGTGGCCTACTCTTCGGTCAGCCATCTTGGCTTCGTGGTTCTCGGAATTTTCGCGTTTAATAGCATCTCCATGCAGGGCGCGGTCTACCAGATGCTGGCGCACGGCATCTCCACCGGCGCACTCTTCCTGCTGGTTGGAATGCTTTACGACCGCCGTCACACCTTTGAAATTTCCGAGTATGGCGGGCTGGCAACGCCGATGCCGAGACTAGCCGCATTCTTCCTTTTCGTCGCGCTCTCTTCGCTCGGCTTGCCACTACTGAACGGTTTCGTCGGTGAATACCTGATCCTAGTCGGCACCTATCAAGTGCATTGGAACTGGGCCGCGTGGGCTGCAACCGGCGTAATTCTTTCCGCGTGTTACCTGCTGTGGGCCTATCAGCGCGTATTTTTCGGCGAAATAACGCACGCCAAGAACCGCGAACTGGCGGACACTTCTTCTCGCGAAAAATGGCTGTTGGTGACGCTGGCCGTGGTCACGATCTGGATGGGCGTTCAGTCACCGTTTTTCACGCGCCGCTTTGCCGCTTCCTGCAAGAATGTTTTGCAGCAGATGAATCACAACGTGATGCATGAAGCTGCTACCCCGCCGGTGGTAACACCACCCCTTGGCAGCCCCGCTGCAAATGCGGCCGAATTATCGAGGGAAAGGTTGGCTCGCCGCTAAATGAATTCTCCCGTCAGCACTCCCGACATTCTCCGCATCTTGCCAGAGCTCATCTGGTGTGGTTTTGGCGTATTGCTGATGCTGTTGCAGCCGTTCCTGAAAAATCGCCAGGGCCTGACCCTGTTCGCTATGATTGGCACGGCCGTGGGAACGCTAAGCACGTTCTTCGGCATTCCCGGGGCAGGGTTTTCCGGACTGATTCAATTCGATGTGTTCAGCCTGTTCTTTCACTGGCTGGTTGGATTGGTTGCGTTCCTCGTGATCCTGGCTTCTGATTCGTACCTGGAGCGTGAAAATCTGGAGTCCGCGGAATTCTACGCTTTGATGCTGTTCGCTACCGCGGGTATGGGCGTTCTGGCCTCCGCGCAGGAATTACTGACTGCCTTCATCGGATTGGAGATGTCTTCGATCTCCAGTTACGTACTGGCAGGGTATCGCCGCGATTCCATCAAGTCCAGCGAATCCGCAATGAAGTATTTCTTGCTTGGCTCGTTTGCCACTGCGTTTTTCCTTTACGGCATCGCCATGGTCTACGGAATCACGGGCTCGACCAATTTGATGAAGCTGGCCACGGCGGATTCTGGCAGCACCATGCTGCGCCTGGGACTGACACTGATCCTCATTGGCCTGGGATTCAAAGTAGCTATCGCGCCGTTTCAAATCTGGACGCCCGACGTTTATGAAGGCGCGCCAACACCTGTCACGGCACTCTTCTCCGCTGGGCCAAAGGCGGCTGCATTCGCGTTATTGCTTCGCATTTTCGCCAGCGTCGATGCAGCCACTGGTTACTGGTTCTGGGCCTTCTGGATTCTCGCGGCACTGACCATGTTTGTAGGCAACTTGGGCGCACTGGTGCAATCCAACATCAAGCGGTTACTGGCTTATAGCTCGATTGCGCACGCAGGCTACGTCGTCGTCGCGCTGGCGGCAGTCACATTCGTGAAGGCCGATATCGATGGCGGCGCTTCTCGCGCTTACGCGGCTGTGTTGTTCTATCTGTTGAGCTACGCGCTGGTTTCCGTAGGCGCGTTCACGATCGTTTCCGAACTGGGCGGCCGGGGAGAGCGGTACCTAAACGTGGACGACTTTGCGGGACTCGGAACGCGTCAGCCGTTCACCGCCGCGGCCCTCAGCCTATTTCTGCTTTCGTTCCTCGGATTGCCGATTACGGCGGGATTCTTTGGAAAGCTGTACATCTTCACTGCGGCTGTCCACTCCAACTTGATCTGGTTGGCAGTACTGATGGCGGTCAATAGCATCGTCGGCGCTTACTACTACCTGCGCATCATCGTGGTGATGTATATGCACGAACACAAGGGCCCGGTTCCCGCGGACGCCCCCGCAGGGCTCAGCGTGACGGCAGCAATGGTGGTGGCCGTGGTGGTGCTCGCTACGCTGTATCTTGGACTGGCGCCCAATCACGTGTTGGGCCTTGCGCTGCAGCAAGGGCTCATGCTTTCCGCCCGATAACTTCCCAAACCATTCTGGATTTTGTAAGGCTTCCGGTTGCCCTCGTGATTTCTAACGGACTGATGCTGAATAACGCCCGCATCAGAAGGGGGCCGCTACACAATTCACGGCTCGTCCGATCCGAATGTCTACCACACGCCAGGAATGAGGCGGTACCTCACCCGCGCAGAGTAATCCTCGTATCCGGGGAGGCCTTTGCGGAGCATGGCATCTTCTAGAATCGTGCGGCGGACGAACAACAACACCAGCGGAACGCAAATCACCAGAGTCGCAAGCCACGAACCCAGCGCCAAACCGGTGAGCGCCATATACGGAATCGCACCAACGTACCCCGGATGCCGGACGTAGGCGTATGGACCCTTATCGATCACGGATTGTTGGCGGTCGGGCTGCAGCCTTACGGCGGAAGAAAAGAATCGATTGACGAGCAGGGCCCAGCTAAGCAGCGCATAGCCCAGCAATACGATCACCAGCGCGGCAATTTGAGCAGCTGGGGCAACTGGCGCAGTCCAGTGGTATCGTCCGACATCGAGTCCCGCCAGCACTACCATGAACACGGTGAGAATTGTGCTGGCGATCTTGAAGACTCGATCTTGTTCGCCGGGCCCCGGCTTCATGCGTTCGCCGATCAGGCCTGGATTAGCGCGCGAGAGAATTATACTGACGAGCAGCCCTGGCCCGACGTTAAGTCCGAAGTCCACCACGGCAAAGGAAGGTCTGTGCGGCCCGCGCACGAAAAGTAGATGGCCGCCCAAATCGCTAGATAGATGACCAGAAACAGCATGCCGAGAACGGATTTGTTCGTAGAGCCTCCTACTTTGCGTCGGCTTGGGCAATTATGGACCACAGAAGCGAATGGGGTATGTAGTGAGTGTCACTTTGAGATGGCTGGCGGTCGAACGATAATTGGCGGACTGCCTCAGAAGGCAGTCCCTACAAAAGAAAAAGCCCGCCTCGATTATTTGAGGCGGGCTTGAATCTCAAATCTAGATGACTGGGTTAGACCTTTGCGAAGATGATCGCGAGAGTGAAGAGCGCGAGGGTCTCAATGAACACCAGACCGAGAATCATGGCCGTGCGGATGTTCGCGGAAGCGCCCGGATTACGCGCCATGCCTTCGCAGGCAGAGGCCGCTACCCTGCTCTGGCCGAGTGCGCCACCAAATGCAGCGAGCGCCATACCGAACGCTGCGGCGATGGCCAGCGTCCCCTTACCCGATACTGCTGCACCGGTTTCCTGTGCGAAAGCGGCTGGCGCAAACAGCACAACTGCTGTGAGAGCCGACAGAATCATTGCTGACTTCTTCATTACTTCCTCCTTGGAATTACCGCCAGTGGGTGGTTCCCGGCCCTCCGTACAACAACCGGTCTCACGCTGTTACGGCAAAATCTAGTGTTCTTCGGCTACGGCCTGGCCAATATAAATCGACGGCAGCACTGTGAACACGTAAGCCTGAATGATGGAAACAAAAATGTGCAGGCCAACAAAAATGATGGGGATGAATACCGGAAAAATGGCAAACGCAATGCCAACTACAGGATGCTTTGCCCAGCCCCACTGCACGGGGGTAATCAGTAGTCCCAGGAAAATCATGTAGATAAGATCGCTGGCAAAAATGTTGGCCCATAGACGAACAGTCAGGGAAAGGACGCGAGCCGTGGCACTGATGATCTCTACAGGTCCGATCAGCCACGAAAGCCACCATACTGGGCCGGTAAATGTCTTCAGATAGCCGAAAGGACCGTGATGCCGCAGGCCCTGCCAATTGAAATACAGAAACGTGAGAATGGCGCAGCCCAGCGTGACAATGTAACTGCCCGTTGGCGAGGTAAAAGATGGAAGCAGTCCCAACAGGTTCGCCAGTAAGACGAAAATTGAGATGGAGCCGGTGAAAGCGATGAATTGCGAAGCGTGGTGCCCAGCGTTTTCTTCTAATAGATCCTTGATGCCGAAACCGAGGGGATTTGTGAGCAGCATTTCGGCAACTTGCTGTACGGCGCCCGGACGATCAACAGAGAGGCGCGAGCGCACCAAAATGGCGAGCAGCGTTCCAATGATCAACGTGATGATGCACATCACCAGGTATTCGGGGATGGGACGCTCGTAATCAATGGGCTGCATGTGCAAAGCGTGGAGCAGGCGCAGAGCTAGTGGCGCGAGCAGGTGATTAAACCATTCTGTTATCGGGCTTATGTGTTCTTCCATTCGTCAGTCCGGGGAATTCAGGATTTCGTGCAAACTTACCGTGAAAGTGGCTGCTCCCAGGGCACACAGACCAAAAATCATGCTTAGAATGGGAACGTTCAATACTTTAAAAATAACATATACGGCCAGCGCTATCAACACGTAGCGGAAGACAGCCTTGAAATACGTGCCAAACGGGACGACTACCTTTTCCTGGGTGGCCTGCGCCGTGGAGGCCGCTGCCAGCGCGTCCAAGCCCTTCTGCAGCCAACGAAAGTTGAACCAGGCCAACACCGCGCCGATCAGAATTCCTAATCCCCATCGCCAACCGTGGAAATAACCAACGGGAAGCGCGGCCACAACCCCGAGAATAAGCGTGAGATGCGAAATCCGTTCCTCAGATTGGAGGTAGCGAGTGATATCAGGAAGTTGGTCTGGCACGGTGTGGCTCAGATAGTTATTTCGGCAGCCGGCGGAGAACTTCGCGAAGCCCGCCGAAGAATCCCAGAAAGCCCAGGATAATCATCAGAATTGGTTTAGTGTGCAGCCAGCCATCTAGGAAATAACCGATCAACCCGCCAACTGCAATCGTGCCGACGAGCACGAAAGGCAGTTCCGTGGCCATCGCAAATTGCTGCGAGACGGTTTTGGCCTTCTCAGCGGCAGGCGGCAGATTGGGTTCGCGTGTTTCGTTATTGTCCGAGGGCATAGCGAGCCAGATGCGCGAAAGGTTCAGGATACAAGCCCGCGGCAAGAGTTACAAACACCGTCACAACAAGCACGAAGAGTTGCGCGGTACTGATCACCGGAATTGGCGAATCCGAGCCCGGCTTCTTAAGCCACGCGTGCACGATTATCCGGAAATAATAGTAGACCGCCGGTACGATGTAGAGCGCTGCGAAAACGGCCAGTATCGGATGATGCGATTGGATCAGTCCCTGAAAGATAAAATACTTGCCCATGAATCCGGCCGTTGGCGGGATGCCTGCAAGGGACAGCATAAATACAAGCAGCAGGAGTGCGGCGCCGGGACTCCGCTGGTACAGACCGTCGAGATCCTCGATTTCATCGCCAATCAGGCCGCGCTGGCGCAATATAACGATAATGGCGAAGGCCCCGATGGTCATGAATGCATACGCGATCAGGTAATAAAAGAGCCCGACGATCCCAATTTCATTCCACGCCACGACGCCCAGCAGAATGTAGCCCACATGCGAGATGGAAGAGTATGCGAGTAGGCGCTTGAGATTGTTTTGCGTTAGCGCGGCGAGGTTGCCCCACGTAAGCGAGGCGATCGCCACGCCGCCGATGACATAAATCCAGGTGGGCTGTGTCGCACCAAACGCGTAGATCAGCAAGCGCAGGAACATCGCGAAGCTTGCGGTCTTGGAAGCCACGCTGACGTATGCGGAGATCGGCGTTGGCGCGCCTTGATATACGTCTGGTGCCCACTGATGGAATGGCACTGCGGCAATCTTGAAAAACATTCCCGCAGCCACTAACACAAACGCCAGAAGAGGTAGCATCTGCACGACGTATGGATCCATGTGCAACGCTTCGGGAAATTGCGTGGTGAAGAGTTGCCGGATGTGTTCGCCGGCCGCACCCGGCTGCTGGCTTGCGGTTATGGCCTGCACAAGACGGCTTCGTTCGACCATCGATGCGGAAATCCTGAGGAGGTCGGTGGAACCGCTGATGCCATACAGCAGCGAAAAACCGTAGGTCAGGATGCCGGTGCTAAACGCGCCGAGCAGGAGATATTTCATAGCTGCTTCATTGGAACGTTTTTCCCGACGCAGGAAGCCAGTAAGTATGTAGAAACTCAGCGCCATTGTCTCCAGGCCGAGGAAGAGCACGACCAGGTCCATGCCAGAGGACATGAACATCATGCCGATGCAGGCCAACAGGATCAGTGCGTAATATTCGCCTTCCTGCTCTCGTTCGATATCAAGAAAGCGAATGGAGAGTAGAATGACCAGTGCCGTAGCCGCAAGGAAAATAACCGCGAAAATCAGGGAGAAGCCATCCACGAGAACGGTGTTATGGAAACCAGGTACGGGCTCAGGACCCATTGGGCTGTTCGTTCCCGAAGAAAACTTTCTGTATTGCATGACCAGACCAAGAGCACTGGCGGCCACCCCGAGCAAGGCGAGGTAAGCATTGAAATGCTTTTCCTTTTCTTCCAGCAGAAAATCGAAAATAAGGATGCCCAACGCGAACAGCAGCAGTTCCATCTGCGGCAGGATGGCCAGGCCATCGCCGTGGATGTAATTCAGGATGGGATCAAGAAAGGAGTGCATGAAGGTCCCTACTTGACCTCCACGTTTGCAGGAGCAGCAGGCGGCGCGACTGGAACAGCGGGCAGCGCGCGGTTGGCCTGTTCATAAAAATGCGGATTGACCTGCTCAACAATTTTCTGTACTGGCTTCTCGATATAGGCAAAAAACGGCTTGGGATAAATGCCGATCCAGAACGCCAGAAAAACCAGTGGCAGAATCACAACGTACTCGCGAAGGCTCAAGTCTTTTAGCGTCTTATTCACTTCATGCGTGACAGCGCCAAACATGGTGCGTTGATACAACCACAACAAATAGGCAGCACCCAGCACGATGCCAAGTGTGCCCCAGGCCGCCCAAGCTTTGTTTACCACGAATGTGCCCTGCAGAATCGTGAACTCTCCGATGAAGCCGTTCAGCAGCGGCATGCCAAGTGAACTGAGACTGATGATCAAGTACACGGCCGCAAAATTAGGCATCGGCGTGGCGAGTCCGCCAAATTCAGAAATCAGGCGAGTGTGGCGGCGTTCGTAGAGGAAACCAACCAGAAGAAAGAGTGCGCCGGTGGAAATGCCGTGATTGACCTGCTGCAGAACGCTTCCGGAAAGACCTTGCGGTGTGAGCGCAAAAATTCCCAGCGTGCAGAAACCAAGATGGCTGACGGAACTGTACGCGATAAGCCGCTTCATATCCTTCTGCATCAGGCAAACAATGGCACCATACACGATGCCAATCAGCGAAAGCACAATGAGAATATGGATGATCTTGCCAGAGAGCAGAGGATCCTTGGGGAGCATCGGCAACGAGAACCGCAGAAAGCCGTACGTTCCCATTTTCAAGAGCACCCCGGCCAGGATGACGGAGCCAGCCGTCGGCGCCTCGGTGTGCGCATCGGGCAGCCACGTGTGGAATGGGAACATCGGCACCTTGATCGCGAACGCGAAGAAGAAGCCCCAGAACAGCCATATCTTCAGGGAATCGGGAAATTGCTGTGCCGTGGCCAGCAGAGCGGGAATGTTAAATGTTTGAACCCCGGTGAGCTTCACAGCGTTGAAGTAGAGAGCCAGTATGGCCAGTAGCATGAGAACAGAACCGGCCAGGGTATACAGGAAGAATTTGATCGCGGCATACAGGCGGCGATCGCTGCCCCACACACCGATCAGGAAATACATCGGCACCAGCATGACTTCCCAGAAAACATAAAAAAGAAAGAAGTCGAGCGAGAGGAACACGCCAAGCATGCCGGTCTGCAACAGCAGCAGAAGAATGTAGTACTCCTTGGTGCGCATCTGAATGGCGTTCCAGGATGAGAGAATAGCGATCATGCCAAGGAAGGTGGTGAGCATTACCAGTAGGAAACTGATGCCATCGATGCCCAGGGAGTATTGCGCGCCAAGATACGGAATCCATTCAGCCGTCTCGCGGAAGTTGTAGCCGTCGCTGCCAACCGGAAAACGCAGCACCAGCGGGATGGAAACGACGAAGCCCAGCACGCCAAAAATGTTGCCGACGATGCGGTTAGTCGACACCGAGCCGCGCGGGACGAACATGAGCAATAGCGCGCCCACGAGTGGCGTGAAAAGAATCGCGCTGAGTAGATGAGTATCAAACAAGTGCAGCATGCCTTATACCTTTCAGTGCAGAGTGTGCACCCAAACCTGCATGTGACGGCCGTAGTACGCCAGCAAAACAACGAGCCCCAGCAGCATCCACATGGCGTAAGACGAAAACACGCCGGTCTGGAGCATGCGAATGGGGACGCTGAGCGACCGTGTGAACTTACCGACGAAATTAACCAAGCCGTCGACAATCCATTTGTCCCACCACATGGAAACCCGCGAGAGGAACCGAGAGAGCCATCCGGCACCGTCTACGCCAAGTCCATCGATGAGCTTGGCATCGACCAAACCAAGCGCGATGCTCAGATCCTTGATGCGATTCACGAACAACGCATCGTAGATTTCGTCGACGTAATATTTGTTGAGCAGTACTTTGTGGAGTCGCGGCCATGCAGCGGCAATTTTTTCGTGCAGCTTGGGCTTGACAATAAAAATCTGATAAGCGAGCCAAATTCCAGCGCCGGCCACCACCACAGAAACCGTCATCAGCAGATATTCTTTGAGCAGCGAATGCTTTCCCAACTCGACGGCCGTAGTTTCGGGCACCACTCCACGCAGCACGGGTTCGAGAAACTCGCCGAACGTGTTCTTCTCGCCCCACAACACGGGGAGCGCGAACCAACCGCCGATGATCGAGAAGAATGCCAGTATGCTCAGCGGCACCGTCATGGTCTGTGGCGATTCATGAATGTGATTCTCGATTTCAGGCGGCACGCGCGAAAGTCCGCGGAAAGTGAGAAAGAACAAGCGGAACATGTAGAAGGCGGTGAGGCCCGCGGTGATCACACCGACGACCCACAGGAAAAGGTATCGATCAATCTCCGCAGATCGGTGAAATGCGTGGCCGAGGATTTCGTCTTTGCTGAAAAATCCCGCAAAAGGTGGCATGCCGGAAATTGCCAGCGTGGCGATGAGGAAGGGGTAATAGGTTGCCGGAATTGCGCGCCACAAGCCGCCCATTTTGCGAAGGTCCTGCTCGCCGGCAAGCGCGTGAATGACGCTGCCGGCGCCGAGGAAGAGCAGTGCTTTGAAGAACGCATGAGTCATCAGATGAAAAATGCCTGCCGAGAACGCACCTACGCCGAGCGCAAGAAACATGTAGCCGAGTTGGCTGATGGTGGAATAGGCGAGAACTTTCTTGATGTCGGTCTGCACCAGCGCCATCGAGGCGGCGTAGATTGCTGTGCCAGCACCGACGACAGCAATCAGATCCATCGCAATAGGTGCCAACTGATAAATCGCGTTCATGCGCGCGACCATGTACACGCCGGCGGTGACCATCGTTGCCGCGTGGATCAAGGCGCTAACCGGCGTAGGCCCTTCCATAGCATCCGGTAGCCAGACATACAGTGGAATTTGCGCGGACTTCCCCGTTGCGCCAACGAACAGCAACAATGCAATGGCCGTGAGGATTGGCGCACCAACCGTCAGCGCATGTTGATCAACCAGTGCAGTAAGTGACTGCAGGATTCCTGGGAAAGCGCTCGGATCGGTCAGGCCCTGCGATGTGAAACGCACCGTTCCGAACGTGGTGGAAATCAGGAAGATTCCAAGCAGAAATCCCGTGTCGCCGATTCGATTAACGATGAACGCTTTCTTGCCCGCATCCGACGCCGACTTCTTCAGAAAGTAGAAGCCAATCAGCAGATAACTGCAAAGACCCACACCTTCCCATCCCACAAACAGGAGCAACAGGTTGTTAGCAAGGATAAGCGTAAGCATCGAGAACATGAAAAGATTGAGGTAGCCAAAGAAGCGGTGATACCC
The DNA here is from genome assembly GCA_963726725.1 of Candidatus Acidiferrales bacterium. Lineage (GTDB taxonomy): Bacteria > Acidobacteriota > Terriglobia > Acidiferrales > UBA7541 > Acidiferrum. Next base: position 225,738 of record CAVSDV010000013.1, read on the forward strand.
ACCTTCATGGCTCATGTACCCGATGGAATAAACATGGATCAGGAAGCCGACGCCCGTGACCACCAGAACCATGACGCAGGAAAGCGGATCGAGCAGGTAGCCCCAATCGGCAACAAAATTCGTCAAGCCGCCATTGGCGGGCATTGCGCCGGGCGTGATCCATTGAAAGAGAATCACCTGAACAAACCGCTGTTCTGGGGCCGAGGCGAGCAGTTGCAGAACAGCCCCTGCCGCGTGAACAAAAGAGAGGAAGACACTACCGACACAAAGGAAACTGACCGCCGACTTCGGAATGTGACGGCCAATGAAGAGCATGAGTGCAGCGGTGATCAGGGGGAACAACGGGATCAGCCAAAGATGAGAGAGGAAGTAGCCGGAGGGCGTCACGCGCGCGACTCCTGTGTGTTGGTTGCGATTGTGCGGAAGGCTACCATTTCAAAAGATCCATTTCGTCGGCCAGAACCGTTTCACGATTGCGGAAGAACGCGATGATGATGCCCAGACCAACGGCCGCCTCCGCTGCGGCATCGGCAATAATAAAAAGAGCGAAGACCTGCCCGGCAACATCCCCATACATCCGGGAAAACGCCACCAGGTTGATGTTCACGGCGTTGAGAATCAGCTCAATCGACATCAAAACGATAATCACGTTGCGGCGAGTGATCACGCCGATCGTGCCGATTAAAAAGAGAGAGAGACTTAAGAAAAGGTAGTGGCCAATCGGCATCATTGTGGATCGCTCCGTTTCTTGGCCATCACCACCGCGCCAACCATGGCTACCAACAAGAGTACGGAAGCAATTTCAAAGGGGAGCAGGTAGCTGCTGAAAAGGCTCTTCGCCAGTTCTTCGGAATTGGGCGGCAGCTTATCCGTCGGCGCCGGCATTCGCACAAGCAGTCCCTGCCCCGGCATTTTACGAATCGCCCACAGCATCACACCTACCTGCACTCCGAGCGCAACCGTAACCAGCAGAGATACCCATTTTTGTTTCGAGAACTGGATCTGGTGCAAGGCGATGTCGAGCCGGACCAGCATGATCACAAACACGAAAAGGACCATGATGCCGCCGACATACAGAATGATCTGCGCGACGAATAGAAACTCTGCCCGCAACTGCAGGAAGATCCCGGCGGTCGCCAGCAATGCCGTAATCAGAAATACCGCGCTATGAATCGCATTGCGGCGCGTAACCATCATGGCCGCGCTGAGAATCGCGACTCCCGCAAAGAAGTAAAAGATGATGCTATCCAGCATAAGAATCCGTTGTTGCCGCTGAAGCGCTCGATGCGGCAGCCGTCCTTTTATCGTGCAGATAGGTAAGAAATGCCGCGGCGGCCAAGGTACAAACCGTGGTGATCACGAGCGCGACCCAGCGATTCCAGTGATACTCCGACTCGAGAACTAGCGCGATGCCAACCGCAAACACATTTACAATCGCCAGCGGAATCAGGATGTACCAACCGATGTGCATCAATTGATCAAAGCGGTAGCGAGGCAAGGTGAAGCGCAGCCACATGAACAGATATATGTAGGCGGACACTTTCAGAAGAAACCAGAATGCGCCGTGAACGCCGGGCAGAAATAAACGGAGCGCAGGGAAAAGCGGTGCTGCAAGGATCGCAGCCACCGCAAAGCACGCTAACACCACAGCCACCATGAATTGTCTCTGCACGCGGACAGGCTGCTTCCCTACTCTGTAGATCGAGTAAACACCGACAAGCGCAACGAATAGTGGAGGGAACATATCCAGGACGCTGACTCCACCCACATCAAGCCAATGCACATTCGGGAACGGACGCAGCCAGCCACCCAGAAATAACGTGGTGGCCACCGAACCAACCACGATCATGTTGGCGTACTCACCCAGGAAGTAAAGCGCCCAGCGGAAGCCGCTATATTCGGTCATATAGCCAGCGACTAGTTCGGACTCCGCTTCGGGCAAATCGAATGGCGCACGATTCGTTTCCGCGATCGACGCCACCACATAAATAAAGAAAGCGACGGGCGCAAGAAAGATAAACCACACACCATTGAACTGCTGGGCATCCACTATGCCATGAATCCTCAACGTTCCGGCAAGCAGGACGCCGCTAATCAGCGCCAGACCTGCCGCCGTTTCGTAACTGACGAGCTGCGCCGTGCTGCGAATCGCTCCTATGATGGAGTAGTGACTATTCGAAGCCCACCCGCCAAGCACAATGCCGAACAATCCGAGCGAACTGACTCCCAGGATAAACAGCAGGCCAACATTAATGTCCCGCGCTACTTGAAAGGTCGGACCGAAAGCAATCGCGCCCATGGCCGTCAGCGCCGCGGTCATGGAAATGACTGGAGCAAGCCAGAAAATCACTTTATCGGCATCATCGGGAATGATGTCTTCTTTGATCAGCAATTTCACCGCGTCGGCGATCGGTTGCAACAATCCATGCGGTCCCACGCGCATCGGGCCAAGCCGCGCCTGCATGTCCGCCATCAATTTGCGCTCAACAAGCACGACGTACCCGGCGATCAGGGGAACCACGGCAACGATCACCACGCCACTGACCAGTTCCACCCACCAGGTCTGCAGAAAAACGAGGATGCCTTGCAAGGTTGGATTCATCGATCCACCTCGCCCAGCACAATATCCAGTGTCCCGATGATCGCCACCACATCCGCCACCAGGTGGCCCCGCACCATTTTGTCCAGAGCCTGCAAATTCACAAAGGATGGTGGACGAATGCGTACGCGATATGGCTGCGTGGATCCGTCGCTGACAATGTAGTAGCCGAGAATTCCCTTGGGCGCTTCGATGGAGTGATAAACCTCGCCTGGAGGCGGTTTCAGCACTTTGCCAACTTTGCCCAGAATCGCGCCCGCGGGAATATTCTCAATAGCCTGCAGGCAGATCAATCGAGACTGGCGCATCTCCTCCATGCGCACGATATAGCGGTCGTATGTGTCGCCATTCGTGCCGATGGGAATTTCAAATTTGAATTGATCGTAGGCCGCGTACGGCATAGCCTTGCGCAAATCCCAGCGCACGCCACTTGCTCGCAGCACTGGCCCGCTGGCACCCATGGCAATCGCATCTGCGGCAGAAAGCACACCGACATTTCGGGTGCGCCCAATCCAGATGCTGTTGCCGGTCAGCAAATCTTCGTATTCTTGCAGGCGACGTGGAAAATCATTGCAGAAACGCTCGACATCTTTTTCAAACGTGTCGTACGCCTCGTATTGCAGACCGCCGATGCGGAACGCATGGGTCGTCAAGCGCGCGCCACAATACTTTTCAAAAATCTTCAGGATCTCTTCGCGTTCGCGCATGCAGTAAAACAACGGAGTGAGCGCCCCGATATCCAACCCGTGGGTGCCAAGCCACAGAAGATGGCTGGCGATTCGCTGTAATTCGGTGAGAATCGTGCGAATCACCCGCGCGCGTGGTGGCGCTTCCACCATCAGCAATTTCTCGACTGCTTCGCAGTAACCCAACCCATTGCTGACCGCCGCAACATAATCCATGCGATCAACATAGGGCGCGAACTGTTGATACGAGCGATTCTCTGCGATTTTTTCCACACCGCGGTGTAAGTACCCGATCACGCACTCGGAGCCTCGAACGCGCTCGCCGTCCAGTTTCAATTTGACGCGCAACACGCCGTGGGTGGACGGATGCTGCGGTCCCATATTAATGACCAGTTCATCGGCGCCCAGCAGCGTCTTCGTCTTTTGTGTTGTGTCGTCGAACAAAGTATCGCTCACGTGTTCAAACCTATTGTCCGCTCTCGATCCCAAGATTTTCGCGGACCCAGGCCTGGTCCTGCTTCAGAATGTCGTAATCCTTGCGCAACGGATGCCCCTCCCATTCGTCCGGCATCAGAATCCGCTTCAAGTCCGGGTGGCCTTTAAAAACGATGCCGAACATGTCGAAGATTTCCCGCTCCAGCCAATTGGCCGTGGGCCAGATTTCCACCAGGCTGTTAGCGTCTTCAGCCGTGGCAAGCGGAATTTTCAGTCGCAAACGAAGGTTGTGCGGAAACGAATAAAGAATGGCAATCAGGTCAAATCGCTTTTCGCGGCGCGGCCAATCTACCGCTGTGTAGTCTTCCAGAAGGTCGAACTTTTCTTCATCGCGGGAATAGCGGGCAATTTCAGAAAGCTTCGCCGAGTCGACGACCAAATAAGGCTGCTTGCGATCTTCCAACGAGTCAAGAATTCCCGCACCAAAATGTTCGCGATAGCGTTTCGTCAAATCGTTATCGAGGGGAGTCTGCAACACCGCTGGCGGTTTAGGTGGGGGAGGTGCGGACTTGGCGGCGGGAGACGGTGTAGCGTCTGCGGCTTTCGGCGCAGCGGGCGGCACTGTTGGAGCGCCGGGTGCCTCCGGCTTCGAACTATCAGGCGATTGGGGTGCCTTGGACTCGTCTGCCATGGACCCTGGGACCAATTGGGCTGCATATTTTGCTCACAAATTCCGCAAACAAATCCTGAGCTTAGTCTTACCAAGAACGCTACAAATGATTGCGCGAGAGGAAGGAGCGAAAACGCGCAAACCCGCATCAAAGGCGGACAAACTCATCCGCGATCCGCAGCCAGTTACGATCGCTTAGTGCGTTTCTAACATACGAGGTGAAGGCAGTCAATGAGCGGCGACACATCTTTCCAGCATAAATTTGTGCGCTGTGGAAGATATTCCAGCGATGCCTTCAGAAGGCTCAAAAGTGTTCAACATCAGTGGCCCATTACGTCCGGGCCAACCTTAAATAGCTGGAATTCCCGGAGGTGAGCTTCCGTGGAATACGACAGAATATTCAGACGCACCCGGGAAGTGGTGACAGGCGCAAAATGGTCGATGCGTTTATGGCCGATCGTGGTCCCATCGACAATAGGTTTCCACTTGTCGCCCGCCCATACCTCGATTCGGAAGCGTTCCACGTGCTGCCCATCATTCAGCCACTCCATGAGCAACGAATGATCAAACGTAACGGGCTTGCCAAAACTGGCCGCTAGCGTGGCGTGGTGCAATCCGGTTGGCGCCGACCAAAACGTATCTGGATCGCCATCTAGCGCTGCCTCCGCGGTGGTTTGGCTGTGAGCGTGTTCCGTCAATATCAAATTTTTCGCGTAGCGCTTTTCGATCGCAGCGCCAAATTCTTCCAACCGCTTCACATCTGCCTCGGGCAGCAATCCGCGACGGTCGGGTGCCAGTCCAAGCATCAATTGGCCACCGTGCCCAACGGAAGCCTCGTAGGTGGCTAGCAGCTCATTCAGCGATTTGAGAGAGGCTTCATCGTTGGGATGCCAGAACCAGTGCTGCTTGTGCAGTGGCGTATCCGCTTCCACAGGCCTCCAGCGAAGATACCCATGTCGATCGAGCACATTCCAGTTTTCGTAGGGAATGGTTCCGTCTTCGTTCCCGGCCCACCGGATGTCTCCGTACTCAAACAGCGCCGCATCGGCAAAGACCAGCGCGTTCGGCTGGTAGACACGCAGATTTTCGATTATACGGGTGAAATTGTAGACGTGCCCCTCGCTGCCTGCGCCGTCCAACCAAAATTCCACCAAGTCACCATATCGTGTGGCCAACTCTTGCATCTCCGCAATGTAGTAGTTGTCATACTCCGCGGAGTCCTTGTACTTCGGTTCATGTTGGTCCCAGGGAGAAAGATAGATTCCGAACGCCAGTCCATATTTTCGCGCCGCCTCCAAAACGCGCCGCACTACATCTCCTTTTCCGTTCTCCCACGGACTGCCTTTGACGCTGTAATCAGAATGGCCCGTTGGCCACAGACAGAATCCGTCGTGATGCTTTGCCACCAGCACCACGTATTTTGCTCCAGCCGATTTAAGGGCTCGCATCCACTGTTCCGGATCGAATTGCGTGGGCGCAAAAACCAAGGGACTGGCCGTGCCATCGCCCCACTCGCGATCCAGAAATGTGTTGGTGCCGAAATGAATGATGACGCCGAATTCTAGGTCCTGCCAAGCCACCTGCTGCGGTGAGGGCTTAACGTCTATGAAGTTCTGTGCGTCTGCAGTTGGGAGTCTGACGAGAAGAAACACGATAAGAAAAGCAATCAACGTGCGGGAGCCTGCGGCGCAAAACATGAGAGTAAGAAGCCTCGTTTCTCAAAAAAGTTCCGGCTATCTTCGATTTATCGACTGAGGAGTCTCTGTAACTTTCAGGAGGCCGCCTTATCGCCTGGCCGATACTTCCAACAACATCTTCAGCGTCGTTCCCGGGCGATGGCTGATGCGGTCCAGCGCTTCCTGGCCTTTTTCCAACGGCAGTGTCTCTGTCCATGGGGTCAGATCAACCGCGCCAGAGATCAGTAGTTCCAGCGAGCGCTGGAAATCCCTTGGCGTGTACGCGAACGACATCACCACGCGATGCTCTTTTCGGATGCTGGTGACGAAGTCCACTTCACTGCGCTGCGCTCCCATTCCTAACAGCGCGACGCAACCACCGGGCTTGCATAGATCAAAGGCCATCTGGCGAGCCGGGGCACTTCCACTGGCATCAATGACCACTTCAAACCCGCGCCCCGCCAATTTGCGTGCCTCGGCTACACCTTCGGGCGTCCCCGTATTTATCGCGGCTGAGGCTCCCAGTTTTCTCACGGTATCCAGTCGTTGGTCGCTGACATCGACAATCAGCACTTCACTCACACCGATTTTCTTGCTGACAAGGAGTCCGAGCGCACCCATCGTGCCGCCGCCTACAATGGCCAACCGGAAAAACGAAGGTGGCGACACCAAACGGAACAAATGGACCAGATTGGCCAAGGGCTCGCTCAACACCGCCCGTGCCGAAGGCAAGGAGTCGGGAATTTCAAAAATTTGTGTTGCAGGCAGAGCCACGTATTCCGCAAATGATCCGGCAGTTTGATCCATCCCCAGCAAACGCCAGCTTTCGCAGAGGTTTTGCGCTCCGGAAAGACAAACCGCACAGCCTCCGCAACTGATCAATGGGTTCGCCACTACGCGTCGCCCGTTGCTTAGCCTGCCAATCAACTCGTGCCCCAAAACCAGAGGCGGCTTACGCCGGGTGCTATGCCCCAGAAAGCCAGAGATATCTGAACCGCAGACTCCCGCGTACTCAATAGCGATTTCTATTTCCCCGTTCCCCACCTGGGGGCGCGGCCGATCTTCCAAAACCACTTTTTCGGGTCCTAAATAAACAAGTGCGCGCATGGTCGTAGTCTACGAAACCTTTCTTGTCCTAAAGTACCGTATATTGGATTTCATGGTGTGTAGTTTTATCAGAAAAGACTTAAGGGCGCACCCGAGAGCTTGCACATTCTGGCGACAGGTTCAGCGATTACCATTCAAGAATGAGGAGCTTCCGGCTGCGGGGTTGCGCCAGCCGGAGGTGTGTCTTCAGGAGTGTCTTCAGGCGGCGCATTTTTGGGTCTGTTAATCTTGTGTGAAGTATCCACACCGAAGAGCATGTAATTGGATAAGAAATGCTTGTGATGGTAGCGCTTTCCGTGGAGTTCCAAATACATTTCCGCGCTCCAAGGCAGCCACATTTCTGTTTTGCCCGCTGTGAATTTCACAGGACCATAGTCAACGAGGAGATGATCACGCAAGAGTTCAAGATTAATTATCGGCTCTCGCAAATCCGTTTCAATTCTTAATAGTTCGTAACTGGTGGTCGAAAGCCAGATGCGCCCTTTGAGCGGGATATTGTAAATTGTCCCGGCACGCTGCCAGCGACGAACATCCAGATTTGCACCTTGTTTCTCTTCAAATCGTACTTGCCAAGCCCCTTGGCCACGGACATTGGCTAGGCCTTCGCACTGATAGCTGTAGCCACCACGATATGCTGGTTGCAGAACATTGATTCCAAGACTATTGAGACCAATGGTGGCAAGAGAAGTTGGAAAATCAGGAACGCCATTTCCGCCATCCCTGTCTTCTTGGAGAAATACCGACTCGCTTTTGTATGGATATACGAAAACAAGGTAATAAAAAGTATGGATCTTGATGGGCCCGGGTATCCCATTCTTATCGATTTCCTGGTGCTCAATATGCTCCGTGGCACCAAATTTTTCAAGGTTTTCCAGTTGTGTTTTGGTGCGCCTCATAGCTCGAGGAATAATCTCCTCTGCATTGCACGATACGTCCGGAGCCACGGGATATTCTTTGCTGTCGATATCAGGCGGCGCCCAAGGACGCTCCGCCACTTTTGACGGCAGTTCTGGTTCAACGGTCAAATGCGTCGATTTTCCTGCTCCCAGAGTGCTGGTAGTCAGATGTTCACTCGCCGCATCGCTAATCCGTTTGCGCGCTTCGCTTACTTCTGGACAATTGGAACATTCCACCAAGATACGGTCCCAACTTTGTTTCGCTTCCGTCCATTTTCCAGCAGCGGCTTGAATGTCTCCCAAGAGCATCAACGCGGCCGCATTATTGTTGTGAGCGAGCTTCACGGCGCTGCTCGCTTGCATCTCAGCATCCCGTAACTTCCCTGTCTTCAAATAAGCCAATGCCAGGAGGTAGCGGGTTCTCCATCCCGCTCCGTTCGCAGCGTAAGCCTGATTCAAAGTCACAATTGCCCCTGCGGCATCACCACTTTGAAGCTGTAGCTCTCCAAGTGCGACGAGTGCCCTGTCATTTGAAGGATCCAACGTTACCGCCTTCCGGAAGTTTGCACGGGCGGCTTCGGTTTGACTCATTTCCAGTTCCGCAGTGCCCGTCAAATAGGCGACGTCTGAACTGTTTGGAACGATCTTTTCGGCTTTAGCAAAATGTGCCTTGGCATCTTCGTACTTTCGCTTGCGCATCGACACAAGCCCTTTGTCGATCTCCGAAGCAAGTTTAGGTGTCAGCACGAGACCTTGGGATGGACCGCCGCTCGGCATCACTTCGTTTTCTGGGTGCATATACACGTAGGTTGAAAAGAAGGCCTGGCCGCCGCCAACATCCAAGTGCTCTAGAACTGACCTGTAGCCAGGACACTTGATTTCGATATCAAAGGGGCCTTCCCACACACTCGAAAAGGTCGCGCTCGAATCTCTCTCCGTGAAGACTGTCCGATTATAGACACCCGACTTCGAGATCAGTCGAACAGAAGCTTCTTTTTCTAACGGAAGGCCCCGAGCGTCACGAACCCCGACCGTGATTGTCACGTCCTGCCGGATGAAAGTTTTGTTTTCGTACTGCGATAAACCCGATGGCTGTTGCGCCCAAAGAGAACAGGTCTCGACAAGAACCAGTAGGGAAAATGTAGGAAGTCGCATGGGTTTACACATTGTCGAGAAACATTCTCTGACCTAAAACTCACGTTCTTTTCGTGGTTGCGTCTAGGTTACCGACCAGTGTTGATTTGGTCAAGTTAACTACATCGAATTTGAAAAACATCTAGCCAGGCCTTGCCTCATTCTTTGCATTGCCTGCCCTCGCCCGATCAAAGACCCGAATGCCTTGCCCTATTGAATCTCAACGTTTCTTTCTGTCGGCACAACGGGTAAAGGAGCGGACAAAGATTTATTGGCCGCCTTCTAAAAGTAGTTTGAGTACACATGACATGAAATATGCTACATAAGATAACTCCTCTGGCATTTCAATCTCGAGGCACTTGACTGGTCGTGTATAATCCCTCCTAATTTCCGTTTGTCAGAGGACCGCCCATGTCCGCACCTCCCAACGCTCCTGGGAACTTGCCTCCTGCACCGCCAGCCAATGAGCCTCGACTTGAGTCCTGGGGCGAAATCGCCTCCTACCTCAGACGAGATATCCGCACTGTCCAGCGATGGGAAAAACATTTTGGCTTGCCCGTGCGCCGCATCACTATCGGCAAGCAGGGACAGGTTTACGCATATCGCTCGGAGCTGGACAAATGGATGCTGGAGCGCCAGCCAAGACCGGAAGTAGACAAAAAGGCCGCCACAGAAGATGAGAAGAGTGAAACGATGGTTCCTCTAGATTTGACAAGAAGAGGGGCTGAAAAAGTCTCCAGTCTTGAGGCAATCTCGGCCGTACGACAGCTCAAACCCCGACCTCGGAAATGGGCCCTCTATGGAGTGACGCTTGCGGTCGTTATTGCTGCAATGATCTTTTTATTTTTATATCTTGGCGACCTGACAACCTCTTCTCGATTTCAGCTTTCGCAGAAGGCTTTCCTGTTCGTGAGGCCTTTCGAGAGTGTTAGCGACGAAGCACAAGAGCGCCAATTTGTTGCCGGACTCACCGATGACCTAATCACTCACTTGGGGCGGCTTGATCCGGACCGCTTGACCGTTTTTGCCCCCACCACCTCAAAAGAACTTGCGAAAATGAGCGCCCAGGACCTCCACAAGTCGCACAAAGTGAATTTTGTCCTCGAAGGCAGGTTTCGGCGTGACCAGAATCAACTGCGCATTGAAGCTGTCTTGAGTTCCGCTGACGACCAGAAAGTGATCTGGACCAAGGCTTACACCGCCCTCCTGGGTAATGTCCTCAAGTTTCAAGACGAAGTTAGCGAAGATGTTGCTCGAGAGCTACGTAGTGTTATTCCGGGTTTGGCTTTTTCGGCCAAGCGTGAGAACCGGGAGATTGTGGAGCCCGCTGTCTATGCCGAGTATGTGAAGGGTCGTGTCTTCTGGTTGGACCGCGACATTGGCCGAGCCTTCGATGCCTACAATCGGGCACTTGCGCTGGATTCACATTACGCCCCGGCTCTCGCTGGTCTCGCGGGCACATACATCCTTATGGGAGAGTCACCGAATGACGTGAAGCCTGCCAACGATGTAGTCCCGAAAGCTCGGCAAGCAGCGCAACAGGCGCTGGCAATTGATCCCACACTCGCCGATGCGGATTGGGTACTGGCCCACATCGCTATGGTCTATGACCACAATCTTCCCGAGGCAGAACGCCTGTTCAAGAAAGCCATCAAGGAAGACCCCAGCAACGTAACTGCCCACGAGTGGTACGGCTACTACTTAATGGTCACGAACCACATGCCAGAAGCCGAGATAGAAATGAATCAGGCGTTGCAACTCGATCCCGCTTCGCCTCTGATTAATTCTGCGGATGCCGAGGTCAAGTATTACCGGCGCGATTTCGACGGCTCCATCGAGCAAGCCAAGCATACTCTTGAGCAGCATCCTGGCTTTCTCTATGCCGTTTTCTGGCTCGGTTCCTCTTATCGCGAGAAGAAAATGCACAAGGAAGCCATCGAGCAATTTAGTCTGGCAAGCTCCCTCAGTAAGAAAAATCCAGCAATGCTTTGGGCTTACGGACATGCGCTGGCGGTGTCTGGAGACCGGAGCGCGGCGAATGCAGTGCTTCGTGATTTGCTGGCGATGCGCCAGTCCAAATATGTTCCTTCGCTCTATGTCGCGGGGATGTATGCGGGACTGGGCGATAAGGATCAAACTTTCCATTGGCTCGACGAGGCCTACAAGGAGAAGAACGATAGGGTCATTTATCTGGCTGTCGACCCCTTGGCAGACCCATTGCGCGGTGACCGGCGCTTTTCGACATTGATGAAGGAGGTGGGCTTGCCCTAGAGTCCACCCTGGATCGGCACCTTTCTGCTCTCCAATTCGGCCGTTTTTCATAGTTTCGGGCCTTTTGCACCAGACATTCCCTCGCTAAGCACGACAAACCACGACATCTCGCCTCATTTGTTCTATAGCGTGCCTTGTCGCTTGAGTGCTGCAGGGCACTGCCCGTACCTTCACGTTACCGGGGCACGAACCGGGATTCACACGCGGAGGAAATTCGATGATCAAACAAATCGCAAAGGTGCTAGCACTTATTCTGTTTGGCATTTTGCCGGCGGCTGCTCAAGAAAAGGCCACCATCGTTGTACAGCCCTTCACCCTGGCTTCGGAGTCGCCTGGCCCTACGACATGAAGCAACTGCAGATCCAAACCGTGGCGGAGTTGCAGAACATGGAGGCCAAAAAGTACGCGGTGACTTCCGAAATGCCCTCCTCAAATAACCATGCCTTCACTCTTACCGTGCAGATTCTCGAATGGCATCCAGGCAACGCCGCGAAGCGCGCACTCGTTGGCATGGGAACGGGGCGGGAATCGGCCAAGATTCAATTCGCGCTCATCGATCCGAACGGTAAAAAAGTTTTTGAACATGAGGACACGATCCGCACCGAGTTTTACGCCAGCGCCTACATGAGTTCCGTAGGACAGCTTGCGCATCCGCTGGCCGACAAAATCGGCCACCGGATTGCCGAGGCCAAATTGGAATAGCGAAGCGGCTCTAGGAGAGTGTCGCACGCTACTTCTGCTGACGTGGAGAGAGCTCCGCAAGACTGCTCTCTCCGTATAAGCAAGAGAAATGATTTAAGGGAGCACGCGTTATGGGACATCCAGTTCTGGGCATATCGCCTTTCGGAGTGTTAACGGCAGTGAACCTCAGTGTCGCGCTTGCCGAACTCGCCGGCTACGCTCTGCATCGTTTGATGCACAGCGAGCGATTCCCTCTTCTCAGTCGCTCACACATGATCCATCACCTGCAACTCTACGGCCCAGATCAAGCCATGCGCGCGCCTGAGTACAAAAGGGCTACAAGAGACTGTGCCTCTCTAGGGAACATGGGCATGGAATGGGTACTTCCCTCCGCGGCGATCCTCCCCGCCTGTTGGTTACTGATGTGGTCGATTGGGGTCGGTTGGCGCTATCAACTCCTCGCTACGATCGCTTTGCTGGCCTGGCCGATCTTCATGTTCAGCTACCTGCATGATCGCATGCATGTGCAGGATTTCTGGAAGGAACGCGCTCCGCTGTTGAGCATCTGGTTCAAAAAAGCCCGGCGCTTGCACGATGTGCATCATCGTTCACTGAATGACGAAGGCCGTATGAATCGCAACTTCGGGATCGGCTTTTTCTTTTTCGATCGATTGTTTGACACTCTCTCAAAAAAGCATTGTCCGCTGAACAAGCACGGCTACCGCGCAGCAATGCGCCGCTATCGCCTGCAGACACCGGCCGAAGAGGAACTCACCGATTTTCCTTCGGGATACCGCGTCTGAGAACGGGATAGCCTCTTGCAGCATATTTTGCACTCACTTCATCGTCTGCATCACTTCCCTTCTGATGTACAATCCGCATCTCTTGCATCGCCATTCCTTCTTTCAGTGAACGGAGACGAACTTGAAAACATTTCGACAGGTACTGCTTGCCATATCCCTCATCCCTTTCCTGTGTCTCACTTTCTGCTCTTCGGCCAGAACTGAAGAGCGTCCGTCAGATAGCGAACAGGCTCTCTGGAAGCTGGAACACTCTTACTGGCAGTACGTTCACGACGATAACCTGAATGAATATAGAAGCTTGTGGCACAAGGGTTTTCTGGGTTGGCCCTCCGTCAGCACGACTCCCGTTCGCAAGGATCACATTACGGACTGGATCACCTCGCAAACGAGCAAGAACCTTTCTCTAAACGTTCAGGAGTTCAAACCTGCTGCCATTCAAGTGACGGGCAATATCGCCGTTCTGTGTTACTGGCTGACCTATAAATGGGTAGACAAATCCGGCGTCGGTGACAAGTACACAGTTCGCGTCACTCACACATGGTTCAAGGACAACGAGGGTTGGCGCATTATCGGCGGCATGTCCATGCTCGAAACTGCGCCCGCGTCTAAATAGCCGGGCACCCGCCGTGACATTGGCGATTACTTCGTTTCGAGTATCTCGCGCTGATTGGTCGGCTGGATCGGCCGATTATCGTGCTTGTACAATTTAGAGAAAGCGTCCACTTGAGCTTTCGAAATGGTCTCCGGCGTCTTCAAAACGTACCAGGTCACGCCTTCGGTGCACGGCGGCGTTGTCAACGAACCGGCAAACGTGTAGTAGCCAGTAGTCGACGGCAACAGATCCATTACATTAATGGAAACTGAAGCAATTTCCACCACTTTCTCTTTTTCCGTCGGAATGTACTTCCACAATGTATCTAGCAACGGACTGGGTGTAGTTTCCTCTTCGAACAGGATCGCTACAACCGCAAGATGCCCATCCGCGTCCGAATGCACCAGGTGTGCGACCAGATCGAATCGCTTCCCATTTACGTGCTCTTCGCTGGGATGATGAAAGTGAAACTGTTTCAGCGAGTACGTCTTGTTGCCCACAGTCACGGTACTGCCTAGCGCGTAGTTCACCATCACCGTGTGGCCGTTATCCACAATACTCAGTGGCACAGCGGAGTAATTGAAATGCAAAGCGGGAAGATCTGCCTTCTTCGCGTTTGCTATATTGATTGGCGATTGCGCATGTCCTTGCGAACACGCTACGTATTCAGGATTAAGCTTGCTCCAGTGCTTGGGATCCGTCGCGCCATCGTAACCCCAATGCGGGTGATCCGGTTCTTGAGCGCGCCCAGCAATCAACGGCAGGGCAAGGCAAAGGACAAAAGTGAGTGCTTTCCACGACCAGCGGATTTTCACGATCAATTTCCTTAGTGGGGCTGGCGGAAGCCCGGAATACTGAGAGTTTGTACGCAGAAATTTGGGCGGATACGGGGAGAATATCACCAACAGCGATGATTCAGGAAGTGGGTGGGTTCGCTTCCCAAACGCTACCGCAATGAATTTGAGCTTTCACTGAGTTAAAAGGATATCCGTGCGCTTACCTGAATTTCGCGCCCCGGCGTCATCGCCATGGTGATGGTGCCGAACTGCGGTTTATTTACGTAACGGTTCGGTGTACCAAGATTGTTATGGTTCAACGAATTAAACGCCTCGGCACGGAATTGAAATTTGGCTCTTTCCGTAAGGCTGAACACGCGCTCCAGCGCGAGATCGAAAGTCTGCATCTCCGGACCATAGATCGAGTTTCTGCCCACATCACCGTAGGTGTAAGCCGGTGGCGCAACAAATGCCGCTGTGTTGAACCACTCCGCGGCTGTATGCGTTCCCGGTCCATACAAAGGTTGACCAGTAGTGTTAGCCCGAATGGGATTCTCTCCCAGCACGGTTCCCGAATTCGCCGTATCGCCAAACACGGAAATCATAAAAGGCATTCCCGATTGGATCTGGTAGATCGTGGACAGGTGCCAGTTCTGTGTCACTATTCGTATCCAGTCCGTGCGTTTGTACGCGGGGATATCCCAAACGCTGCTCAGCGCAAAACGATGACGCACGTCGCATCCCGGCCCCTTCTCCGCTTTGAGGTCGTTGTTGTTTTGCGGAATCGAGGCTTCATCCATCGGCGACCGGAAATCCGGCGCATTCGTCAGATTCTTGGCAAACGTGTAGTTCGCCAGGAAACTCAGCCCGTGCGAATACCGTCTCCGCACGTTCACGTAGCCCGCGTTGTACCAACTCTCTGCACTGTTTTCCAGAAGTTTGATGGTACTTACGGGAAAGGTCGTACTCTGGATCACCGCGTTGTAACTTTTCCAAGGGTTTTCTGCACCGAGCCGTTCCACTGGTGCACATATCGCGCGGGCGCATGCGGATCGAATGCTGTGAAGCTCACTGTTGTTGCGGGCAACGGGCCTGTGCCCAATACGGGCTTGCCAATGTTCAACCCGCTGGCAAAGAGCGCTACCGGTGGCGTGAAATTGTCGGCTTGTTGTGTTTCCGGGAAAACGTAGGGCACGTTGTGGCGCTGGTTGTACCAAGTGTTCTGATCCACGGGCGTAAAAAATATGCCATATGCGACATGCAGCACGACGCCCCAGTTCGGCATACTCTTTGCAATCCCCACGCGTGGCGCAAAGTTCTTCTCATTCGCGTACATCAACCCCTTGGGACGGCCATTTTCACCGCCCACAAAAACAGAGGGCACGCCATTCTGGAAAATCAAATTCGTATTGGTGTTGTCCTTGTCGTACAGCGGATTCCTGTATTCGTAGCGAAATCCAAGATTCACAGTGGTCGTCGCTGTCAGTTGCCAGCTATACATCCGCGCATAATTAACAGGACATAAGATGGGTACGTCTGGCATACTCCTGGAAGGAGGTGCCATGGTTCCGCGTATCCTGTACTTACACCCGAAGGCGTATAAGCGATTAATGCGCTTGCGCAAGCAAGCAGAACGAGACGGAGCCTACCGAGTTGCCAAGCGCTTGCAGGCAGTGGTGCTGAACTCGGAAGGACGTACCAGCGGTGAGCTGGCCCATCTACTCGGATCTCCGCGTTCGAGGGTCTCGGAGTGGTTAGCACGTTATCAAACTTTCGGTGTGGAAGGACTGCTCGAAGGGCATCGTTCAGGCCGGCCATTGGAACTGACATCGTCGCAACGGAAACAGCTCGACGACATTCTCGAAAGCGGCCCGGTAGCCTACGGCCTGGATACGGGCATCTGGACCTCTCCCATGATCGCCTGGGTCATCGAGGAGGAATTCGGCATTCATTATCATCCGGGCCATGTGCGCAAGTTGCTCCATCGTTTGGGCTTCTCCGTGCAGCGCCCGCGTCGCGTGCTGGCCAGAGCCAACGCTGACCAGCAAGATCGCTGGCAGCGGTATACCTATCCCAGCCTTAAAAAAAAGCGCAGCGGCAAAACTGGGCGTTGATCTTCACCGAGGAAGCCAGCTTTCGCCAAGATGCTACCCTGCACGCCACCTGGAGCCGGATTGGTTGTCCCCCGGAAGTTCCCGTGACCGGGCAGCGCAAGAGCGTGAAGATTTTTGGGGCCATCGAATTGTGGAAGGCTCGATTCCATTACCGGCAAGACATCGTCTTCAACGCTACCACGTACTTCGCTTTCCTAGAACAACTGGCTCGCAGCTATCGACGGCAGGGAGCCGTGCTCATTCAGGACAACGCGACGTACCACAAAGACGGCGAGGTATGGACTTGGTTCGATGCCAATCGCCATTGGCTGGAAGTGCATCAACTGCCTCCCTATTCCCCGGAGTTGAATCCAACTGAGCGATTGTGGAGATACACGCGCCAAACAGGAACTCACAATCGATACTTTCCGGACGAGAAGGAATTGACCGGCACGCTGAGTCGCGTCTTCGGTGAGATGCAAACCTATCCGGAACTCATCCGGCCCTATCTGCAATCTTTTTTGTAATCAGTATGTCCCTTTATTTATGCGCGTCTGTATATCTTCCACAAATCCAGAAGCTCCCCAGTTGCGCAAATTCATCTGCGGCATTCCTGCCTGGCGCTGCTTTACCGCGGGCAGGCTCAGCAGCAGGCTCGCGATTCCTGAACCACTCCCGTCATTGAATCCAGATTCCGTGGTGTAACCGGTGGTGTATTGGTAGTAGTCGCGATTCCGGAAGAAGGCCCACATTGGCCAGGTGTACCAGTGAGAATCTCCACCAAATTTGATTCCGTGCCACCCAACCTGCCACACGTACGTATCGCGAATCTCGTACATCGTGTCCCACGCATGCATCGAGGTGGCGGCAAATGTATCTCCGATTCCGGTGTATCCCTGCGCGGCAAACCAGGGCGCGCCCCAGGCGTTCGGTCCGCCAAATCCGACGCCTTGGATGCCAAGTTCCCGAACTATGTCGTTCACACCGTCATTCTGCGAAGTGCGGTCCATCGACAAACGAGAAACCGCAATCGTCGCCGTGTTCAGTTTATCCACGCCAACAATGTGGTTCCAGGAAATCATCCCCTGTTGTGTGCGATTGTCAAAGTTTGCTCCGAATGCGGGGAGATTGTAGTTTGTGGAATTCGTGCCGCTGCTCGGCGAGTATCCGTTTTCATCACCAATCGAATATCGCCCAAACAACGTATCACCGTTTGACAAATTGTGGTCGATGCGAATCGTTCCCTGGTCCTGGTAGTGGATTTCGTTCCGAATATCGAGGTAATTATTTGAATCGATTCCGCCCATCGCGTCCATGCCCATGTTCGGCATGGGGACATACTTCATCAGGAATGCTTCCAACTGTGGATTGATTCGATCCATCGGGATCTGATTGTTGGGGAACTGCTGACGCGTGTACGGATAATTCGCCGGGCCCGTCGGTTTGGTCTTATCGTAATTTGGATTGGGAACCGCCGTAGTCGGATCGTAAATCTTCACACTGCTCACGCTGAAATCATCTTGGATTTTCGCCTGCGTGGGCACCGTCAGTGTCTGCGCGTCTGCCTGCGCCAACCGAAAGCCTTCATAACTGGCAAAAAGGAATGTGTTCTTCTTCACCAGCGGCCCGCCTAGCCTGGTTAATTCATCAGAGGTGAGAATCGTAGCGCAGAAAGCAGATTGGTGACGCAGGAAAGGATGGCGTCCTTTCGTCGACGCTCAAAGAGGTTGGTACTGCCACTCTTTTGACTTCACGAACAGTTTTTCAGAATAGCTGCGCCTTGTCCTTCCGAGAGTGGTTGTCGAACCGGCGAGACAAACTAAGAGGAGTTGCAGAGGGCGGATGGACTTATTCTCATCGACACTGCCCTTGACTACGAGCTATCCGTTCCCGTTGTTGCCGTGGCTGGCCACAGAGCTATCAAGGGCGTCACCAATGTTGTCCTGGATCATCGTCGCGCCGCCGAACTCAGTCTCCTCCATCTCCAAAAATTGGGTCACCGCCACATAGCGTTCATGCGCGGCCAGCCCTTCAGTTCCGATTCGCATATTCGCTGGAAGCACATCGTCGATGTCGCAAAGGAATTGGGCATTGTCATCGACAAAGCTCTGACTGTCGCGCTGGAACGCGATATTGCTTCTCCAGATCTCGGCTATCCCGTCGTACAGGATCTATTGAAGAAGAAGCGCGGCTTTACCACCATCGTCTCTTTCAACGATATGGCTGCCATCGGCGCCATCCGCGCGCTGGTCGACGCTAAGCTTCGCGTACCGGAAGACGTCTCGGTGGTCGGCTTTGATGACATCCAACTCTCCGCGTATCACACCCCGAGACTCACTACCATTCGCCAACCCCTGCGAGACATGGGTGTCAGTGCCGCGCGCATTCTGCTTCAGCGATTGCAGGGCCTTGCGAAGTACCCCGCGGAAGTCGCCGTGCCGCCCGAACTGGTAGTTCGCGAAACGTCTAGCCATGCACCGCAAAGCCGGCACTCCACGCCACTTCTAGCGGGTGGTTCCTGATCGAACCATTTCCGGCCGAAGACGCATCAGAATTGAGTAGGCCCCAGGGACCGTAACCCAAACGCCTCCCCATCCCACAAGGTAGGCTTGCGGGTGTACTATAGGGGCAGTCTCCAAAGAGGGTGTTTCAGCTTGACGCGAGGCAGTTCAAAGCGGATCTATTTCCTGGTCTTGCTCCTCGGGATCGTTTTTCTCGCGGCGCAGATGCATTGCTGTCTGGAGTTGAACTCCAGAACGATGGATTCCCATTTCTGCCCGATTTGCTCCACTGCCGGGAGCGCGATTTCCACCCCTTCGCCAATTATCGCGGTTGTCCCATCTATCGATCGCCTGGAAGTAGCTGGAATCACCGTATCAGTTCCTCACGTAGTTCTCCGCAGCATCGCGCCCCGCGCGCCTCCTGTTTCTTACGCTGTCGTCTCGTAATCCACGGGTTCCAACCACAAATGATGTCCGTCCCTAGGACAGGGACGCGCGAGGAGTCTTCACTTGAGTAGAAGAACGGCATTGGCCGCGGCACTGCTAGCCCTGCCAGCGTTCACGGCGGGCCAGCAAAGTGCTGCACCCTCTCCGGCCGCCACGCCGCAGAGGTCCGCCACCACACAGGCCGCAACGGCACAAATCTCGCTCGACGACGCCATTCGCATGGCGCTCCAGCATAATCACGCTTTACTGGCATTGCGCTCAACTATTGAACAAAGTCTGGCCAGTGAAATCACTGCTAATCTTCGGCCCAACCCCACTCTCGGACTCGACGCGCAATTCATACCCATCTTCCAGCCCGATAAGTTCAGCTCCGACTACATTGATCAGTCGGCGCAGTTCGATGCCGGCGTCGGCTACCTGTTCGAGCGTGGCAAGAAACGCCAGCACCGTCTCCAGGCCGCGCAGGATCAGACCTCTGTCGTGCGCTCTCAGGTTTCGGATGCGGAACGCTTGCTGGTCTACAACGTCAGTCAGCAATTCGTCGAAGTGCTCCTGGCCGAATCCACTCTGGAGTTCGCGCAGCAGGACCTCGACAGTTTTCAGAAGACCGTGGACATTAGCAACGAACGCTTTCGTGTTGGCGACATGAGCGAGGGCGATTTTCTGAAGATCAAACTTCAGCTTTTGCAGTTCCAGACCGACGTTTCGTCCGCGAAGTTGGCCAAGCTGCAAAGCCTCGCCGCACTGCGCCAGTTACTGGGCTTCGAGTCGGTTCCCGACGACTATGACGTTCAGGGCGCGCTTGACTATCAGCCCGTGCATGGCGACGTTAGCAGCCTTAAATCCATTGCCGCAATAAATCGTCCCGACCTTCGAGCCGCTCAACAGGCCGTCGTCGCCGCCGACAGTCAATTGGCCCTGCAAAAGGCCAACGGCAAGATGGACATCACCGGCACATTTAATTACACCCACACGGCCGGCGTGAATACCGGAGCTTTTTTCTACAACATGCCGCTTCCTATCTTTAATCGAAATCAGGGCGAAATCGCCCGTGCCAGCGCTGCCATCACTCAGGCCCAGCAGCAGGTAGCCGAAACCGCTCAGCAAGTTTCCACCGACGTAGTTCAAGCGTACGAAAATCTGCGCACCAACGATCAAATCGTTCAGCTTTATCAGGGTGGTTACGTCGATCAGGCTAAACAATCACGCGACATCAGTGAATATGCCTATCACAAGGGCGCCGCCAGCCTTCTCGACTATCTCGATTCCGAACGCACTTACCGCGCCAACCAGCTTGCCTATCGCCAAGCCCTCGCGAATTACATGCTTGCTCTTGAACAGATGCGTCAGGCTGTAGGCACAAGGAACCTCCCATGAAGACTTCCCTCCACCCACGCATCAACTATTTGCTTTCCCTCGCCGCCGCTACGCTTCTTGCGAGTGCTCTCTCTGGCTGCAGTAGTGGTCCGGGTGAATCCGAATCCAAAATGACTTCTTTCACTTCTTCGGAATCAAAAGCTGACACCGCCGAACTTTTCACCGTTCCTAAAGAACAGATGGCTCATCTTCAGATTGTTTCCGTCGAGAGGACTCCGCTTCCCCGCACCTTGCGCTTGACCGGTTCAGTCGCTTACAACGCTTTTGAAACCACTCCTGTATTTGCTTCCAGTGGCGGTCCCGTACACGAAATTCTGGTCGCACCCGGTCAATTTGTAAAAGCCGGGCAGACTCTTCTCACCGTTACCAGTCCGGACTATTCTTCTGCGCGCTCCGCATACATCAAAGCTCGCGATGCCTTTGCTCTCTCCGAAAAGCTTTATGCACGGTCACAAGATCTTTTCGCACATGGTGCCATTTCCGAAGCCGATCTTCAGCAGGCTGAGTCCAATCGTACGCAAGCTCACGCCGATCTGGAATCATCAGCCGATGCCCTTCACGTTTTAGGAATAAAGGACCCCGAAGCCCTTCTACGAGATACTGCCCACCCAACCGCTGAAGTTCCTGTGATCGCGCCCGTTTCTGGCGAAATCGTGGAGCGCCTGGTGGGCCCGGGGCAACTGCTGCAAACCGGGGCAACCCAATGTTTCACCATCTCCAACACCAGCACCGTCTGGGTTCTCGTTAATGTCTACCAGAACGATCTCCCCTTTGTTCACGTAGGCGACGACGTTGAAATCAACACTGAAGCCTACCCTGAACTTTTTCACGGAAAAATCTCCTACATCGCCTCTGCACTCGACCCGAACACGCGAACCCTTCAGGCACGCATCGTTACCCAGAACCCCGGAAAGAAATTAAAGAAAGATCTATACGTGACCGCACTCGTCAAAGCCGGTTCCATCCCCGATGCCATCACCGTCCCGGACTCCGCCATTCTTCGCGACACGGAAAACCAGCCTTTTGCCTACGTCCAGACGGCCAACATTAATCAGTTTGCGCGCCGTGTATTAACCATGGGCGGCAGTTCCAAAGGGCGCACGCAAATCACCAGCGGCCTGATAGAAGGAGAGCACGTCGTCGGCGACGGCAGCCTGTTCCTTCAGTTCAAGAATTCCATTCAGCACTAACAGGAGCGCTTCGGCGGCATCTTCATGATCCATCGCATCGTCCAATTCGCTCTTCGCCAGCGCTTTCTGGTGCTGATGCTCACTCTTCTCATTGTTATCGCGGGTGCCTGGTCGTTCCGCCAGATGCCTGTCGACGCCTACCCTGATCTTTCGCCACCAATGGTGGAACTCATCACCCAATGGCCGGGTCATGCTGCGGAGGAAGTCGAGCGCCTGACAACGCTTCCGCTTGAACTTGCCATGAACGGTTTGCCGCATCTCACTGTCATGCGCTCCATCTCCCTTTATGGACTTTCCGATCTCCGGCTGACGTTCGAGGAGGGTGTCGATCCCTACTTCGCGCGCCAGATTGTTTTTGAGCGCATCAGCGACGCCACCCTTCCACAAGGCATTACTCCCAGCATGTCGCCGCTTTTCAGCCCCAGCGGCCTCGTCTATCGCTACGTTATTGAGAGCCCTGACCGCTCTCCCATGGAGCTCCACACTTTCGAGGAATGGACCATCGAGCGGGCATTCAAAAGCGTTCCCGGTGTCGCTGACGATTCCGGTTTTGGCGGCCCGACGATGGAGTATCACGTCCTGCTTGATCCGGTTCGCCTTTACAACTATCACCTACCTGTCGTGCAGGTAGTCGCCGCCCTGAATGCGAACAACGCCAACACGGGCGGCGGCTTCTACACGCAAGGTGGGCAGTTTTATTACGTGCGGGGCCTTGGCCTAGTCAAGACTCCTGAAGATATCGGCGAAGTGGTGGTGGCCAGCCTGAATGGCGTGCCCGTTCGCATTAAAGATATTGGACGCGTCGAAATCGGCCACGCCCCGCGCCTCGGCATCTTTGGTTTCCAGACAAAACAAAAAAAGGATGACGACGCTGTGGAAGGCGTCATTCTGATGCGCCGTGGCGAACAAACGCAAAATGTGCTGGAAGCCGTGGAAAAGAAGACTGACGAAATTAATAAGACCCTTTTACCGCCCGACGTGAAAGTTCGTCCGTATTACGATCGTAGCGATCTGGTTCGCGTCACCACAGACACCGTCGAAGGCAATCTCCTTCGCGGCATGGTCCTCGTCCTCATCGTTCTCATCTTTTTTCTGGTCAGTGTTCGCGCCGCCGTCATCACCGCACTCACCATTCCCCTCGCTCTTCTTTTCGCGTTCGTTTTCCTTCACTTGACTGGTGAAGCGGCTAACCTCCTCTCCATTGGCGCAATCGACTTTGGCATCATCATTGACGGTACCATCGTCATGGTCGAAAACATTTACCGCGAGCTCGGCCTGCGCCACGACACCGAATATAATCTCAAGGAAGTTATCCTAGCCGCCGCGCGCGACGTCGATCGCCCCATCTTTTATTCCGTCGCCGTCATTATCGCCGGCTACCTTCCCATCTACGCCCTCAGAGGTCCGGCGGGAAAGCTGTTCCATCCCATGGCAGACACCATGGGTTTTGCTCTGCTTTGCGCTCTGATTCTCACTCTCACCGTCGTTCCCGTGCTCGCCTCCTACTGGTTCAAAAAAGGCGTGAAGGAAAAGCAAAATCCCGTCTTCAACTGGATTCGCGATCAGTACGCTGGCCGCCTCGAATGGTGCCTCAACCACTCTTGGACCACTGTTATTCTCTCTCTCGTCATTTTCGGACTCACACTTCTTTTGGTCCCCCTGATCGGTGGAGAATTCCTTCCTCATCTTGACGAAGGCGCCGTCTGGGTTCGCGCCACCATGCCCTACACGATCTCCTTCGAGGAAGCCGCAAAATTTGCTCCTCAAGTCCGCGATCTTCTAATCGAGTATCCAATGGTCACCGTCACCGGCTCGGAACTCGGCCGGCCCGACGATGGCACCGATCCCACTGGCTTTTTCAATTGTGAATTTTACGTTGGTCTGAAACCCTACAACGACAAGTCCTGGTCGCAGTCACCTATCCACACGAAAGAACAACTCGTCGCCGACCTTGTGAAGAAACTCGATTCCTATCCGGGAGTGATTTTCAATTTCACGCAGCCCGCTGAAGACGCCGTCGATGAAGCTCTCACTGGACTTAAGTCCGCTCTCGCCGTGAAAATTTTCGGACCCGACCTGGATGTCCTCGAGAAAAAGGCCCTCGAAATCAAACGTGTACTCGAAACAATCCCCGGTTACACCCAACTCACCGTTGTGCGCGAACTTGGCCAGCCCAGTCTGATTGTTGAACCTGATCGCGCCAAAATCGCCCGTTACGGAATCAACGTGGCCGACGTCGAAGCCGTCGTACAGGCTGCCGTCGGCGGACAGGCCGCCACGCAAGTCATTCAAGGCGAAAAACTTTTCGATCTCGTCGTGCGCATGGATCCCAAATTCCGTTCTGACGCTCGCGAAATCGGCAACCTCCTCGTCCCCGCTCCCGGTGGCCAGCAGATTCCTCTCTCCGAACTCGCCACAATTAAAGAAGCCTCAGGCGCCTCCTTCATCTATCGCGAGAACAATTCGCGCTACATCGGAATTCAGTTTTCTATCGATGGCCGCAATTTGGAAGGCATCGTCAACGCCGGCCAAAAACAAATCGCGAAAAGTGTGAACTTGCCGGAAGGCTACCGGCTGGATTGGGGTGGTGAATACAGCGAACTGCTCGACGCTAAGGCGCAGCTTTACATCATAGGTCCACTTGCTCTGTTCCTGATTTTCCTGATCCTCTTCGCTCTCTATGGAAATTTCAAATTTCCTGTCACCATCGCGTTGGGCGTCATCCTCACCGAACCCGTCGGTGCTTTAATCGCCCTGAAGCTCACGCATACGCCACTCAGTGTCTCCAGTTCGCTGGGCCTTCTCGCTCTGCTCGGCGTCTCCGTAGAAACCGCAGTCATTCTCGTCAGCTACATCAACAAGCTGCGCCTCGAAGGTCGGCCAATCCGCGAGGCCACCCGCGAGGCCTCCCTGCTGAGACTTCGCCCCATCATGATGACCGCTCTGGTCGCCTGTCTCGGCCTTCTTCCCGCCGCGATGTCCACCGGCGTTGGCAGCGACACGCAAAAACCATTCGCCATCGTAGTCGTAGCCGGCCTTGTCTCTCGTCTGTTCCTCGGCTTCTTCGTTAATCCGGTTCTGTACGAATTGGTGGCACGTGAAGGCGACGTCCTGCAGGTGTGAGTCTGCACAATTCTCAACGGGTTCAACAAATCGCCCGATAAGGAATTTAGGCGACAGATGGCCCTTTACCCTGTATTCTGAAAAGGTTCTACCCAGCCACTTAAGCACTGAATGTAAGGGCTTCGCCTAGGTTATCCGTCGAGACTCGTAACCAGCGGTCTCTCCTACGAAGTTTGCAGCCATGGAACGCGCTCGTAGGCCGTTTGTTTTTCTAACGGCCGGAAAAAGGAAAGTCGCCAGTGCACACATCGGAAATACTTCGCGCGTGGGGCAAAATCCTCAAAGGTCAGTCCCCTGCCCTTTCGATTGAAATTACTCGCGAATGTCCGCTCAAGTGTCCCGGCTGCTACGCGTATGACGACGCGCATCTGGGCGGCGGCCAGACTCTGCGCGATCTCAATGACCGGCGCGGTCAAGCTCTTGTCGATGGCGTCTTGGAAGTCGTGGACCGGTTGAAGCCTTTGCACCTATCTATTGTTGGAGGCGACCCCCTAGTCCGCTTTCGCGAACTCGAACAGATGCTTCCCCTCCTGCTAGATCGCGGCATCCACGTTCAAATTGTCACCAGTGCGTTCCGAACCATGGGTCCGACATGGGCAAAACTGCCGCGTCTCCACGTTGTCGTTTCCATCGATGGATTGCAGCCCGAACACGATCTTCGCCGGGCGCCCGCGACGTACGAACGAATTCTCAGAAATATTGCCGACCAACACATCACTGTTCATTCCACGATTACGGGTCAGATGATGAAACGGCCCGGCTACCTGGGTGAGTTCCTGGAATTCTGGACGCCTCGCCCGGAAATCAAGAAGGTTTGGTTCAGTATGTTTACTCCCCAGGTGGGAGACCGGATGCCGGAAATCTTAAACCCCGAAGAACGTGCCCGGGCCATTGCGGACTTGACGAAACTTCGAAAGCAATTTCCGAAACTGGATATGCCACAAGTGGTGATTGATCAGTTCGCTTCGCCGCCGCAAAATCCGCAGGATTGTATTTTCGCAATGACCACCCAGACTTTGTCTGCGGATTTGGAGACCAAGATCACTCCCTGTCAATTTGGCGGGACACCGGATTGCTCTTCCTGCGGCTGCTTCGCCTCTATGGGACTGGCCTCTGTAGGCGCTCATAAACTAGGTGGCATTCTCCCAGTGGGCGCAATTTTCCAGGCGTCCATCAAGTTCGGCCAGAGCCGCTCTAGATCTAAAGAGAAATTTGAACCCAAACCCGCCCTCCCAATACTCCAATAGCGGCGCAGATTTTCAGCGTTGGTTAGGCGAGCGATTCAGTGAAATCGCGCGAATAAAACGAAAGAACCATTGAACTCTCCTGCTGCCTATGCCGTAATCATTCTTTGATTAAGGCCAGAAGATGTTGCGTCTCTCTCCAACTGACATCGCTTCACTATATAGACCGACCCGCTGTGATCGTCGCGCGCTCCTCAGACATCAGGGCGAGCCAGAATCCGAGCCTTCTGCATACGACGTAGTTCTTCGTCGTCTCGGCCAACGACACGAGGAGACTCATGTCCGCAACTACGGCGAACTAATCGAAATCGCCAAAGTTCCCAGCGACGAACGCGTTCGCCGTCACACTCGACGCCATCTCCCAAAATGTGCCGGCCATTTACCAACCAACATTCCTCGTGCAGACATGCATCGACGGAATTGATTTGACCATCGAAGGTATCCCGGATTTGATCGTTCGCGATGAAGGCGGCTACATCGTTAGAGACGTAAAGATGGCCCGTCGTATCGATCAAAAACACCATCCGGAAATTCTCTTGCAGGTCCAGTTGTATGGCTGGCTCTTTCGAGCAGTCTTGTGGCCAGTCGCCTAAGTCACTTCAGGTCTGGGGTGGCACAAATGAAATTATCGAAATTCCGTTACGACGGCGGGAAAGCTGCTCTTGCAGAGCTAAAACGCCTTTTACGTGTGATCCACAGCGAAGCACCGTCTTACGAACCGGTAGGTTGGTCCAAATGTGGCAGCTGTGGATTCCATGATGAATGTTGGAAAGAAGCCAATACCGTGAACGATGTTGCTACTATTCTTGGCGTCGACCAGGGCCTGGCTCGCAAGCTGCACGAACTTGGATTTGATTCAACGGATAAACTATTGGCAAATTTCGACGCGGAAAATCTGGGTCAACTGAAGCGAAATATCGGAAAACGCGAGCAGAAGGTTGGAAAGTCGCAGCAAAATCCTTCAGCGCGCCGAAGCCATGCAACAAGGAACGGAACGTGTACTGTTCTCCCCCGTGCTTCCCAGGGGCCCAATTACGTGATGTTCGATCTGGAAGGTATGCCCCCACAAATAGACGATATTGAAAAGGTTTATCTTTGGGGCATGCAGGTGTTTGGAGACAAACGCCAGCCCATTTATTTCAGCTGTCGCGGGATTCGGTGAAAATGGGGATAAGGATGGTTGGTTTCGCTTCCTGCAGGAAGCTAAAAAAATCTTCGACACCTATGGTGACGTCCACTTCGTTCACTGGGCCACTTACGAGAACACTAAACTGGACATGTATCTCGACCGGTACGGAGACATCGATGGCACCGCTATTCGTGTGAAGAAAAAGTTGTTTGACCTGCTGGTTGCCACCCGGGAATCGATGGTTCTACCAATCCCGAGTTTCAGTCTGAAAGTGGTGGAGCAATATATCGGCTTCAAGCGTACCCAAACCGATTTCGGTGGTCAGTGGTCTATGGCCACCTTCATCGAAGCCACGGAGACAAACGATGAACAGCAGCGCCAGGAGTTGATGGACGCCATTCTGAAATATAACGCAGAAGATCTGGCTGCCACATGGGCGGTGTTCCAGTGGCTGAAATCAAAGATCAGAAATGCGCGCACGTCGAGTTAGGCACGTAAAATCCCGTGAGAAATATCTATGCTCTGCCGAGCAGCAAACGGTCGATGCGCTTGCTCACGTCGCGCAAATACGCCTCGTCGCCGCTTTCCAATTCCGCTATGACGCTGCCCGAGTAGCCAATTTCCGTGAATGCCTGGCGCACCGCGGTCCAGTCCACGTCGCCATCACCGAGATTCACCCACGCGTAGCCATCTTCCTTGCGCTTGAAGTCCTTCAGGTGGACTTTGACGATTTGCTTATTCAGAGTCCGAATCCAGTCTTGCGGATAACCGTAGAGCACTACGTTGCCGACGTCGAACCACGCCTTGATCCACGGGCTTTTGAATTCTTCGATGTACTTGACCATTTCCAGCGGACTTAGCAAAAACTTATTCCAGACCTCTTCGATGGAAATCGTCACTTTCAGTTCCTCAGCCAGCGGAATCAGTGTGCGAATCTGCTTCTGAGACCGCGTCCATGCGTCGCGGTAGGAGGTTTGCGGATTCACGACTGCAGGAACGAGCAGTACACTGTCCGATCCCCAGAGTTTGGCGTTGTGCAGTGAGGTACGCATTCCCGCCAGGCTTTTTTCGACCGCCTTCGGATCGGCCGAAGAGAGTGGGTACTCCCAGTGGTCCATGTTCATCACGGAATCGATCCGAATGTTCGCCGCAACCGCGGCATTCTTCATCTCTTCCGCTTGATGTTCGTCGGGAGTGGTCGGTGCTTGCACCACTTCAAAGCCAACGTCGCGCGCCAATCTTAAAGCGATCACCGTGGCTGAATTTCTCCGGCAGCATGCTGTACACCAGCCCTTTTTTGATTGCGAAAGGGTTGCGGGAGATGCCGCGGCCCCGGCAGCGCCGGCAAGCGATCCGGCAAAGGTCGTCGTGCCAAAGCTCGCCGCACACGCTGCCGTTACGGTTGATTTTAGAAACGCACGTCGTGATGTTTCGTTCATCAGTCAACCGCCTCACTTCAATTTGTTCAAGTCGATTTTTGCGTTCCACGATTCTTTAGATTTCATCATTTCTTCCCAGGTAACTTCGTGTCCCTTGTAGGCCGCCATTCGCGCCATGACGCACGACAGCGCGGATTCAGAGCCCTTGGCCGCCTGATTGTGGAATTTTCCGCTGGTGATGCTTTCCACGAATAGTTTCTTCTTTTCCGCATCCGCAAATTCCAGGTTGGAATGAAAACTCCCCGTGGCCGAAAAGCCCGTGTCACCTTCTTTGTCCGGAACCAGCGGCGCTTGCCACGGCTGCTCGCCCCAGATTCCCAGTGGTCCCGTGTAAGGTGATTGCGACGTTCCCTTCGGTGCCGAAGAATCGTTCGGTCACGTCCCACGCGCCTTTCGAGAATTGCGTCGAACTAAACGTGACATCGATTCCATCTGGATACTGGAACACGCAGTTATAGTTTCCGTAGACGTCACCGTCTTCGGGGCGGCCCGAGTCGTCCTCCCGCTGCATACGCCTTCATCGGATGAGCTTGCAGAATCCAGTTGCAGATGTCGATTACGTGTATGTTCTGCTCTACGATGATGTCGCCGGAAAGCACGCGATCGTAGTGCCATCTGCGCAGCCGTCGCACTTCAGGAGAAGCATTCGGATAGTCAGGCCGTTCCAGATAACCGGCGAAATAATGCGATTCGCCACACACGATCTTTCCCAGCGCGCCGGCGTGAATCCGCTTTACCAGTTCCACGAACGGGGGACAATCGCGAATCTGGAAGCCAACGTCCAGGCTCAGTTTACCTTCGGCTTGTTTGCCGATTTCTATTACCTTGAACGCGCCGGCCACGTCGACGGCAACGGGCTTCTCGAGATACACATGCTTGCGCCCGGCAACGACCGCTTCGAGGTGCTGCGGGTGATAGTAAGGCGGCGTTGCAACGACGATCGCATCTACTTCCTTCGACGCGGCGATCTGTTGATACGCCTTCGGCCCAAGGAAGATTTGCGATGTATCGATCGCTGAGTAACCTTTGGCCACTTGAATCTTGTCGAAACGCCGCGCGCGCGGTATCGAGCTGATCTTGGAACATGTCCGCGAGAGCCACGACGCGTGCCCCGCCCGTATCAATCATGTTCGTTGCATCTTCGGTACCGCGCCCGCCGCAACCAAGTAGTCCCACACGCACAGCGGAATTAGCGGCGGTTCCGCGCACAAGCGATGGTTTGATGAACATTATGCCTGCCGTGGCAGCCGCTGCACCGATAAATTCTCGGCGGTCCAGTTTATTCGCGGAGTTTGCTGGTTTCTTCGAATCGTCTGACATGTTTCCTCCTGGTTCTGCCTACATCAATCAACCAATAAGTTGTTCCAGATAAGCCTTAGCCGAGCGCACGTCTGCCATCTGCTGTGGTCCTGAAATTTCCCGTTCGATGGTCACCGCGCCGCGATAATCCAATTCTTTCAGTCGAGCGATAATTTTCGGGAAATCCACTTTACCTTTGCCGATGGCCACTTCCTCACCAAGTTGTTTCGGATTCGTTGGCCACAATCCATCTTTGGCGTGAATGCCTTGCACATAAGGACCAAGTATCTCGATGGCATCGGCGGGATTCGCTTTGCCATAAAGAATCAGATTAGCGAGATCGAAATTGACACCTTGATTGTCCAGTCCAACGTCCTGCATCGCACGAACCAGGGTGATGGGAGTCTCCTGACCAGTCTCGTAGCGGAAATTCTGGTTGTTGCGCTTACAGTATCCAACCACGTCGCGAAGTGCAATCACGGTTTCTTTATACAACGGCTCGTTCGGGTTTTCAGGAATGAATCCGCAATGTGTCTGCACGGCGGAAATCCCAGATCGCTTCGCAAACTCCGATGCTTTCTTGATCTGTGCGATGCGCGCGGCACGCGTACTGGGCGGCACAAGTCCAATCGTCAGCGGTCCTTCGTAGAAATCCCACACTTCTTTCCCAGGGCCACCGACTACCACGGATGTTGCTTCGACTCCGTGTTTGTCCAGCGCCTTCCGCAGACCGAGTCGCCTGTTCAGGCGCAAAGTTCTCCACGTACACCTGGCAAGTGGGCAGACCAAGCACTTGAACCTTGGCAATTTCCACATCGGGATCTTTTCCGAGTCCGAGAATCAGTCCGAGCCGCAATGGTTTCTTGCCGGCATTGGATGCGACTCAGGCGCGTGTTGCCCCGGATAGTATTGCTTTCGGTGATTGCTGCGCTCCACTTTCAATGCGGGAATCAGGCCGACAGCCAGTGCACTAGCGGAGGTTTGCAGAAAAGTTACGACGATTCAATTTGTTCAGCATAGTCATCTGGCCAGCATTCGAGCATTTCGAATGTCCACTCTCCTGAGTGGGCCGCTACTCCCCCTTAATGTAAATGTCTTTCCACCGCATTTTTACGCCACCCCCGGTGTGGATCTGCAAGCCGATGACGCCGTCGGTGAATTTGGGCGTCGCGTCCGTGAAGTCAACGACCTGTCATACCATTCAGACGCGTTACGATGTGATTTCCGTCGCGGATACTTCAAGATCGTTCCATTCTCCAACCTTCAGCGCCTTCTCTCCCTCGGCTGTCGGCTGTGCCACCCATCCGCGGCCCGCGCTCTCGTAAAGCCCACCAGTGTGTTTGCCCACGCTGGGATCCACTTCGACCTGCATCCCCTCAATGTCCGGTCCATGCTCCGGATCAATACCGGTAATCCGGGCTCGCAAGAACACCCCGCTGTTGCCCAGTGCTTCGCCCTTGAATTTCAATCGTAGTTCAAAATTGCGGTATGTTTTCTCCGTTGTCAGGTAACCGTATCTGTTCGCCGAACTTTCGCAAAAAATTGTGCCTTGTTCGATGACCCACTTCTCTTCACCGTTCTTCTTCCATCCCGACAAATCGCTTCCATTGAAGAGTGATATCCAGCCACTTCCCGGTGGTGTTTGCGCCATACTGCTCAGCACAATGCCCAGCATGAACACAAAAAGTGCAAATCTTCTTCGCACAGCGGGCCCTCCGTATCTGAATAAGGAGCGAGTGGAGTTTCTTATGCCGAAAAGAAAGTTACCACTAACGGGGAATAAGCGAAATCAGATTCGCCGCGCGTTGCTCGTCACGTTCTCCACTTTGCGTCTTGCTCAAGACTCTCGCGAACGCGGAACGCCGTGATCTTGCGGATCAGAGCCAGCGGCAACGGCTTGTCCAGAGGAAGTTGGATCGATCCGCTGGCCGTCTTAAAATTCGGCAAATCCTTCGCAAAGGCCTTTACCGCTGAAGGCGTTGGATAAAACCCGATGTGATGTTTGAATACGGCAAACGTAACCAATATTCGTTCATAGGAAAACGCGGGCATGCCCCATTTCAGACTTTCTTTCGCTCCGGGTGCTGCTTTGCGAATGCACGCGCGCATTTCGCGCAATTTCTTCTGTGTCTCTTTGGGGGCGGCAGCAATGTATTCAGTAATATCCTTGGGTCGCATTTTTTGGCCAGTTATCCTTCACCTGCCCGAAATTTCCGAAGCTCACTACTTTATCGGCGCCCACGTCCGGCATTCTGTCGCACCAACCGGAGCGGTCAATGGATCGCCTGTCTTGAAGCGAATAATCCCATCGGAGGTCGAACAAAAACTTCTAGTGCCCGTGTTGCTGTCGACCGGCGTAGCAACCACGACATACTCATTAGCATACCTTCACCTTGCAGACGGCCGTAACCCGGAAATTGTATCCAGACTTCTTGCACCACGCATCTCCGGTGCAACTCGCATTTCCAAGCGCATCATCAATCAAGTCGCGTGTTCAACTGAAAAAGCATCTGGTCCCCGTGAATCTGGCCCGAGGGTTGCAAGATTGGGGGTAACGACTCTGTTGGGATAGGTCGACTCGTACATGACTTGCGCGGTGTTTTCCGTACGCACCGAGCCCATCGCCGACGATTCATTTGCTGCCATTCTCGACCGCAGCAGGTTGGGAATCGCGATGGCTGCACCGACCAAGATCGCGGCAACATCCAGCGACCCGCCGCGGCTAGCCTCGCGAATCGCCGGATCCTCTCCATAAATGTATATCACGCCCGGCGTGCTTTCTCCCACAGCCTGCTTCAGATATCGCGCGACGTCAGGCGCAATCGCTTGCATCCTCGATGCGGTCATTGCCACAGGATCCAAATAAAACATTCCGGAAGCATTCGCTGAGTGATTTGCCGGCACCGACGCCAGGAATTTCTTGGATTTCCTCAGCGACTCGCCACTCCTATGCAGTCGAATCGACTCCACAACCGTTTCATGGCTTGATCCGATAATCAGATATCCATCCATATACGCATAGTCGATGTCCATTGGGGTCGGTCCGGATGGAATCTTCACTGGATAGTAAGTGATTCCCCCTTCATCGAACGACGGTCCCGCGAAGTGGCCCGCCGCCAGCAACATACCCATGGTTTGCTGTAGCCGCTTGGCATCCGTAACCTTCAGGATCGCCTTCCATTCGAGTTTCGTCTCCGTGAAATTGTCCAATTCAACCGTGATTTCGTCTCCAAGGTAGCTCAACAAATCGTCTTTCAAAGTAAGCTTCAATCCCTGTTCGGCCTGCGTAAGCGTCGCAAATGCATTTGGATTCGAGAGACTTTCGATCGCCTTCACCTCTTCAAATATCTGTGCAGGGCTGGTCAGCACCAACGTGCCCGCTAGCAACGCCTTCGGTGACACAAAATCCAGACTGTCTAACGGCGCTGGTTTCGCCAGCCACGCGGCAGCTCCCTGCCGCGGCCCCACAAAGCTAAATTCCAATTCACTCACTCCCAGCCCGGCCACACTCGTGTGATCCCCAACAAGGTATTTCATATCCGCAAATCCCATTCGCTGAAACGCTGCTTGATCCTGTTTGGAGCCAGGTGCCACTTGGTCCAGCAGTCTTGTGCATATTCGCAGCTGCCACCAACGTGATTCCACCCTGATATGCCTGCGCGATGCGCTGCCCAAAGGAAGTTGTAGCAAACCCGCGTGTACCACGGTCCAATCGCGCATTGAAATTACGTAGTGTCGGCAGGTCCGTCGCGCCGACAACATAATCAGGGCGCACCAGCAGCAAGAGTTCATCGGCGGGACGTTTACTCTCAAGACTGGCGAGCTCCTTCGGGTCCACTACGCGAACTCCCGACTTCGATTTGCCCGCGAATTCCTTCTCCATTTGCTGAAACACTAATTTCAATCCCGGTTTTTTGATTTCCGCAACGATCAACATGCGCGGCTCTTTGCCATCCATCGCCGCCGATACAACAACTTCGTCCCCCAGGTATTGGCTCACTTGATAGAACTTTTCCACTGAATCCTCGAGCTTGGGTCCCGCCGTGGCCATACCCCCGTGTTGCCACCAATCGCGGAGCACGTCACTTTCCTGCAGTTCCTGCTGAAACACCTTGAGCGCCTGATGCGAAGTGTCACCATAATTGGGAATCGCACCATACGCTATCGTTGATTCCGGAAGAAGCGGCAACAGTTGGCTTTCTTCCCGACTTGCTGGAAATTTAACATTCTTCTGCAGTTTCTCGAACAAACGGCCCCACTCTGCCAGTAATCCAGGATATTTGTTGTCCAATTCGTCCGCCCACGTGGTCTGAGGCGCTTTGTTTTCCGGCGCAGCCTGCGCAATACAACTTGAGGCCGCAAAGAAACTTCCTGCAATCACTGCTGCGCACTTGAAGCAATGATCCCGCGTTCCGCAAAACCTCCGTGGGTCCCATTCGTTTTGCCCTCGTCAAAAACCATCGTGGAAAGACCGTTCGCTTTGTATCTTCCATCAAATTGCCATCCCTGGCCCATTAGTTCTTGATTAGCTATACTTTCGGTAATAATCCAGTTGGCGAACCTTGTCGCCCACGTTCACCTCGTTGACTTGCTCCCGAACGCGACCTAATATCATTCGCAAAATGACAGCCTCTCTATCGCTCTTGGGTTAAACTGTCGGGCTAAATCGTTTGAACTCCTGAATGAAAGTTTCTTTTGCGCGTAATCATTTCGCTCGGCTGTCCGGTTCCAGCGACGATCAATTCTCGATTTCAGGGGAAACGCCATCATGGACCCAGCTAAATCGCCAAAGCCGCAAGCCGATATCTCCGCCTCTTCTCAACGACTGATCTCTGTCGACGCATTACGCGGCTTCGACATGTTCTGGATCATGGGCGGCGGCCCATTTGTGATGGAATTCTGCAAACTTTTCAGAAATCCCCTTCCTCCCTGGCTCGATCGACAATTCGAACATGTTCCCTGGGAAGGTTTTGTCGGTTGGGACCTGATCATGCCTCTGTTTTTATTCATCGTCGGCGTCGCCATGCCCTTCTCCATTGGCAAGCGTCTCGAACTTGGCCACACACATGGTCAGATCTATGGCAAGGTCGCCTATCGCGTCGGAATGCTCTGGATCCTCGGCATGATTGCACAGGGCCACCTTCTCTTGTTCGATTCACACAACCTACAGTTTTACAGCAACACGCTCCAGTCCATCGCCGCAGGTTACTTCATCTCCTCCATTGCACTCGTGGAACTAAAGGTCCGCGGCCAGGCCGTATTGGCCGTTATTCTGATGGTTGTGTATTGGCTTTTGCTCAGGTTTGTTCCCGTTCCCGGTCATGTCTGCCGGAATTCTCACTCCCGATGTCAATCTCGCGATCTGGATCGACAAATTACTTCTGGGGCGCTTTCAGGATGGCACACCCTACACGTGGATTCTCTCCAGCCTCGGCTTTGGCGCCACCGTGCTCATGGGAGTTCTCGCCGGCCAACTCCTGCGCTCGTCGCTGCCCGGTCCTCGCAAGGCCCAATGGCTCGCAGCCACCGGTTTCGCCTGCCTTCTCGCCGGATGGCTTTGGAGTTTTGCCGTTCCCATCATTAAGCACATCTGGACCAGTTCCATGATTCTCTGGTCGGGTGGCTGGTGCTTGCTGCTCCTCGCTTTGTTCCATTGGGTGATCGACGTGAAGGGTTATCGCCGCTGGGCTTTCTTCTTTATCGTCATCGGCATGAATGCCATCGTCGCCTATATGTCCGATCTTCTGCCCTGGCCGCAAATCAGCGCCATATTTTTCGGTGGACTGGCAAAGCATCTCGGCATCTTCGGACCTATCCTGTTGACCTTCGGAGCACTTGGCATTCTCTGGCTATGTCTCTACTACATGTATCGCAATCGGACCTTTATCCGGATCTAGCCGGTGCCGCGGTTTCAAGCGTGAGGCACTCGGCACCGTCGTAGCGACTGGGAAAGTGCAGGTCAACGCGAGAAGAGAGGTGCAAGAGTGATTCAACGGAGGAAGAGACTGCCACGACACTTCGTCATGTTCTTGCTGCTCGTTGCTTGCTGCTTTCATGCTCGGGTTACATCTCTGCGCGGACAAACTCCATGGGAAAAAACCACAACGAATCCAATCGCAGGCGATACCACCGCAATCAAAGAAGGGTCTTCCCTCTTTCGAGCCAACTGTTCTCCCTGCCACGGTCTCAATGCAAAAGGGGGTGGCCGAGGGCCAGACCTCACCTCGGGTCGGTGGACTCACGGCTCCTCTGACGCGGATATTTTTCGAACCATTACACAAGGCGTGCCCGGAACACAGATGCCGGCGAATGGCTTCGATGACTTAGAGACTTGGGCAATTATCGCGTACTTGCGTTCACTAGCGCCGTCGGAGCATGAGATAACTTCAGGTGACACTCAGAAGGGCGAAAAACTTTTCAACGGCGGGGCAGGTTGTGGCACATGCCACATGGTCAAGGGGCGTGGCGGCTTGCTCGGGCCAGACTTGACGCGCGTGGGCGCTTCGCGCTCCATCAATTATCTGATTGAATCCATCCGCGAGCCCGATAAGGAATTGAGCGATGGAATGCTCGATCCGAACAACCACTACGGTCTGCCGCTTGTCTATGACACGGTGACCATCGTTTTGAAAAACGGGGAAAAAGTAATCGGCATTGCCAAAAACGAAGATACGTTCTCCGTTCAGCTGCTGGACACCAGCCAGCAATTGCGACTTTTTTCAAAAAGCGAGGTAAAAGACGTCGTCCATGAGCGTAAATCGCTGATGCCCGCGTATCCAGAGCAAATAATCAGTCCGACAGATCTGCAAGACCTGCTCGCCTACCTGGAAAGTTTGCGTGGTAAATGAACTTGCCCATCTGCCCACCTGCCTTGCCTTGCTTATTGATGCGCCGCGATTTTTCGGGGAACACAAGATGAATCGATTGGTAGGAGTGCTGTCGTTGCTTTTACTGACGTGTTCCCTGTCCACGGCGCAAGTGAGCTACGAGCGTATTTGCGGCGCGACGCGGGAACCGGAAAACTGGCTGACCTATTCGGGCAGTTATGCAGGCTGGCGTTACAGCACGCTGGATCAGATCAACTCCACCAACGCATCACGCCTCACGCTGCAGTGGGCTTTTCAAGTCGGCGATTTGGGGCAATTTGAAACCACGCCGCTTGTCGTGGATGGCGTCTTATACGGCACTGGGCAGAACAACCGCGCCTTTGCACTCGATGCGCGAACAGGCCGCGCCATCTGGCGCTATCAACGAAACCTGCCAGATAAACTGCAGCCTTGCTGTGGCATGGTGAATCGCGGTTTCGCGATTCTCGGCAACAAACTTTTCATGGCCACGCTCGATGCCCACGTAATCGCTCTCGATACGAAAACGGGAAATCTTCTCTGGGATGTGACCGCTGCCGATTATCACCAGGCGTACACATTTACGGTCGCGCCGCTGGTGGTGAAGAATGCAGTGATTGTTGGCGTCTCTGGGGGCGAGTACGGCATCCGTGGATTTATCGATTCTTACGACGCAGACACTGGCAAACGTCTGTGGCGTTTCAACACCGTGCCTGGCCCGGATGAACCGGGACACGACACCTGGTCCGGCGATTCCTGGAAAACGGGCGGCGCCCCCGCGTGGATGACCGGCTCCTACGATCCTGAACTGAACCTCATCTATTGGCCGACAGGAAATCCTTCTCCCAGTAATTACGGTGGTGATCGTGGCGGAGACAATCTCTACAGCAATTCTATGCTCGCACTCGATGCGGACACCGGAAAGCTGAAGTGGTCTTTCCAATTTACTCCACACGATCTTTACGATTACGACGCCACCCAGATTCCCGTGCTGCTGGACACAGGGTGGAATGGAAGGTCGCGCAAGCTACTCGTGCTCGCCAACCGCAATGGCTTCGTCTATGTCCTGGATCGCACCAACGGAGAATTTCTTTCCGCTAAGCCTTTCGGCCGCGTGACGTGGGCCACTGGAATTGGTACCGATGGCAAGCCCATCGTGAACACCGCCTTGGCAAAGAAGGATGGCGGACACCTTGTTTGCCCGGCAGCACTCGGGCTGACCAATTGGTATGCGCCCTCTTACAATCCCAATACCAAGCTGCTTTACGTGGCAACCTCGTCGGAGTGCGATGTTTTTACCAGTTCTCCGCAGCCATATCGCGCCGGACATGACTTCCTGGGCAGCGTCTATGTTCCCGACCCCGTAGAGAGGCCCAAGGGCGCTCTGCAAGCTATGGACCCGCTGACCGGCGAGAAAAAGTGGGAGTTCAAGTATTTCAGCAATCCAAATGGTGGTGCGTTATCGACCGCCGGCGATGTTGTCTTCGCAGGTGACTCCGACGGCAATTTTATTATTCTGGACGCTCGAACCGGAAAAGATTTATGGCACCTCCAGCTTGGCGCCGCGGTTTATTCCACTGCAATTACATATAAGGTCGACGGCAAGCAGTATGTCGCCCTGCCTGTTGGCTCAACACTCTTTGCATTCGCTCTGGATAAACCCTAACCCCGGCGTGCACTAGCTCGTGCAAAGTGCTTAACCACGCGTGTGCCCCCTACCTTATGGCGCCCATTCATCAGGTCACTCTGCGGCAACATCAGGTCACTTTTAGACAAGTCATGAATACCTCCCCCGCGTAGTCTCTTGTTAGGGGATCAGGTCTCTTTGGTGCCAGTACGGCAGGAATGCACGTGTTTTGCCGTGCCCGGAGTTTGCCCAATCTATTTTGGAAAGTGGGCGAAATACACAGAGAAGACCCTTTTCAGGAGGTCTTATATGCACTCGTCCAAATACTGGGTGGTTGGAATCATGGCAGTTCTGTTGCTCTCCAGCGGCCGCGCGATGTCACAAACCTCCACTACATCGCTGCAGGGGACAGTTACAGACGCGAGTGGTGGCGCCATCGCCGATGCCACGGTGCGATTGGAAAACACAGAATCTAAGACGGAGCGGAGTGCCACTACCGACAACCAGGGGGACTACCGTTTCCAGTTTCTTCCTCCCGGGGCATACACCCTGACGATCTCCGCAACAGGATTTGTAACTCACCACCAGGCTGGATTGCATTTGTTGGTTAACACTCCTGCAACCATCAACGTACAACTCACCGTTGGAGGTACCACAGAAAGTATTTCCGTCACGTCGGAAGCACCCGCACTGAATCAGGTGGATGCGTCTCTTGGAAATTCGTTCGGCGAAACCCAGGTGAAACAGATTCCCCTGGAAGGTCGAAATGTACCGGACTTGCTGAGCTTGCAGGCAGGTGTCAGCTATACAGGTAACCGCACGGATATAGACAGGACACAGGATACGCGGAGCGGTTCGGTGAATGGGGCGCGCAGCGACCAGAGCAATGTCACGCTAGACGGTGTGGATGTGAATGACCAAGGCTCGGGCTATGCGTTCACGTCAGTGCTGCCGGTGACGCTCGACTCGGTCCAGGAATTCCGTGTAACCACGTCGAACTACAATGCGGATCAAGGCGAGGGTTCTGGTGCGCAGGTCGCCCTCGTTACAAAGAGTGGGACAAACAAATTCCACGGCTCGCTGTATGAATACATGCGCAACACCATCACCAGCGCCAACGATTTCTTCATCAAACAGTCAGAACTGCAGAGCGGACAGCCGAATGAGCCCTTGAAATTGATTCGCAATATTTTCGGTGGATCGGTTGGCGGCCCGGTACTAAAGGATCGGCTATTTTTCTTCGTAAACTACGAAGGGACACGGCAGCGGGAACAGCAGAGCGTTGTGCGCACCATTCCAACGCAGTCCCTGTGTCAGGGGAATATTTCCTACATTAACCTAAATGGCGGAACTACCACCTTGACGCCAACAGATATTCAGAATCTGGACCCTAACCCGAACCCGGCAGCCCGCGGCATCAATCCGGCCATCATCGACCCTATTAACCATACCGGATACTTCGATCAATTATTCTGCAAAAACGGAGCGTATCCGACGAACGACAATTCCGTTGGAGACGGTCTGAACTACGCGGGTTACCGCTTTCGTGCTCCGGTCAGCCTGGATAATAACGCCGTGATCGTTCGACTCGACTACAACCTCACCGCGGACAGCAAACACACCTTGTTCTGGCGCGGGGCGATGCAAAATTTAAGCAATCCACAAGCACCGTTCCTTCCCGGGACTCTCCCGGAACAGACGGTGACAGATCATAGTAAGGGATTCGTCGTCGGATACACGGCAGTTCTAAGCAACACGTTAGCAAATACATTCCGCTGGGGTTTCACTCGGCAAAGCAACGGATTTTCGGGTGACACCAATCAACCGTGGAACACCTTCCTGGGGCTGGATCAAGGAATTGCATACAGCCACAATTTCCAGATGCCGGTGAACAATTTTACGGATGATGTCTCTTGGACGAAAGGCGCGCACACGCTGCAATTCGGCGGCAACGTCGGGATTGCGCGTGATCCCCGCGTCAGTTATCTCCACTCCTTCAGCATGGGCGTAGGAACCACCAGCTGGATGGCGCCAACAGGTTTTGCAAATACGTCGAGCTTCGCCAATCCAACAGACACCACCTGTATCGACGGTACCGGCAGCACGCTGGATCCATGCCATCTGGGTATCCCGGAACCTGCTAACTCCGTGGCCTATGACTATCCGATGCTTTCCTTGCTGGGAATGACTTCGCAGATGATCGGAAACTACAACTACGATCGAAGCGGCGCCCCGTTGGCAGCCGGCGC
Source organism: Candidatus Acidiferrales bacterium (assembly GCA_963726725.1). GTDB lineage: Bacteria > Acidobacteriota > Terriglobia > Acidiferrales > UBA7541 > Acidiferrum. The sequence continues at coordinate 266,627 of CAVSDV010000013.1, forward strand.
ACCCGTGAAACGGCGTTACGGCCTGAACTGGTATGAGTTGTATGCCCAGGATTCCTGGCGCATCAAGTCGAACCTGACAGTGACCTTCGGACTTCGCTGGGAATTGTTGCCCCCACCCTGGGAGGTGAACGGATATCAGGCATCGCCGACGGTCAATCTGGGTAAGCAATTCGATCAAAACGTCAAAAGCATGAAGCAAGGTACTGGATACGCGACGCAGGATCCCGTATCGTTTGTTCTCGGCGGTCCGGCAAATAATGGAACAGGGTTCTACGGTTTTGAAAAATCAGATTTCGCTCCTCGCGTATCCGTCGCTTACACACCTCGATTTCAGAATGAATTCCTGAGAAGTATTTTTGGCACAGGAGACAAAACTGTGATCCGCGGCGGTTTCGCAAAAGTTTACGATCGCGCAGGCATGCAATTGATCAACACTTTTGACCAGAACGCACCGGCCGGCCTCTCCGCCACGGTGCAGAATCCATGCTGCATCCCGGTAACCGACGGAGCCGAGAACGTTCCTCGCATCAGCAATGTCAACGTAATTCCTCAGTTGGATCTCAGTGGAAACCAGTTCACTCCTCTTGTACCTCCAGGAGCCTTCCCACAGACACCAGACTCCTTCGGACAAGCCATCACTTGGGGAGTTGATCAGTCGCTGAAGACTCCTTACGCGTATACCGTGGATTTTTCGATTGGGCGCGAACTTCCCAAGCGTTTCACTCTGCAGTTCGCGTATGTCGGGCGCTTTGGCCACAATCTGCTGACTCAGCGAGATTTGCGCCAACCGCTCGACCTTGTTGATCCCAAGACGGGAATCGACTACTTCACCGCCGCCGCGCGAATCTCTCAACTCGGCCGCCAGGGCGTGCCGATCACCAGTGTCAATGATGCGCTGGTCGGGCCGACTGCTGCTTACTGGCACAATATGCTCCCTGCGCTCGCCCCGGGCGCCCAATTTCAGCCATTCGGATTTCTTCCCACAACTACAGATCTAATGCAGGCCATTTATGCCTTATACACCACGACGGACACTTACCCGGGGAATGAGGTCGTAGGTCTTGGCAACATCGATCTCTATTACTCACTTTCAGACACCCTCGGAAATTTCTATAACTTTGGCAACCCCGCGCCCACTCCCAATCCGCTCGTAGGAGACATGCTCAACGGCCAATTCACCAGCATGTATGCGTGGAGTTCGATTGGAAACTCCAATTACAACGCACTGCAGGCGAGCCTTAGAAAGCAATTCAGCGGCGGCATTCAATTCGACTTGAATTACACCTTTTCCAAGTCTCTCGACATAACGTCGGCTGGGGCGCGCGTTGGATACAACCAGGGATTGAACGGAAGCCAATTGGTGAATGCATTTTCACCAAGGCTGAACCGCGGAGTCTCCGATTTCGATAGCACTCACCAGTTCAACGCCAACTGGATCGTCGAACTTCCATTCGGCAAAGGCAAAATCTTCGCACGCGAGTCAAAAGGCATAGTGGAGGCCCTCATCGGCGGTTGGCAGGTTTCCGGGTTGGTCCGTTGGACCTCTGCCTTCCCCTTTAGCGTAGGCAGCGGCCAAGCGTGGGCCACGGACTGGAATTACTCGGGTCTGGCAACCATGACTAGCCGGCCAACCACCGGCGCGTTCTCTCAGTCAAACGGTTCGATAAGTGTTTTTTCCGACCCAGTGGCGGCAAAAAATGGTTTCGACTTTACATATCCCGGCCAGGCAGGATCGCGGAATGTCATCCGGGCGCAAGGATTTGCCAGTTGGGACATGAGCCTGAACAAGCGGTGGCAATTGCCTTGGGAAGGACACAGCCTGCAATTCCGTTGGGAGGTCTTCAACGTGCCGAACCTCCACCGCTTCAATGCGCAGTCCGTTTCAAATCCCTTCACCCTCCAACAATTGCCCGAGGACTTCGGTGCGTACACCAGCCTGTTGACCAATCCACGCGTAATGCAGTTCGCACTACGATACGAGTTTTAGACTCCGCCCAAGCAGGCCGGCCGGACTCACAATGGGGGCTGACCGGCTTGTCGCCCTTTCCCCAAATCACAGAGCTCTAATTCGCGAGAAGCTACCGGTTCTAAGTACGAAATTAACAGGAGGTTTTATACTTTTTCCCAGGTACCGGCAATGACCACACTGGCTCGTAAACTCCGTCTCATCGACTACTTTGCGCTGGGCTTCGGCACCATGGTCGGGACGGGTTGGCTGGTGGTAATGGACGACATCCTGCAGCGCGGGGGACCGCTCGGCGCAATCCTGGGTTTCACTGGTGGCGCACTCATACTCCTTCCCATCGGCTACGTGTATGGCAAGCTGGTTAAACTAATTCCCGATGCTGCGGGAGAGGTCGCGTACACCGCCCGAGTTTTTCCGTCTGGCGTCAGCTTCGTCACCGGATGGATGATGTTCCTGGCTTATTTTTTGACCTGCCCTTTCGAAGCGTTGGCGGCTGGTCGGATCACGGGATATCTCTTCCCTTCTCTCAATACGCTGGAATTGTATCGAGTGGGAAATCATCCGGTCTACGTCCCGCATCTTGTTCTTGGCTTGGCCATCGCCATATTTTTTACCTGGCTGAACTATCGTGGGATTCAAACCAGCACGCGCTTTCTGAAGTTCACCACCTTCACATTTCTGGCGCTGGTTATCGGATTTACCCTTGCCGGTGCCAAACACGGATCTGCGGCTAACCTACATCCGGTGTTCAGCCACTCTCCACTGATTTCCATCTTGCTGGTCTGGCAGGTTGTTCCCTGGTTGATGTCGGGATTCGAATCGGTGGGAAAATCCGCCGAAGAAGCCAGCCCTGAATTTCGTGGCGGAAGTTTTTCCGTTGCCATTATCATGACAATTTTCGCGGGACTGAGCTTTTTCTGGCTGGTGATTTCAGCCGTGTCGTTCGTCGCGCCGTGGCGGAGTCTGGACAGCCAACTGCAATTCCCCACGGCCGTCGCTTTTGAAAATGCCTTTCACGCGCATTGGATTGTCAATTTCATTTTGGGCACTGCGCTCGTTGCTCTGCTGCAGGCATTCAACGCGAATATGGTCGCGTCTTCTCGACTTCTGTTTGCCATGGGACGCCGCAATCTGCTCGTTCCAGCGATGGGCAAGGTACATGTGGTGAATCGGACTCCTGTGCTAGCGATCTTCGGCGTTGGAGCCGCTACCGTCGTTGCGATCTTCTTTGGCGAAGCAGGATTGGTGCCGATTCTGGAGGTGGGTGCGGTCGCTTGCGCAGTCGGCTGGATGTCCGCCTGTGTTTCCTATTTCCTGATGAAGCCCCGATTGGTTGATCGTGTCGCGGCACTGTTCGGATTTCTCGTTACTTCCATGATGATTCTGGTCAAGGTCCTGCCAATTATTCCCGGTCATTTCACGAGATATGAATGGATAGCGCTTGCCATCTGGGCCCTGCTGGGCTTCCTGATGCGCCTTCCGGCCAGGCATGGCACGGCTAACAGCGCGGAGCCCGGCACGGCACCCCTTCAAGAAACGTCTTGAGAGTGGTGATGAGATCCGCTAAATGAAAAACTACGAGAAATACAGTTTCTGGTTAGAGACTGCTGGCGACAGGTTAAGCCCCCGTCCCTCCCTGCAACGGTCCACGGAAGTAGATGTTGCGATCCTCGGCGGAGGCTATTCAGGACTTTGGACAGCGTACTATCTTCTGCGCGCCAATCCAGGTGTACGCGTTGCCATTCTTGAGAAAGAGATCGTTGGTTTCGGAGCTTCGGGACGCAACGGCGGTTGGTGCTCTTCGCGGTTTCCCGTCACGTCCACGGTTTTGCAAGAGCGATTCGGGGCAGCGGCAACGCGAGATCTGTTACTGGCCATGTTCGATTCCGTCGACGAAGTGGGTCGCATCTGCGGTGAAGAAGGCATTGCCGCGGACTTTCACAAAGGTGGCATTCTGAGCTTGGCGCGCGGGCCTCATCAGATTGACAGAATTCGCGCTTCCTATGAAGCGTACAACAGTCTCAACCTGGGAGCACATTTTCAACTCATGAGTGCCGCAGAGTGTCGCGAGCGCATCAAGGCCACCAATCTTAATGGAGGCCTTTACACGCCGGAAGGGGCGAGCCTACATCCCGGAAAAGTGGTGCGTGGTTTGGCTGCCGCCGTTGAGAAGCGCGGTGGTGTGATTTACGAAAACACCGAGGTCATCGAGGTGCGCTCCGGATCGGACGCGTGTCTGATCACTTCAGCAGGTGAAGTGCGCGCGAAGCGGAGTATCGTTCTTGCAGGCGAGGCCTACCTCACACAACTTCGCAGGTTTCATCGGACGCTACTCCCGATGTATTCGCTGATCAGCCTGACGGAGCCGTTGACAGCTGCACAGTGGGCACAGGTCGGATGGCAAGACCGAGAAAGCCTTGCTTCCAATCGTTATACCGTGGACTACCTTACTCGCACCGCGGACGGCCGAATTTTGTTCGGTAGTCGCGGCGCCCCTTATGCTTTCGGCTCTCATATCAGCGATGATCAAGATGTTCACGAACCAACACACGCACGCGTACACAAGGCTGTAGTCGAGTGGTTCCCTGCGCTGCAGGGAATCAAATTCACACACAATTGGGGCGGACCGGTAGGAATGCCGCGAGACTGGATGCCCACGGTTCGCTTCGAGCCGAATTCCCGTCTCGGAACCATTTGCGGGTACACCGGGCAAGGCGTCGCCACCAGCAACCTGGCTGGGCGCTTACTAGCTGCCATGATTGCGGCAAATTCGAAGGGTTTGGAAAAGCTTCCGCTGGCCCAACACCGTTCGCCGAAATGGGAGATCGAACCTTTGCGCTGGCTGGTGGTGACTTACATGCAGCGGGCGTTCCAGCGTATCGATGACGCGGAGGAGGTGGGGAAACCAAAGCCGATCGATGCAGGCATTGCTGAAAGCCTGGGCAGACATTAAACATCGCGACAAGTTTAATCTTAGGGCTCTGAGCAGGAATTCGTAGAGACGCAATAAAAGAGCGGGTTTCCGTTGTAGGGGCGGTTCGGCTAGACTCGGCGGAATGCGCGACAACGAATTCACGAAAATCCTGGGATGGCCTGGTTACCGAGTCTTTCGGCACGAAATCGATGAATCTGCCAAGACGCTGCGTTTATGGGTACGGCGCAAGCGAGGAAACCGCAAGCTGATCTGTTCGGGGTGCGGAAGAAAGTTTACAGACGCGCATGATTACAACGAACGGGAAGTGCGCGACCTGCCGTGGGGTGAATATCGAACGACGGTAGTCATCGAAGTGTACCGGGTGTGCTGTCCGCAATGTGGGGTAAAGGTCGAGAAGGTGCCGCAGCTGCCGAGTAAAGCGCCGTTTAGTAAGCGCTTTGAAGATGCCGTGGGGTTAGCGTGCGAAAGCGCAGCGGTTCGCCAGGTGGCCAGGCAGTTCCGACTGGCAGCCAGCACGGTGCGAGCGATCGACCTGCGGTATCTGCAGCGTTGGAGTGCAGCGCGCCGCAAAGACCCGTTAGTACAAATGGGTGTGGATGAGATTTACTTCGGCAAGCAGATGAAGTTCATCACGGTGGTCAGCAACTTGGATACCGGCGAGCCCTTGTGGTTTGGGCAGGACCGCAAACAGGAAACACTCGATGAGTTTTTCCGGACCCCATTAAGTGCCCTACAGCGGAAACGAATTGAGGCCGCTTGCGTGGATATGTGGCGGCCGTTCACCAACAGCATTGAACAATGGGCGCCCGAACTGTCGCATCGTGTACGACAAGTTCCACGTTCTGCAGCACGCCAACAAAGCCATCGATGAAGTACGCCGAGCGGAGTTCTTCCGCAAAGGTGGGCGCATGCGCGGTGTCGTGAAGGGCAAACGCTGGCTATTGTTGACGCGCTGGATGAATCTGGACAGCCAAAAACGCCAGCAGTTAAACGAGCTGTTCGCCCTCAATCGACGCGTGATGAAAGCCTACCTTCTGAAGGAAAGTTTGGAGCGGTTATGGACCTACCGCTATGAAGGAGCCATGCTGCGCTATCTGCAAAGTTGGATCGATCAACTGCGATGGCAACGATTGGAGCCTTTTCAAAAACTCGCTTACATGCTGCTGGATCATCTCGACGGCATCCTCAACTACTGCCGCACGAAAGTACCCTTCGGAGTGGTGGAAGCCATCAACGGCAACATCAAAACCCTTCTTAGAAGAGGTCGCGGCTACAAGAATATCGGCTATCTGTTGCTTAAGGCGCAGCGCTGGGCGTTCACCAAGACCGAATTCATAGTTCTCCAGAAAGCGGCTTAAAATGCGGGCCTCTACGAATTCTTGTGCAGAGCCAATCTTAGTTTGTGCGCAAGCCGTAATCCTCAGTGAGTTTGAGGAACATGCGTTCCGTGCGCTCGTCCACCATTGTTTGTAAGCCTGAATTCGCCCGAAGTCGAAAGGTGCGCGGATTTTCCCCAAACTGTTGCTTAAACACACGGCTGAAGTGAGCGGAGTCGTTAAAGCCCCAGAAGAAGGCAATCTCGGTGATGCTTTTCGCGCGTAAACTCGGGTCCGCAAGATCAATCCGGCAACGTCGCAGCCTCTGCTCTCGAATCAATTCGCCAACCGTCGAGTCTTGCCGCGAAAAAATCCGGTGAACATGGCGCACGGAGATATTCAAGGCTTTGGCGATCTCCCCGGGACTCAATGTCGTCTCATTCAAATGTGCATCGATATAGTTCGATATCCGTGAACTGAGTTCCGTTCGATGGCTCGATACCAGGGGTAATCTGTTCGTGTTTCCTACACACGCGGCAAGGATCCCCAAATAGGATTCAATCGCCGCGGCGCCTTTCTCCTGCGTCAACTGCGCAGCTTGGCGGTACAGCGAGGTGCATAGTTGAAATAGCAGATTGCCCAGCCCAGACTCTCCCGGGATTCTCCTTGCCACCGGAATTTCATCAGAATGCACCTTCAGTTGCAGCAACCGCCGCGGCACCCGCAGGTAAAGACGAGCACAATCACCCGGGCAATTCGAAGACCACGGCTTCGCCGAATCAATCAGCGTGGCATCGCCCTTATTGAGAACCGCGGTTTTGCCGTCCTGGTTGTAACTCCGCAATCCTGCAAGCTGGGTGATGACAATCCAGGACCTGCTCTCCGAATTCAAACTGACCGAGGGATACTTGTTGAAAGAGAGCGCGCTGGAAGAAAACAGTGTCATTTCCAGTTCAGCGACTGTCCGGCGTTGAATCGAACCATGGAAAGGAAAGCACTTGGGGAAGTGAAACCTGCAATCGCCGCATATCTGCTTAGCGTTCAGCAGCCAGGCCTCTCGCCTATCCGACGCGGGGATCAGATCAGTCGTAAAGGAATGTGACATTTTTCCCACCGTCGTTGCCTGTGGCTGGCTGGATTGCAGGTTGCTAACCACAAGCTGTGAATTTCTCCCCGTGCGGACTCTTCAAAGTCAGTAATGGATGGTTTGGATTTGAACGTCACGCTAACATGCCACTCAAATTTCGAGCAAGCTTTTTTTGTTTCATAAACCCACAGAAATTGGAATCGTTTACGGTAAATCTCACGGAAAAGGTCGCGCATGGGACAAAAGACTCAATAAATTCACGACGAAACCTTACATAACCGGTCGAATTATTTGTCTGCATGGCAATATTTACAGCCAACCCCTGCATCGTTCGTCTTGTGACACTCGATGCAGCCAGCCATGGTCGTAACATTCGTTACCTTCGCCATGACATCCATATCCGCAACCTGCCCGTGGCACATCTCACAGGTCATCTTCGCATCGAGATGGGAACGATGATTCCAGTACACCCAGTTTGAGACAACGTAGACGCGCACCCACGGCACTGGTCGTCCGGATTTCGCAATTGCCGCGAGCTTCTGAATAGACGGTTTTTCTTTCGCGATAGTTGTATGACAGGCCATGCATTTTGTCTCTGCGGGAAAGGTCATCCTGTCGCCCGGCTCCGGATTTGTGTGGCATTGCAGGCACTCCAAGCCGAGAGCTAGATGCTTTTTGTGACTGTAGGGGATAGGCTGCACGGGCGGATCGGATTTGGTCGAAGCCGCCATTTGGGTTTGTGGAATTTGAGATGGCCCAGCAAAGCCACCTGCTGGAGATCCCTGTGGCACGATTGCCGTCGGAAAGATCAGAGGTAGAACCACGACAACCACTCTTCGGGCCATTCGCCTCAAGTTAGCCCTTCGTGAACGAGGAGTTCCTGTACTGCCCGATTGGCCTCGTCGATAGCCTGATTGGTGAAGGCCGCAGCGCCTGCGTCCGCATTGGCGATAGTCACTCGCCCAAAACGCTGACGACCGATTATGTGGGGACGCTGTTCAGGCGGCACATCGGGATCGGCCAAGGTGTCGTATGTATACGCATAGCCATATGGCCAGCGGTTGACAGTGATGGCTGCAATGTCTTCCGCAGGATCGAATCCTCCGCCACTCAGCATGCGACCCAGTTGCTTGCGAATTTGCAGCTCAAATACTTCAAAGGTCGTGGATAGAAGTTCCTGTTGGCCTGCGCGGTTTTGTTCTTTCCGGGGTAGGCCGGGTTTATTCGGATTGCGCATCATGTGCACAAGAATGGGCTCCTGCGGTGTTGTCACGCCCTGATACCCGCCGACAGTGGTGCCTGGGTCCAGCCGACAATCTGTGTGGTACATGCACGGAGCACTGATGGCGGCGACGCCGAGTTTCTCAAATGCCGTCCATCTTTTCAGCAGAACGGTTGTATACATCATCGGGACTTTTGCGGGATAAGCGAGAGCCTCGCGCTGGCGTTCGGGGAGTTCAGCCATAAGAGATGGAATGAATCCGTTGTAACAGGCAAGGATGGTATGACGCGCGCGAACACCAGAGAGTTTGCCGTCGCGCATGTAGGCGATCCGCACGCGGCGCGAAGATTCCGGTGGACCATCGTGTTGAACACGCACGACCGAACTGCTCAAACGGATGCGTACGGGAGAGTCCTGCAAGTCGAGTTTGTCGTACGCAAGCGGCGCCTTAACAATTGAGTCCATGGATTGCTTGCCAGGCACGGCGCCGGGAATCAATTTGCCAACCAGCAGCCGCGCGATCGACGCGTTGCCGTCGGGAAAGTGAAAAAGGTATGCGCCCTCGTTGAAACTCTCCTCAAACTTCAATTTCAGACCGTTAAATCCGATCGCATCGTGATAAGCCGCCTCAAGTGCCGGCATGGTGTCGACTCTCTTGTTGTTTCGCCCACCCTCTCCCTGAAAATAAGGCAGTGCATCGGGACTGATCTTTGCAATATTCAGCAGAAAATCCTGATAGCTCATTTTGGCGAGCTTGGCCTTCTTCTCCTGTTCGCTGAGGCCCGCCATATAATCTGGATTCTTACCACGCAAGCGAATGAGATCTTTCCTCGCGGCGTCCGAAAGTGGCGCTTTTTCAAAAAATGTTTTCCACGGCAGGCGACCCTCGCCGGCCACCAGCCGATCCTCGCCGAAATGTTCCTTGTCGAAGAAAACACCGTTGGTGAGGCTGTATTTTTCCTCAATCTCACGGTTATGGAATTCCGGGCCGCGCTCGACGTCGACGCCGAGATCCTTCACTAACGCTTTGGCGCAGTAACTGTACGGGTAAGGCGTAGCGATTCCCATCGTTCCGCCAAAACCGATAAAGGTTTTTCCTTCGAAATGAAATTCGTTTCTCTTTGCGTGCCCCCCAAAATCATCGTGGTTGTCCAGAATCAAGATGCGCTGCGTAGGACCAAGAGCAACCTGGTAGAAATACGCTGCCGACAATCCAGATATGCCGCCCCCCACGATGACGAGGTCAAATTCTTCGGTGATCTCTGCATCGGCAACTGGGAATTGTGCGTATTTCCCCTCGCGAATGCGGGCGAATTCCTCAACAGCCGCGGGGTATTGCCCTCGCAAACCCGTGCGCAGAGGAGGATATTCCGCTGCATCCTCTGACGCGGCAGCCATTGCCACTTTAGGAGCCAACCCATTCATTGCCGCGTACGCGCCGGTAATTCCGATGGCCACACCGTTGAGAAAGTCTCGCCGGGCAATGGGACGTCCCATTCCGAGCGCCCGATATTCTTCTTTTTTATCCATACAATTTCGCTCCGCCAGTCTTGCGTGGTTCTCGAGAAACTATTCCATTGGGATCTTGTGGTCGATCTAGGGGATGCGCCAAACGTGCGGGGAGCCCGAGTCACTCCAGGCAGAAATTGGCGGGCCTTCCCGCTCCCATTCTGTGCCAAGTGTTAACTTAGCGGACACCCATTGGGGCCTATTTTGGCCCGAAGATTGGGAAAGAAGCAAATGGCGTGTGGCAGGGGCGCTCGTAGCGACGGCGATGTGGACTACGCCTTCCGCGCGAATCGTGGTATCGCTGATTCAGCGTCTGCTGAGCTCGGCTTTTGTACACGAAGCACTCCGCCTTCGAAATATGCCTCCAAACGAATGGGACACTTGTGCGCATGCAGACCCTCAATAGAAATTTTCTTAGTGAATTGTTAGGGTAGAGCTAAAGCGCTAAGAGGACCAGGTGTTACTCAAAGTATGCCCTCAGTCCGGAAAAACTTGATCGCCCACTGGAGTTCGCTTCTAGCCTGCCGAGCCCCCACAGATTTCCGGCCGAAGGATTCTTGGACGATAGATCAGAATTGGGTGCACTTCGGCGTTCTTTTCAGTCATATCGATTTGCCTTTTCGTCCGTGAAGGGCCCACACCTTGGATACAACGAACACTCGGCTCAAGTCGAGGAGTTCTGTGAATTTAACCAGACGAATCAAGTCGTGGCGATGGTCGTGACAAAAAAGGCGATACTGGCATGAAAGAACGACAAATATGAAACGAGTTGACCTTGGGGACCAATAGCCAACTGCTTTCCCAATCCTACTGCACTTCCCGCCCACCAGACGACGGTGATGGCCAAGCAAGCAATTCCCAACCAATAGCTCCAACGGGAGATCAATTTTCGCATTGCACTCTCCTAACAATCTACTTTGATTTGGGCCCTATCTCGGAAACGTCTACTGGACACAACACACGCTCGCCGAACAAGTCTGTCAACGATTGCGAGAATCACAATCGAGGGCCCAACAGTGGCAGTAAGTCTCCACTATTGAATGAGGATCCAACACAAAATGTTAGAAGGCATAGGAAGAAGAATCAAAATTAATCAACTTAATCAGAGCCGGGTGCCCCGTTATCGTCGGCCAGAGCTTTTAGCGACACAAGAATTTAGGACGCAGCCTGCTCGCAAAATACAGGCTCAAGATTGCCGACCTTGTCGAGGTAACCGTCGACCTCAAAGGGAAACGGGGCAGTGGACCTCCAGTCGTCTTTAGACCATGGCTAGCTCGCAGCACTTGCGTGGCGAAGCAACTAAACCACGGAATCTATCGTATCTGCAGCACCAACGTGGACAGATTCACTTACCAGGTAAGTATCAACGACGCTCACGAAGCCGAGTTCGTTCATTGCGTAGCATGCGGCCTCTGCTGGGGTGGCAGCGATGATGAGCGCGGTAGCCCGTTCACCAGGTTTCCAACCCATAACACTGAAGAGAGTGCGTTCCTGCTTACTGCGCTTCACTGGCGTTGGTTGCTTTTTCATGGTCGTCGCCGTGGGCGTTCGTGACGGCTAGTCTCTAACCTGAATAATTCGCGTTTTGAAACACGAAAAGCCTCTTTCATGGTACAAAGCCGTTGTCTAAGGCGGTTTTGCGACCAATCCGGAGGCTTTCGTGCCCGAGCATACCACGACACAGTGTGTTCTCTTCCCAGGAATTTTTGAGCGACCTGTAATTGCCAAGTTCGATCAATCGCAAGGCAGCTCCGATGGGGGAGCAGTGTTGCTCAAAGCCGCCGACCGAGAGTTGAGTTTAATAACGGCGCTGGCAGCTTGTCTGAAAGACGACCGCCAAGAGGCTAAGGTCCGTCACGAAATCGATGAGCTGCTCACGCAGCGGGTTATGGCCATCGCCTGTGGCTACGAAGATGCCAACGATGCCGCCCGACTGGCGTGCGACCCGGTGCACAAACTCCTGGTCGGTCGTGATCCCGTGGAAGGGGAAGATTTGGCTTCGCAGCCGACCCTTTCGCGGTTTGAAAATAGCGCGGATCGTAAAGAATTGTTTCGCATGGCCGAAGCCCTAGCGGACACGGTAATCGAACGCCATCGCAAGCGGCTGCGCGGTCGGGCTCGGCTGATCACCCTGGATCTGGATCCGACCGACGATCCTACGCATGGTGCGCAGCAATTGACGTTTTTCAATTGGCATTACGACACCTACTGCTACCTACCGATGGTAGGTTTTCTGACCTTCAACCACGAGGTGGAGCAGTATCTGGTCACCGCGGTGTTGCGTCCGGGGAACGCGCCGGGCTCGGCGGGAGCAGTGGGGCTGCTGCGCCGTTTGATCGAGCGGCTGACGGAAGCTTTTCCGAAGGCCAAGATCCGGGTGCGCTTGGATGGAGGTTTCGCAGCGCCGGAAGTTCTGGATTTTTTGGACTGCGAGCCGAAAGTGGAATACCTCGTCAATTTCGCAAGTAATGCGGTGTTGAAGCGTAAAGCCGAGTCGGCCATGAAATGCGTCCGTCGTGATTCGAAGATCTCCGGGCAGACCGAGCATGTGTACGCTGAATGTCAGTACCAGACGCGCAAGACCTGGCCGTGGAAACGTCGCGTCATTTATAAAGCGGAGGTGGTGCGGGCGAAGGGCAAGAAACCCAAGGACAATCCGCGCTTCGTGGTGACCAACATGAAGCAGAGTCCACAGTGGCTCTACGAGGAGGTCTATTGTCAACGAGGGGACCTCGAAAACCGGATCAAGGAACTGCATTACGGGATGGAAATCGGACGCACCAGTTGCACGAGCTTCTGGGCCAATCAGTTGCGGGTCTTGATGACCGCGGCAGCCTACGTGTTGATGCAGGAACTACGCTCCGGCCTGGCCGGCACCGCTTCTGCGCGCGCACAAGTCTCCACGTTGCGAGAGCGTTTTCTGAAACTCGGAGCTCACGTGATCGCGTCGGTGCGTCGCATCGTGCTGCACTTGCCGCGGTCATTTCCATATCGTCATAGCTTCCATCGCCTCGCTTTGAACTTGGGCGCACGAAGCGGCTAGTCGGCCAGCGAAACGTCGGAAGGTCGCAGGAAATTTTTACTCGTCACGCGATGATACTGGTGTCACCTTTTCAGCGAAAATTGCGCCTCGCGACTTACCTAAATACTTCAGAATCAAGCACTCGGTTTCCCGGAAAGTTTCGCGTGGTCAAGTAGGGTCTTACGACTGAAGAAAAACAGAAAAATCACTCACGAAATCACTCTTCGTGAATAATGTCGGCTAATAACAAGCTGCCCCGACCGTGTCGATTGGGCAAAGTACCAATACGAGCTACTTCCGTTCCAAAGCCAACCAACGGAAATAACCATCTGATTTGTTTGGATGAGTAGGTCGCGATGCGCGATGGTACGAAGATCCGGAACGCTTCATTCCCGAGAGGTGGCAGGGTGACCCGCTGAAAAAGAATCCACGCTTCGCTTACTCTCCTTCCAGCTATGGTCCCCGCCAGTGCATCGGCAATACCTTTGCCCGCATGGAAGCCAATCTTGTCCTGGCCACCATAGCACAACGATTCCGCTTCCGCCCGATTCCCGGACACACCGTTGTTCCTCTTGCCTCGATCACCCTTCGCTCCCGACCCGGGATTCACCCCGTGGTCGAACAACGTGGCACATCTTCGTTAGCGTAAACGTGGGTTAGCTAATCTACTGAGGACTTCGTTTTGGATGGTCATGCTAGTAATTTCCTTCGCAGTTATCTAGATTCGATCCGACTGTTGAGAAGAATTCATGCTCAGACACAGAAAGAGCAAATTAAACCCATTCATGGAGAGGATGTGTCGTTACTAGCGCGATGTATTGGAAACTGGAGAGCTTGACCGTTGCAGGAGAGGCGGTTAACTTCAGGTAATCCCATTCTTGAAGTTGGCGGATAACCACATGAATCCTTCGACTGTACCGATTACGAGAATGGTCGCCGATGATGGTGTGGACGAAATTAGATCCAGCCTGCGCAAACTGGAGCGGCACGACCTCTCGGTATGGGGCAATGCAGCCATTATCATTTTGAGCCTGACGGCCCTAGTTGTGTCACTGTCGGTCTCGCTCTATTTAAAAGGCGCCAAGGCAGTTTTCGGATTAGATCTTAGCCTTGCTGTGCGAGCGCTGGTCGGGCTGGTGTTGGTCTTTACGGGGCACATGATTTATCAACACTTGAGGCTCCGATCGATTCAACGAGAATTGGCCGAACAGCAGATTGAGGCGGAAGTCTTCCGGCGTCGGGCAATGTTTGATCCGCTAACGGGGCTGTACAACCGACGATTCGCGGAACAACAGTTGAGAGCAGCGATTGCCCGGTCCGAGAGGAGAGGGCTCTCGATGCTCGTGGTGTTTCTGGACCTGAACAATTTCAAAGAAATCAATGACGGGTACGGACACTTAGTGGGCGACCGGGTACTCAAAGAATTCGCAAAATGTTTGAGTAGTTCGACGCGCGGGTCAGACCTGACGGTGCGATGGGGTGGAGATGAATTCATGTTGCTGCTACTGGATTGTGAAGTGAACCAATTATCGATTGTGCTAGGCCGACTTGAGGATTTTACAGTTGAGCTCCAGGGAAAGGCGCTACCGGTGTCGTTCGCTGTGGGGTGGAGGGCGTACCAGATGGGAGATGAATTTGAGGGATTGATTGAAGAAGCAGACCGGGATTTGTATCGCCATAAGGCTGTCGCCTAGACACTGAATGAGCCATTAACTACGCCGGCAGAATTACGTATTCCATGAGAGAGAAGGCGCGACCGTAACATTCAAAGTGGCCACGAATAAAAGCCAGAGAATTGCGAGCCCATCTTGCGACTTGTATTGTCTCTTTTTTCTTAGTTTGAAAGGACCAGATGATAGATCAGCTTTATGACCTCATCGGTGGTGCGCAAAAGGTGTCGGCTGCCACCGAGGCCTTCTATCGAAGAGTCTCAATAGAGTGCCTAATCTCAGACCAGGGGCGCCACAGTTATAGGGGACCATCACCGAAAGAACCTGCAAGCGGAAAACCCCTAGGAAACGACTGCTCGGAATCACGCTGCAGTTCCTTTTGATCTTGTCGAGTGCTACATTGACTTGCCAGATTCTCAAGCCTATGATTCGCCGTAGAGAGTGAATGGGAAGGAGATCTTCCCATGCCGGATCAAGCTCAATCGCAGGGCTTCCTTATCGGACTCGGGCATACTCACTACCGACACACAGAAAGACTCGGCAGCGCAAAGATAAGTGTGGTTTTCCGTGCTGTTGATCCGCAACGCCTCTGCAAAACTAACTTCATAACTCAACATCTTCCGCCCAGCGAGTTTAGTGACAGGCACACGCTTCTTTGGTCGTATCTCAAGAACTATTGCTATAGGCTGGCAGCCGCACTAAATCGGATTTTGCCCGCGCTCTCATGCACGATCGTGATTAAAAAGAACGAAGTTCGCGCCCTGCCGTTATTGAGTTTTCAGGCGGCGTTCAATATAAACGCATTCAATCAGCCGAAGGAGTCTGCCCAAGGGCCGACCCAAATGTTCCTTCCAATCTATTCTACGTCTCGTTCGTGGGACTCAACCGCTTTTGAACCTTATCGGATCACACTAGGTTTCAAGAAACTTCTCAGGGCCTAAATAAATTGAACAGGAGGTAAGTGGGTATGGCTACGCCATCTCTGGTTACGGAATCAGTACCCAGGGGAAGAGTTGCGGTCGTGATTGAACTTGATCCAAGAGGAGAAATCATTGTACGGCCCGATCCCTTCTGGATTCACCTATCGGAAGACGAGGAAGTGGAGTGGTTTTGTTCGATCCCACACGATCACAACGTGCCGAACAAACCCTGCTTCACCGTCGAGTTTAAAGGCAATTCGCCGTTCCACATGTATCGGTTTGAAGGCCATCGTTCGCGGTCGGGATGCGCATTGAACAGCGTTCAACCACATCCCAAGAAACTGTATAAGTACACAGTCACAGTCGGCGACAAAACTGTAGAGCCAGCAGGCGGCATCAAGGCCTGAGGCAACTCAGAACGAACAGAATATAACTTCCGGCGGCACGTCAATTGTCGTAAACGGCCGTCTTGTCCTGCAGAGTCTCAACGTATTCAGTCAGATTTTGCAGACGCGCTTCCGTGACTTCAGGTGGGTCGGAATTCATAGACTTCAGCAAAGGCCCCCAAACGGGCATGTAACCTTGCCCCTTAGGTGGCAGTCCAGTGCCGTGGTGGAGGACCTCCAGAACCCATTTTGCGGGAAAAGTACCATGGTTGTTCCGGGAGAATTGCGTTAAGTCAGTCGGAGGCACGGTGCAGAGGCGTGAGGAACGGCCCTTGCCACGGCCGTCTTTGCCGTGGCACCCCGCGCAATAGACCGTGTACATTTCGTGGCCGGAAGTGGAAGTGAGGACAAACGAATACAGATTTGGCGTTTTGGTGCCCGCCGTATTCCAGTTGACAGCTGAGAACGTATATCCGCCAACCAAGAAGAACCACAGCAGGAATATGGCGGCCTTGGTAATACAAGGTTCGATTTAGCATGGAACACCGCCAAACAGCTATTAGAACGCGGGAAAGCGGAATGCAAGTGCAAGGCTCACAGTTTTGGGTGACCCGCGGATCGGCGAACACAATCCACTCAGTCCACTCCTCGATTATTGCAATTGGGTGAATCGGGCTGCCTAGAAACAACGCGTCACGCACCACGGGGCTGGCCTTGTACTAGAGTCTTCAGATAGCTTTGTTTACGGAACTAAAGAAGACGAGGTAGAACTAGCAGCAAGCAATTGCCGAATTTCCCGCAGGATAAGATGAACAGCAACTGGTATGACCTCCAGGACATCCGGCGACAGTTCCGTGCCAGGAGAAAAATCAAGCCCCTCAACACCATAGACGATCAGTTGGCTGGGCATATCCTCCATCAGGCGTGCCAACTCAATCGCTTCGGCCACACCGAACGAATGCGTGGACGAATGAGAAAACCAGGTTGGGAGTTTTTCCGCCTGGGCATCAAACCTGTAGAGGGTGCCTGGCGGGGCGCCGGACTGCACTGCGTCTACAAGAATCACGCAGTCCGCTCCCGTCCATGCTTCAAGTAATTCTGCGCCATCCCCGGTTTCTTCCAGCACCTTTACGTCACTGGGAATCTCCTCACGTATCTGGCGTACGATCACTCCGCCTATTCCGTCGTCGCCTCGAAACGGATTGCCTACCCCAATGAGAATGGCCTCGCGTTTCTGCACCTTTATTCCCGATCAATTCGAACTCTCAAAGAATGTGTCGCACAGGAAATACAAGGATCGTAATTCCGGATTGCCTGCTCGCACTGCCATTGCAGCCGATCGTTTGGGAGATGCAAGCGGCTAGCCGCAAATTCTGCGAGATCATCTTCCATGATCTTCAAGTTCTGCGAAGTTGGTGGGACAATTTTGGCGCTTAGGATTAACCCTGCCCCGTCGAACGTGTATTTGTGATACAGAATCCCTCGTGGCGCTTCTGTGCAGCCGTAACCAGTGCTCTCGCGCGTCGATAGCTCCACATAAGGTTTTTCAGGCATCTGGTAGTCTGCAATAATCCGCAACGCTTCGTCGCACGCGTAAACGGTTTCTACGGCACGCACTAGAATGCTCTGAAACGGATTGCGACATTCAGATGCAATTCCAGCCGAGCGAGCGGCGTCTTGCGCGATGGGTGAAAGCATTTCGAAATTCAGGTTGTATCGGGCCAGCGGGCCAACGAGATAAGCGCCGCGTTCCTGTAACGTTGAATGCAACGCATTCGAGTGCTGCACATGATCTTCGCTAAAGTGCTGTTCATATTCCTGGATCGAAATATTGAGCCCCTTGTTCGACAGCAGCCGCCCTTCATTGAGCGGATACTCGTTCGGATGATGTAACGCAACAAATTCGTAGTCCCGCTGAAAATCTGGAAATGTGAATTTGGCCACCCATGCGACTGTCTCAATCGCCGCGTCACGCGCCCAGTTCAGGTTATCAACAAGTCCGTCGAGCTCTTTCTTTGAGGGTGCTTTATAAAAACCACCTACGCGCACATTGATGGGATGAATCTCGCGGCCGCCGACAAGAGTCATGATCGCGTTTCCGATCTTCTTCAGTCGCAACCCGCGTTGCACTGCCTGGGCATGGTCCTTGGCCATCTGAATCACATCTTCGTAGCCGAGAAAGTCCGGCGCATGAAGCATGTAAATGTGCAATGCGTGACTCTCAATCCATTCTCCGCAATAAATCAGGCGGCGTAACTCGCGGATAGGGCCATCGACACTGATGCCGAATGCGTTTTCAGCCGCCTGGCATGCGCTCATTTGGTACGCAATGGGACAGATCCCGCAGATGCGCGCCGTGATATCCGGCGCTTCGGCGAAAGTCCGACCGCGCAGAAAAGCTTCAAAGAAGCGGGGCGGCTCAAAGATTCGGAGCTTCACATCCGTCACGCGCTGGTCTTTCACCTTGACCGACAATCCACCCTCGCCTTCCACGCGCGAAAGAAACTCCACTTTGATGGATTTAGCGTTCATGAGCTTCACTTTCTTTCCGGAACGGTTCTGCCCAGGCATTAAATGAGCGGAAGGCACGCACCAGTTCCGAATCGCTCACACCAAGACCTTTCCACCACAAACTCAGGGAAGCCGTATTGGTCGTCTCTTTTGGTCCGAAGCAGCCGTAGCAACCTCGTTCGTATGCCGGGCATAGCGCGCCGCAACCTGCTTGCGTAACGGGCCCCAGGCAGGGAATCCCCTGCGCGACCATCACGCACACCGTACCTTCTCGCTTGCACTCCATGCACAGGCCATGTGCCGGTGTAACTGGTTTTCGTCCATGCAGGAAGGCGCTCAACACTTCTACCAATTGGTATTTATTTATGGGGCAGCCACGCAGCTGATAGTCCACAAACACGTGGTCAGTGATCGGCGTGGACTTGTTCAGGGTCTCGATGTATTCCGGCCGTGCATACACGATGGAAATGAACTCGGCCACATTCTTGAAATTGCGCAGCGCCTGGATTCCGCCGGAAGTGGCGCATGCGCCGATGGTGATCAGGTTCTTGGACATCCGACGAATCATGTGAATTCTCTGTTCGTCGTGCGGCGTCGTGATTGACCCTTCCACCAGCGAGATGTCGTAAGGACCTTTGACGACCACTCTGGTAGCCTCAGCAAAACTTGCGATATCTACAGCCCCGGCGATAGTCAAGAGTTCATCTTCGCAGTCAAGCAGGCTAAGCTGGCATCCATCACATGAAGCAAACTTCCAAACAGCTACTTTTGGTTTGCGCACGGGAGACATATCAGATTTCTCCCTTTCCAAAGATGGAGACAATGTTGTCAAAGCGAAAAACTGGCCCGTCTTTGCAGACGAATGTTGGTCCGTATTGGCAGTGGCCGCAGTAACCGAGCGCGCATTTCATATTGCGCTCCATCGAGAGGTAGATGCGTTCCATCGGGACGCCTCTCTTCTGCAGTTCCATGACAGCAAAACGCATCATTACTTCAGGCCCGCAGAGCAATGCCACCGTGTTGGTCGGGTTGAATGGCGCCCGCGTAACCAGGGGCGTCACTACACCAACGTTTCCACGCCATCCACTAGCCGCACGATCCACGGTCACCTGCACTTCCAGATCAAACTTGCCGCGCCATCGCTCCAATTCCCTTTTGTAAAGGATGTCCTCAGGCGTTCGTGCTCCATAGAGCAGTACAATCTTTCGGTACTTTTCTCGCTGAGCCATCATGTGATACAGCACGGGGCGCAGCGGGGCCAGCCCGATTCCTCCGGATACGATCACAAAGTCACGTCCCTCGTTTTCAGTGACGGGCCAGTGCTTGCCGTACGGGCCGCGTACGCCAACCAACTCGCCCAGCTTCAGCAAACCCATTCTCTTGGTCACTGTGCCAACACTCCGCGTGGTGTGTTCCAGCGTTGAAGTTACAGCGGGATCGCCGCTGATCGAAATGGGCACTTCTCCCACTCCGAAGATGTACAGCATGTTGAACTGCCCCGGCAGAAACGAAATCTTGTAATTCTCGTTGGTGGGCACCAGACTCATCGTAAAAGTGTCATCGGTCTCGTGCTTCAACCGTTCCGTCCGGAATAGCTGCGGCACCATCGGTTCTGTTGCAGCTTGCTCTGAAACCGCTTGTTCAAGGATGTTTGCCATAAATATCCAACAATTGAAGCCGGGTCGCGTCCAACCGCGCGGTGATCACTGTTGAAAATCGTTTTAGCATTTCATATCCGAGATGGTAGTCCTCTTCACATTTCCTGCGCAGGCATTTGCCGTCGAACACTAGTGCACCGGTTGGTTGCAGAGTCCTGGCGTTAAAATGCCAGCGATAGGGAGGGGATACCCATGACCATCCCAGAATTTCGCCTTCTCCGATAGTCTGCACAGTCGTTGGACCACGGTTTGGGACAACGATTTCCACGGAAACGAGTCCTCTACGAATGAAGTAGAACTCATTTGCAGGGTCGCCTTCTTGTAACAACACTTGGCCTTCTGAAAATTGAGCGTTCTTTGCGCAACCTGCGATGATCTCAAGATGCTTTTCCGACAAATCTTGAAAGAAGGGATGTTCCCGGATGACGTTCTCAAGCGCATGAATCATATCGATCGCCCCTCTCTTTGCTTTACTCCGTGAGATTCTCCTTCGCGTAACGTCCGTGCTTCTTCCGTGATGTCAATCCCCACGGGGCACCATGTGATGCAACGCCCACATCCAACACAGCCCGAAGTACCAAACTGGTCCCACCAGTAAGCCAGCTTGTGTGTGATCCACTGACGGTACTTTGACCGAGGCGTTGGACGGACGCTGCTGCCGTGGATATAGGAGAAATCTGTGGTGAAGCAGGAATCCCACTTGCGTGTCCGTTCCGCGTGCAAACCGGTCAGGTCTGTAACGTCTTCCACGGTAGAGCAGAAACAGGTTGGGCACACCAGAGTACAGTTGGCGCAACTCAAACAGCGGTTTGCAAGTAAGTCCCAACGGGGACTTTCTGAATTTCGATAGAAGAGTTCTTTGATTCCATTTACGTTGAGAGTCCGGCCCATCTTTTGTGACGCTTCAGCCACAAGACTGTCGGCCAAGGCAATCTCTACATCGCTCGCTACCTCGTGAGGAACCCCCGTGAGGAGTTTGGCACCCGCTTCCGTTCCAACGTGAACAACGAAATGATGGTCTCCGTTCTTTAATACTTCTGTCAGTGCCAGATCGTAACCAGCCGTGCATTTAGGGCCGGCACTCATCGAGGTGCAGAAGCAGGTTCCCCCCGCCTGTGTGCAATTGACGGCCAATATGAATACATTCGCACGGCGCAACTGATAGCTTGTATCTACATACGGACCCTTCAGGAACACTTTGTCCTGAATTGCAATGGCTTGGATATCGCAAGCGCGCACTCCGACAAAAGCATATTTTGTCGATTTATGTTCTTCGGGCACGATCTCAAAATGGCCGTTCGTGCGCTGTGCCTTTAAGAGGCGCGATACAGGCGGAAACAGAAACTTTTTCCAGGTTACTGGGCCAACCGAGTAGCCGAATAGGGTTGAGTCTTCCCGTCGTTTCAGCCGATATTTGCCACCTTCTTGAACTTCAGTCCAACCTTCGGGGAGATCCCTGCTGGATGACACACAATCGTAAACGATCGCACTTTCACGCAGAGTTGGACCTATAACTTCAAAATCGAGTTTCTTGAGTGCTTGCAACAGGAAGTCGAAATGTCCTGATGCGAGGATGACGTGCTTGTTGCACCGAGGGGCCTTGGGAGTCATACCCTCTCCCCGCCGCTCCGGGTTGGAGCGCTACCCGGCGCCCTAGCAACAACTATTTCTTCTCTCTCCCATATACTCCCATGTATACGGCAATGCAACCCGAACTACAGAATGGCAGCGATTTCGGAACCGTTGAGGATGTCGGAGAAAAAAGTCGGGATCCAGGCAGGATTTGTTACTCGATGGCTGGGTACAACAGGGGGGCCTATTTTCAGACAGGTCTTTTCCGTAGAGGTTGTCGCCTCAGTGAGGGCGTGGTGATGGGGAGTGGTCGGATGCGGAGAAAGGGAGACATCCAGTTTTTCTGCTGGATGTCAGCTGCTGTTGGCGGGACGCGGTCGGGAAAGACTAAGCCACAGGTGCAGCAGCAGCTGAGCACTGCTGTGCACCCGATGTTTGCCACGGTGGAGGTACCGGAGTCGGTAGAGTCGTTCGATGGTCAAGGCCAGCAGGGTGAGGAGCCAGCCGATCAGCAGACTGTTGGCATGATGATGACAGATGTGCTCGAGGCCGTGACGGCTCTTGGCGTCGTTGAAACCTTGGTTTTCGATCTCCCAGCGACTCTTGGCCATGCGGAATAGCGATTGCGAGCCCACCGTGGAAGAAGCAAAATTGGTCAGCCAGTAGGCTTGCACCACCTTGCCGTCCGGCTTGTACTGGCGATAGAAAAACACCCGAACGGTTTGCCAATCGAGCGTTTCCCAGGGATCGAAATCCTCTGCGTCCCACACCTCCACGCGATCCGCTCCATACTGAAAAACCGTGGCGGGAGGCCCAGCAGGAAAACGTTTCTGGGCGGCGGCCAGTAACTCCGGCAGATTGTCTTTCAGCCGTGCCACCACTCGGAGACCGAGTTCGCCTGCTGTATGTAGGAACGGTGCGGTAGCAAATTCTCCATCGACGACCACATACTGCGCAAAGCGTTTTCCCATGCCCCCGAGCACTCGCCGCAGCAAGCGCTGCCCGGCGGCGTACTCGCTATCGCCAGGTCCGTAAGGTTCCCCATCGCAGGGCAGAGACAGGCCGGTTCCCACCACGCTAATCATCACGAAAGAATGTTGATAGCCCAGGATCTGTTGCGTAGCGTTCTGCTTTGGCCGGCAGAGGTTGCAGCCATGGTTGGTTCGCCATCCCGCACCGGTGCCGTCGAGGGCCAGGCCGATCCAGCGACAATCATCAAAAGCCTTGTTGCGCTTGGCGCCGCGGATGAGGGAGAGCAGGGCTTGCCGCGTCGGGCCCGGATCGAGCCGCTCGGTGAAATAGCCCAAGGTATCGTCACAGAACGGAGCTGCGATGGCCAGTGTTCGTCGCGCCGAAGAACGCACCAGCGCCTCGACCGCATGAAAACTCGACTGCCGGAGGATTTGGCCGATCAGCAGGGCCCATAGCAGAGCCTGCGCCGGAATCTGGGGTTGTTGCCGACCGTCTCCCGGATTCTTGAGGTACCGTCGGAGGCGAAGACGCCGTGTCACAAAGTGGAGCAGATGACCTGGCGTCGAACAGTTCATTTTTTCTTTTTCTTGTGCTTCTTGCGATGTTGGCGCTCCAGCACGAGCAGTTGTGCGTTGGCCGCCAATACTTCACGGACAGCATCTTGAAACTCCCGTCCCTCCTTGACCCGGCGCCGCACCTCTTCGACCCACTCCTTGGGGATGTGCTGAACACGTTTTTTCCCCCGCACCATAAAGGTCAGCGACCAGACCGGATGGCCTCGGTCATCGGCACAATGACAGGTGGGCTTGCCGCAGCGTAGATGAGAGAGAGAGAGGGAGCCGGGGAGGGCATCGGCAGGAATGGGGAAACGGCGCAGCAGTTGGAACTTGCGCTGGCGCAATCGGGAAGCGAGTGGTCCTTCACCTCGATGAATCATCTTAATGTATAGATACCATAAGATATGACACGAATCAAGCAGAGTCTACGAATGCGAAAATAGGAGTCTACTGCGGAAGGGTCGCCAAGGGAGATAAAAGAGCGATCTGACGAGGGGCGGCAGGCTAACCTATGTCAATCTTCCGAAACGGCTGACAGAATGGAGGGTTTGAAAGCCTCTCCAGAAACTCCGGGAACTCGGCTTTTAAGCCGCTGGAACTTGGATGAGGTGGAATCCAAGCTTGGCGGCCTTCGACTTGAGGTGTTTGATCTGTAGTTGGCGGTGTTGGGCCTCGTAGAACGCGGCTCCTTGGTCCACGTATTTCATTCCGTAGCGGAGGATGCGATAGACCAAACGTGCCAGCTTGGCGGCCATGGCCTTGATCGCCACGGGAGTGTCTAGTCTGCTTCTCAGACGGCGGAACTGTTCTCCGAGATAGGTCTTGCTTGTGCGTAGGGTGTTGGCCGCCATCTTCAAGGCGATACTGACCCGATTGTTCGTCGGCAGCCGACCTTTCCCAATGATCTTGTCGCCGCTGATGCGATTGTCCGGACAGAGCCGCAGCCAGGAAACAAAATGATCCTCGGTCTCCCATTTGCTCATATCCCATCCCGCTTCGCTGAGGATCGTCATCGCCGTCATGACATCGATGCCATCGATCCGGGTCAGGTCCGTACCGCTCATGCGAAACAACCCGGTACGCAAGTCGAACTGCGGCTTATTGCCTTTCTTCTTCTTGAGTCGTTCCTTGCACTTTTCTTCCGGCAGATTGGCCCCTGCGCTCCGGTCTTCCCTCTGCTGGAGATACTGTTCGAGTCGCTGATCGCACTCGGCCATCTGCTTCTGGCAAAACTCGTAACCATCCTGTTCCTGCTGCAGCACAAACAGATGATCTTCTTCCCAGTTGCCCTCCAAACTCCACGCGATTTTCTCCTCGCTCGCCTTTGCCCGATGATCACGAAACGCGGCCAACTTATGGGGATCGCGTTCGACTTTCAGAATGGCCTTAATGATCGATTGCCCAGTCATTCCGCTCACGTCGCTTAGCACATTGGCCAGCTGGATATTCATCTGCGTCAACGCCTTCTGTATCCGTTGAATATGTCGGCCCGCACTCTGTACCAGATCATTGCGCTGCCGCCAGTAGGTCCGCATCGTGCGGATCTCCTGCGACGGCCGAAACGAATTTCGCAACAGCCCATAGGTGTGCAGCTTCATCAGCCATTGACTTTCCTGCACGTCGCTTTTGCGCCCCGGTAGGTTCTTCGTGTCCCGCGCATTCACGAGGTACACTTCCAGACCGGCTTGTTCGAGAATGTCGTACACCGCGATCCAGTACATGCCAGTTGATTGCATCGCGACGGTCCGAATCCCGCATTGCTTCAGCCAATTGGCCATCGCCTTCAACTCGGCGGTGGTGCATCCGAAGCGCTGTACTGGTTGGCTATCCCGTGTCGGCGGGACGGCCACGTAGTGGGATTGGTTGCCGATATCAATGCCTGCGGCATTCGGATGTATCACCTCCAAGCTGATGTCTTCGCTCTGGATCTTCCGGGTCATCTCCCGCCGTTGCTTGCGGTTCATCTGTTGCCAATGGCCCTGCGTTGGGCCGCAGGTTGCGTCCTTGGTTTTCTCCTGTTGCTTGGGTTTCATGCTAACCGCTCCACGTTGAATTCAACTTGGCTCGGCCCGGTCGGCGAAACTACTCAACCTCTCCAGCGGGGACAAGCCCTTATCCTTTTCAGGACAATGCCGCCATGATCTACACAATCGCCAATACCGGAGCCATGCTTTTATTCGGGCAGGTACGCTCCAGGGGAAATGCGGCCTTAGCTGCCGAGCCAGGTTGTGCCCCAGATACTAACTCGCGCCGAGACACCCAAGGCCTTGCACTCTAAAAGTTTCTGACTCATATAACCACGCCGGAGGGCTGGCCACTGCTTTTATAGGACTTTTCCGGTAAACCTTAAATGTGAGAGGGTCTGTGCTGTCCGCTAGGCCTTTCGGTTTATACAGATCTCACTCAGTGAAACAAATTTAGGAATTGAATGGCCTGACAGGTTCGCTCCCAAGCTGTGACGCCTCGGCCGTACACCACCAGTTGTCCAGCGAGCGGGGGATCGGAACCATAGACTTTTCCAACTGCACATATTGGCTTCGCTACGGCACCACTCTTCAAAATCTGTTTGGTCATGACTTCTTCGTTTGAACATGACGAGAACTCATTGATATCGAACGAGACTCCAACTCTTTCCGGAAGCGGGTCTGCTAGGGAGACCGTTGAGCAAGTAATCCACACGCACTTGCACGATTTCAGAGAGAGCTGGAAATTGCGTCGCATCTATACCATGCCAGCAACCGTACCGGCTACGACCCTGCCCGAGTGAATCGGAAGGCGTTTATCGCCGAGGAGTATTTGGATGGAGGGGAACCATGGAATTACTGACCCCAGAAGAACACAAACTCGTCTTGCGCATCCTTGAGCAGCGGCACCAAGTGTTACTGAAGGAGATATGGCACACGGACCATCGGGAATTCAAACTTGCTTTGCAGGAAGACGAAAAGGTGCTCGAGTCTGTCTTGAGCCGTCTGCACGAAGCACAGTTTCAACAGCCGCGCTTTTGATCGCTCCATGTGATTGCTCAGGATCTTCATTGCCGAATTAAGAGTTTTGAAGGGATCCAAGAGAAGAGATATTCCCAAACCAGCGGCACGCATTATCTGAGAAGTCCCGCTCCAGTATTTCAACTATCGGATGACTGCGTTCGACAAGAGTTTGGCCTGGTTCATCGTTTTGGGAGTTCAGGATCTCACAGTCAGTACAGGGCACTGTGCCTCGCAGACTACTCGGTATGCTTTAGTATGTGGGACATTGCCTGCGAGTGTGCCTCTCGCTTTCGCGCCCATCACGATGAGGTCCGCCTCTGTTTCTGCCGCGATTCGCAGTATCTGCTCGACGGGCTCACCGTCTGCAACCTCGAAATCCAGTTTGCAATGCGGCTCAGTTTCGCCCTGCACCAATTCCCGCAGTTGGGCCACCTTGCTCTCCTTCTCTGCTACCAAGACGTCCTCGCTGTAAGCTTCTGGGTGCGCGAACACATGTACGAGCCTCAGCCTCGAGCAATGTTCCTGGGCCAGCGAGAAGGCATACGCTGCTTCGAGTTCTGCGCTTCTTCCGAAATCGGTTGCAAACAGAATATTCTTGAGCTCCAGTTCAAACAAAGGTTGCTTGCCTGTCAACGGCCCTACTGTCAGCACAGGTACTTTGGCTTTGCGGAAGAGTTCTTCCGCAACTGAACCGCGCAGGACTTTCCGTAGTGTGCCCACGCCGTGCGTACCAACAACTAATAAATCGATATGGTACTTCGCTATAAGTTCTTCGATCGCCGGCCAAAGTTCCCCTTCCTGGATTACTGCCATGTAGGGAAGGGCGAGTAGCCGCCCGGATTTCAAGAGTTCGTGGAATTTCTTCTCGGCTTCAGTATGCTTTTTATGGAGTATGGATGCTGCAAATTCCGGCGACACCATCGGATAGACGCCTGAGGTTATGATGTGGGTCAAGTAGATCGCTGAGCCATAGCGCCGCGCGAGGGAGGCGGCGTATACTGTTGCTTGATCTGATGCTGGTGAAAAATCTGTCACCAGCAATATGTCGTTGAAGAATCGCTGTTTGTTGGTTAGGACTCGCGCTCCCGCGCCAGCCCCGATTTCATGTATCTTGATCATCCCAACCCCCTTCTCCACGTATTGCTTAGCTTGCCTTTGATTCCCATACTGCAAGCGATCAACTGCGAATCGTAGGAAACTCAAGCCAAACTGCGGACGTTGCCGCAGTTGCAGGCGTCCTGCAACCGCGCGCCGAGTGAGGTACAGCATGTCACCGCAGCACCTCTCCAATTCGATCCAAAGCCCAATCAATTTCATCCCGCGTAATGATGAGAGGCGGAGCGATCCGGATAACCGTATCGTGCGTCTCCTTGCAAAGGACGCCCAGGTTCTTCAGTTCTTCGCAATAGGGTCTAGCCTTGACACTAAGCTCCACGCCGATCCATAGGCCGCGCCCCCGAACTTCCTTGATGACCGGGCTGCGGGATGCTCGCAGTTCCTCCAACAAGTAATTTCCCAATTCGGCTGAGCGTCGGCTCAATTCCTCTTCCTGTAAAACGCGCAGGGCCGTACGCGCCACGGCACAGGCAAGTGGGTTACCTCCAAAAGTACTGCCGTGGTCGCCTGGATGGAACACGCCGAGGATTTCCTCGGAGGCCATTACTGCGGAGACCGGATAGAAACCACCGGATAGCGCTTTCCCCAGAATCAAGACGTCCGGCTCAATCTCCTCGTGCATATAGGCGAACAGCTTGCCTGTTCGACCAAGGCCCGATTGGATTTCATCCAGCATGAGCAATACTCGATTCCGCTTGCAAAGGCTTGCTGCCTCTCGCAAAAAGCCCGCAGGCGGTACGATGATTCCCGCTTCCCCCTGGATCGGCTCAACAAGGAACGCACACGTATTGGGCGTGATTGCATCGCGTAGGGCCAGCGCATCGCCAAACGGAATTACGCGAAATCCCGGAGTGAGAGGACCAAATCCACTGCGGTAGCTCGGTTCGCTTGAGAAGCTCACAAGCGTAACCGTACGGCCATGGAAGTTGCCCGCACACACTACAATTTCCGCACGGTCGTCCGGAATTCCCTTGTTGCGATAGCCCCATCGGCGCGCCGCCTTGATCGCCGTTTCGACTGCTTCCGCACCTGAGTTCATCAACAGTGCCATGTCCATGCCTGTCAGCTCATGAAGCTCCTGGCACAGCAATGGAAGTTGATCGTTGCGAAATGCGCGAGAAGTGAGTGTTACCTTGTGAGCTTGTTCGACTAGGGTATCGAGAATCCGCGGATGGCAGTGTCCCTGGTTTACCGCGGAATAGGCCGCCAAGCAGTCAAGGTATTGCTTGCCTTCCACGTCCCACACCCACACACCCTTCGCTCGTTCAACGACCACATCGAGCGGCCTATAATTGTGGGCTGCGTAACGGTCCTCCATCTGGATGAATTCCTGCGTGTTCAATGTGTGCTCAACGATAGCCACCATTTTTGACTCCTCAGATCAATTTCAAATAAAACCGGTCAACCCATGCCACACAAGCCTATCAATCGAGCAGCATGGTCAATAAGGCCATTCGGACATACAAACCATTCCTGGCTTCAACGAAATAACGCGCGCGCGGATCCGCATCCACAGCCTTGTCGAGTTCCGAGCCACGTGGAAAAGGATGTAAGATCATGGCGTCCGGCTTGATCTTTCGCAAAACGGACGCATCGATGGTGTAGCGTCGTAGGTCCGGACCGTTGGTAAGGCGTTCCGGTTGCAGGCACGTCTGGTAGATCACGTCTACCTCTCCGAGAACTTTTTCCATGTCCGTCTCCACGGCAAATTCCACGTTGTGACGATCCAGGTAATCCAATAGGTCGCTCTGCACCCGGAGTTCTGCCGGACTCACAAAATACAGTCTGATTCGTTCAAACTTGGCCAGCAGGTAAGCAAGCGAACGAATTGTCCGGGCCTGGTTCAGTTCTCCGATGAACGCGACGCTCAGCCCATTCAGGGGCCGTTCACGATAGATCGTATAGAGGTCGAGGAGCGCCTGGGTCGGGTGCTGCCCTCCTCCACCATCGCCGGCATTGATAACGGGCACCAAGGATACCTCAGACGCTCGCTTTGCTCCTCCTTCCTCCGGGTGACGAATCACGATCACGTCGCTGTAACCACTGATCATTCGGATAGAGTCTTCCACTTGTTCCGCGCCGATTTCAGAAGAGAATGCACGAGCATTTTCGGTCGACAATACGCGGCCACCCAATCGATGCATGGCTGCCTCGAAAGAAAAACGCGTGCGGGTGGAAGCTTGATAGAAAAGCGTGGTCATGATGCGCTTCTGATAGTCAAGCGAACCACCGCGTTCTACGATGCGTTCCATACCGCGCGAACGGGCAAAAAGCTCGTGGATGAAGGGAACGGTGAACTGTTGAGCTTCAATGATGTGCTTGAGTTTCATCGGCTAAGCGCTCCGATCTTGCGGTCGGGTTCGCAAGTGTGATCTTGAGTCTGATCTGCTATCTCGCCTGCTGCGACAGGACTCTGGAGTAATTGACTAGAGCTCTTCTGCTGCTTCCTGGTTTTCTCTAAATCCAAGTCAGGCAGAATGTGCGTGCCCGATGAACCATCGACAGCTTCGGTGAGGTTTTCATACGAACAGATAATGACCTCGCGCCCGCCTTGCCGCAGGAAACGGATCGCCGATTCAATCTTCGGACCCATGTTGCCGGGAGGAAATTGTCCTGCTTCACACAGTTCTTTCAATTCAGAAGTGTGGATGGACATAAGTGGCCTCTGCGTGGGCATCTTATAATCGATATAGACGGAATCGATTGCCGTGCAAATGACAAAAATATCAACACCGAGTTTTGAAGCGAGCAAAGCAGAGGCGGGATCTTTGTCCACGACCGCTTCGACTCCTCGGAGGGCCCCGTGCTCGCGAACTACGGGAATGCCGCCACCACCACAGGCAATCACTAGCGCGCCGGCCGAGACCAGCTCACGAATCGCCGGCAGTTCGACAATTTCTACCGGCTCCGGACATGGCACAACTCGCCGATAGCCCCGGGCAGCATCTTCCACGATAGTCCAGCCCATCTGACGTCTGCGTTCTTCTGCATCCTTTCGCGTGTAGAAAGGGCCGATGGGTTTCGTGGGGTGACTCATGGCGGGGTCATCGGGCGACACCACGGTCTGCGTGATGATGGTGGCCACCGGCACCTGCAAACCTGCGCGCTGCAATTCTTCCTCAAGCGCCTGTGTGAGGATGTAGCCAATTTCACCCTGGCTTGAGGCTCCGCAGACATCCAGCGTTTGCGCCGGTACCTGGTCGCAACTTCGTTCCGAACGGAGAAGTTGCGCTCCCACTTGAGGACCGTTTCCATGAGTAGCGACCAGACGATAGCCGCGGCGAATGAGGCTGACAATGGCGCGGGCCGTCCTCCGTGCGTTGATCTGCTCTTCCGCAACAGTTCCGCGTTCCCCGGCCCGGATGAGAGAGTTGCCACCGATGGCGATAAGCATCGTTTGATTCATGGGTTCGCGCGTTTCATTTCTGACCGGCACGGTTCAAACCGTTGTATCGTTAGACATGAAGTGGAAGATGAAAGACGACCGATCGAAGCGAATCCACCACGTCGTGTTTCATCAACTCAACCAGAATTGCTTTTTGCGCATGGAGACGGTTTTCTGCCTGGCGATAGACCACGGATTGAGGCCCATCGATAACATCCGGCGTGACCTCATCCCCTCGGTGTGCCGGGAGGCAATGCAGGAAAATGGCGTCGGGTTTGCATTGACGCAATAGATCCCCGTTCACCTGGTAGGGCCGGAAGACTTGTTCGCGTGCAGACTGTTCCGCTTCCTGGCCCATGCTGGCCCAGACGTCGGTGTAGAGGACGTCTGCTCCGCTGACTGCCTCTATCGGATCGTTTGTGATTACACAGGAACCTCCGGTTTCTTTAGCTCGTTCCACTGCCCAACGCACTGCGCCTGCATCGGGTTCATAGCCGCGTGGCGAGGCAATGCGCACGTGGGCTCCAAGTTGTGCTCCGCCGAACAACAGTGAGTGCGCCACGTTATTTCCATCACCGATGTAGGCGATCTTCGTGCCTGCAACTTGCCCCTTGCATTCCAAGATGGTGAGATAGTCGGCCATCGCCTGACAGGGATGACTGAAATCTGTCAGGCCGTTGATTATGGGAATGTGCGTCCATTCCGCCATCTGTTCGACGATTTTGTGGGCAAATGTCCGGACCATGATGCCTTGCACCATGCGTTCCAGGTTTTTCCCAACGTCGCAGACGGACTCGCGCTTACCAAGTTTGATTTCGGCGGGGGACAGGTAGAGCGCGTGTCCCCCAAGCTGATAGATGCCCACGTCAAAGCTCACGCGCGTGCGCAAGGAAGGTTTCTCAAGTATCAAGGCTAGCGTCTGGCCCTTCAGAGATTCGCTGAAGAGTTCGGGGTTTGACTTGATCAGACGCGCAAGCTCAATAAATTCTGTGATTTCTTCCGGGCTGAAATCGCGGATAGATAGAAAGTTATTTGAGATCATAAAATCGCCCTTTCCTGAGGCCCAACTAGCGCGTCAGGATTTCTTCACCGAAGTGAGTCTGTTCCTGTTCCTTTAGAAAAACTTCCAGCAGGTCGGTGAGATGGGGCTGCGAGGTTTCCTGCACTTCATAAGTGACGCGCGTCATTGGCTTGGTAATCGTCAGAATTTGCCCAAGATTGACCGGGGTTGCGATCAGCACGAGATCGCAAGGCGTCCTTCGAATGGTCTCTTCCAACTCGTGACGCTGGCCTTCGCTGTAGCCCATGGCCGGAAGCAATTTCGAAAGATGGGGATACTTGGCAAACGTTTCAAGAATCGAACCGACCGCATAGGGTTTAGGATCTATGAGCTCGCTCGCCCCGTAACGTTTGGCCGCAACTACGCCCGCGCCATAGGGCATCTCGCCGTGCGTGAGCGTCGGCCCATCCTCCACCACCAGTACACGCTTGCCTCGCACAAGTTCGGGGGAACTCACGGAGACTTCGCAAGCCATGTGGACAATCGTCGCTTTGGGATTGTTCAGCCGCGTGTTCCATTCGACGATCGCCACATCCTCGGGTTTTGCCGTATCCACTTTGTTGATTACCACCACGTTTGCCATTCGCAGGTTCACTTCACCCGGGAAATACGACACTTCGTGGCCCGGGCGGTGCGGGTCAACCACTACGATTTCAAAGTCCGGCACGTAAAAGCAGGTGTCATTGTTTCCACCGTCCCAAAGGATGATGTCGGCTTCTTTTTCTGCCTCGCGCAGAATTTTTTCGTAGTCCACGCCGGCAAACACAACCGTGCCTTGCTCCAGGTGCGGTTCGTATTCTTCCCTTTCCTCGATTGTGCAATTGTTGCGAGCGAGATCCTTCATCGTCGCAAACCGCTGGACAGCCTGTTCGGCGAGGTCGCCATAAGGCATAGGGTGACGAATCACAACCGGCTTCCATCCATCTCCGCGCAACGCGGAGGCCACCAATCGAGATACAGGACTTTTTCCGCAACCAGTTCGAACGGCACAAACGGAAACCACCGGCACGCGCGCTTTTACTTGAGTGTGGTTTGTGCCTAGTAGCCAGAAGTCCACTCCTGCGGCGACACAGCGCGAACCTAGATGCATCAGCGCCTGGTGTGATACGTCACTGTAAGAAAAGACCGCTACGTCAACTTCAGAATCGTAAATGATGGATTCAAGATCCTTTTCTTCTACAATGGGAATCCCCTCAGGATACTGCGGTCCCGCCAGTTCCGCCGGATACCGGCGCCCGGCAATATCTGGAATTTGCGTGGCTGTGAACGCCACAACCCGGAATTCCGGATTTATGCGGAAGACCACATTGAAGTTATGAAAATCTCTGCCTGCCGCTCCGAGAATGAGTACGTTTTTCATGAATCACCTTCTTGAGGAGATTACTTATCTTGCTGGTGCAAAAATCGTTGATGGATAAAAGTCGTGGTTTTCCTAGGGTCTGTTCGACTGCAGAACTCGGGAAATGCTCTGATTCAATTTTGCGGAGCTGCCTAATTGCTACCCCATTACCGTGAGTGAAGGGGACGACACAGGCGTTCAGTCGGTACGCTTCAGAAATTGGAATAGGGAGGGTTAATGGAGCGGGATCCCCCTCATGCTTGGCCAATTGCATAGGGGCACCATTAGACGAGAACAATCCTGGCTCAACTGAAAGCATAGCTGTGACCACTGCAAGAAAAACCTGCCGCATCCATAACTGATTGCAAACATTGGCGTTACAAAACAGCCGCAACGAATTTGTGTTTGCATTGCGTCTTTAGACTCAAGCTTCCGGCGTTTCTGCGCGCTTCCACACAGATGGCCTGCTTCAGACCGATCACACATTTCAGAAGTTCAGTGAGGCTCGTGAGTGACTCGGCCTTTCTGACCAATATAGAAAACAGGGCGGCAAGAATGTCCAGTAGACTGTTCGAACTGGGAGAGACTTGCATTGACTTGCCAGATTCCCAAGCCCCTAATTCGCCTGAGTGAGTGAAAGGGGACCAACGGACTGGTGGCCGGCTACCCGAAGTACGGCCTGGCATGGCGAGGCAAATGGACTGCGGGCTGTGTCCGGCCCAGTCTCTAGCCTTCCAGCACGATTGGCGGGGCTGGACGGCATCGATAATGAAACTATTCTCTACCCATTGACGGTCAGATGATCTCGGTCGGCCTCGCATACTCGTTGAATTATCTAAATCAATAGGCAGGACCGTCAATCGGGGGCTTGTTCTTGAGCGAAGGCTATTTCCACTAGAACTTATCTGGCTCTGTTGACATCCTTGCAACCACATTGAAATTTGAGCGGGCGATTGGCCGCATCGGTGTCTTTCTATGGAGGCAGGAGGCGCCATGGCCGAAGTCGGGCTCCTGCCTTTTGCCCGCATCGCCCTGCAAGTTTCCCGGGCGGTGCTCCCTCGCTACCGAAGTCGTTTCAGCAAGCTCCAATTCACCCAGCCGCAGTTGCTGGCCATTCTCTGGCTGATGCGTTACGAAGACTGGACCTTTCGCGAAGCCGAGGTGCGTCTGAGCGAGCGTCGCGAATTGCGCCAGGTGCTGGGGCTGGGAAGCGTGTCCGACTTCACCACACTGTACCGCTTCTTGCAGCGTCTCGACGACCAAACCATCGACCGTGCGGTGGGCGAAACAGTGCGCCGGCTGCGCGGTGCGCTGCGCCAAAAACGGAAGCGTGCTCGCGTCGCCGTGGACGCCACCGGTTTGGCGCAAGGCGCGGTGAGCACGTTCTTTGTTCGGCGCATGCATCCTCACGGGCAGAAACCGCTGCCGTGGCGGCACTGGCTGAAGTGGGTGGTGGCCGTGGATTTGGATCAGCAGTTCGTGTTGTCGCAACTCGCGCGGCGCGGTCCGTGGAACGACGGCGCGAATTGGCTTGCCGTCGTGGAAGCGGCTTCCCAGCAAACCCGCATCGGGCTGGTGCTGGCCGACGCGGAGTTCGACAGTGCGCGCAATCCTACCTACATCCGCCAACGCCTCGGAGCACAGAGCGTGATTCCCGCCAAGCGCGGAAAGAAAACCTGGCGGGTCCAGGGAGTGCGCGCCGAGATGCGGCGTGCATTCCCACAACGGATGTACCGCCGCCGCGCCCTGATCGAGAGCAGGTTCTCTTCCGTGAAACGCAAACTCTCGGCGCGTGCCCCGGGCCGCTCGCTGCGCACGCAGATGCGCCAAGCTCTGTTGCTCGGATTGAGTTTCAATCTGTATCGGTTGAAGCATCGCCGCGTTTTCCTGAGGATGTCGACAGAGCCAGATCGGCTTCTACTTCGAGCATCATCCTTAAATTCGGCGGATGAACATCCGATTGACTTGGCAGGCGGGGAAACCTAACATGCCTCCTTCCACGGAAACTAGGTTTCAGGGGCAGAGTTTCCGGCCATGTCGAATAGGTCATATCCAGGAGAAAAGATGATCGTAGGCGGCGGCGATCGTGTGTCTACGAGTTGGACTGCAATTTCAGAACTATTTTTTCTTTTGTTGATGGGCGCGGCGTTTTGTATTCCCTCAGCAATTGCGGCAGACACTCCAAAAACCGTTATCGCGATTGGGGACGTCCACGGGGACTTCGATGACTTTTGCTTGATCCTGAAGCGGGCGGGCCTGATCGACGAAAAGCTTCATTGGGTGGGCGGCCACGCAACTCTAGTGCAGACGGGAGATCTTCTGGATCGTGGCGCGAAGGAACGCAGGGCCGTGGATCTCGTGAAGACTTTGGAATCGGAGGTAGCGAAGGCCGGAGGACAAGTTGTGAGTCTGCTGGGCAACCACGAAATGATGAATCTGATTGGGGACGTGCGCTGCGTGACGCCAGAGATTTTCGCGAGCTTTTCAAGCGGCGATTCAGAGGCACGACTGCGGACGGCGTACGACGATTTTGTGAAATGGAGAAAAAACAACGCGGAGTTGCTAGAGGCGACTCGCGATCCGATTTTCGATGTAACTGAATCGCAATGGATGGCCGAACACCCTTCGGGGTTCATCGAGCAGCGTGAGACTTTTACGGCAGGTGGGTCCTATGGAAGTTGGGTCAGAAACCGGCAAACGGTGGCGAAGGTTGAAAGAATGCTTTTCGTGCATGGAGGGATTACTCCGGACGTCGCCACGATGAAGATCGAGGAGATCAACGCTCAGATTCACGCCGAAGAGCAACAGTTTGACGATATGAAACAATACCTGATCGATGAAAAGCTGATACTTCCCTTTTTTACGCTGCAGGAAATAACCGCGGTGGTGAAAGCAGTCTTCGCCTCGGGAAACAAAGCAAGCGCGCCGGTGGACGAAAAGCATATGGCCAAGTTGGGGCCATATCTGAAGCTGAACACGTGGCTAAGTATTCGTGACGATGGACCATTGTGGTTCCGTGGGTACGATGAATGGACCGATGCAGAGGGTGAGCCGCGGGTGGAGAAAATCCTGACCACTTACGATGCGACAGGAATTATTGTGGGCCACACGGTGCAGAGGGTAGCGCACATCCGTTCGCGATTTGGCGGAAGGGTGTTCTTAATTGATACGGGAATGGTGGCAAGCAGCGCGCCCGCAGGCGCCGCGTCGGCGCTGGAAATCCGGAACGGTGAGAAATTCACCGCGTTGTATCTCGAGGGCCAGGAAGTGCTGCTCGACCGCGGAGCCGCACAGTTACTCCATTAGCATAGGTAAGTGTCTTCTTCACGACTGAGAAAGCAAGCCTATTTCAAGAAGTGGGCCGGCGACAGGGGGGAAGCACGGATGAAGCGATGGCTGCAGCGGGTACTTAACATTGAACCCGAAGATCTTGGTCGAGGCATCCTTTTAAGCGCTTGCCTGTTTCTGGTCATCAGTTGCTATGTGATCGGGAAAGTGGCGCGCGATGCGTTGTTCTTGGCGCATTTACAGGCGGTGCAGCTACCATACGCGGATATCGCCAGCGGGATTCTGGTGGGATCGTGGTATCGGGTTATCTGCGGCTGGGCCTGCGAACTTCATTGCAGAACCTTCTGATCGGCAGCCAACTCTTCTTTGCGGCGAACTGCGCCGTGTTCTGGATGTTGGCCCATTACAGCCGCCCCGCGTGGTTGTATCCAGTCTTTTACATCTGGGTGGGGATTTTTGGAGTGCTGGCGCCGACACAGGTATGGACT
>CAVSDV010000014.1:0-132407 GCA_963726725.1 Candidatus Acidiferrales bacterium
GTAACCGTGGCCCGTTTCGATCACTGTTGTCTGCTCGAAATGTGGAGGAGACACGATCCAGTCGTGAGGCCAGCCGTGGAAGGCGACGTCTTCGAGAATATGCTTGCGAAGCTTTTGCGCGTCGACAGTCCACTGTTCCGCGGTTGCCGGAGGCACGGGCTTGGGAATGCGTTTCATCATGTATTTCTGAAGTTGATACGCCGTGACGGCAATGGGCTGCACGGGCTTGTCGAGAAATGGAGCGACTGTGTCGACAACCGCCTGCGCGCCAGCAAAGGCAGCGGTCGCCAGGAGCAGTGTGAGCGGCAAGAAGAAGCGGCATGTGAGATTGCGTATCTTCATTGGTTCTCCTGAAAGTAAAAATCGAAAAGAAACAAATCGTTGCGGAAAGACAGGATCGATTCAAGGTCTGATGTCAAATAAGTAGAAATCGCCTGCCGCATGATCAAGGGGCCTGCCGATCCGCCGCCCAGGCAACAACATTCCTGGAAAACTCTCCGAGATAGAAAGGAACTTCCGCGATCTTGTTCTGCGACATTTTCGGCTTGGGAAGGATTTCACATGCGCCTATGTCGGCAACAACCACTTCACCGCGCCCAAACTTTCTAAACAGAAGCGTGGGCTTATGTGCGTCTTCGAAGGTGGAAGCCCAACGCGGGCCGAAGGTTTGGTACCCCCACTGAACCTGTTCCGTGTTCAAGGTTTCCACAGTGGTGTAGGCGAGTTCGCTCCAAGGTTCAGAAGCGGTTGCGAGATTGCCGCTGGAAAGACAGCGCGCCGGAAGGTCAAAGTATTTGCCTGACAGGCCATGCAGCAGCGGGTGCTGGGAAGTATCGAACGCAATTTGTGAAGGAAATTCATGCGAAGGATCGGACTGAAAGGCCAAGCCATCGAGAAGAGGAGAGCTCCAAGCACCCGGCGTAGTGCGCCAGATCAGCAGTTTGCCGCCTTGCTCTACCCATATGCGAAGCTGTTCGGAGTGCGAAAGAAAATCGCGCGAACCAGAATCGTACAAAACAACCAGTTTTGCGCGGCTGAATGGAGAACTTCCAAAAGCGTAGCTTTGACTTGACCATCCCTGTTGTTGACGAAAGTCCTCGAGCAACCAATGAAAGCCGTTGCTGGCGTCACTCATGGGGCCATCGAGTCCAAGATAGAGAACCTCTGCGCCGGAACTGGTGAGCGCCCGTTGCGCATGATAGAACGCGGCTTCTTGTTCAAAATTTGTCAGAGCGGTCGACCATTCGTGCCAGTCGCCCAAATCCGCTGGCTGGCGGTAAGCACTGCTGGCGAGCGCCGTCAGTTGACGATATTCCTGCACGCTGCTGTCTAGTGAGTAGAGCATGCGATCGTAGTGGGCGAGGTCAAGCGATTCATCATAGCGGCCTTTTTCGATCGCGGCCTCGAGTTTCGCACGAAAGAAACGGGCAAGAAGCAGGATGCAGCGGTTGTCGTTTTGAAAGCGTTCGTACTCCGCCTTCTCAAGTTTGACGGAAGTCTGTGTGGCGTCGAGTTGTTTGAGTGAATCCTCGGCCATTCCCACGAAAAGGTCGGCGAGCGGCAGGGGTTGAACACCACGCCTGTGGCCGTCGAGTGAATCACGAACAGATAGAGGCGGGCTGGTGCGTTCTTCCGCAGAAAGTTTTCCATATCGCTGCTCATAGCATTGCAGGGTGTATTCATCCAGCGGACGGGCCAAATAATTTTGGACGCCACCCCACCGCGTGGCGTGTAGGATACCGTTGAGAGAAGCCTCTTCGCTGACGGCCGTGGGAAAATGATTCATGTTGAAGATGTTCACAACATTCTGGAGGCCAGGGAGAATCGGACCTGTTTTTACATAAAAATCGTAAATCGCCGCCCCGGCGGATGGGCTTCCGAACCGATTGGAGAGTCGATTTTTCCAGAATACGGCTTCTTCTGCGGCGGGGCGATCGGGTTGCCAGCTGTAACGGCCGAACGCCTGCAGCCAGATTTGATCGCGATCGATGACGGAGAGCGAGGGCAGTGCCTGATCGAGGCTCGCAGGCCACATCCAGGAAGTCATCGGAAATACATGGAAGCCTGTGATGCCCATGTCTTTCCAATTTTGAACGGCCTGTTCGATCCAGACGGGAGAGCCCCAACGAAATGGCTTCACGTCTCCGAGTTCGTGAAGATTGACAATGTGATTCTTGCCGAAGGTAACCCAAGTCTCGTTGCGGGGATCGGGAGCAGGGCTGACGAGCATCTCGGTATTGTGCTTCATCATCGTGAAAAGATTGCTGTAACTGGGGAGAACAATATCGCGGAACCGGTTGGGATCAATGGTCCATTGCCGAACGATGAGGGGAGGATTCTTTCCGGTGTCGAGGAGGCCTTTGATGATGACGTCGCGAATGTACAATTCGGGGTTCACCTTGAGCGCTTCGCCCGCGGTGATCATCAGGCCAACGTTGGGGTAATTGTTTACGAACTGACTGACGCAATAGCGCATGTAGTCAGCTAGTAATGGAGTTGATTCGGCGTTTTCTTCTTTCACCCCTTCAAATTTGTGAGCGAGAGCGAAATTCGGCGAGACGTGAATGTTGTAGAAGTGGAAGACAACCCAGATGCCGCGCTTGTCGGCTTCTTCCGTGAACCACTTGAAGTATTCAATGTTGCGCTGGAGATCCTGAGGCGAAAGCATGCGCGCTTCGGGAAAACGATCAAGCGCGAGGAAATAAGGAAAAGGATGGCCGTTCCAGAAGAAGAGGGCGTTGTACCGATTGCCCGCTAGTTCATCGAGATAGCGAGTCATCAGTGCGCGATCAAAAAACCAGGGGAAATTGTCTGGCACAATCGGCCAGTTGTAGCTGCCCGATTTCATCCAGAACAGATTTGTGCCCCGAATGCGAAATGCAGGGTGATCAGTAAAATCGATGGTTTCTGGGAGTCCATTTATGGAAGAAGCCCGACGGGCGAGTTCAAGGCAGCCATAGAGAACACCGGAAGGACTGCCGCCGACAACAAGCCAGTTGTTGCCTGCGCGACGAATCTGAAAAGCTTCCGTATCGCCAGGGGCAAACGCAGCGAGGCCTGAAAATCCGGCAACCAGACGAGAAGAGCGAATCCCGGCGATAACTTTTGCACCTGACGGCGCGTGAAAACCGGGATGATCAAGAACGGTCGCAAGACGCGAAGCGGCGTAGCGTTCGCGAGGAGTGGCTTGGGGATCGAGGGATATTGCTACAGAGGCGCAAGCGGGCATTGAAAGCAGGGCAGCAAGAAACGAGAAAAGCAGCAGTTTCATTCGAGCGCTCGCAGGTTCTGGCAAAGGAGAGAAGCAAAGTCCGCTGGAGACCAGCAAACGTGAAATCTAGAAGCGATTGAAACGATATTCACGGATCGCCTCTGGCTTAAAAGTTACGCCGAATCCCGGCGTCTCGGGGACGCGAGCGAAACCGTCTCGAACCTGAAACGGAGTTTCCAGCACAGGGTCGAGCCAGTCGAAAGATTCGATGGCAATCAAATTGGGCTGTGCCGCAGCGAGGTGAAGGTCATATTCGCGGTAGAAATGGGGAGCAACGCGCAGCAAATTAGATTCCGCCAGACCGGCCACCAACCGCCATCCTGTAACACCGCCGACGCGAAGCAAATCAGGTTGCACGACGGAAATGGCTCGTGCAGCGAGGAGGCGGCGAAATGGCTCGATGCCAAACTCTCGTTCGCCAGCGGCGAGGGGGATTTCCGTTCGTGAGGAGAGGCGAACGTAGCTCTCGAGATCGTCTTTCGGAAATGGTTCTTCGAACCAATCCAGTTGGCAATCTTCGAGGCGCTCGGCCAACCGCAAGGCCTGTTCAATGGTAAGGCTCTGATTTGCGTCGACCATCAACTTACGATTCGGGCCCACCAATTTGCGAACGGCACGAACGCGTTCGACATCGCGATCCTCGTTGCCTCCGATCTTGATTTTTACCCCGGAGAAGCCACGATTGATGTAGCTGGAGACTTCGTCGGCGAGTTGCGAGTCCGAGTAAGAAAGCCAGCCGCCACTGCCATAGACGGGAACGGATCTTGAGCAGGTACCGAAGAGAACCGCGGCCGGAAGTCCAGCGCGGCGCGCCAATAAATCCCAGAGGGCCACGTCAATGGCAGCGATTC
Source organism: Candidatus Acidiferrales bacterium (assembly GCA_963726725.1). Classification (GTDB taxonomy): domain Bacteria; phylum Acidobacteriota; class Terriglobia; order Acidiferrales; family UBA7541; genus Acidiferrum. Next base: position 4,123 of record CAVSDV010000014.1, read on the forward strand.
CCCACATGGCCACGCCTTCGTTGCCGATATACTCAGTCGCGCTAAGATTTTTCTGGTAGACGCTTCCAATATCCTCCGCAGACAACCCCACGACATGACGCTTTAATTCCAAATCGATGATGCCTTTCAACAGTTCCGGGCCGTAATCGAACGAGAGCATGTAGCTGAAGCCATGCTGGTCGCCCGCAAGAATTTCCACCAGGATGAGGTCAACGTGCTGCAAGACATGAGCAGCGTCCGCGATGGGGCGCTCCAGGGGTAGCCGAAGCCATTCCGTGCGAACCTCCTGAATCTTCATAAGCGACCCACGAATATGGCCAGGCGAGATTGGTTATTGCGAAACATTGCACAACTCCGCTTCTGGCGTCCCTGAAGCATCAGGATTCCCTAGAGTCATCGTCTGCGTGCAAAAGCGGCCTGCAGGTTTCACGCTTCATTAGCGTGGTGGGAACAAGGATTTCAGGAATGTGACGGGCCTTCGACTTGATTTTCAAAATAGCCATCTTGGCGAGTTGGCGGCCGATTTCCCTGGCCTCTACGCGGACACTGGTGAGGGTTTGCAGCCTGGCCATGCCATGTTGATCGTCAAAACCGATGAGACTAATGTCTCGGGGAACATCGAGACCGGCTTTCAATATGCCTTCCCAAACTCCGTGAGCGAGTTCATCATTGCCGGCCAGAACGGCTGTAACACGTTGTTTCCGTTCGAGAATCATGGCAATGCTGCCCATGCCATTCGTGAATCTGTCGTCGGACAAGCCTACGGTCTGCCCCTGGGGTTGGAGGCCCGCGTCCTTCATGGCTTTGCAGTATCCTTCATAACGATTCCGGTACCAGGGCAGAGAGGTTTCACCGATAAACCAGATATCGCGGTGGCCGAGATCCAGTAGATACCGGGTGGCTTCAAGGGCGCCGCCGAAATCATCCCAACGGACCTGATCGACGGGTTCCCGCTTTTCCTTGGAAAAGAAATTGTTGACCATCAAGACGTATTTAAGACCGCGCTTGTCGAGGTTCTTGGTAAAGACCTCGTAATTCGAACCGGCCAGGATGACGCAGTCTGCGATCCCGTGACTTTGCAGAACATTAGGAAGCTGCATCTCACCCGGCGCAACGGAAGGCGAGTAGCGAAACCGCGTGTAAATAACGAAGAAACCAGATTCTTCGCAGAATTCCTCCACCCCCTGAAGTACACGGGAATGGAAAGGATGAAGAAAGTCGCGATTGCTCAGAATGAAGGAAACCACGGGGGACGAATTCCTGGCAAAACTCTGGGCCCGGGCGTTGGGGCGATAGTTCAGCTCCTTGAGGGCGCGGCTGACGCGTTCGCGGAGTTCAGGGTTAACGTCCGGCTGATTATTGACAACCCTGGAGACGGTGCCGACAGCCACACCGGCGCGACGGGCGACGTCTCGAATGGTTACGGGCATCGGGAACCTGGCCGGAAAGATTGCACAATTTTCATGAACCGGTTCATGAACCGGCGATGTTAGGGCAATTGCTCGAGCAAGTCAATGAAATCTACAAGAAGCTGAAGATCTGCCGGTTTCAGTGGCCAATAGGCGGTTAGCGGGGCGGAAAGACAGGAGAATTACAAAATTACACTTGACAAACAAAAGTGCCGGTTATAGACATGAGAACCACTTCATGAACGGAGCCTGCGAGCCCCAGCACTGGCCGCGAGATTCTAGGCGGTTAGAAGAAATGAAGGATCGCGGGAGAGCCAGACGGGTGCAGATCAGGGCCGCAAGGGGCGCGAGGATCCCGGCGGGCAGGCGAAAAGTAGAGGCAAGGGTGGCCGGGTGCATGGCTATCGCGCGAATCAGGGTTCGACGTCAAGAGAAACCATGGAGGTAGAAAGAGATGCCGAGCATCTGGTATCAGACCACTGGGGAAACTGGTTTCCACGGGGAGGTCGGACAAGCGGGCGAATTCAGCAAGGGGGTGCCGTTGGATGAAATCCTTGCAAGACTGGGCATGCAATCTGAGCGCTTATAACATAGCGCTAATCTTTCTTCTGGTGGTAGGTCTGGCGGCTGACCGCGAGCAGCACGCCGGGCCAGGCGGTGTACGGGAGCATCGGGGGAACTGTGGTCGATGCCTCCGGTGGTGGCGTTGCAGCTGCAAAAGTAACAATTACCGACCTTGACCGCAACATCGTGCACGCGACGGAAACAAGCGGAAACGGCAACTACAACCTGGCGCACTTGATCATCGGCAAATACCGCGTGCAGGTGGAAATGCCGGGATTCAAGACGTCGGTTGCCGAAGTGAACGTCCAGGTGGATACGACACAGACCGTGGACATGACGCTGCAACCTGGCGACGTCAAGCAGACGATCACGGTAACGGACGAAGTTCCGCTGCTGAAGACGGAACGCACCGACGTATCGACGACCCTGACCGAAATGCAGGTCACCGACTTGCCAACGTTTGGCCGCAATTTCTCGGAACTCCTGCTGCTCACGCCGGGAGCCGTGCAATTCAACTGGAACGATACCTCGACGGAAAACCCGCAAGGCGGAATCGCCGTAAACGTTAATGGACAAGAGTTCGTGGGCGTCGGAGCGATTCTCGACGGCACGGATAACCGCGACATGATGTACGGGAACATGATCATCGTGCCGAACCTCGATTCCGTGGTACAGACCAAGGTTACCAGCGCGGACTACGACGCGGAATTCGGACAGGTCAGCGCAGCGGTAGTAACCACTTCGACGAAATCGGGCACCAACGATTGGCACGGCAGCGCGTTCTGGTATCGCCGCACGGATGCCACGCAGGCGCGCGATCCGTTTTTGCAGGCGCCACCGAACAACATTCTTCCGGCGACTCACTGGAACCAGTTTGGCGGTTCTGTCGGCGGCCCGATCCTGAAGAACAAACTATTCTTCTTCCTGGACTATCAGGGGACCCGCGCAAAAGATGGCGGATCCGCGCAAGCCAGAGTTCCGACCCTGGCGGAGCGCAATGGCGATTTCAGCGCGTGGCTGGCTAATGGAGTACAAATCTTCAATCCGTTTGACAGCGAAGGGAACATAGTGGCGCCGGTAGCGCGCACACCGTTTCCTAACAATCAGATACCTTTGAGCCTTCTCTCCACTCCTTCTTCCGTGGCAGCACAGAAATTGCTTGCCTATATACCTCTGCCGAACAAGACTCCCAGACTCACTCACCGACCCAAACTACGCGGGCAGCGCCTCTGATACATTTAACGGAGACGCCGTCAACGTACGCGCCGACTACTTCTTCAGCGACAAGCTGAGATTCTTTGATCGCTACACCTTTACGCAATTCCTGAAGAGTGCGCCTGGATTGTTCGGCGGAACCGCCGGCGGACCGCAACTGAATCCAGTGGGATACACGGGCACGGGAGATACGCGCCCGCAGAGCAATTCCTTCGGATTCGACTACTACCTGGAAGCCCAACTTGCTGATGGATTTCCGTTTCGGATGGTATCGCCAGCGTATCTTCGTCGATCCACTCGTGAGCGGCAGCTTCGCGCAAGACGCGGGAGCGAACGGATTGAACATTGCGAGCGACCCGACTACCAACAGCATGCCGCACTTCCAGATCCAGGGAGCCGATTCGTTCGACTTCGGCAACGGTCTCTACGACAACTGCAACTGCCCGTTAATCGAAAAAATGCAGCAGTTCCAGTTTGTGAGCAACTGGACGTATATCAAGGGCAACCACACCTTCAAATTCGGCCCGGATATCCGGCGTTTGCAGAACTTGCGCATCCCGAGCGATCAGCATCGTTCCGGCGAACTCGTTTTCTCCCCGGAATTTACGGCGGGTATTGCAGGCGAAGACCTTACTGGGGGGCTCGGAACGGCAAGCTTCCTTCTCGGTGACGTAACTTCGTTCCAGCGCTACGTATCCAGTTCGCTGAATGCCGGTGAAAGGCAGTGGCGCACCTTCTACTACGGTGAAGATACTTGGCGGGCCACAACGAAACTGACCGTTAACTTCGGACTGCGCTGGGAGATCTACTTCCCGCAGACGGTTACGGGCAAAGGCCAAGGCGGTTGGTTGAATACCGCCACTGGCGAAATGCTCGTAGCGGGCGTAAATCACGTGCCACTGAGCGGAAACGTGCAGAACACGTTCACAAATTTCGCTCCGCGCGTTGGTATCGCGTACCAAATCAACCCGAAGACGGTTATCCGTATGGGTTACGGCCGATCCTTCGACGTAGGCATGTTCGGATCGATTTTCGGGCATAGCGTGACACAAAACTTGCCGGTTCTGGGAACGCAGAGCGACCAACCGGCGAACAACTGGGATACTGTTTTCAATCTGGCGACCGGACCGGAGCTCACGGATCCCAGCACTGTGCTCAATGACCAACCACTGGGTCCAACAGGGAATCCGCTCTACCCCGACGGATTCCGGGCGTGGGTGTATCCAACGCACATGGTCTTGCCGACCGTTGACGCGTGGAACGCGACGATTCAGCGCCAGATTACTTCCACCTTCTCAATTGAAGCAGCGTACGTGGGCAACAAGGGAACGCATATGTTCGTGGGAGAAGGCCCGGCATACGACATCAACTCGCCGACCGTAGTCGGTTATCCGAGACCTGAGCACGAACTTGCGCCGGCCATTCTTCCAGAAATATGGATGGACGGTTCCGATGTTGTGCTTCTGCAACTCTGGCAACAACCATTACAACGCACTGCAGGTTAAGGCGGAGCAGCGCTTCTCGCACGGGTTTTCGATCCTGGCGCACTACACGTATTCCCATGCGAAGAATAATGACTCGCCTTACTACTACTGGCAGCCCTCCCTGTTCTACGGCCGCCCCGACTGGCAACGGAATAACGTCTTTGTAGTAGCCGTCATTTGGGAGTTGCCCTTTGGCAAAGGCCGGGCATACGCGCATGACATATCCACGCCACTCAACTACGTGATTGGGGGCTGGCAGCTAGCCAGCAACATAACCTGGATGAGCGGTCAGGGCTTCAACGTTAGCTACCAGAACTGCGGTCTGGACAACGACGTCGGTGTCTGCTGGCCGGACAAGGTGGGAAGCACCAGCGTTTCCAACCAGAATCAAAACCACTGGTTCGCCGCTGCTCCAGACTTGCTCGCGACCAATGGACAGACGAGCGGTCCATGGCGCCGACCTGCGATTGGAACGTTTGGCAATGTGGGCCGGAACATGTTGATCGGGCCGGCTTGGTTTGACACCGACCTCTCGGTGATCAAGACTTTCCCGATCCATGAACAGTTCCAAGCTCAGTTCCGAGCGGAAATCTACAATCTGTTTAACCATGCCAACCTGGGGAATCCGAATGGCTGCGTGGATTGCGGTAGTGGCGGGGTCATCACCAGCCTGGCGCCAAACGCAACCATGCGACGTATGCAATTTGCCATACGGTTGCAGTTCTAGACGGCGTATCCTAGCACTCTGAGTTGCCGGTTTGGCGGCTCAGAGGAGACCAGATTGGTGCACAACAAAGAAGGGCAATGGACCCGTGCGTGGAGAGGCGTCGAGGCCGCTCCACGCACAAGCTTTTTCTGGGCCACTCCTGCTGGCCTTCCTCGTAGTGTTCAGTTGCGTCCAGGAATGTTCCGCGCAAGACGCGAAAAGCGAGCACCATCCACAGCTACGACAGGGAATGCAAAAGTGCCCCAGCGCGCTGGAAAATCCAGCCAAGACAATCGCTGCCTTGCAGGACCAGGTCGCAAAAGATCCGAAACACGCCGGGTATTGAAGCCAAACTGGGCAAGGCCTATTTCGAGAATCGGCAATTCACGGAAAGCATCGCTCACCTGAAGAAAGCGTTGGAGCAGAACGCCGGCCGATCTGGAGTCAACGCAGATTCTGGCTTTGAACTACTACGCGATTGGTCACTTCAGCGAGGCGTTGCCGCTGCTGGAAAAACTAAACGGCCAGATACCCAAGGCCGAAGTCGATGGCAACTATTTGCTGGGCGTCTGCTACCTGATGACGCAGCGACGGGACGATGCTCGAAAGACATTTGCCAAAATGTTTTCGGTTGAGCCCGACAGCGCGATGGCTTACTTCATGCTTGGGAAAATGATGGTGCGCCAAAAGATGGAAGAGCAGGCCGTTGGAGAAATTGAAACTGCGTTGAAGCTGGACTCGCGACTGCCGATGGCACATTTTTTGCTCGGGGAAATTGATCTGTACAAGAAGAATACCGACTCGGCGGTCGTTGAATTTCAGAAAGAGTTGGCGATCAATCCGAGCGTGTGGCTGGTGTATTGGAGGCTGGGAGACGCCTACGTGAAGGCGGAGAAGTACGAAGAAGCGGAGAAAGTGTTGAAGAAGTCGATCTGGCTGAATGAATCGTCGACGGGACCGTATATTTTGCTGGGCGAGATCGAGTTGAAAAAAGGCGACGCGCAGATGGCAAGCCAGTACCTGGAGCGGGCGTTGAAACTTGATCCACAGAATTACTACATCCATTATTTTCTGGGGAAAGCATACCAGAGCCTGGGACGCACGGAAGAGGCGAGCAAGCACTTCGAAATATCGCGGTCGCTGCGCGTGGATAAGAAGAAAGATGAGCAGTCCACGTTTCAACAACCCGAATAAAGGATAGAAATGACCGCAATCCGAGGCAAGCGAGGAAGGTGAAGGCACATCCCGGCGTGACTATCTGAAAGCAATGGCGGCTGGCAGCTGCGGGCGCCAGTCTTGGCTATCCCGCAACGCTATTGGGAGGAGAAGCGCAGCGCGAAGCGGCTCCCGCCGCCTGAGCACGATCGGCGAATGAAATGGTGGCGCGAAGCCAAGTACGGAATGTTCATTCATTGGGGGCTGTACAGCTTACTGGGCCGGGAAGCTTGGGCGATGGGAGACGAGGATATTCCGCTGGCCGACTACGAAAAGCTGGCCATGCAAGTTTCGACCGCAACCGGATGCAGCGCGGACATGGGCGCGACTGGCGCGCGAGAGTGGAATGAAATACATGGTGTTGACCACGAAACACCATGAAGGATTCTGTTTATTCGACACGAAGCTGACGAACTATTGCGCGCCTCAACAGGGCCCCGGGCGAGATCTGGTGAAGGAGTATGTTGCAGCGGCACGTGCAGAGGGAATGCGCGTGGGGTTCTACTATTCGTTGATGGACTGGCATCACCCGGATTGGCGAACTGCGAAGGAAGATCCCGCGGCGCGCAAACGATTTGTGGAGTACACGCACGGGCAACTTCGCGAACTGATGACGAATTACGGAAAGGTGGACATTCTCTGGTACGACATGGCGGTTCCGCTGGATGCGGCAGGCTGGGAATCCGAGCGAATGAACAAGATGGTGCTGGAATTGCAGCCGGACATTGTCATCAACAATCGAAATCGGTTGGCGGGAGATTTTTCGACTCCGGAGCAAAACACCCAAGCGACAAAAGGGGACTGGGAATCCTGCATGACGATTAATGATAGCTGGGGATACATTCCAACGGACAACAACTGGAAGAATCCGCAGCGAATCGCGCAGAACCTGGTGGAGTGCTGCCGCGACGGCGGAAATTATCTGTTGAATATCGGGCCGCGCGCGGACGGATCGGTGCCGGCGCCTAGCGTTCAAACGCTGCAAGCGGTGGGGAAGTGGCTGCAGAAGAATGGCGAAGCAGTGTACGGCACGCAAATCTGCAAGTTCCCGCACGGAAATATCGGTGTATACACGCGCAGAGGAAATACGCTGTATACCATCATTTATTATTGGCCCGGCGAGACGATGACGGTGGGTGGCGCGACGTTCAAGGTGAAGTCGGCAAAATTGCTGGCGAGTGGAAAGGAACGTTACTTACACGCAGAAGGGCAGTCAGCTAATTTTCTCAGGCCTGCCGAAGAATCCGCCGGACGATCCGGTGACGATTATTGCAGCAGAGTGCGATTCGGAGCCGATACAGCACGGGCTTTCCTCGCTAGCTGATCCACCGAGTTAGCTTGTTGCAGCTTTGCGACGTCTGGGCCATTTTCAAGATTGTAAAGAACGAGCGTCCAAGTGCAGATGGTTGTAGCAGGGGCGAGTGGCTGCTTGCAAGACAAATAGGAATCGTTCGGTTTCCAGGGTCATCGGTGCATGGCCGTAGTTCGCCAGCACAAGATAGATTTCCTGATTCGCAAACACGGATGCCACGACCTGTGGCGGAAGTGAACTGCAAAAGAGTGTCGAAGCATGGACCTGTAACCAGGCCCAGCGTGCCTTCCTGCACCATCGGAGCGTAAGAGAGCGAGCCATTCTGCGTGAGTTCGCTGTGCCTCTGGTCTCCCAGGAACGGAATCCCACCAGCCGTAGCTGAAAGGTCCATCTGGATGGGCCTGATAGTACTTCCAGATTTTTCGGCAATGCGCAGTCCAGAAATCTTCGGACTCCGGAACATATTGCACTCCGGGAATCAGCGCTCGCTCGCCAGTGAAGGGCTTACCGCCAAGCAATAAAGGGAATTGCAGGTATGGGATCGCGTGGAGATAGAGTTCGTCTTCATTTTCGATGCGCGCCTTACTCATGTCGAGGCATGGAACAACATAGGGCGGATAATCCTTAACGGCCTCTCGCAAGGAATCGCCGCTTTCGATTTCTTCACCGACCCACAGATAGTCGTAGACGGTCAAATTGGTTCGCGGTCGATCGGTTGCCCCACAATGGACTTTGACGAGTCCCCCACGGCGATGAACTTCGGCATAGATCTGCGCGAGGAGATCGCCCAGCGCGCCATCCTCGGTTGGACTTTCCGCAAACGCCAAAACTTCGTCAGGCGTGGGTTTGTCTGGATTTCCGGCAAGTGGAATGTAACCAAGATCGTTGTAAATGCCATCGACGCCGTACTCATCCATTAGGCGATAAATGTGCTTCAAAACGTAAGCGCGCCAGGACGGGCTGGCGGGAGAACAGCGTGCGTAGTGGTAGAAAAGTTCGACCAAATCCTGGTCCCGCGCCCACTCCGGCCGAAAATCCGGATCGCGCCGCTCGAAAAAGCCGCTCGACGCGTAGACGATCACTTTCATGTCGCGCTGGTGAGCAAGATCGAGAAATCTTCGAAATCCTGCAGGATTCAGCGGGGTGAACTTTGTAGCGCCATAAAGACGCTGTGAGTCGTTCCATTCTTCGTGTAGCTGAATCAGACGAATGCCGTGGGCTGTCAGCAGGTCCAATTGCTGCACATCATATTCGGTGATTTCCCATGGATTTCGACAAGGATATTCGCCGAGATTGTAGGTGCACTGACCTGGAAGGTAATTGGTCACTAGTTGTTTCCTCATGCAGGACTGAATGGCCTTTTCGCATTTGGCCACGTTCATCAATCTGCGGCGCTCGTCTCCCGCAGACGCTGCGACAGAAATGGATGAGGGTTCAACTAACTTCCTGTTTATTTTCGGTGGTGTTGCTGAAGAGCATTCCTTGCGGATTTCACTTAGGACGTTGGGGCTGATCAGGGCGCCAGTCGCGCTGGCCTTCAGAAACTTGCGCCTATTCATGGCTTTCTTCTTCGGCAGGCCGAAGATCGGGAGCGGCGGTGTTTTTCCCGCGAATCCAGATGATGAGCAGAATGACAACTCCGGTGATGGCGACAAAAATGAGAGTTGTGATCAAGCTGCGATGAGACATGGTGATTGCGGTCATGAAGAGAAGGAGACCGATGATGGCGATAATCCAGGCCAACGCCGCGATGCACAACGCGCGAGAAACTCTTTTCGGCGCAGGCTCGTCGGGCACGGGATTTTGTTCTGCATTCTTGCCCCAAAGCGCGGCGCCCACAACCAGGCCGTAAGTCACGTACATGGCTAGCGTACAGATGGCGATGATCACCACTTCGACTTGCGCCCAGAACGTGAAAATCGCAGTGATCGGAACAACCACCCAGATGGCGTTGACGGGAACTTTATGTTCACTTACGCGCGAGAGCCATCTCGACGCGGGCACTTTTCCATCGCGAGCCATGGCCCAGATAAGGCGCGTAATGGTGGTCAGGTTCGCCAGGACGCAGGCAAAAATAGCAATGGAAACCAGCAGCAAAGCAATGTCCACGACCCAGTTGGGAAAATAACTGCCGATGATATACAACAGCGGCGTCGCGTGGTTGCTCGCGACGTCGATGGACGGCACAGCCAAGGTGAAGCCGATCAATACCGCCAAGCCCAGAAATACGGCGGCGACTTCTGCCATCAGAATAGCCATGGGAATGCGTTTCTCTGGAAAATGAGTCTCTTCCGCGACGTTTGCCGCCGCCTCAAATCCGCCCAGCGTCCACACGCTCATCAACGATGAGCTCAGGAATGCGCCGAGATAAGCAAATCCGCCCGGATGATTGGGATGGCTGAAGAGGAAACTGATCGGGTGAGTTTTGCGGACCATGGCCACAACAAACAAGAGAAGTCCGATAACCACGGTTCCCAGTATTTCAGAAATAACCGAAAAATCATTAACAAGACTTGCCAAGCGGATCCCAAAGTGATTGATCAAAGCCGCCAGAACCAGCGTGGCGATGGTCGCGAAAACGACGTTGCGATTGGAATTGGACAGGCCAAAGAAGGGCACCAGATAGCTTGCCAAGGCGTAAGCAACGCCGGCCATTCCGGTGATGAACTGGACGATCATGATCCAACCTGCCCACCAGGCCAGACGCTCTCCGGCAAGCGAACGCGTCCATTGGTAGGCGTAGCCGGAAAGGGGGATCTGGCGCGCGAGTTGGGCAAAGACCATGGCTACGAGGAATTGGCCCGCACCAATGATGAGCCAGGTCCAGACAAAGGCAGGACCACCAGCCTTTAGACCGTCTCCATAGTTCGCGAAGAGTCCGGAAGTAATGCAAATGACGGAGAAGCTAAGGGCGAAACTGGAGAAATAGCCGAGGTTCCGACTGAGTTCCTGACGGTATCCAAAGTGTTCTAATGTCTGTTCGTCAGTCGGAGGTTTCAAGGAGTTTCCTCGGGGTCCAGCGGTAAAGGTAATGGTGCGCGAGAGAGTATATAACCGCTTATGCGCAAGTAAAAGGCCAATTTTCTAACTCTTTGTTTCTCGGCGCTAATGCGCTTATGATGAGACGCCGAGCGTTTAAGATGCCCTAGCTTCGTGGTTCGCCAAGGTTTTGTCACAGGGCGACGCGGCTCAGACGACGCAACGCCAGGTTGTTAGTACCGAAGGTGGTCATTTGAGGCTCTGCACAGGCGCAATCGTGATTCGAATGGATCGAACGGCGTTCGTAGCGCTGGCCATTGCCACGATCTTCTGTGCGCTGCCAGTTCCATCTGTATATGCAGGGGACGGAAATACCCAGGCCGCGAAGGGGACGAGTGAGAGTGCCGACGTTGCCATCGTCGCGGGAATGAACGAGCTTCGACAAAGAGATTTAGGTGCCGCGCGAGCCTCGTTTGAACGAGCCGTGAAATTCAATCCGCAAAGCGCACCGGCGCATAACCTTCTCGGCTGGGTAATGTATGCCCAAGGGGAGTTAGATCCGGCCATTGCGCAATTCAATGCAGCGATCAGCTTGAACACAAATTTCGGGCCGGCCCACATGAATTTGTCTAGTGCGCTGATGCAGAAACAGGATTTTGTGAGAGCAATCCAGGAAGGACATGAAGCCGTTCGTTTATTACCGAAGGATTCGGAAGCGCATCGCACCCTCGGACGCGCCCTGGCAATTGCAGGCAAAACAGACGAGGCCATCACGGAATTTGCCAGAGCTATAGAACTGGGCGCCAATCGGCCCGAGGTGCACAACGAGTATGGAGCCCTGCTGGCGAAAAAAGGAGATACCGACGCGGCCATCACGCAATTTCGTGAAGCGGTGAAGCTAAACCCTTCTGATTCTTCCGCGCATTTTTATCTGGGACAGGCCTTGCAGGAAAAAGGTGACGAAGAGGGAGCGGTGGTCGAATTTCGTGCCGCGCTGAAGCTGAAACCTGGTTATGCGGATGCCGCCAATCGGCTGGGGATGATTTACCAACGGTCTGGGAAAACGGACGAAGCCATCGAACTGTTTCGGAGCACCGTTGCCCAACAGCCAGAAAACCCCGACGCGCACAATAACCTTGGCCTTGCCCTGCTACAGAGCGGAGATGCGAAAGGGGCGATTGCGGAATTCAAGACGGCATTGCGATTGCGACCTTCGGACGTGGGATTCCAAACAAATTTGGGTGTCGCCTATCTGCAGACAACGGATTTTGATGCAGCGGTTGTCGAGTTCGAATCAGCTTTGAAGCTGTCACCGGAAGATCCCACGCTTCACTACGATTTGGGCCTTGCGCTGAAACTGAAGGACAAGCTGCCCGAAGCACTTGCCGAATTCCGCAAAGCAACAGAATTGGATCCGGGGCAGGCCGACGCGCATTACACGCTGGGAGTCACCCTGTGGCAGCAAGGGGAATTCGATGGAGCGGCCAGGGAATTACAGTTGGCGATTGACGCAAAGCCCGGCTATGCGGAGGCGTACTACACGCTCGGCACGGTTTTGAAGCAGCAGGGGAAATTGCTGGAAGCGGCCGCGGCGTTGCGCAAGGCAATTGAGTTGCAGCCGGACTTTGCGGGAGCACACACAAATCTAGCGGCTGTACTGCGACAGATGGGCGATAAGGAGGACGCGGCGACGGAAACGCGACTGGGACTGGAAATTCAGAAACAAAAGACCAGCGATCAAGCAGCAGTTCTGGCGCTGCGTTCCGGGCAGCGGCTGTTAACAGTGGGTGATCTCGATGGCGCAATATCTCAATTCCAGACAGCCATAGCGAACGCGCCGAATCAGGCACAATCGCATCTTCAATTAGGGTTGGCGATGAAACGCAAGGGTGATTTGGCAGAAGCGCAGGCAGAGTTTGAAAAAGCTCTTCAACTGGATCCACACATCAGCATTCCGGAATAAACTGAGACCGCTATCGACCTGAGTCGACATATGCAGAGCGGGGCAATGAAACAGTAACGCGTAATCAGGCTGCGTCTGGATTGGGAATCATGAGGTCGCGCACCAGGGCATCGAGATCGTGGCATGCAAAAACGAACTGACGCAGGGTGCGCCGCGTGGCGCCGAAAGAGTCGAATTCCTCAATCTTCAAGCCATCTCTCCTTGTACGCCTTCCGGAATTCTGCAAACTTCTTGGTCAGTTCATTGACGATCCGCGGATCGACAGGTGTGTCTATTCTGGATTGCACGCCGATGTCGCTGGCATTGAAGCGGACCTGCCAGGAATAGGGAGGCGAAATCACCACGTCTCCACCGATGAATTCGCTCCAGTGCATGTGATTGCGGAAAGCGGCCGATAGCAGACGAATACGGTAGCCACGTTCGCGAAATATCTCGTAGGCCTTCTTAAAGACGGCCACGCCAGCCCATTCAAGGTAACCCGGATCAATGGAGATATTGTCTTTCTCCATCACGACCTTCAGCCAGTCATCCAGCCGGCCCACCATAATGGTGCAGACCGGCCCCATCGAAGAGATGTCCTTGCCTTCTTTTTCGCGGCGCTTTAATCCCCGCTCTACGGCTTCGGCAACCGCGATACACTGCGGCAATGTGAAAGAGACGGTGGCGTTGATGCTGACGCCGCGGTAGGTCGCTTCCTCGATTGCAGGGATCCCGGCGCGCGTGACGGGAATCTTCACGATCATGTTCGGCGCAAGCCGGCTGAACTCCTCCGCCTGCGCGACCATGGCTTGCGGATCCCGATAGAGTCGAGGATCGGTTTGAATGGATAGTCGTCCGTTACGGCCGCTTTGCGAATCGAATATGGGTCGCAGCAGCGCCGCTCCATTGATGGACATTTCGCGAACAATTTGCCAGCCGATCTCTTCCTCCGTCGCAGTGGGACGCTCGATGATGAGGTTTTGTATGCGTTCCTTCCAAGCGGCCATCTCTTTTTTCAGGACGCCAAGAACAATGACGGGATTACATGTCGCACCGACAGCTCCGTGCTCCAGCGAATAGGTCAATTCCTGAATGGACGCGGAATCGTTCCAGAGACAGGTGGGCGTCGTCTGCGTCATTTCGTGTAACGGACTCTTGAAAATAGCGCGTACAGCGGAACCACTCATGGTAACCTCCGGCGAAACAAAAGTGTGGGCAACTAGAATCGAGCGGCGGCCAATTCCAGCGAAACGGGGCAAGGCTTGGATTGTTTGTGAGAATTCTCCGCGGCTACGGCAATAGCCAGAGATTTTAGGCCTGCGTCGCCGTCAATCTTGGGCGGAATCAGTCAGCATGGTCTGCACAAAATCACGCATTTCCGCCAGGTAGGCGTCCGCAAATCGCGTCAGAAAATGGTCGGCGAGCATCTGTGTGCCGCCTTGGGGAAGTTAGAAACGTTGCCGGCGTTTGTTGTAGAGAGCCGATGAAGATAGAGCCCTTGGAACCGATGATTTCCGTGCGAACGTCGTACCCGTAGATTGCCTGCGCGTAGGAATCGATGTTGCCGATCGCTCCGCGGGAATATTTGAGGTTGACGGTGCTGGCCACAACGTCGTTGTATTTCGCCACTTCAGGACGGATAGCGACGGTCGTGTAGGCTTGCACTTCGGTTACTTCGTCGCGCATGAGCCATCGCGCCAGGTCAAAATCGTGAATCGTGTTGGTGTAGAAGAGCATGCCATTTATCCCGGACTGATAGGCGGACATCGGAGGAGCATCTTTGTCGCGACCAAGGGACTTGAACATTACAGGTTCACCGATTTCGCCTGCTTCAATGCGCTTCATGGCCATGGCGTAGGCGGGGTCGTAATGACGCATGAAGCCGACCTGCAAACGGACCTTTGCGCGGGCAACACTGTCGAGAGCGGCATGAGCTTCGGCGAGAGTCAGTGCGAGCGGCTTTTCGCAAAGAATATCTTTGCCAGCAGCAGCGGCGGTTTGAATGGCGGCAGCGTGAAATTTGTCGGGTGTGGAGATGACTACCGCTTTGATATCTTTGCGCTCGAGCATGGCTTCGAGGTTGCTGAAGGAATGCTCGATTTCGAGTTCTGCGGCGACCTTAGCGGCATGGGCGGCGTTCACGTCTGCCACGGCGACTAAGTGAGCCTCCGGTACCAGTCGGCGCAGGTTCTCCGCGTGCCGCTTACCCATTTCACCGACTCCGAGAACGCCAATCCCTAGCTTGTGCATGCGAAAACCTCCGCGGAAATCTTAGCGCTTTGACAGTAAAAAGGAAATAGGAAAATGTGAATTAAATGATGGGGAATAGAGGTCTGAAGGGATGTCCGGATTTGGATCGGCAAAAAGTATAATCGGTTAGAGTTCATTTAGAGCGGCAGGGCCGGGCAGACATGACCTAGTCTGATCGAGGGCAAGACGGAATGGCTCGCCGTCACGGGCCCATATTTAATAAACTCTGGCGCAACAAAAGCTTACATAAGGTACACTTTGGGCCAATCCATGGCGACACAACGTAAACGAACAACAAAGAAGAGCGGAAAAGCGGCCAGCATTTATGACGTGGCGCGAGAGTCCGGAGTTTCTGTTTTCACCGTTTCGGCGGTAGTGAACAAGAAGAGCCATGTCGGAAAGAAATTGCGTGAGCGGGTCGAAGCGGCTATCCGCAAATTAAGTTACCGGCCAAATCTGTTGGCGCGCAGCCTGGCAAAACAAAAGACTCTCACGATCGGCATGATCGTTCCAGACATCGCGAATCCATTTTTCCCGATGGTGGTTCGCGGAGCAGAAGATGCGGCTCAAAAGCATGGCTACAATCTGCTTCTATGCAACAGTGATGACACACAGGTCAAGGAAGAGAGCTGCCCTGGAACTGCTGTTGTCCAAACGCGTCGATGGTATTTTGCTCACTAAAGCTGCTTGCGACGTTAGTCCATCCCTGTGGCAGATGATGCAGGAAATGAAGGTTCCCGTCGTGCTGGTCATGCGCACGTATCCAAAAATCTCGAAGGATGCGGTTATTACCGACGATTACCAGGGCGCTTACGAAGCGGTTTGCCATCTTGCACGGGCTGGACGCAAACGCATTGGTTTGATCGGCGGCCCCATGAAAGTCAGCAATGGCAAGGCACGATGGCAGGGATTTCACGATGCATTAAAAAGCAATGGTTTGACGTATGACCCAAGTCTTGTTGTTGAAGGCGATTACCGGGTGGAGTCCGGATACCGAGGTGGGAATTTGCTGCTGTCGCACAGACCGGACGGAGTCTATGTCGCGAACTATCTGATGACCGTTGGAGTTCTGAAAGCGGCCGAGGAGATGGGTTTGCGATGTCCGGAGGATTTCGGCCTGGTGAGTTTTGATGACTATCCCTGGCTAGGCATTTTCCACCCGCGCTTGACTACCGTGGAATTGCCTAAATACCAGTTGGGTTACGAAGCTGCAGAATTGTTACTGGACCGGATCGCCGGAAAAGGCGGACCGGCGGTAGTTCGTAAACTGTCGACGGAATTGCGAGTACGGGAATCCTGCGGCTTCAAGTTGCAGGGCGTCCGGTGGAAGTCAGCCTAAATCCGTCCCGGTCAGTAACACCCCAGACAACGATGCAAAGGGGATGGCGAGTTTTGGGCCGCGAGAACGGTTTGACAAAATCCCCCAAACTGGTTTATAAGCGCTTAGCAAGTTGCGAAATCTATACTCCGCTTCAGGCCTCGGGTGAGATCGAGCCGCACCGTTTCGCAGTTGCTAAGCCATGTCTGGCTATTGCGGAAAGTCAACGGCACGGATTTGTTGACTTTCCGGCAGACCTACGCAGTTAGGATAGTTCACTGAAAAGAGGATACACAATGAGCGACTAAAAGAGCGATTCAAGTTTGCATCGGCTCCCGATAGTTGGGGCGTGCTGGATTACCCGGGACCTTCCTGGGAGCAATCCTACGAAAAGATGTTGGACGAGATGGTGGAGGCCGGTTACACGGGTTCGGAACTCGGACCTTATGGATTCTTCCCGACAGATCCGGCTGTCCTGCAGCCGCAACTTGAAAAGCGAAAGTTGGCACTCCTGGCTTCGTTCGTGCCGGTGAAAATGACCGATCCATCGGCAGGAAATCAGTGATCGAACGAATTCGGAAGGTGGGCCATCTGCTGGCCACGCTCAAGGCCCCGTTCCTGGTGATCGCAGACGATCAATCCAATGAGCGCAACGCCTTTTCTGGCCGCGCTTACGACAAAGATTGCCCCACTCTTACTGCGCGACCAGTGGAAGCATATCGGAAAGATCGTGGCAGACGCGGAAAAGGTGGCGGTCGACTTCGGACTGGACCTGGTGTTTCACCCGCATATCGCCACGTACGTCGAAACGCCGGAAGAATGCGAGCGCTTTTTCGACGCGACTTCGCATACCAATGTAGGTTTGTGCCTGGACACCGGGCATTGCGTGTACGGCCACGGCGATTCAGTGACCGAAGCGGAAAAGTATAAGAGCAAGCTGCGTTTCGTCCACATCAAGGACTGCAACACGAAGGTATTGGAGGAAGCGCGCCGGAATAAATGGACATTTGAAGAAGCCATAGAACACAAAGTGTTCACGATCATCGGCCAGGGAAATATCGATTTTCCGGCGTTCTTCAGTACGCTAGTGAAGAACGGTTATTCCGGATGGTCCGTCGTGGAACAGGATGTGAAATTCGGGGCGACAACGATTCCTCCAAAAGACAGCATCGCCGCTAGTTTGAAGTACTTGAATCGCGTGGTCAGCCAGTTGGGTGCAGCAGCGAAGGCCTAAGCTCGTTAGGAAAATCGAAATACGTAGAGGAAGGGGAGACTCGACAGCTTCCCTTTTTCGTTAACGCATTTCAACTTAGCGATCGGAGCAGACTTTACCGGAGCCGCACCGGGAACTGTAGCCAAATGCTGGATCAAAGAAAGAATCGTTCTTTTTTGCGGGCTTCTTCGTAATTCTGCCGAGCCAACTTCACCGAGGCGCTCTCAGAAACTTCAGCGATCGGTACGTCCCACCAGGATTCATATCCGGGAACGCGATGGTCGTAGGAAGTTTCGACGACAACGACGGAAGTCCGCGTTTGCTTGCGACCCTCGATTAGGGCTTGTTTCAGTTCTTCGCGGGTGCGAGCGCGAGCCGTCCACGCCCCAAGACTGGCGGCGTTGGCGGCAAAATCGACCGGAAGCAGTTCTCCGTCGTATTTCTCACCCCGCCGATACCGATAGTTTGTGCCCATGCCTTCGTTGCCGCTGCCTCGGCTCAGTCCGCCAATGCTGGAGAATCCGTGGTTGTCCAGCAGAACGATGTTGAGCTTGCAGCCTTCGGCCAGCGACGTGACGATTTCCTGCGCCATCATCAGATACGAACCATCGCCCACAAGGACATAAACTTCGCGCTCTGGCCACGCCAGTTTTATGCCCAGGCCGCCGGCGATCTCGTACCCCATGCAGGAATAGCCATATTCCATGTGGTAGCCCCCTGGCTGCCGTGTGCGCCAGAGTTTGTGCAGATCGCCGGGCAAGCTCCCGGCCGCGCAGATCATCACGTCCGAAGGATTCGTCATTCGGTTTACAACGCCAATCACTTCGCCCTGGGAAATCGGAGGTTCAACGCGGATATCGTAGATACGATCGACTTCCTTTTCCCATTCCACGCGGACCGTATCGATGCGCTGGCGATAGGTCTGATCCACGGAGAATCCGGCGGTGACCTTCTGGAGTTCCTCGAGAGTGGCACGAGCGTCGCCGGTCAGCGGAAGTGCAGCATGTTTGTAGGCATCGAATTCCACGACATTAATATTGATGAATCGCACCGCTGGATTCTGAAAAGCTGTTTTCGAGGCGCTGGTGAAATCGCTGTATCGCGTTCCAATACCAATGATCAGGTCCGCTTCACGTGCCAGAATATTTGCTCCCGGCGTGCCGGTTACTCCCATGGCGCCCAATTGCTGCGGATGATCGAAGGGAAGCGCACCTTTTCCGGCTTGTGTTTCCGCAACGGGAATGCCGGTGGATTGAGCGAATCTCGACAGTGCTTCGCTCGCTTCTGAATACAGGACGCCTCCACCGGCGATGATCAGGGGTTTCTTTGCGCCACGAATCCATTCCGCGGCACGGTTCAACAGTTGTTGATCGCATCGCGTGCGAGGGATTACCCAGATGCGCTTCTGAAAAAATTCCTCCGGAAAGTCAAAAGCCTCGGTTTGCACGTCTTGAGGTAGGCTTATTGTGACCGTTCCCGTTTCCGATGGCGAAGTGAGTACGCGCATGGCCTCTGGAAGAGAAGTAAGCAACTGTTCGGGCCGCTGAATTCGGTCCCAATAGCGGGAGACTGGTTTAAAGCAGTCATTTACGGATATGTCCGGCGTCCATGACCATTCGACTTGTTGCAGAACAGGCGCGACATTACGCCTGGCAAAAATATCCCCCGCGAGCAGCAGGACGGGAATGCGATTGATCGTTGCTGCCGCCGCGCCGCTGATCATGTTAGTGGCGCCAGGACCGATGGATGTTGTGCACGCCAGCGTTTTCATACGGAAGCGGGACTTGGCAAAGGCGACGGCGGTGTGAACCATGGCCTGTTCGTTGCGGCAAAGGTAGTAGCGGAGACTGCGAGATTGTTCCAGCGCCTGGCCGATTCCCGTGACGTTTCCATGGCCGAAAATACCGAAGCATCCTTCTATGAAGCGATGCTCCTGGGAATCGCGCTCGGAGAATTGATTGTGGAGGAAGCCGACGATGGCTTGGGCAGTGGTGAGCCGGCGTTTCATAGGGGTTAACTCCTTGCCGAGGAAACGGCAAATTGGGCCCTAGCATGACCCAGAAGGGCGTGGCGATGCCAGAGGAAACGGTAATCCCGTGCTAAGCGCTTATCTTGGTTGCTATTTGCGCCCATGATTCTGCTCATCTCGACGACCCCAGTGCTACCAGGAGGAAGTTGCTCTGCGCCGCTCTAACGGATCAATGGTAATCGCGGGTCCATACCGTCCCAGGTTGATTTGATCCACACATGTTCAGCGTCTTCGGTTACTGCCAGCGTTCGTGACGAACCGGCGAGGAAGTTAAGGTAGTACACGTTGTAGCCGGGCCCAGCCACCACGGGGTGGAATCCGGAGCGCACCAGGACCGCATCACCATCGACGGCCCGGATTGTGACATCGCGAGTTTTGTCCGGTGAATAGAGTCTCTGTAGAGCAAACCCTTCCTTTGGCCGATCGATCCGATAGTAGTAGATCTCGTCCAGATCAACTTCGGTCGGGGGACTGTGGACGTCGTGCTTGTGCGGTGGATAGCTGGACCAGTTTCCGCCCGGAGTATATACCTCGATGACGACAAGTTTATCGGCGGGAAACTCAGGGCGAATGATGTCCACAATCTGACGAGAAGCGTTTCCACCGCCACGCAGGCTGGCGGCAACGTCTTTGGGCGTAATCAATTGTGGTTCAAGTTTTTTGGCAGAGGGAACGCGGCATTCGGCAATTTCACAGACGGTTTCGGCGGTAAAGTTGACTGCGTTTCCGGTGGGAAGATAGAGGCAATACGGAAGTCCATCGAAAACGTTCAACCGTTGGCCGATCACCTGGTGGCCACGGCCCCAGTCGGCAGAGCAGCGGCCGCCCAGGATCACGAAGGCGGCTTCTTCGCCAGCTGTGGTGGTTGAATAAGCTTCGCCGGGATTAAGGCGGCGAGCAACCATGCTCATCCATTCCCAATGAACCGAATCACGTGAAAAACGGAGGAGTTCGCCCGAATGGCCTCTCGGCAACACTCGAGAATGTACGACATTCTGCAAATTGCTCATCTATGCACTCCCGCACATGCTGGACTACGTCCGAGCGGAGCGAGCTAGCGATCCCGGATCTCTTGAGATTGAATCAAAGCGCTTTGCAGAAAAGTACGAGCAATCGAGAGAAGGCCAAAGCGCTCAATATCAGCGGTGCCCTTCGTACACTGCAAGTCGCTAACCGCATAGAGTGTATCTCAAGAATACCCCGATTTGCCAGTGATTCCGGCATTGAGGCCTGTTTGGCGGCAAGAGGAGCAAGCGCGTTTGTGGGGAAGGGCACAATGCGAACTCAGGCTCTGACCAGCGACCGTAACACTCTGGATTCTGCGGGGTGCAACTACTTTCTGTGCTGCGCGACAAGGCGCTTTCGAAGATAGTCGGTGATTACGGTGGTGAGTCTGCGAGGGTGGGCATTAATCGGAGTCGCAAAGGCGATTTCGCGATAAAGCTGTTCGCCCTGAATTCTAAACCTTCGAATCAGCGGGGAATTGTGCAAGGCCTTCTCTGGCAGAATGGAAGCTCCGAAACCAGCCTCGACCAGTTTTTTAATCGCTTCCGTGTCGTCCGCTTCCATCGTAACCCGCAAGGACAGACGGTGCTTTTGCATCATGGCATCGATCAGCGTTCGGGTACTGCTTCCGCGTGAATAAAGGATCATGGGGATATCGGCGAGATCCTTCACGCTTATGCTTTTCCCATATTTTTGTGCCGCGCGCGCATTCAGCAGAGCCAGCATCTCTTCTTTGAACAGCGGCGTGATGCGCACCGAGGGCGCATCGACGGGGAGCGAGACAATTCCCAAATCAATCTGTTTCCATTCCAGTTCGTAGATGATGTCCTGCGTTGGCGCGACGTGGACGAGAATTTCGTTCCGGGGAAATTGCTTACGGAGATGGCTGAGTGGTTCACGCAGTTGATAAATGAGGGTTGTGGGGCCGGTTCCCAGAACGAACGGCCTCGAATCGCACACTGCCTCCTGAGGAAAGTCTTCGCGAATGGTGTGCACCATATCCATCAGCGCCCCGAGATGTTGATGCATTCGTCTGGCTGCGGAAGTTGGTACCAATTTGTTCCCAACACGAGTGAACAGATCGGCCCCGAGTTCGTCACTGAGGCGCTTCATCTGCAAGCTGACTGCCGCAGGCGAAAGATACACACGTTTGGCCGCTTCCGTCATGCTCAAGGTGCTCATGACGATCCGGAAAGTTTCCAACTGGCGCAATTCCATGGGAGCACATTCTACGACAGAAGCAGCAATGGTAGCCACGACTGGCGATTACAGTGTCTGCCGCTGAGGAAGTTGCGCGAGCGTAACTACACTTGTCTCTGAGGTTCCAGGCGTTGCAGAATCGCCCGGAGATGTTCCCGATCGCAATCGAGTAAAGCCGGAAGAGGCGGCCTCACGGGACCAGCCTTCATGCCGCACAAGTTCATGGCTTCCTTGATTACCGAGGTCGAGTAGCCCGACTGCTTGACTCGCAGGTCAAAGATGGCGAGCGTGTCTCTTGCAACAATCTTGGTTGCTTCTTCCAATTGCCTGTTGGTAATCAGCTTGATGATCTTTAGTGTCGTGTCGGGCATGAAATTCACGATTCCGCTGGTAAAGCCAGTCACCCCAAGAGCCGCATAACTCGGCATCAGGATTTCTCCCACGCCACACAGCATGACAATGCGATCGCCAACCGCCGCTTGTTGGCGAACAAACTGCTTCAAGTCTCCGTGCTCGTCCTTCAGACCGACGATGTTGGGAATCGCGGAGAGGCGGCGCAGCAAGGACGGACTGAAATTAAGCTCGGGTGTCTGGAAAAGGATTACGCCAAGTTCTGTCGCCTTTGCTACAGTCTGGTAATACGCGAAAAGTCCGTCTTCGTTGGATTTTGAGTAATGGGGGGGAAGTATCAAGATGCCGTCGGCGCCGTAGGCCTCGGCAGCTTGCGCAAGTTCGCAACTGTCCGGGAGCGAAAAACCAGTGCCCACCAGAACGGGCTTGCGCTTACCAATTTCCTCGACTACGGCGCTGCCCACCTTCTTCTGCTCTTCGAGAGAAAGCGAAAATATCTCGCCGTTGTTACCTAGGGCAACGACGATGTCACAATATTTCGCCAAATATGATGCGTTCCGGCGCAGGGATTCCATATCGAGTGTGAAATCCTGATGGAACGGAGTAACCCCGAATCCGATAAGACCTCGCAATGACGATTTAAGTCCAGCAGCACTCAACCCCATAGCTTGCCTCCACAAAAAAATGACGTTCAAATTCCAAACTCGTTCGCGCATCCGGAAAATTCTTCCAAGTGGCAACCGCGGCGGCTCGCTTCCCGCTCAAGTTTTCTCAGCTATCAATTCCTTCCGGCAATTCCCAGCGGGGTTTGAGTCACGAGTATCGCAACGACAATCGCAGCAAAGAGAATCATTCCCGCACCCACGACAAACACAGACTCATAGGAGACATTCTTTGCCAGCCATCCCGTAATCAGAGTGAAGGCCATGCCGCCGATTGCTCCCGCCGTCCCGGTCATGCCGGTCACCTGGCCTACTTCACGGCTGGCAAAAAGATCGATTGGTAAACTCAATATGTTGCTGGCCCAACTGGTGTAGCCGAGCAGGACAATGCTGATCCAAGCCAGCGTTGCAGCGTCGCTCGAGGACCTGGAAACAATAACGCCGCAGAGCATCAAAAGCGCACTACCACCCATGACCAGCTTGCGTGCCGTCACGGCAGACAACCCACCGCGCACAAGGGCATCCGATGCGAATCCGCCGAGCCACCCACCGATGCCCGCAAAAACAAAGGGAATCCAGGCGGTCTGTCCGATCTTCAGGAGACTGAACCCTCGGCTATGTGACAAATAATTTGGCAGCCAAAAAGCGTAAAACCACCACACTGGGTCGGCGAGTGAGCGGCCAATCATCAAGCCCCACACCGCTTTGTTGCCCAGATACTTTCGAAAGGACTGACCGGCAACGGAAGGGACGCTCGACTCGAACGTTGCAGCCGGTTTGGCCCTGTAAAATTTGGCCCACAAGATGACCCAGAGGAAACCGGATAGTCCGACAACGACAAACATAATCCGCCATCCCCAGACTGCGGTTATGGCAGAGACAGCGGGCGGTGCGAGGATCGCGCCGGCAACGGAGCCGCTATTGAAAACACCAACGGCGAAGGCACGACGGTGCGGAGGAAGATTCTCACTCACTGCCTTTACCGCGCCGGGCCAATTTCCGGCTTCCGCCATTCCAAGCAGAAAACGAAGAATGGCGAAGCCCAGGACACTGGTGGCGAGACCATGCAATATGCTAACCACCGACCAGGTGGCGACGCAAAGCAGCATGCCTAGCCGAGTGCCGGTTTTGTCTATCAGACGGCCAGTCAACGCCTGACTGATTGTGTATCCCAGCAGAAAAACAAAAATGACGTGCGAATAATCGATGCTCGATAGCGAAATCTGTTTTTCCAAAAGAGGAGCCACAACGGAGAGGGCTTGACGATCGAGATAGTTCACCGCTGTCGCCGCAAATAGCAGCGCCATGACCATATGCTGATAGCCCCGGGTTGAATATTTGGATTCGCTCGGCGACATTCGTTAATCCGTGTGATGGATCCCAGCGGAAATGGTCCGTCCGCCGTCAACGTACAGCGTCGTACCGGTAACGCAACGCGCCATGTCGGATACCAGAAAGACCGTGGCATCAGCGATGTCTTCAGGAAGGATTCGGACACGCAAGGGTTGAAGCGCGACCAAATCGTCAATCGAGACGTCCGGACGTTGGGCGAAGTAATCGAGGATCAGTGGAGACAGAACCAATCCAGGAGAAATGGCGTTTACACGAATTCCTTTTCCGCCAAAATCGACCGCGAGGCTTCGCGTAAGTGAGATTAGCCCCCCTTTTGCCACTCCATAGGGAAAAGCCTGGGCCTGTGCGCGATCGGCGTGAGTCGATGCAATGTTGATAATGGATCCGCCGCCTGCCTTGATCATCATCGGCAGACCATACTTGCAGCAGAGCCAGGCACCCTTCAGATCAACATTAAGGCACCTTTCCCACTGACTCTCTTCCAGAGTCATCGCATTCTTGTAGATGTACATCCCCGCGGAATTCACCAGGATGTCCAGCTTTTCCGTGTGTTCCCGGATTTTCTCGAAGGCCGCGGACACCTGATCTGACGAGGCGACATCAGCATGAATCGCAAAAGCCTCGGCCCCTGTCTGCCGGATCTCTTCCGCGACTGCCTCTGCGGCGACGGCATTTTGATCGAGGATAATCGATAGGGCCTGTTGCTTACTGAAAGCAAGAGCAATGGCTCTTCCGATCCCGGATCCTCCACCAGTAATTAGTGCAACTTTGCCAGTCAGCATCATCATGGATTCAATCAAACGGACTTGTTGGTTAAATCATTTTCCAGAAAGCCGCCAAGATCGACCTTGGGGTCGTTCAGCGTCATCCCCAGATCCCGGCGATTAAAAATAATGACCACCGTATTCGGCACCAATGCTTCGGGGGAATGCTGAATGCCCCGTGGAATAACGGTAAAGTCTCCTCGTCCGAGTTCCACGGAGCCATCTTTCGTATCAATACGGAGTCTGCCCTCAAAGATGAACCACCCTTCGTCGCCGTTCGGGTGCGAATGCCACGGAAAGCGACCGATGGTTTTTGCTACGCGGACGGTATAGATCTTGTCCACTTCGATAACGTGAAAATTCGTACGCGGCGGGTGAGGATCAAGGAGTTCAAGAAGGTTGACCTTTGTCGGCTTCCACATATTACTTCTTTCTGACCCCCTGTAATCCTGTGCTCAGATTCACTTTCCAAGCGATGTCATGAATGTCTGGAACTGAATGATCGATCTCGTATTCGCGCCAGCCGATCTTGTAGTGCAGGGCTTTCACCTTGTCCCAGTCGATGTCCACGCCCAGCCCCGGGCCTTCCGGAACAAGCATGTAGCCTGAGTCATAACGGATGGGGTTGAGCGCGGGATCTTCGGTGTACAACTTGGGGCCGATGGCTACCGACGGGTAATGGAGGTTCACCACCGCGGCGCCTACGTGGGCTTCTGCAGCTGTCCCTAGCGAGGTTTCTTGCGTGGTGCTCAGGATGGTGCGCAATCCTAGCGTTTCGGCAACCGCGAAAACCTTCAACGATTCCCGCATCCCGCCATGGGCGCTGTTCGCCACGTTGATGATGTCGATAGCCCGAGCCTGCCACAAAGCAATCGCGTGCCGGGAATCACCCACGTGCTCACTGACAAGAATGTCGAGCCGGGACCGTGCCTCCGCCATTCCGTGAACATCGTGAAGCGGGGAGATGCTCTCGACGTACTGAGGCTCGTAGTATTTCCGCATGCGGTTAATCAGCCGCACGGCGTCGGTCGGGTGCACGTGGTTGCTCAGATCAAAAGCCTGCATGGTGATGCGGTCGCCGATCTGTTTACGAAGCGCGGAGAGGAATACATCGTCGAATTCGGGTGAACCGCCGATATACAACCGGAAATTATTGAAGCCTTCAGCAAGAAAGCGCTCTACCAGAGCCAGATTCTGCTCAACGTGTTTCTGGCCGAGGTTTCTGAAAATGGGGATACAGACCTTGATCCTCGTCCGTACCGGTCCGCCAAAGAGGACGCCGACGGGGACTCTCAGAGCTTTGCCTGCAATGTCGTGCAGCGCCATTTCAATTCCCGCGCGAAGGCTGCCCGTGTAGATTCCCGTGTCACCGCGTCCCGTCAGAAGCAGGTTGAGTAGATGGTCCAGCCTTGCGATTTCCATCGCGTTTTGACCGCACAGCACGTTGGAGAGACTGATCTGGAGGTCATCCAAATCTGCCATGGTCAGCGGCAGGTCGGTGATGTCGGCGTATTCGCCAACTCCGATAATTCCCGAATCCGTATCCAGGCGAATCAGCACGTGCTGCGATGCATCCCCCGAAATGCGTGGTGTCCGTATCGAAAACAAGCCGACTTTGGTAACAATTACGGAATTCTTACGATTCAGATTTTCGGTTCTTTGGGTCACGTGTTTCTCCATTAAGTTCTTTCAGTGCCCGCGCAGTGGCCGCAAGTAGATGCGTGGGAGCGAGGCCGTAATGGTACAACTGCACCGCGCGAAAACCTTTCGCCCGCAAAAAATTGAGCCGGGATTCGATAGCCGCTTGGGACATTACGTCCGGCGGAAAAATTCGAATGCCCGCGATTAAACGCGAGACATCACCCACACAACTGATGGCCGTCTCAAAGCGGTTGCGAAAGGCGTTTTCGTCGGGCTCAAACACCACGAGCTGTAACAAATCGGCGATTTGAAGAGTTTGCTGCGGCTCGGCGCCGAATAGCGCGCTGCCTTCAAATGGCGAGAGGCCGGAGCTTACTGTTAACTCGATTTCGCGTGACACAATCCCGCGAATCTCCTGTAGCAAGCTCAGCACGCACTGATTTCGGACGCGCAGCAGGGTTGCTGCCATCTCTTTGCCGAGAAGCCGCGCTAATTGCTCGCCAGCTTGTTTCGCGCTGCGAACCGGCGCAACTTTACCCTCGAAAAATGCAATTGCTTGTTGGCGAAAGGTTGCGGAGACGAACTCGGCGTCCAAGCCAGCCGTTGTCAGGGCCTTCGTGCAGTGCGTACAGAAACAGTAGGAGAAAAGAAAATGGTGGAACAGATCAAAAACGATGCCGCATTTCTCGTGATGCGAAAGGTGCTCGAAGCCGTAAAAGCCGACGGCCTCCAGTTCGATTGCATGGACAGGCCGGGATGCGACGGCACGAACCAGACGAAGCGCATACTCACGCGATCTAGGCGCGGAAGGGCATAACGCGTGGACAAACTTGTCCCCGAAGCAGTTTGTGATCGCCGAATCCGGATTCGCACTCGCCAGGGGAGTACTGTGAAAAACAACTGTCCAGGCCTTAATCCGCAGGCTGGTCTTCTCGGCGTGAGATGCAAGCTCCGCGACCGGTCCCTGGTCTGTAGCCCATTCCGAATGTGGCGGTTGGATCCCAAAGGATGGAAACTCGGAGGGGCGGGGCCGGAATCCCAATCCGGCACTCACGGAAATGACTTTGTTTCCATCGCGATGCGGGGCGAGCGCGCGAAGTGAGTGATGCGCAAAAGGTATGCTGATCGCATGCGCACCGAGCCGGCGAATCTCGCCTAGGCGGTCAAGTGGGTTTGCATCAGTGATGTCCCACGGATAGACCCAGAAGATCTGCTCAGCAAAGCCCATCTGCGAGCGCTCCTTCACCGGCGGCTGCCGCGAGCGATTTCACTTCAGGACCACCACGGAATAGCAATCCAGGGAGAGAAGCGTTGCTTCCAGCGTAGAACCCTTCCAATGGATCGTTTGGAGGACCGAGTTTGTTGCATCCGGGGAAAGCAGAGTGGGCTTGCGACCCGCGAGTGTTTGGAAGTCTTTTCCCACGACCATCTTGAGTTTCAATTCGCCTGCGGGAGCCTGATCGTAATTGAGTAAGTGAATTACCAGTGCCTCACCGTTGTGCAAGGAAGTTATGTTGGCAAGCACATGACCCTTCGCGTTCTCGAGTTCGATATAGGTCGCATCCGGCGCAAGCGAATTGATTTCCGCCAGAACCTGGGCTTCTGCCAATTTGTCGTTCGGCACCTTGCTTTCCGAGGGCGGCAAAATTACCGCATCCACACCAGTTGCGTCCGGTGATTCGCCGAAGATGGAGACTTTTCCTCCACCTCGCTGATACTCGTGGACCATCTGCTTCTGCTCTGCCGAGAGGGACGAATACGAAGGAACAATGACGCCTTGATACGCGGCCAGGTCTTTTTTATTGAGGCGGCCCGCATACTTGAAGTCGCCCAACACGCTGTATTTAGCAAGAAAGTCTAGGCGCGTAACCCCGCCCGGCCAGTCAAACTGGGGGTCGAGACTGTCAGGAAGAAGAACTACCCAGGGAACAACGTTGACCGCATCGATGTATAAGTCGACATGGTCTGCCAGAAATCCATTGTACTGACTGATGCCCGCCCAGGATTCCAGAGCTTTGGGATTTTGCGTAACCAGGGCTGTATCGAGTGGACCTTCCATGTCCCACGTATAAGACGTGCCGAACGAAGCCGCTTCCGCAATTGCCAGCTTTTCGGAGCGCGCGCTCAGGAACGAATCGTTCCGGTCTCCTTTGTGGAAGTGAGAGTATTCGGAAACGATGGGCTTCAGGCCGGGATTTAAACCTTTTACGAGACGGTCACGCCGGATGTTGGAAACTTCCCACTGATTTCCCCAGGCGCCAGGTTCCGCCCATCCTTCAGTGAAAATAAAATCCATTTGGCTGTTCAGCACGTTAAACGGTGCTTGAAGGCCCAAGTTCGTAAAGAAGGGAATGTTTGATTTTCTTTCCACGCGGGCATAATTCAGAAGCTGTTCGAAGAAGTGATAGACGCCGGCCGGCTCGTTGGGATGGTCATCAAGACTCGGATTGTCGAAGAATATGGCATCCAGGCCGTCGTCGATAATCCCTCCGACCCGGTGCTTTTGATAGTCAACCCAAGCGGGATTATTTATATCGGCGACAAAGCGCATGACGTCGCGCCCGGCTGAATACTTGTAAGGGATGCCGTCGCTGCCGATCATGATCCATCTCACGGATTCCGGATTGTCTTTGAACAGGCTTTCCCAGAAGACCGTGGTCGCGCAGACGTAGGCGGCTGCCTTGATTCCATGCGCATGCAATTTCTTGACGATTTCGCGGACAATGACGCGTTGTGCAGCTTCGTCCTGCCAGGAAAATCCCACGCTATAGGTGACCCAGACAAAATTGATCTTTGCCCGAACCAACAGATCAATCATCTGATCGCCGTGCGTGCCATACAGATTCGCAAGGATCTCCCGATCTTGGGGTGTGAAACGCGACGCCCAGTCTGAGCGCAAGGTCTTTTGGGTTTCGATCGGCCCTCCGTCGAACCTAGCAAAGCGAATCGCCCCGGACTTGAGCCAATTTGGCAGTGGAGGCTGTTTCGACTGGGCCATCGCCGTGGTAGCCGCAGTTTGCGCTCGTCCGACAGAGCTGAGTGCAGCTACGATCAGGAACAGGACTGCTATTGCTCGGGATTTCGCGCCAGACGCCGTGCTCATAAAACTGATCAACCTTCCAGGTCGCATCTTTAGTCCTTTTTCCCGAAGGGAAATGAGCAGTCGCGGCTATTTTCGCTGATCAGCCTGCTGCAAATTATCGGAATAAAAGCGCCGGTTCACCGGTACTTTGACGAGAAGCCTTTTTCTGTATTCACGGCTCAATCAACGCACGGAGTCTGAGTTATCGGTAGGCGGGAATCAACCAAGAACTTTTGCGGGTGGGGTTTAATTAAACTCAATCGGCGGGGAAGTTGTCACTCGCCATTGGCGTGCTAGGAACTGGGAGCGAGACCCAATTCCCAGAGCGGGCAGGCAGATGATTCAATCTCAACTTAACCCCCCTCAAGTATATTTTGTTTGACACCTGCTTGATTAAGTCTGCATATAAAGTGGGCACACAATCCATTGTGCCCGGCCTTGCCGTGCCGGGCATGAAACTCCGCCTGAAGTAGTCGGTCACCAGGATATTATGAGGAACCAATGAGATTCTCTTGCTTCCGTTTCATTTTTTGTTCGTTGGCCATGATTCTGTTGTCTGTGCCCGGTGTGATTGCGCAAAGTACCGACCGCTATGTGCGCCCAGCCCTCGAAAAGCTGCTGCTCCCGCACGATGTCCTGGTCTATCAACTGCGACAGTATCTCCTTGGGCAAATCGCTCAACCCCCCACTCCTCATTCCGCGGCGGCTTGGACCAATGAGTCGAAAGAAATTCGTTCCCAAATGCTGGAGAGGATTTTTCACGGCTGGCCGAAGGACTGGACCGACGCCAGTCCGAAATTCGAAGAAGTGGGTGTAATCGAAACTGGCAAGGGATACCGAATACGCAAATTCCGCTATGAAGTTGTGCCTGGATACCACGCGGCGGCTTTGCTCTACGAGCCTGAAAAATTGACCGGACGGGTTCCAGGAATTCTGAATGTGTTGGGGCATGACCTTGTGGCCGGCAAGTCCGCTGAGTACATGCAGAAGATCTGCATCAACTTCGCCAAACAACAAATCATGGCCCTGAGCTTGGAATTTATCGATACGGGTGAGTCGAATAAGCCCGGCAATGACCATTCGTTTGGCGCCCAACTGAATCTCGTAGGACTGCAGGATGACGGACTGTTCTACCTGGCCATGCGTAAGGGACTCGATTATCTTGCAGCGAACAAAAATGTCGATCCCAGCCGCCTCGGAGTTACCGGCCTATCCGGCGGAGGCTGGCAAACGGTGACCTTAAGCGGACTCGATGAACGAGTCGCGGTATCCGTGCCGGTCGCTGGTTACTCGTCCATTCAACAACGCCTGGAAGAATTGGAAGAGTTGACCAGCATTGGTGATCTGGAACAGGTTTCTTCCGATGTTTTCGACGGTTACGACTATTCCCATCTCACGGCGCTGCGCGCGCCGCGTCCTACGCTGTTGATTTACAACGTCAACGACGATTGTTGCTTCCGGGCGGCTCTAAGCAAACCTCTTGTTTTCGACGCGATCAAGCCGATCTTCAATTTGTACGGTAAAGAAGATGTTTTCCGTATATATGTCAACGAAAACCCCGGCACGCACAATTATCAGCGGGACAGCCGCGAACAGGCATACAATTTTTTTGGAAAGTATTTGCGGACTCCCCTGCAGGAAAAGGAGATTGCCTCCGCCGAGGAGATTCGAACCTATGACGAACTCGCCGTCGGTTTTTCGCCGGACAATCTCACTCTGTTGAGCCTGGCCCAGAAAACTGCCGCTGGATTCCAACGTGCACCGATACCATCCGCGGGCCCTTCTCGCGACGAATGGTCGACCCGGAAACGGGACGAACTCCGAAAAGTGCTTCATTACAAGCCGGCACGATTGGCGCGGGCCTGGCAACTGGATACAAGTCATCGCGACGGAGTTGATTCGCTGTCTTACTTATTTGAGATGAAGGATGGGTTGAGCCTTTCTGGTGTCTTGCTGAAGGCAACAGACACTGCGACAACCGCGCCCGCGACTCTGGTGCTGGATGACCGTGGACGCGGAATGGCCTTTGCCGAGGTGGCCGCGCGCGTCGATCGGGGAGAACAAGTATTGGCAGCCAACCTCCTGTTTACCGACGAAAAGGCAATGACCAAGCAGCAGGACGGAGTGGGAACGGTAGGCAGCGCGATGGGAAGTCTCGCCGTGTACAGCATGGTTTTCGAGACGGTGGGTGATCGCGCGCTTGGAATCGAAGCAGCCCAGGTTGTTGAACTCGCTAAATGGCTGCGTGCCCGTTCGGGACACCAGACAATTCGCATGGAAACCCGCGGGATTCGCAGTCAGACCGTCGCCCTTATGGCAGTTGCCCTGGAACCTGGGCTTTTTTCAGAATTGGTAATTAGGAAGGGAATGGCGAGTTTCAGTTACCTTCTGAATCTTCCGGTCAGCTCCGATGACGCAATGGATCTCTTCTGCCTTGATCTGTACAAGGACTTTGATATCGACGAATTGGAAGCGATGTCAGGCGCCGCCCGCGTTCTTCGGCAAGATTCAGTCGAAGCAAAAGCGACCACTAAATAACCAATCGCAAGAGGTTTGAATCTATTTCCGATCGTTTAGCGCGGATCGGAGCACGGCAGGAGATGTTTGCCGTCTTCCATCCGAGAGATTCCCAGGGGATTTGCGTCTTGCAGTTCTGGCGGCAGCGCGGCATCGGGGAAATTCTGATAACAAACAGGTCGAGTGAACCTGAGGATTGCCCGGCCTCCGACGGAAGTGCTTCGGCCGTCGGACGTAGCAGGGAATGGTCCCCCGTGGACCATCGCATCGCAAACCTCGACGCCGGTTGGGAATCCGTTGAAGAGAACCCTGCCGACCTTTTTCTCGAGCATCGCAATCAGATCAGAATACTCGAACAAGATCTTCAACGCTGCCCATGATTGTTGCGGTCAAATTTCCTTCCAGGTTATTGGCAATCTGCAGCAAGTCTTCCCGGCTTCTCGCGCGCACCAGCAGGGTAGCGGGTCCGAATATTTCCTCCTGCAGAGTAGAATCCTCGAGGCAACTCCGCGCATCCGTTTCAAAAACCGCAGTTCCTGCAGAGCATTCAGTTTGAGGCATTCCGGGGGAAGCAGACCACAACAGTTTGACATTCGGCTGCGCCGACCTCTTGGAAATCGCCCGATGGTAGGAAGCGGCGACATTGCGGTTGAGCATGATTCCGGCGGCGGTCGTCGACATCAGCTCTATAAAGCGCGAGACGAACGCATCGGAGTCGCCCATCGTGACGACTACTCCGGGGTTGGTACAAAACTGTCCGACGCCCAGGGTTGCTGATTCGTGGAGACCCTTTGCGATGGCCTCGTCACTCGATGCAAGCGAGCCCGGCAAAACGAAAACGGGGTTTATGCTGCTCATCTCCGCAAAAAACGGAATCGGTTCTGGGCGATCGTTGGCCACCTTCAATAAAGCCAATCCACCGCTGCGTGAACCCGTGAAGCCGCCGCCTTTTATCTGAGGATGCCCCACAAGGGTTCGCGCCACATCGTGGCCGGAATCGTAAAGGAGCGAGAAAACCCCCTCGGGAAGTCCATGCTTGATCGCGGCGCTTTGAATCGCTGTACCGGCTAATTCGGCAGTTCCCGGATGCGCGTAGTGCGCAAGAACAACGACTGTGTTCCCGGCCGCCAAAGCGGACGCGGTGTCTCCGCCGGCAACGGAGAATGCCAGTGGAAAGTTGCTGGCACAGAATACGGCGATGGGGCCGAGGGGTCGCAGCATGGAACGCACATCTGGCTTGGGAGCCGGGACGCGCCCCGGATCGGCACGATCGATTCGTGCGTCGACCCACGATGCGGTCTCGGCCATCTTTGCGAAGAATCGCAGTTGCGAGCACGTGCGCCCTCTTTCGTTCCGAATGCGTCCGGCGGGAAGTCCCGTCTCCAACACCGCGCGCTCAACCAGTTCCTCACCCGGTTGCTCCAGGTTTTCAGCAATACTACAGAGGAATGCGGCTCGCTCTTTGCCCGGCATAGCGCTGAACCTCGCAAAGCCTTCCACGGCTAGCCGGATTGCCTCATCGATCTCACCTTCGGTGGCCGAATAGAAAGCAGGAGAAAGAACTTCGCCTGTAGAAGGATTGAAACCGTGCAGCACTTTGCCAGACTTGGTGCCGCGGTGGTGCCCGATGATCGATTGACCCGTTAGTTCCATCGGGGCTCCAACGAGAACGATCTGCTGAAATTCCCACTCCACTTTGCTGTTTGTAGCAGAATTGTGAAAAAAGATTGCGTCATAACTTTCCTTTTAACGGTCTCAGCGCAGTACGATGAACATTCCTCGCGGTTTCGACCGAGCGAGGCTTTAGTCAAAAAGTGAGAGTGTCCTTATACCACAGCCCCGGACTGTGAGGACGTAATTACTTTCCGTCCCTTTTTCTCCTCGACGGCGCCGGCGATGCGGACTCGTCACCAGCAATGCGCGTCAACGACTTGAGCCTTTCCATCGCCAAAGCGCGCTATGACCGGCGGAAATATTACGAAGAGGCAGACGGGACGCAGTTGGACGCGATTTCTCGCTGCTTTTTCCAATTGCACGCGGGAAGCGACGTGTTCTTACAAGGGGGTCAGATGAAACTTCGAGCAAGGCAGAATTACGACTACAGAGACCTCGATCGAGACGAATCGAAGCTAATACGCATTGGATGGGGATTCCGGTGAAGCCGATCGGCATTCCGCTCTGATGCCGATCAATGTGTGAATTTTGGCCAATTAGCATTCGGTTGCAGGCCGAAGAGTGTCTGTTTCAACCTCGATTGCAGAGTTGAGGGATCTTTCCTGGATTCAGTAATATACGCACCCTTTAGAGCGAACGTGTGCCTTGACATCAACCGGCCTTCTCATGGAAGGACTTAGCGGATCTTGGGTCGGGAACGCGCTGCGTTGAAGTATGCCGGGAGTAATGGATTACGGACTTCGACGATGGCAAAGAGAAATGGTACGCTCTCCGCGAACATCGCACCACAAGAGTGAGACAGTTACAGTGTGTCTCGTTCACCGAGACGAACACGTATGCTCAGAACTGACAGAAAGCAGCCCGTCGGGAAGACCGAACTACCCATTGAGAAACGGGCGGAGCCCCACAGCGGCCTCACTGGGAAATTCTTTGCAAGCTCGTACCTGCACTTTCTGTTGACCTCTGTATTCGCCGTAGTGTTCCTATATGCTTCGCTTTTCGTGCAGGGTCATGCTCCTCTCTGGCTTAGTGGTGACCAGACCATATTCCTGCTTAACGCTGGGCGTATGTTGCACGGGCAAGTGATGTATCGGGATTTTTTTCAATTCACACTGCCCGGAACTGAATTTGTCTATCTGGCACTTTTCAGGCTCTTTGGCACCCGTGCGTGGATTCCCAATGTCCTATTGGTTCTTTTGGGCGTTGGCCTTACGGCCTGCATTATCTTAATTTCCAGGAAGGTCCTTGACCGAAGGGACGTAATGCTTCCTGCACTCCTTTTTCTAGTGTGCTCGTATCACGCCATGTTGAATGGGACCCATCATTGGTTCAGTCTCTTGGCTATTTTGGTGGTGATCGCGCTTGTGATTGAGACAAGAAGTGCTCCGCGTCTGGCACTGGCCGGAGTGTTCTGTGGTCTTGCGGCACTTTTCACGCATGCGCAAGGATTGATGTGCTTACTGGGTCTGGTCTGTTTTCTCCTGTGGGAGCGTCGCGCCAAGCGGAGAAACGAGGCCATATTGAAGAAGCAGCTCTATTTGTTTTCAGCCTTTTGCGCGGCGTTAGCGGTCACATGCGGGTACACGATTGTTGTAGCGGGGCTTAGGAATGTTTGGAATTGCGTTGTTGTTTTTACCCTCCGTTACTACTCCACGGACTTAAATGCGAACACTCCGCTCGTCTACCTGGGTTTGCCCAGCGTCCCTCCCTGGCGACATTTGCCCGTTCTGCTTGTGTGGCTTTTTATTTATTCCGTCGTGCCATTCGTGTACGTCGTTTTTCTTGTGCGCTACTGGCGACGGCCTCCTGGAGACGATACCAAACCGTGGGACAAATTCATGCTGTTGAATATCGTGGGGTGGTTTTTGTTTCTCGGCACTGCATCAGAGCCAAGTATCATGAGGCTTGCCTCTGAGTCGCCTCCTGCGATCATCTTGCTCGTTTGGCTCGTCGATTCAAGCGGCGGGCGCACGAAGATTCCGATAAAGTTGCTTTGGACTTTCGGATTGACGCTAGCCATTGCTCAACCGATGATGACGCAACTGCGCAAATCGTACGTGCTTGATCTTCCCGCTGGACGGACAGCTTTTCCGTCAGCGGAGCAGCGAGAGAGATATGCGTGGTTAGCAGCAAACACGCGTGCCTCAGACTTTTTCTTCGACGGCGCCACTCTTCCTCGCGTTTACTTCCCGCTGGACCTGCGGAACCCGGCAGGGGTTCCATTTCTTACCACCACGGAGTACACCAGGCCAGAGCAGGTTCAGGACGTGATTGATTCCCTGGGAAGGGAACAAGTGAAGCTCGTCGTTTGGTCGATTTATATGGACGTTCCGGAGGATCTTTTTGACCGCGGTGACCACTTGGGTCCTCTCCGTGCTTACCTCCGCCACCATTACCACATTGTGAAAACCTTTTCTGATGGAGACCAAGTGTGGGAGAAAAATCAGTGAGGGTTCCTCGCAAAAAGAACGCATCCGTTGCCCATTAGCCATTCCTGGTGTGCGCGTAGAGCCAGACTCTCAATTGGATCATCCCACGCAACAATATCACTTTGCCCGCACTCGATTCCGTGCCTTTCAACTCCGAACGCGGTAGATATGGAACGACCTGTCAACTACTGGCAATGGTTTTTCATTCTCTCCTCCTGAGGAGGTAGTCCAGGTTGCGGTCGAGGAAGCTTTGCGACAGTTGATCACTCAGATATTCGCGGGTTGATGCCGCATAATCGCGATTTGCACGAGGGGGAGGGGGTGTTCCTGCCGGGGAGCTGCTCGGGCCCCTCGATTTTTTTGCTGTGGCCGGTTTGATGCCCACCCTAGTTCAAAAATGGTCACAAATGGCGGTAATTGGATGAGGGAACAAATCACTCGTAAGATCATGGAGAATAAAGGAAATAGCAAATCATCTCACTCCAGACTAAAGGCCGCCGCATCAACTGCTAAGCGAAGGGTTGCTAATTCGAATCTAGCCCGAGGGGCCAAACCTTTCTTTTGCAATCATTTGAGTCACATGCCCAGTGGCGAGTTCGTCGAAAATTGGGCGATACGGTAGCGGAAAGAGAGGGTATTAGCGCAGCTCTTGAGTGCGTTTGGCAGGCGAAGAGGGAATATCGCACGGGACTGGCCAAGAAGAGAGCAATGCGATCCTCGGTGTTTCAAGACGCTCGAACAATGAAGGAGAGAAGTCGTCAACGTGCGAAGGCAGTGGCTCGAGCCAGGTAGACGACCAATGAACTCGAGACGTGGCAGTCACAAAGACTCGGGCGAGCACGCAACGGTATACGCACGTAGATGTTTTAGAAATCATATTCAAAGGGGCAGAAATGAGCATCACTTCAAGTAGTAAGAAAAAAGACCGGATTCTATACCTCTCTCGAGCCGCTGGTTTTTACCAAGCTGAACTCTGGGCAGCGTGTGGGAGATGGAACGATTGATTGACAGTGAAGATCAGCCGGAATGGGATGTGGTCAAAAGATTATATGAGGTGGTATCTATATCTACGGGAAAGGATCTTACCCTGTCCGATCTCCGATTCTTTCTTAATGGACTACGTCCATTTGGCAGACATCAAATACTCGAGATGACGCTCACGCCAGAGGTCGAGGACAAACTCCTACCGCAATTGCGAAAAGCCAACTGGATAAATGGCGAGCTTCGTCGGATATCGCGTCTGATTGCTCGAGTTCTAAGCGGGTATTCTTAGGATTTTTGGAATATTCCTCGCACAGTAGATTCCACTTGGCCTTCAATTCGCACTTGAATTGCGTTCTCGTCGATTGTAAGTGTTTTCATATCGGGAGAATCCTTCCAACCGCAATCATGCAGTGTTTTGCTCCCTGAAAGCAGTGATGTGGGGCACGTATTGGTAGGTCGACTTGTCAGGCATTTGAAAAAAGTGTTTTCAAGGTAGGGCCTGCGACATAGCGAACGGGGTCAAGTCAAAGAATGTCGCAGGCCGAGAGGATTAGTTTAAAACTTAACCTATTTTTCCGAGCAAATCGTGTCTGTCACGGCTTTCATGGCCCTATTTAATGTATAAAAGTGCTACTTGCCTCCCCGAAGAGCTATTCCTCCACGGGACGCATCACCCGCTCAGGCGAGTTCCTGGGTCTACTCGTAATTCGCATCAACAAGTTCGAGACAGCCTGTGGATTGAAGAACAGTCATAAAGCGAATCGTTATCTTAGTTTTTGTTCTGTTGAAAATTACATAATATCGCTACATTGCAAAGAGCTGGGCTTGCCGCCAGGAGGCCATGAGCAGAGTTGGGCGGCGACGCATAGGTTTCAGGGCGCGGATGACGTGCAAACTCAGCTCGCCAAGGTTCTTGGGGCAGAGATTGGCAACCTCGTGCTGCTTCAGGTGTCCCCAGAAAGAGTTTCTTCCCGCCTATGCCCCAGAACTGAATCCGACCGAATATATGTTCTCGACTCGGTATTGGCCAAGGAGTACGACGATGAGCGCCGGGACAATTCTTAAGATTTTCATCATCATCCCGTAGGTTAGGCCGAGTTTTATCGAATGGCGAATGCCAAGGGCTAGGGCTCGGGCATGGGGGGCCGCGTCCTTATCCGAGTCCTAATCGCCCTGGCTCCTCTTGCCCTATTTCTAGGTTTGTTCACGTCGCCAAACAACTGGGGAAAGTCCTAGTAGACACGGATAACGGAGCGGTATAAGTCTTCGAGTTGGACGTGATTTTCTTACCGTCCGAGGTCGGGCCGCTGTCGACGTCCTGGGCGGAGAACATGGCGGCCCCTCTCGGCTTCGGTTTGAGCATCCACGGGCTTTTCGGTGCCCCTTAAATCGTGAGTTAACAGTTGAGATTGCTGTGATCTTCCTGATATCTCATGAGGGGCTATGAAGGTAAGTTTTTGCACCCTCATCTGGGCGATTGCTTTCCCGAGTCGAAGTATTGGAACTGCCCTAGGAGGGCTGGAGGTGCAACCATGATGTGGCGTCAATCTCGGCTGAGGTTATTTTGCCTTCTTTGGCTCCCTGCGGCTTGCTTTGGCCAAACCGCTAGCGGTGGTTCAAGTACGGTGTCGAATCCTCTCAACGTGTACGCTCCGCCTTGCATTTCTCAGGTTAAGCAGTACATCGCCGTGAATTGCCAAATTACTCCGACCGGAGGCACGCAACCATACAGCTATGCGTTTACCGGAGGCTTCCCAACGGGGATTTCCATGTCTACTGGTTTGGGCGGTGGCTTGATCAATGGCACACCCACAGGCATAACTGGCGTGCAGGCCACCGTGACCGTAACGGATGCAAGAGGGGGAATCGCCGCAACTTCGTTGATGATCACGCCCGCAGGGTTAACCGGCTCAGGCCCATGCGGCAGCTCCATCTGCGTCACGGGAGCCGGTTACGCGATCAAAACGGCGGAAGGTTATACGATTGCAACGTTAGCCACGGTGCAGATGGCGGCCACAACTTATTGGAGTGATGGCAGCACGCTTGATGTAACTTCCATGGCGACCTGGGGCTGCGCTCCGAGTCCGCAGTGCGGTTCGGTATCGGCAACTGGCCTTTATACGGCTGGAAGCTCCGTCGGCACCTACCATGTGACGGCATCATTATCTGGAGTTACGAATAACGGCGGGGCGGGAGTCGCGGTTACTGTGGCCACCATTCAGGCCCACTCCAAAGAGAGCGACCGAGTCGCAAATTCTGGCATGGTGATGAGGGAAGTCCTGCAACTGCGCAGTGGCATACCCGCGGCGGTGCTACAGAAGGCAGAATGCGTCATCGTTGTGCCTTCAACCCTCAAGTTCGCTGCTGGCGTTGGCGGAAGCTACGGGCGTGGGGTAATGACTTGCCGCGGAGGGCCCGACTTTCAAGGACCGTGGGGGGCTCCGTCGATGATCGCACTCGGCGGAGGTAGCTTTGGCTTGCAGGTCGGCGGGCAGGCCACGGACTTTGTTCTTCTCCTGATGAATGACCGTGCGGCCAGCAGCATATTGACAAGCAAAGTGAAGATCGGCGCTACTGCCTCGGCTGCCGGCGGGCCTGTTGGACGTGAAACAACTGCTGCCACGGATGTATTCCTACGCGCAGAGATACTTTCGTACTCACGCGCTCGGGGACTCTTTGCGGGGGTGTCGCTGGAAGGTTCCACGTTACGGCCCGACAATAAGGCAAACCGAAAGCTTTATGGGAGAGATGTAAATGCGAAGGCAATTGTGCTCCGGGGTGAAGTTTCGCCGCCATCGTCCGCGCTGGAACTGCTATCGGTACTGAACAGCAAGTCACCCACCAACAGGTCAGCGGGCGGTGCCCCTCCTCCGCCTCAACCTCCGCCTTCGCCCCCCGATCGCCCGCCTGCAGTGACCTGTTCCGGTAATCCTGTGCGAGTTGTCTCAGGCTCGGGTGATATCGTTTTGGTCCGCGCTGATGCCAGCGATCCCGACAACGATCCACTTACGTATGCTTGGACAGCGACGGGAGGTACCATCGATGGTTCAGGGGCAAAGGTCCGCTGGAACCCCGCAGGTGCAGCTCCGGGAACGTATTCTGTCACAGCGCGCGTGGATGATGGTCGTGGCGGCACCGCTGATTGTCGAGCTGAACTCGGTGTGGAAGCTCCGCCGCCTCCGGTGGAGAAGAAGCTGGCCATTCGCAGTATCTTTTTCCCCACCGCCCTACCGACACGTGAAAAACCAAATGTAGGGCTAGTGGAGAGTCAACAAAAGACTCTCAGGTCGTTGGCGGGCGACTTTAAGGAATATCTCGAAAGCCATCCTTATGCGCACCTCGTACTGGGAGGCCACGCCGACCGACGGGGCAAGCCGAAATTCAATGAGGCCCTTTCCGAGCGGCGCTCGGAAATCACAAAACGCTTCCTCGTTGGACTCGGCGTTCCGGAAGCAAACCTTGAAACCAAGGCGTTCGGCAAAGAAGAAAACATGACCAAAGAAAAGGTAAAACAACTGGTTGAGGAACATCCCAATTTGAGCCAGGAGCAGAAGAACAAAATTCTCAGCAACCTGTCGATTGTCACACAGGCCCAAAACCGGCGCGTGGATATTACCTTGAGCGGTACGGGGCAACAGTCGGTTCGCCAGTTTCCATTCAACGCCGAGGATGCCTTGACTTTGCTCAGCCCCACGGAGGCGAGAGCAAATTTGTTAGCTGAGAATAAACCGTAAACGGGTTGAACGTACCGGGTGCTGGCGAAATCGGCACTGACCCGCAATACACATCTGGTTGCTCGCTTCTTTTCGATTCGTTGGTTCCGAAGGCGGGAAAGTCCCCACCAGCCTGGCCTCGCCCCACGTTCGACAATTACGTCGAGCTGGTAATCCTTGGTGCTCGGGAGGGAGATATGTCAGATCTCAAGCTCTACATTCCGAAGTCGCTCGCATTCCAGCGCCTCACCAGATCGGCTGTTGCCGCTGCAAACCAGGTTGATCACGGGAAAGTGATGAATGATGCGCACGCGTTTGCGTTTATGGAATTCTTCGAATTTCTGGCTCCTGAGCAATTAAGGCCCCTGATGGGGCCAGGTTTGGCCGCTGAGTTTAGCGCCATTATAGAGACCGAGTTTTCTTGGACGTCGTTGGGTGAACAAACCCCTCTTCATACCTTGCTCTGTACGCATGCCTCGATGTTTGGTGCGTTGTTCTGTTGCGATGGAGACGAGCCGCCAGGATGCTATCGCAAATGGCTCCGATTTCTTGGGCGAAGTGCCTCAGATCCTCCTTGCGACCGGGAAGCGTGCCTGATGGCGAACTTCGAAGCGGCAATCGGTTTAGATCGAGTTTCACAAGCGGCAGACTCCAAGCTGCAATTACTTAAGTACCGCATTGCAAAGCGGACAGCTGAACTGCTACTGGTCACTGGCTTCCAACCAGAGACAATGCTGCGGCACATGCGACAGGAGGATGTGCCGAAGCCAGCCGAGATCCTGGCCATGCACGCATTCGTTCTCCTCAAGAAGAATCCCCGTGATCTGGCCCGCGTATGTGCTTGGTCGGACGAGTCTACGGAGGCCATGTTCCTTCACTGGTCCTCAAGGGACTCATTTGTTCGCGACACTTTGGTGGCTTTTCGATGGCTAAACCCTGTCATTTACGATCAATTCCCAGAAGGAAAATCAAAGACGCTTGAAGATCATGGAGGTCTTCTCCATGCCGCATGGCGAGAGGGAAAGACTGCACCAGCTTTCCTAGCCAGGCGAGAGCCGCCTTGGTCCGAAGCCGACAACGAACCGCGCTCCCCACTGTTGCTCCCCAAAGACGTCAAGCCGCGGTTTTCTCCCGTTCCACTGATGTTGATTGGCGGCCCAGCGGTAGGCAAGACCGCCTTTGTAACGGCTCTTGCTCATCATTTGAGTTGTGCTCAGTCGCAACTTCGCGAGGGCCAGTATCTCGAATCAGCTGATTTAGAAGAAAGCGGGGCTGCAATTCGGAATGTTTGCGAAGCAGGTACGAACGCGGCCTCTTCTAAGACGACGTGTCACGGCCTTCTTGTACGAGACGAGGAAGATCCTGAAGTTGCGCGATGGATGCGCTTAAAACTAATTGAATGCAACGGCGAAGAAGTTAACCAACGAACGCTCTCGACTGAGTTTCTGAGGAGTTTACGAGCAGCTCGAGGCTTGCTGTTCATTGTGGATGATCGGAGTTTCGCCGATTTATTGCCTAATCGTGGAGTCTCAAGCGCGCCGGGCAACGGCCATATGGAAGCAGCAGAGCTTGCAGCACGATTCACACGTATTCTTCAGCTCTATTTTGACGTTAACAAAAGTGCGCTGCATCTGCCGGTGGGACTGGTCGTGAATAAAGCCGATCTTTTGCTGGGGCCAGCGAACTTGCTGTCACTCAGCCCGCCATCGCTGATACCAGAGGAAACTAAGATCGAGCTGGTTCATCTCGGGCTGGGAGAGGAAACGGCGGCGGCGGAACCGTTTGAACGGCTACGTTCTTGCATACGATGCAACTTCAGAATAAGCCGGATTGTGCGGAATCAGCGGTATGTGTTCGAGCTGATCGAACGGTTCAGGAGTTTCATTTCCGCAGTGATGTGCCACACATATCGTTTTCAGATATTCCTGACGTGTTCCGTGACGCCGCAGACCGAAAGCCGAGAATGTTTTCCCTATGGTGTCTGGGATGTCGCAAAATGGCTTGTCAACCAGCTCGAAACCTCGTATCGGGTCCAAACGAATGATAGTGTGCAGC
Source organism: Candidatus Acidiferrales bacterium (assembly GCA_963726725.1). GTDB lineage: Bacteria > Acidobacteriota > Terriglobia > Acidiferrales > UBA7541 > Acidiferrum. The sequence continues at coordinate 47,189 of CAVSDV010000014.1, forward strand.
GTGCGTGTATAGAATTGGAGGAAATGAGGGACAAACTGGCCGCAGCAGTCGTGCGCGACCATGAAGCCCACAACGCGTTCCTCAAGGTCATCAAGCAGCGAGAAAAAGCTTCCGCAATATATCGTATAAAGTTCCTGAATCAGGTTCTCGAAAAACAATCCGAGCACGCAACAGAACAAATGCGAACAGCGCTGCAAAGCGCATTCGCTTTGGCTGAGTTGCCCCCAGTCACTGACGAGGTCGACCCATCGCCTTTCCCTCGTCGCCGTCGATTGGCAAAAGAGGCGCTGGAGCGTCTCGAAGATCAGATCTCCTACTTAACTCAGTGGCGCGAGCAGTTCTCTGGTGTTGAGCTGCAGAAACCCAAGAAAGAATTGCTACAGGTAAGCGGCCATCTTGCGATCGAGCGGCCCACCACCTGAAATCAGGGAAACCAGAAGAACAACTGTTCAATGGAAGGCCTGTTGCGTCTGCCTGGCAATTGGATTCCAGCCAGTATGCCTCGCCGAATTTCCAAACTGACTGCCGCGTCCTTTGTTCTCCTTGCCTCTGTCGCAATGATGTGGGCCCTGATCCGCTTTTGGCCGAAAAGACTTCCGGTTCATGCCAATGCGGGACTGCCTTTGGTCCTTCTCCGCGAAGGCGAAATTGAGGTTGCTCTGCCTACTGAGGTGCTGGTCGCGCAGGTGGGAGCGTACCCGTCGACGGCGGCTGCCGTGCTTCGTTTTGACTGGATTCGCAGCCAGGAGAGTGTAAATGCAGATCGCTTAATGTATTGTATTGGCCCTGCGAAGCGAGGTGGAAGAAGCCGAATTTATCTTCAATTGAGAAACAACATGCTCGCCGACATTCCTCATCTCGGCACTCTGATGGGCGAGCGCATTATACCTGGATTCGAGCTGCAGAGTTGGACCGGCCGTGACCTCTTGCAATGTCAGCAAGAATCATCGGAGATGAACGAGAAATTCGCCAGCTCACCCAAAATGCTGCTCACGGACATGCCTGACAGAGAATTGATCAGGCCTATGATGGATTTTCCAGCATTCAATTCAGCCACCGACCGACGGATTCGCAACCAGCAACTAGCCAGTCCGTTTCTATTTGGTGCCGGGCAGGCCAGAGAACTCGCGGAAGATATCATCGTTGTCGCCAGTTTCTACTCGCTCCCGCTGAGTTATTTTCTTGCGATTGGTTCAAAGGAGAATAACTATATGAGCGTCCGAGGAGACCTGGTACATTCCGTGTGGAAGAAACGGCTTCAGCACGGCGACACTGTACTAAGGCGAAAACAGGGAACGGTTTTGGTGAGAAACTACTCCCTAGGGGTATGGCAGATCAGGCGCGAAACCTTGCGCTATGCGCAGTTACTCTACGAAGAGGACCAGAAAAGACGAAATTACACCCTTCTTCCGGAAAGACTTCGACCTATTCCGTTTAGAGATCCGGATGAAATCCAACCACAGACGCTCACGACGTTTGCCGGTCTTCTATTCCGAAAGCTGCTGGACGAATTTCACGGCGATGTGTTGGAGGCAGTTGCTGCTTATCATGGTGGATTAGGGAAGCCCAATCGTTCATACGCAGAATCAGAGAGCGTAGCCGCGTCTTACGCAGGAAGAGTGATCGTGTTCTCTGCCGTTGCCGATTCAGATCAATCACGGTGCTAGGCAAGCAAAAGCAATGCTCTTGGTCGAAGCCAGCTTCCATAGAAATGGCGGCTCTCAACGCTGGATTTTCTGAAGAGCCGAGGCCAGTACCCAAGGTGCGCCTTTGTCGATGTTAGGAGACGCGGCAGAGTCTGGTTATTGCTTGTCGTACACGGCCGTGCTTTTGAACTTTTTGCCCTGGGCATCGGTTCCGCTCGAGCGGTCACCGTCCGGGTCTTGCCGTCGTCGGATGCGACAATCCTACCGGTAGTTGTAACCTGCGTGCCGCTTCTTCACCATGAAATCTAACTCATGAATGCCCTTTCGTGTGTATGAGCGCGAGTCTGAATTGGGGTCGCCCTTGACGGGATAGTCTTTGCCATCGAACTTACCCGTCCACTCGTTATGCGTCGAATTGCTTGCGCTGTCGGTGCCATCTATCGTGATTTTCACATCGAGGCCTTCGGTCTCGTAGATGACCGTGTTGTTCTTCGGCATCCCAGCTGCAAGTGTAGACTTGGCCTCATCCAGTTTCCAGGTGCCCATAAAAGGGCTCTGGGCGAAGCACATTGTCGCTCCAATTAAATACAGGGCTAGAGGCAGTACGATTGTTCTTGTTTTCATGTCTCCTCCCGCATTGAGAACCAGATTTGGAAGGCCTGATTGACAAGCGCGATTCTACTGCTGGGTGGAGCCTTCAGCAACTGGGAAACGCACCTGAAACCAACAAATCGAGTCCCGGTGAACGGCATAAAGTAGGGACCATTACAGTTTTTAATGTGATTTATGAGACAGACGCTCCATCGTCAATCGCGTGGACTACACGCTCGATCCCGCCCAATTCCGAAACTCTGTGCGAATTCTTTTCGTGACCCTGTGAATGCATGACGCCGAGGTGGCAGTAATGCAGCATTATTCGCGCGCGATCGTTGGGACGAACGGCGAAATTTCAAATTCAAAGAGCGACTTTTTATCGGGTCAAAACAAGCGGTAGAGGGGCTTGAAGCCGACCGAGTGTGGAAGTGCTTATGAAACGAGTTCCAGTCAGGATGGAATCGATCATCTGCACCGTTGTGAACTCCGCCTCTTGTTGCGCCCTGCTTGTCGCGCTCCTTGTCTCTCTTCCTTTTGCGTCGCCAGTGGCAGCACATTGCGATCTTATACCTGCCGGCAGATCCTTCTGGGTACGCTTGAGCGGCCATGCGGATTACCTCCAAGTACGCCGTGGGTCGTGAACAATCCGAGACACGTTCATGGTTGGAGTGCTTCCGGTATAAACTCTCGCGCAACGGAAGCCGACAAAGTCACGCGAGCCGTTCGGGGGATGGCTGTCACGATAATCAACCCAAAGATTCACCGGCGCTCCGTCAAAACTGCCGCCCCGAATGACCCGCCTGGTCTTCACTTGGAGGATTTCCGCTGCGTCGAGGAATTGCTTTTCACTTGCAGCCGGGTTGTTTGCAGGGGTTGAAGGATAGGGTTTCCATTCGTCGAGGATGAATTCCCAAACATTACCAGCCATGTCGAAAAGCCCATACCGGTTGGCTGAATATGTGCCGACTGGAGAGGTAGTCCCAGTCCCCGCTGCCCCCATAGTTTGCGCGAGTTTTGTCCACCGGCTCATTTCCCCAAGGGAAAAGCGCATCAAGGCCACCACGAGCAGCATATTCCCACTCCGCTTCCGATGGCAGTCGCTTCCCGGCCCATCTGCAGTAGGCCACGGCCGCATACCAGTTCACGTTCACTGCCGGGTGATTCGCCTTCGCGGCGAGTGCGGTCGGCGTTGTCCAATGCTTGAGGTAGTTACCGTTGTCGAACTGGGGAGGAACGTGGCCTGGCCGCCACTCGGGATTAGCATCGGTAAAACTTTTGAACTGCGCGTTTGTTACCAAGTGCTTGTCTATATAGAAGTCGTCGACAGTGACCAAATGTTTTGGGACCTCATCCTGAAATAGCTGCGCATCGGGGATACCGAATATTTCTTCGAACCGCGAGATTTCAGTAGCATCGATCCCCACTTGAATGGTGCCGCCGCGCACTAACACCATGGAATCGTCTGGACTCTTTGAGATTTTGGCGAGGTGTGCCTTGTTTCCTGCCCCAGCCCCGGCTTCTACTTGCGCAAGACAACTCGAGGGAACCCAGATGAAGAGCAGGGCGACAAAGACCTTGTGTAAACGCATTGTATCCATAAAATCAGATTTCACTAGTCCTGCTTTATAGACGAGGACAGCGGATAAAGGATAGTTGGCATCTGCCAATCCCAAAGGGTGCCGCCAAATCTTTTCCATTACGGGCTACTCGGTTACCCACCTGAAACGCGGAAATATTGTCAATTGACACTAATATTGCGATTGCATATACTCCCGCTCAAGACCACTTAACCGATTTAGTTCAGGGTGTGGTGCAACACCCACAATCCAATTGTGGGAGGAATGGATGTCTCGGTTCAGGATTTTCGCACGTGTTGTTTCCGCAGTTGCTTTCCTTCTTTTCATTTCCTCGACGGTACACGCTCAATATCGAGCCTCTATTCAGGGCGTGGTGACCGATCCCTCAGGGGCCGTAGTCAGCGACGCAAATGTCAGTTTGACCAATTTGGATACAAACCAGACCTTAACGACTACCAGTAATGACAGTGGCGTTTTCAACTTCAATGCGCTCCCCCCAAGCCGCTTCACGCTAACGGCAGAGAAAAGGGATTCAAGAAGCAAACACTCGAGAACATTCAGATCCTCGCGGAACAGTCAAACGCGGTCAATATTTCTCTGGAAATTGGTGATGTGGCGCAGACCATCACTGTCAACGGCAACGAACTTCCGGCAATCGATACGCAGACCGCTTCCGTCACCGGAAGCGTCTCGAGAGCGATCAGATCCAACATCTGCCTTCGTTCGGACGCGATGTCTTCCAATTGGTCCAGTTGGCGCCCGGAGTTTTTGGCGATGGTGCTCAGGGAAGTGGTGGCGGCGGCCAAAATCTTCCCGGCACACAAGGCCCCGGTGCGAACCGGCGGCAACCAGGGCATTTTTCAAACGGAAAATGGTCCGCAGGCTCTGGCCGTGGCGGGCAGTACGAAAACAACAGCATCACGATTGACGGTATCAGCACGGCGAGCGCCGTCTGGGGCGGGCACTACAATCATCACGCCGTCGGAAGATTCCGTTCAAAGCGTGAAAAGTCGTCTCCAATAGCTACGACGCCGAGAATGGACGCTTCAGCGGCGCGCAGATCCAAGTCACTTCGAAGAGCGGCACCAACGACGTTCATGGCAGTGTCTTTTATACCGCTCACCGTCCGGGCCTGAACGCTTATCAGCGGTACAACGGTCAAGGCAACAGCGTTTTGAGAGACAACAACCTGTTTAATCAGTGGGGTGCCAGCGTCGGCGCCCCGATCTGGAAGAATAAGATCTTCGCCTTCTTCAGCTACGAGACGGTTCGCCAACCCAGCTCCAACACGTCGCAACGGATGGTACGATACTCCGGCGTTCGCCTCCTCCGCGCCCGCCGGAGAGCATCGCCGCAACGTATCTCACCTTCCCAGGTTCGGCCGTCATCAGCACGGGCATCAACAATTCCACCTGCACGGATGCCGGACTTATCGGAAGGCGTGAACTGCAGAACCATTCCGGGCCAAGGACTGGACATCGGTTCGCCTTTGACACAGCCTTGGGCAACCAGGATCTCGGCTGGGTCAGTCACCAGCAACCCCGGCGTTGGCGGCGGCCTGGATGGCGTGGCCGACATCGCAAACTACATAACCTCCAGCCCGAGCACCTCCTCGAAAAACGCATACAACGGCCGCCTCGATGCGGTTCTCGGCGTAAAGGATCGCATCAGCTTTACGCATCTACTGGGTTCCACAGTCGTCCAGTTTTCTGAACGGCGGGGCCCGCGCCTACAACTTCTTCCATCACTCGCAAATCAACCAGGCGTTTTCTGGAATCTGGAACCACACCTTCTCGCCGACCTTCCTCAACGAAGCTCGCGTGAATGCGGCCGGATGGCGCTGGAATGAAGTTGCCTCCAATCCGCAGTCGCCGGTTGGACTGCCAACGGATCACATTGGTCAGATCGGCAGCCTCGGCAATGGCGCAAAATACCATAATTCTTTTGGCCCCAATGTCGGCAGCATCTCTGAATCAGTGGACGTACAGCCTACAAGGATGTGGCCACCAAGGTTTGGGGAAGACAAACCATCAAGTTTGGCGGCGAGCTCACACGCCTCTACTATCTGAACGAGTGCGCCGGTTGCGGCGTGCCGAACTACACGTTCTTCAACATGTGGGATTTTCTCAACGATGCGCCGAATATCGAAAATGGCGTGCTTCGATCCTAATACCGGAATACCGACGACGATTCGTCAGGACGACCGCGAAAATATCTGGGGCTTTTTTGCCCAGGATGACTTCAAACTTCGACCGAATCTGACCGTCAATCTGGGTCTGCGCTGGTCCTACTTTGGTCCCCTCTCATCCAAGCAGGGCAACATGTTCGTGGCCATGCCTGGCGGGGGCTCGAATTACCTGACTGACCTGATCGTTCGAAAAGGGAGATACCTGGAACGCGCAGAAGACTAACTTTGGACCACAGATCGGCTTTGCCTGGAGTCCGAATCAATTTGGCGGCAGAGTGGTGATCCGTGGCGGTTACGGCCTGAACTTTAACCAGGAAGAAATCGCTATTTCGGCCAACGTTCAAGGAAATCCGGGATTGGTGGTGATACCGACGTTTACCTTGTCCACGCCGACCTCGCCGAATCCCGGCATTGTTTACGCCACTTCTTCGAGTCCGACTTCAATCTTCGGCTATCCGGCAAACCCGAACACGATTTCAACCTTTGGCTCGAATGGATTGCCTACCACCGGCCAGGTGAATGTCAGCATTTTCCCCACTGAACTTCCTACCATGCGCACCCATCACTTCTCGCTGGATACCCAATACGACATGGGCCACCAGTGGGTTGCGACTTTGGGATATCATGGGAGCCTTATCGCGTAACACCTACTTCCACGAGAACCCGAATGCTGTCCCTGCGGCGAGCGGATCTAGCCCTGAACCCGCAGATCGGTGGCGGCGACTATTGGGGTGTGTCAGGCAGCGGCAACTACAACGCGATGCTCGCTGACTTAAAGCATCAGTTCTCGCACCAGTTCACGTCTCGATGCTCAATTCAGCTGGGCCAAGAGCATGGACACCAGTTCCGCGCCGTACTCGGAACAGATATACCCATATGACCGCGACCTGAACTATGGCCGCTCCGACTACAACGTCGGCACGGCGTTCAAGCTCTTTGGCATGTGGCAGCCGGTCTTCTTCCACGGAAGCAAGAATTGGCTGGAAAAGATTGCCGGTGGTTGGTCGCTCAGCGGCATCTGGAATTGGCACGGTGGATTCCCGTGGAGTCCGGTGGTGAGCGTTAACGGCGGAAGCCTTTATTGCGGAACGTGCGGTTATTCGCAACTGCTGCCTGCTGCCTACCTGGGCGGCGCGGGCACCAGACAACAGCAACGATCAGTTCAAGACTGGCTCGAACTATCCCAGAGGTGGCGAGGCGTATTTCTCGACGCCAGCCTACACTGCCTTCAGTGGCACCGACTACGGACCTGCGCTTCCTCAGGCTCCCGGCGTTCGCCGCAACTCGCTCACTGGCCCTGGATACAAGGATGTTGATATGACGCTGACCAAGGCCTTCGGTCTGCCGACCATGCCGGTACTCGGTGAAAACGCCAAGTTAGAGTTCCGAGCCGACGCCTACAATCTGTTCAACAATTTGAACCTCAAGCCCGACAGCATTTCGAACAACATTGCCAACGCGAACTTCGGTGCAGCTACGTCGGCACTCGGTGCCCGTACCATCTCGCTGACGGCGCGCTTCAACTTCTAACCCTTTCCGGTTGCGTACTTTACTCCGGTACGCTTTCGCCGAATTACAGAAAAAGGCTGCCAACGAGTCCCCCACCCCGGGAAGCCTTCTCGTTGGCAGCTTTTGTTCAGAGTAGTGTCGTGTTGCTGAGGCCTAAGTTTTTTGGTGCTATTCTCCCACTGTCCAAGCTTCACCATCGCCAGAATGCACTGTAGCGGTAACGAAGTCGGTGGCCGTCTTAGACTTCCATAGTAACCCCCGCTTGCTCGCCAGACGGTCATGTGACAAAATTCGCCGTATTCGTAATGCCGCCCATTCGAAAAAAACGTGCCGAAGACGCTGGCGATCCGAGCTCTGATTCCGTCAGTTTGAAAACGCTTGCGGCATATCTTGGTGTTTCTACTGCAACCGTCTCTCTGGTTATTAATCGTTCTCCAGGCTCAAACGCAATACCGCCCTCCACACATGCACGTGTCTTGCAGGCTGCGCGAGATCTAAATTATCGACCAAATCTTATGGCGCGCGCTCTCCGCCAGAAGCGAAGTTTTACCATCGGAATTGTCGTTCCGGAAATAAGCGAAGCGTATGCAACGTTGGTCATCTCCGGCATTGAAGATTACCTTCTCGAGGAAGGATATTTTTATCATGTGGTTAGCCACCGCCACCGCTCTGATCTGCTGATGGAATACCCGCTACTGCTGCAGCAACGCGCTGTCGAAGGCATCATTGCAGTGGATACCCTGTGTAGCCCTTCTTGTAAGTTGCCCACCGTTGCCATTTCCGGCCAGCGTGAAGCCGCTGGCGTCACCAATATTGTGCTGGACCATGATCTTGCGGCTCACCTTGCCCTAGAACATCTTCAGAAATTGGGTCATAAGAATATCGCTTTCATCAAGGGGCAGGATTTCAGTTCTGACACGGAAACCCGCTGGCGCACGCTCCACACCGTTGCAAAAAAATTGGGCATATCGATGGACGAGAGACTTAAAGTTCAGATGACGAGTGATTCTCCCTCGCCTGAAGTCGGTTATAAAGTGACTCGGCTACTTATCGCTCGAAAAGTCCCATTCACAGCGCTGGTCGCCTTCAACGACGTTTCTGCAATTGGCGCGATCCATGCTCTTCATGAATCCGGCCGGCGAGTGCCTCAAGATGTTTCCGTCGTGGGGTTTGACGACATCCAGAGTGCTGCGTTCCAGAACCCGAGTCTGACAACGATTCATCAACCACTGCGAGAAATGGGTGCAATTGGTGCGGAGACGTTGTTAAAACGTTTGGCGGCTGCCGGCAGAGGCACGTTCGCCCAAAGAATTGTTGTCGAGCCCAAGCTAGTAGTCCGAGCCAGCACTTCCATTTGCCCGTCGTGACCGTCAAGCGTCGTCCCGCTTTTGCCAGCTCTCGCAAATGCCTTTCTTCGCTTTGCTAAATCGATTGAGTTAGTCCTGTCGAGCATTTTCAAGCAAGCTCAAGCCTGATATTCTTAACCTATCTGCATTACGGGAACCAGTTGTATTCGTGTCGCAGGCATTTCCTCATTCCTCTCAGGCTCTAACCAACAAGGGGCGACGATGATTCAGTTCTTTCGGAAAGTTTTCGTAGTCCTACTCTTGCTTACACCGTGCGGGCCCTTGCTGGCAGATTCCGAGTATTACCACCACGTCTTTTTCGACAACAGCCTCACCAACAATTTCTATTTTTACAGTTCGGGAAGGGTTTCGTTGCCAAGCCGTCTTGTGCTTGTGGATGGGAAACTGCCCATTGACACGCAAAACTCCTTCACTCCGCCGAACGCTCTCCGCCTGGAATGGAATTCGAAGCCAGAAGGAGGGTGGGTAGCGGAAATAGATCTGGTGGCATTTCGTAATCGCGATTTGCATTTTGTGGGCGACACGCTCCATTTCTGGTGCTTTACGCCGCAGCAGTTCGCAACCACCGATATGCCGCAACTCGCTATTGCTGACTCCGACGGTAATTTTTCCTCACCGATTCGTTTAAGCAGTTATGTTAAGACCCTTAGCGTGGGTCGCTGGCAGCAGGTAAGCATCCCTTTGATTGCTTTCACAACTGCGTCCATCCGCCCGCAGGATGCCAATCGTTTGCGAAGTCTGATTTTTTCGCAGAATACCGGGGACGGCGCGGATCACACTCTGCTCATCGACCAGATTTCGATAGATCCTTCGACCGTACCAATGGCACAGAGCCCTCTCCCCGTCCCGCAAAACATCATGGCGAAGGGCTACGAACGTCACATTGATATCTCATGGCTCTCCATAGATCTACCTACTCTCAGCCACTACATAATCTATCGCTCCTTCGATGGCAAAGAATACAAACCCATAGGCATTCAAGAGCGCGGATTACATCGCTTTATGGATTTCCTCGACAAGCCCGACCTAGCCGCACAGTACAAAGTATCGTCAGCTTCCGCGGACGGGAAACTCTCCGCGCTCTCTGCGTCTGCTGGAGCTTCGACCCGTGTCATGTCCGACGACGAACTTATCAGCATGTTGCAGGAGGAATGTTTTCGCTACTACTGGGAGTCTTCTGCGCCGCACTCCGGGATGACACGTGAAAACATTCCCGGCGACGATCGCATTATTGCTACGGGTGCGAGCGGGTTTGGAATTATGGCCTTAGTGGTGGGTATCGATCGGGGTTTCATCACTCGCGCGGAAGGGATCAATCAACTCCAAAAAATCACCACATTTTTGGAAGGAGCTCCTCGCTACCATGGTGTGTGGTCACATTTCATGGACGACCGGACGGGTGCAAGCCTGCCGGTATTCGGAATATTCGATGACGCGGGAGATCTGGTGGAAACTGCATTTCTGATGGAAGGCCTGCTGACCGCGCGCGCTTATCTGAATCAAGCAAACGTTGAAGAGAAAGCCCTCTTTCTGAAAATGTCACGTCTCTGGGAGTCGGTGGAGTGGGATTGGTATCGCCGGTCCCCACAAAGCGACGCACTCTACTGGCATTGGTCTCCCCGCTGGTCCTGGTATATCGATCATCGTCTGACCGGCTTTAATGAAGTCATGATCGTCTATCTTCTAAGTTCCGCATCTCCGACGCATCCCTCGCCGGTGAATCTCTACTATACGGGTTGGGCCAACGGCGAAAGAGTCGGAAACGTCTCTGACAAAAACGAATTCATCAGCGGCCAGGAGCTCTTCGGTATTCATCTGGATGTGGGCGCCAAGAGCACTCCACTGTTTTTCACGCACTATTCTTATATGGGTTTCGATCCACGCGGCATCCGCGACCGGTTCACAGACTATTTTGAAAATAACCGAAAACTTGCGCGAATTAATCGCGCGTATTGCATTGCCAATCCCGGCCACCATAAGGGTTATTCCGGCGAATTTGGGGACTCACCGCGAGTGACGGCCCAAACGGTTACGTCGCCCATGCGCCGATAGCGCAAGACGACACAGGCACAATGACGCCGACCGGCGCGTTGGCTTCGTTTCCTTATACTCCCGAAGGCAGTTTGGCTGCCCCTGAACACTTCTATCGCGATAGAAGGGCATGAACTGTGGGGAATTTATGGCCCTCGCGACGCTTTCAATGAAGACCAAAACTGGGTTTCACCCATTTATATGGGCTTGAATCAGGCTCTACCATTACCGTCATGATCGAAAACTATCGTACCGGCTTACTCTGGAAACTGTTCATGTCCAATCCGAAATCCACCCGGTGCTCGCTCGCATCGGTTTCGTCTCAGACACTTCTCACGAAGCAAAGTAGACCACACATTTACGATGGTTGGGACTGAGCAACCCCAGTGCAGCATGATGTGGAGTTTCAAACACTCAGGGGAACAAGAGGGCAAGAGACCGGGAAAAGGGGGGTAGGGAACTCTTATTGTTCCCAAATTTTTCCCACGTTCGAAGCGTCGGATTTCCGAAACCAAAATCGGCAGACGGATTGGCACCGACATAGCGAACTTGCAGTTCGAAATACCGGTCAGGACCAAATTTCTTCTATTTGGGAGATGAAATTGGAAGACCCAGTTTGGACGGTAGTCGGACGGTTGAACCCAATCGCTTAAATAGCGCTCGTTCCTCCCTGGCGATGAGCTAAGTCGTACGCTGTTCTGAAGACCAGAAGCGGTACTCAATCACATAGTTTCAGCTCGCGAATCGCTTCTCCAGCGGCGCTTAGGTTGGCGAGCCGCATCTCGGAGTACTTACGAGATAGAAGCACGCCTGGCGCGCCAGCGCGAAAAGCCGCGAGAACAGCTTCCTTAACACCTTGCGGCGTACATTTGCTGTTATTGGGCTCGGTCGGGATATCGATATCAATGCCTGGCCAGATGAGAGTGTTCGTGCCGGCAACCCCCGCGAGGGCGCGTTTTGTTTCGTGGGAAACGTAATCGGCGGAAAGGCCCGTGTGAGGAATCTGCTCGTAGCTACCTTCCTTGAATCCCATCACCGCATAGTTGAAATCGATGAGACCTTGCTTGGAGAGGTCGCCATAAAGTGTCGAGCCCGCGTTGTCTGCATATAGGGCCATGCGCTCGCCGCCTACGTTGTTGTACATCACGACCTTTATGAAATCCGAATAGTTCGAGAGTTCGTGAAGGTCCTGTTCCGCGCGGTAGATGGGATTGAAGGAATTGTTGTGCCAGATGTGCCAACCCACCGGGACGACCGGCTTCGCTGTCTTTACGGTTTTGTAAAGTGCGGCGTAGGTCTCGCGAAGGCTGTCCGTCCAGAGCATTTCCCAGGCGAGTAGTTCGGGATATCGCAAAAGGAGGCGCCAGAATTGAACGTAGTAGCCGTCCACGGGGCGATTGCCGCTCCGCGCTGAACGAACGAATTTTTCCAACTCGAGATAACCCTGCCGCGCGCGGTCCACGTTGATACCGCGCTGTTTCGCCTTCGTCTGACAAAACTCGCAGAAACAAGTTGCCTGGCCGGGATCGACCGGCGGAATGTCATGCGTGGCTCCCAAACTGTCCGACAGTGCACCCTGCCGTTCGGAGCCCCACATAATTCCGTCGATGTCATAGGAACGGGTATAGTCTTCGACCAGACCGGTCAGGAAATTCCGGTAGTCGGGATTGTTGACGCACAGCGTCTCGGCATTCCGCCCGTACAAATCTCGTTCCTGCAATTTCTCGATGCTCGGCAAATCGGTGCGAAAGACGTCCTCGAGCCAGCAGATGACTTTCATGCCACGCTTTTTGGCGGAGGGAAGCACTTCGGTGAGGATATCGAGGTCGCCATGGTCGGGTGCGTGGGTGTCCTTAAGAACTGTGTTTTTGTAGAACTGTGGGTGAGGGGTGGCGAAGTTTCCACCGTGAAAATTGAGGTCATATTCCTGCTTGCCGTGATCGGGCAGAGGCTGGCCAGGGATCTGCCTTCCGGCAATACCTCGGCCGTAGGTGAACACCGCGAGAAAAAGCGTGTTCACGCAAGCGCGTTCCTGGAGCACATCAAGAACTTTTTCGGTACCTTCATCGACAAACGAAACTGCGCCGACTTGGATGCCGATCATTTTGTCGGAGGCAGCAGTACGTCCTGGAGCCGGCATGGCCAAAGCAGCACCGGCTCCAGCGGCGATCTTCAGGAATTCGCGGCGATTCACGTCGGGTTTGAACATAGATTGCTCCTCTTGTTCTTGAGAGATCTTCAGCTAGTGTACGGTGGCGGGTGGCGAGGTGATAGCGGCATCGAGATCCGTGCCACGTTTTCGCGCTTACACCAACGGTTGATCAGGTTTGTAATTGTGGCGCAGCGTCAATGAGCCATCGGGATTGACCTTTTGCCTGCACGCCCAACGGATCGGGTATCGCATGCCCTTGACTTCGAGTTCAGCCTTCAACCGCATGCCTTCCCATTTGGCGCCAGCGGGCAGCATCAGCATCGCCTGATGAATGCCAGTCGGCTTCGGATACCCAGCGTCGATGCAGCCGGATACATTTATCTTCTTGTCTTCGTTGAACACGGTGAGGCGAAGCACGCCAGGAACAGCTGCGATACCGTCGTTTGCGAGTCCGATCACCAGACCCGGAAGGCCGTCTCGTTGGAAGGTCCAGAGAAACGATGGGCGAATGCGGTAGCCGATCTGGCGAGCGATCTGTTCGATGGGTTCGGGATACTCTTCGTAGTAGCTCAAGATGCTGCGAGCGGACTGATTGTGCCAACTCCAAACCGACAGATAGTTCACTCCAACATCGGCCACGTGGGAAATGATTTGTTCGTTGTAGGTGATTCCGTCTTCATCGGTGCGAAGCTGTTTTGGATCGCCAGTGGTGAATCCAACTTCGCAGATCGCGGCAGCCCAAGGAGGACGATAGCTCAACGCCTCGATTTGTGTGTTTTCGATGAAGATTGTATCGGTTCGCAACCAGTTACAGCTTCGCATCGTGAGATCGAGCAACTCAGCGTTGCCAACGGAGCTGAAATCGGGTTGCGTATTTGTGGCCAGCGGGACTTTCGTCCACTTCTCTAGCTGCATCCCGAACATGGCCGACCAGGTCTGTTCCGCAACCAAGTGGCTAGGGAACGGATTTCCCTCGTACGGCCAGGTATGCCCTTCACCCCAAAAGCCGTACATCATTGTGTCCATGAACTCGATCTGCGGGTTGCCGTTGAGTTCCGCGGCTAACAGCTCATTCAACTCGCGAAACGCAGCTTGATAGGCCGGGTGGTCGTAGCGCGGCACGCGGTTATCTTTCCGGTAGCGCATTTCAGCGGGGTTGCCCGTCCACTCACCTTTGAGCTTTACATACGGCACCTTGTTGAGTAGAAAATCCGGCATGCCAGGTTCGGGAACGTCTGGATTCTCCAGTTGGATTCGGAAGCCGATTTGCTTGTTATAGCGGCGAGCAAGGTCGAACGTGATCTTCCACCACTCCGGGAAGTCGAGTCTGCCCGGTTGCTTCTGCACCTCGCGCCAGTTGGGGCGAATGTAAACCTTTTGCGCGAACGGTAGCTTGATTAGATCTTCCAGCGTGCGTTCCATCGTTTGACCCGGGACATGAAGCGGTCCGGTGTCGTCAGAAACATAGACAATCAGGCCCATCCCGTAGTTGCTGACGATCTCTTTGGAGGGCGTCGTGACCATCGCGACATCGCTGTCGGGAACGACGGCGCATGGGCCATACTGCGGGAACGGTCCTTGATAGAGCCGATCGGGAACTGCAGGCCCCGGTCCCCAATCGTATTTGTCCCAATTGTGCTCTGGAATGGTGGCGTTGGCTGAAGTCTTGCCCAATCCAACGGCGAATCCAGTAGCGGCGGCGAACTTGAATAAGCTGCGACGGTCCATGGGCGCTCCTGCAACGGAGAAGTTCGGCTACCAGCGCGATGCCGAGATCATACATCAAACTCGAAATCGAACGAAGGTATTAGAAAGGATTCGTAACAATAAATGCGAGCCCATGAATCTCCTGCTACCGCACGTTCTCGGCCGAACACGAAAGAAACAGGCTTGTCTTGAAGGGGCTCAAGTAAGGAGCCAACGGGTCGTGCTTGGTAAACGTGGCACTGGTGATTTCAAGCGTGTAGTGATCGATGGAGATGAGGTGTGTGGCTTACGGAGCAATTGCTCGAGCGAGTGCCACTAAATTGCCATTACTCCAATCGTCCCGCGGCCCCGCCGCTGCGCGAGCGAAAGTCCACATTCGTACGCGTTCGTGATCGACGCCAAGCAGGTCCGCAAAGCTCCGGATCATTTCGTGCGGGGTCGATCGCAATCTCACAGAACAATTGAACAGGTGCTGCGTCGCGTCGTAGGCAGGGTCTCCGATGAAGGGCTTTGGGTCGATGACGAGCCAGGGCTGGCGTTCCGCCCGGAGGACGTTGCATGCATGTAAGTCGGTAGCCAACATGAGGTCTGTGGGTGCGGTGCGGGACAACTCCGCAAAGAGGCGCAAACCTTCGCGGACCTAGTCCCGTATCGGACCATTGCTTGATGTGTGCCAACGTCTCGTCAATCCAATACTCTGCCAACGCAGACAAAGGGCGAAAGGAATGCTGCGCAGATGGCGCGCGCCACAGACGGCGCAGCAAACCTGAAATCACCACGTCCTGCTCACACTCCGCCAGCGCGCGTAGTGCCGTCCCCGGCCTGCAACGCTCTAAGAGCATGGCACCCAGCGCATCGTCGGCCATGAGCAGTCGCACAGTCGGGTCTCCGTTCCAGAAGCGGAGCCCGCGAATTTCGTGCTCTCCCTCCATGTGCGGCATGCCGATCTTCAGTACCGCAGGTGTCCCGGCTGCGCGCACGACTGCTGCCACGTACGAGCAACTCAGATCACTGTCATCGAACGGGGCATCAATCCTCAGCGACCATCTGAGCTCCAAGTTTCGCAGCACGTTGGGCAAGTGTTCGAGCCATGCCGCACGCTGCGGAGTCTGGCGGCAGCTAGCCGCGAGCCGACTTGGAATCCCTAGTGTCATGGCCTTTGATTGTAGACGCTTCAACAGTTTCGTCGACGACATCTGGAAGATGTGGCTCGTCCCCGTGACAGGTTGGGAACGGATGACATGTTATCGGAAGTTGTTTCGGGCCCGTTTCTGGCAGGATGGTCACGAGACTTCGCGCGCCGCTGCCAATACTTCAGTCAGGATGCTTTCGATATCAGAATCGGTAGTGCGGTGGTTGACGATGCAGGCGCGTAAACTAAATTTCGAATGGATCGTGGCATTTGACAGGTACACGTTTCCACGTCGAATGATCCGGCCAAGAATTTCGGAATTCAACCAGTTTAGATCGGCTTCAGGCAAGTTGCGCCGGCCCACGTATCGAAAACATACGGCACTGAGCTCGATGGGAGATAACAACTGCAACAGAGGCTCATTAGCGATCAACTTGCCAAGCTGCTGGGCGTGCCGCAAATCTTTCTCGATCGATTTTCGCAGAGCCGATAATCCGTGGTAACGGATGGAAAACCACAATTTTAAAGCTCGGAATCGGCGAGACAATTCCATCGACTCGTCGAAGAATGCAAAGCCCTCGATTGGATCTTTCGAAAGCGTGCGCACGTAGTCGCCAGTCTGCGAAAACGCTCGCCGTGCGGCGCTGGCATCGCGATATAGGAGGCACCCGCAATCAATTGGCTGGTAGAGCCACTTGTGGGGATCGAGAGAGATGGAGTCGGCCAGCATCAGGCCTTGAAACTTTCCTGGGACAGCGATTGCTCCGAGTGCGCCGTAGGCTCCATCGATGTGCAGCCAAGCCCCATAGTTTGCAGCGATCTGCGCAATTTGTGGCAATGGATCGATTGCACCCGTGTTGACAGTACCGGCAGTGACAACTACTGCTACTGGATTGACGCCAAGCCTTTTGTCCTGTTCCATTGCTTGTTCTAATCGTTCGGGGATCATGCGGAAAGATTCATCTACGGGTATCAGCCGCAGGTGATTCTTTCCGATTCCAAGCAAGGCTAAAGCTTTCGGAATCGACAAGTGCACCTCCGAAGAAGCGTAGACTGCAAGCGGAACGTCGGATCGAATACCGCTTTCGTTGGCGGGAGCAGCGGATTCTCTCGCCATGGCCAAGCCCATCAAATTCGCAGAAGATCCCCCGCCGGTCAGAATGCCGCGAAATTCTTGGCAGCCGATTGCTTCTGCCAGCCAGTCGACAACCGTCTTCTCAAGTGTTACCGCCGCCGGCGAGGATCGCCACGCCGTGACATTTTGATTGAGGACGCTGCACAGAATGTCGGCAACCGCGGCCACAGGATCTCCGGAGCCAAGAACGTATCCAAAAAATCTACCGTTCTGCGCACGCGAGTGTCGAACTACGTTGACTAACTCATCCAAAGCACCGTCGGCCATTCCTTCTTCGGGCAATGTGGTGCGGAAGACGCGTTCTATCTCTGCCCCACTTTCCTTGGGAACAATCGCCCGAACGTCGATTTCTTTCAGGTACGCAGCCGCGAGCTTCACGACTCGTTCCGAGAGTCGTTCAAATTCTTCTGGTGATATATCGAGTGGATTCATCGCTGACGATCTTACACCACACGTTGACGGCCAAACGCACGCTAAGTGGTCACCTGGGAAAGGAACGGCCAGAGGTCTTATCGTTAACTTCTTTGCGCAGCAAGGCAGTGTAAATGGAGAAAGCCACCGCGGACAGCACAGCTGACAGGAGCCAAAACAAACCGGTACTTTCGAAACTCCCGGGAATCTGGAACTGGCCGCGGCTCAACACGGCGACTATTGCAAATAGCGCGACGGGCCCGAGGAGAAGGCCCACGGCAATTCTCAGTGGCCAGGGTAAACGGAGAATCGAACGCTCGGGCACAAAAAGTACAACCGGGAGGCCTATCAACAGCCACCCGAGAAAAGATAGGCTGCCGTAAATGACAAAGGTCGTAATTGCTTGCGGAATTTGTCGCTCGGGTGGCCCGATATTTAATTGCACTAAACTGGACCGAACCCTGATGGCATCTTGTAATAGGAACAATAGAAGCAAGGCATTGCTTGCGAGCAGCCCACCAAAAGCAAACGCAAGTCGTCTTCGGCGCGAGATTTTGCTATCGGTGCTTATGTTCAAATTCAACTGCGAGTTTCCTCATTGATTGCGCGCCGATTTCGACCTGCTCTCGACTTTTTACTCCACTGCCTTCTATTCCACTTGTCAAATCCGTCGAGGCTTCCTATCAAAGCTAAACGGCAGCAGAGGGATTGCGTTCGCAAACCGTTTGAACGGCGGCGTAGCGGCTCCCCGCGTTGAGTTGTCGCATGATGCGGTGAACGTGATTCTTAACTGTGAATTGAGAGAGCCGCATGCTCTCTGCGATTTCCTTGTTTGTGAAACCGCGAGCTAACAACGCCACAAGTTGTTGCTGCCGCGCCGTCAATCCCAGTTTCATACAGAGCCTCTGGTTGAGGATCATCGAGCCTTCTCGAGTTGTGCGGGCCACAAATTGAAACAGGTGGTGACAAAGCCAAGGAGGGCATACTGCCTCACCCGCCACAACGCGACGCACCGCCGTGATTATCTCCTCAGCGCTGGCCTCCCCAAGCAGATAACCGCTCACACCAGAGCGCACGGCCTGGAGAAAGATCTCAGAATCATCCTCCATGCCGAACAGAACTACTTTTCTTCCATCCATCAGGCGTAGCAAGTCGCCCAGAAAATTTTTAGGAAGGGCAAGGGTGGAAGCTTGATCGGCAAGAAAAATATCGCACTGCGAAGCCGCTGCTTGCTCATAAGCGTTGGAGGTATAGCGGATTGCGCCAACTACCGAAAACTCAGACTGCTTGTGAAAGATAGAGACCATCGCCTCGCGCAACATTCGGTTCTCGATCAGGAGGAATAGCCTGATGGCTCGAGTCGCGTGAGTTTGTGCCGGAGTTTTCATAATTCAAAACATCCGCGGTGAAGAACAAAACAATCCCGATCCGACGGATGTTAGGACCTTACGTTGACATAGAGCGATCGTCAATCTCCGCAGTGTCAAAAGGATGTCACGTTTGTGTCGCGGCCACGATGGCCGAGCGGAGGAAGTCGTCATATTGATGACACAGGAGGCCGAAAGGTGGACGGTGTCAGAAAACGAGACCGGTTCAAGATTCCTACTCAAAAGCAGCTGAGCGGCCGCGTGCCAACGCGCGTCTCCAACGGAATTCTTCCAACGGCAGACAAAACACGTCTTTCAAATGAACACCGGAGCGGTACGCCACTTATCGCCATCTCTGAAGGTTCCACGCGACGGATCGTTTCTTTTCTAAATTGGCCATCGTACCAATCGAGACTTGTGCTCTCTTTGGAAATAGCCGGCTTGCGAAATACTGCATGCGATCTTTTCCGTCCTCAATGAACTCGGAAGCCAGGAACAAATTACTGAGGCTCCCGGGCCAGTCCGAGACTGCCCAGTCCACTGAGAAATAATCGAGCCACGCAGCGAGGGATGGAGTCATTCCTTCAGACATCCAAGATTGTACAGACAGTGGCATGCGAGACTGAAATAGTCGTCTTGCGAGACTCAGAATAAAGGCAAAGATGCGTTTTGCTAAATGACTGTTGTCTGTGCGCTCAACAATGCGAGCCCAAAGCGCCTGGTTGTCTCGATGAAGTTCCATGAAGCGTCCAATCTCAAATAACCAGGAGAGTCGAAGCCATGAACGAAAGGCGTGGCGAAAAGCGTGAAACACTTGGGCAAGAAAGCGATCGGCGATCGGTAATCCTTGAAATGTGACACCGCAGAGATTCAATGGCACGGCATGTTTTAAGGAATCACGAGGAAGCTCTACCGCAATCCATGGCGAGGTCTCGGACAGAGAAACGTGCAAATCCACCTTGCGGTGGTGTTGAAGAGCGTATAGGTCATCTTTGTAGGTTGGAACATGATTAAGCGGGGTGGTAAAGCAAGACTCTTCGGACAGAGACAAGCGTGGCGTCGAATAACCAAAAGAAGAAAGAATCTCAGCTACCTTCTGAACGTCATTGGGACCGGCCAGAAAATCAAAATCCGTTTGATGGCGAGTCGCCGGATCTTCGCAAAAATCTGGAATAAGAGAAAATCCCTTCAATGTGAGTACCTGAATACCGTTAGCGCAGAACGCTCGGTTCAGTCGCTGAAATTCGTCCAGCATATCTGTCAAGCGAGCAGCGTTTCGTTCTCTCCGTTGATGCAATGACTCACGCCAATCATCCGCAAGGCAGGCACGGGATTCGCAGGATTCAAGAGTGCTTCAGAAAATATAGAGAAAGGCCACTCTGATCCAGCCAGCGCATTAATCGAAGGCCTTCTTTACTTTGCAAAGAAGGGACCTCGCTTAGATCAGAAAAATCCGGTTTTCGCTGCATGGCAGCGAGTACGGCGCGCTTAGCGGTCCTGTTTAGCGTCGGAGTCATCTTCGTTCAGTTCATCCCTACCATTCAACGTATTCGCCTGGACCGTTTCCATGGAGAGCCGGCACAGAAAAGGGACAAGCACATCCTGGAAGGTACGAGAACCGATTTCTGCGCCGATGAAGCAAAGCAATTCATGTCGCTCGTGGTCCATACCCAGTACACAAGCGGTGCCCATCGCGACCATTGTGATTTGTCCTGATGACAAGAACAGAGGATCCAACAAAGGGCCCGGGGCATCAGGATCACGCACTAGCTTCCATTCGAAGTTTGCTGAATCGAGCTCGCTGGATTCAACTTCCAGCGGAAGAGCAGGGAGCAGGGAGAAATCATTTGTTTCAACTAGAATGGTAGTCGAGCCGACCCGGAATCGGGTTCGGAGCGGTGTCGGAACAAAGCGTCGCAACACGTCAAGCGGATCTTCATAGCGCGTCGAATCAAGCATGGTCGGGTCACCCAGCATAGAGAAACTCATCCAGGGCTGCGGCGGTCTGCAGAGGATTTTCTCCGGTGTGGAGTATCCAGCTCCTGCAGGAAGCAAGCTGACGTATGATTTCAGACCGATTCTGGACTGCCTCCGGCAACTCAGGAGGGAGCTTTTCGCCGCTGGATTCGAAAAACCACCGCAAATACTCGGGCCGGCACGGCACAAAACGGCAACCCGGTGTGGAAGTGCGCTCAAGAAACAATATGCATTGTGGCTGCGTGCATGATCTGGCTTGTGAGTGAAGATCCTTTACCGGATCAATCTCGTGTGCCGTTTCGCCATTCAACGTCTTTTTCGGGGAGTAGTGGCGCAGTTCGGGGAAATAGCGGACAGTCTCTGGAAGAAGTTTGATGGGCGCGAACAATCCACGCGCGCTCAGGTTTCCCCGTCGGTGGGAAACATACGTCCAATCGTCAGAAACAACCGCAAAACCGCGTTTTGCCAGCGCAGCCGTCAGCGTGGATTTTCCAGCGCCCGACTTTCCGGCAATCAGAAGTCCTTCTCCATTGCGATCCAGACAAGCGCAGTGTAACGGTGCGACCCCCACGGTGGTTCCTAACAGGCCAATGGTAATCGGCAGTAGTTGTGCGTTCCAGAAGTGGGGATCACGAGCGGCGATGGGGGAGAGCACGCCCATACCGTGCTTTCGCAATAAGTCAAAATTTAAAAAGCTATTTGGTTCAAGCATTGCAAAAACCAGGTGGCGCAACCCTCGAAAGTACGGAACGTGTCAGGGGGCTGGGCTAGGGCGAGGGCGAGGTGTCTTCCAGAATCTCCATGCTTATGGAATTTGTTTCGGGCAACGTCTCAATCGATTGCCAGGGCACGCAGTGGCGAAGGACATTGTGAGAATTTGTCGACAAAATACAGCGCGTTCCCGCAAGCCCAAATTCCGTGCGGAAAGGAAGCGTCATGCGATGAAATGTAAAATTCACCGTCACAGTGTCGCTTACTGTAACTCGAAATCAAGTGCCTGATGTATGCGGGAACAAGAAATGACAGGCATGTGACATAGCGGTGACAATTGCCCCGCTTGGCCTCAAGTAAGGTTTCTCTTGCGGTTCCGAGATACGGCCGATGTCTAGAAAAGTAGTTTTCTTTTTCCCTTCCTTCGCCAGTTCAGAGGCGACGGCGCCTCTCGGTATCCTTGCGGTTGCCACACCCCTGCTCCGCGCTGGCTATTCGGTGCAACTTATCGATTCGACCATTACTCCAAAGTTTAAACAACGTGTTCTGGATGAACTGAAAGACGCGTTGTGCCTTGCCATTTCTTTGGTGACTGGTCCGATGATCCGAGAGACCGCGGAAATTGCGCGCGCCGTGAAGGCGTGGAATCCCGACTTTCCCGTCATTCTCGGCGGCTGGCATCCCTCGCTTCTGCCGAAGCAAACCCTCGAAGCCCCTTACATCGACATTGTTGTGCGCGGCCAGGGAGAAGACACGCTGCTGGAGCTCGTTCAGCATCTGGAACAGAAGACTGCCATCGACCTGATTCCCGGAATTGGATTCAAGCGAGACGGCAAACTGGTTTTCACTACAGAACGCCCCCTGAAGCCGCTCGTCGAACTTCCCCCGAAGGCGTATCACTTGGCCGACTTTGACGCTTATCAACGCAGTTGCGGCCGGCGATGGGCGATGTACATCTCCAGCCTTGCCTGTCCCTTCAACTGCGCTTACTGCACGAATGCGGGGGTGTACGGACGAAAGTGGAACGCACTGCCACCGGAACAGTTCGTCGAGGAAACTGTTGACCTCACCCGGCGTTATGGACTGGAAATGCTCTGGGTGGTCGACGACAATTTTCTCGTTGATCTGGACCGTGCGCGGGCCATCGCCGAAGGACTAGTGAATGCGGGCGCTGATTTTAAGTGGAGCATTCAGGCCACAACGAATTTAACTTCTCGCCTCAGTCTGGAAGATTTGAAACTGTTGCGACGCAGCGGGCTTCACCAGATCTGCCAGGGTGTGGATTCAGGCTCGGAAAAAATCCTGAAGTTGATGAACAAGACGTTTCAGGATTTTGACTCCATCTACGAGAGCGCGGCCAGATGCCTCCAGGCGGGAATTCGGCCTTCCTTCAACATTATTTTCGCTTATCCGGGCGAAGGCACGAAAGAACGCCGCGAAACAATCGATTTCATGATGGATGTCTGCCGGCGTTTTCCAGGTTCAGAGTTCTGGACAAATATTTTCACCCCCTATCCTGGTTCTCCCATCATGGAGCAGGCAGAGGAGCTTGGCATCCGCGTCCCTTCTTCTTTCGAGGGATGGGCCGACTTCTTTCCCCGCTACACCGTGCTGCCGTGGTTGAGCGGTCCCGAGCACAAACGGCTTCAGATCATGCGGGAATATTTGCGGATCGCTTTCGATCGCGTCCCGATTGCCGCGGACACCCGCCGGCGCTCCACTCGTCTCATTCAAAAAGCGATTTCTCTTCCGGCACGTTGGAGGCTGGATCACGACATGTACAAGCTCCCTGTCGAGCTTTGGCTCAATGACCGATTGAAGCGTAAGACTGCGGCGCTGAAACCTGCTGTCGATGCGAAGCGATTAGAAATTGTGGCCAGCGAGGCAGCTTGTTGATGAGTTTTCCTGGCCATGCGGAAAGGAAGGGAGGAGAGAACTTTGACTGACGTTCTCCTAACCCATTCCTACCATTTGCCGTATGACCGCAAACAAGTGCGGAAGATGGAGCCATATCCTCCACTGGGAACACTCTATGCTGCAGGCTTGTTGCGCGCGAACGGGAATTCTGTCGGACTCTTCGACACTATCTTGCAGGAACCGGAGGCCGGCTTCCGCGAAGCCTTGCATAAACATCGCCCGCGCATCGTGGCCATTTACGAAGACGATTTTAATTTCCTGACAAAAATGTGTCTGACTCGGATGCGGGAAGTCGCCTGGCATATGATTGATGCTGCCCGGCAAGCTGGCGCGCGAGTCGTAGTCCATGGTTCGGATGCCACCGACCATACCGCCGAGTATTTGCGACAGGGCTGTGACTATGTATTGGAGGGCGAAGCAGAATACACGCTATTAAACCTTGTCCGAACCATGAGCAATGGTGGAGATCCCACAAGTATTCCCGGTGTGAGGTGGTTGAATCGTCGAGGGGCCAGCGAGTCGTGTGATACAAATATTCGCCGGTTGACGCGCGTTCCAGTGGATTTGCCTCTTCCCGCCAGGGACTTAATTGACATTTCGCACTATCGCTCGGCGTGGAAGAGCACGAATCGCGCATTTTCGCAGAATTTGATTGCCAGCCGCGGCTGTCCGTTTCGGTGCAACTGGTGCGCCAAGCCAATCTTCGGAGAAGCCTTTCAATTGCGGTCCGCAAGCGAAGTTTCCGAAGAGATGAAGTTACTGAAGGACTCTTACGGTGCGGAACATCTCTGGTTTGCTGACGATATCTTCGGACTCAATCGCCACTGGCTGCAGGAATTTGCCAATTGCGTCGAAGAACTGCATTGTGAAATTCCTTTCAAAATCCAGGCACGCGCCGACCTACTGACAAAAGAAAACGTGCAGGCTCTGCGGCGCGCCGGTTGCGCGGAGGTCTGGATGGGAGTGGAGTCAGGCTCTCAAAAAGTGCTGGACGCCATGGAAAAAGGACTTCGCGTGGAAGAAGTAGTTGCCGCACGTGAGCACCTGAGGAACGAGGGGATTCGCGCCTGCTACTTTCTGCAACTTGGCTATCCCGGCGAGCACTGGCAAGACATTCAGAAGACCATAGCGCTGGTCCGTGAAACTCGACCGGACGATGTAGGCGTTTCATTTTCCTACCCCCTTCCCAACACTCGTTTCTACGCCCGCGTGCAACAGCAACTGGGCGCCAAACAAAACTGGTCAGACAGTGAGGATCTCTGCGTCATGTTCAAGGGAGCCTATACTGATCGCCTCTATCGTGCCGTAAGAGATGGCCTGCATGCCGAGGTGGAAAGTTGGAGACCGGGAGGGTCTGCAATTGCGCCGACCGATCTTTGGCAAGATGTGGCCGCGATGGCGCCGCTGTGCCGAAATGCGGATGCCACGGAGTTCACTGATGCCGTAGCAGCGTGCGATATTCGATTCGCTCCCAATTCCGACCTAGTGTTTCTGCAGACCCAGCATGAGCCAAACGGAGGGGCACATGACTGATCTCCTCCTGACTCATGGCTTCTTCATGGCAGAGGATCCCAAAGAGCTTCAGATTAGAAAGCCCTACGTACCTCTGGGGATTCTTTACATCTGCTCTCATCTCCGTCGCAAAGGATTCAGCGTTGAAGTATTCGACACGACGTTTTCCACTACCGCTGATCTGTTTGCATATCTCCAAGTCGAGCACCCTTCCGTACTCGGAATTTACGCCAACCTGATGACTCGCAAAAAAGTTATCGAGATTTTGACTGTCGCTCGCAATGCCGGTTGGAAAACAGTTGTAGGTGGGCCAGAGCCAGGTGCGTACATTGAGGAATATCTCGAGGCTGGGGCCGACGTGGTGGTCATAGGCGAGGGCGAAGAAACAATGGAAGAGCTCCTTCCGGCGTTGCACCTCGGCTCTCGCGCTGCATTGCAGGAAGTAAGGGGAATTGCGTTTCAAGGAGAGAACGGCGTAGTCCACCGAACTAGCGATCGTCCCCAAATCGAAAATCTTGACGCGCAACCCTGGCCAGCGCGTGAATCCGTGGACATCCGCCGCTACATGCAGACATGGCAAGGCGCGCACGGAAAGAGTTCACTCTCTATCATCACTGCGCGCGGCTGCCCCTATCGTTGCCGCTGGTGCAGCCATCAGGTTTTTGGAATTACGCATCGCAGGCGGAATCCCATCGCCGTTGTCGACGAAGTGGAATGGCTGCTTTCCAGTTATCAACCGGACATGATGTGGATCGCCGATGATGTATTCACCATTCACCACGGTTGGCTGCGCAACTACGCGAGCGAAATGCGTCGGCGCGATCTGCATATCCCGTTTGAGTGCATCACGCGTGCCGACCGCCTGAATGAGGAAGCTGCTGATCTATTGGCAGAGTTAGGGTGTTTCCGTCTGTGGATCGGTTCTGAAAGCGGTTCGCAACGCATTTTGGATGCGATGGATCGCGGTGTGACCGTAGAACAAGTGCAACTTGCCGTGCAGCGCTGCAAAGCAAGAAGCATTCAGACGGGCATGTTCCTGATGTGGGGTTACGAAGGAGAAGAACTGGAAGACATCGAGGCGACCATTGAGCATGTGAAGCGAACCGATCCGGATGTGTTTCTTACAACCGTTTCGTATCCCATCAAAGGAACTCCTTATTACGAGCGCGTCGCTAACTCTCTGGTGCAATTGAAGCCATGGAGCAGTTCGTCTGACAGGGAGCTGGGGCTTCGTGGCCGCCGCTCTCCGCAATTTTATGAAAATGTCGACCAATTGTTGCGGCGCGAGGTCCAACTGGCGCGGCTCCGGAGGGGCGGTGAGAGTGAAGTTGCTGAGCATGAATTGCACCAGAATGTGACAGCCCTGCGGGAATCTCTCTACTGCAAATCGCAAGAGGTGACCGCATGAGCGAAGTGAGATTTGCGAATCTCTCGGCGGTCGCGCGCGCATTTGACAAGGTGGCCGTGTCCTACGACGAGCTGTTTACCCGCACCTCAATTGGTAGGGCCCAGCGCGAACAGGTTTGGAAGCGACTGGAAAAGGCGTTCGCTCCGGGCGATCGCGTCTTAGAACTCAATTGCGGAACGGGCGAGGACGCGAGGTATTTGGGACAGCGGGGAAGGAGCATTCTCGCCTGCGATGCGTCTGCCATGATGATCAATGTCGCCACGGCACGAACCAGGCGAGAGGCGCCCGAAGCCGACATCAACTTCCTGCGGCTTGCAAATGAAGATTTGAATCGAACTGCCTTCAACCGCACCGTTTGATGGCGCGTTTTCAAATTTTTCTGGATTCAATTGTTTAGCCGACCTGCAACCAGTGGCGCGAGATCTGGCTACGCTCGTAAAGCCCGGCGGCCATCTCCTGCTCTGCTTGTGGAGTTTCGTGTGTGCAGGAGAGATCATTTGGTATCTGCTGCATGGCCAGAGGGAAAAAGCTGTTCGACGCTTCTCTGGCGAAGGCGACGGCAAGAATCGGCGAAATTACCATTCAAGTTTCTTATCCCACCGTCCGCGAAGTGCAACGTGCGTTCAGTCCCTGGTTCACGCTCCGGCGCCGAACTGCAATCGGTCTGTTTGTGCCGCCTTCCTATGCGGAGCAGTGGGCAATGCGTCATCAATTTTTGCTTCGGGGCATGGAACAGTTGGATGGCCTGTTTGCCCGCTGGCCTGTTCTGCGCGACGTTGGCGATCACGTCTTGCTGGAGTTCACCCGATGCAGCCACTAACGGCGAGTTTGACAACGCTGGGAACGGTTCGAATGCCCGGTTTGCCGTCCAAGAATCCGAGAGCGGGCTTTCTCCAATCGAATTGCGTTGCCCCGCATGCTGCGAGAATCTGATTGAGGCTACCTACCAGGCACTCACTCGAAGTCACTCCAGCTTCCTCTGCACTGGCTGTTTCGCCGAGTTCAGCCAGGAAAAAGGTATTTGGTTGGGCTTGCCCCCTGCTCGACAAACGTATTTCGCGCGCTTTATCAAAGAGTACGAACACGTGCGCAAAGAAGAAGGCAGGGGAAGTGACGATCCTGAATTCTACCAGGCGCTGCCATTTCGTGATCTTACGTGTCGCAATTCCTGGCAGTGGGCGATTCGCGGCAAAACGTTTTGTTACGTGGAGCAAAAAATCCTGCCCACGGTGTCCCGTGAAGCGGTACCACCCCTGCTAATCCTCGACCTCGGAGCGGGAAATGGTTGGATGTCGCACCGACTCGCGCGCTCGGGACATCGGCCTATAGCAGTCGATTTGTTAACCAACAGCTACGATGGCCTCGGCGCGGCTCGACACTACCGGCGGGAATTGCCAGAGCTGTTTCCTCGCTTCCAGGCTGAACTCGACAATCTTCCGTTCGCGGACGAACAGTTTGATTGTGCGATCTTCAATGCGTCTTTCCACTATTCCGAGAATTACGAGCGCACGCTGGCGGAAGCGATTCGTTGTGTGCGTCCGGGCGGAACCATTGTCATTGCAGATTCGCCCACCTATTCCATGGAGATCTATGGCCAACAGATGCAAATGGAGAAGCGGGAGATTTTCCAGAAACGATTCGGGTTTCGCCCGGAAGGGTTAGCCAGCTCGGAATATTTGACTCCAGAACGATTGGCGGCTCTCGAAGTTCGCCACAATCTGGAGTGGAACGTTCACCGTATCTGGTACGGCTTTCGCTGGGCTTGCCGACCATTGATTGCGAGCTGGTACAAGCGTCGTGAGCCGTCTCAGTTTTACCTTTACAGTGCGCAGGTGAAGGTTCGATGATCATTCTCCTCAATCCCCGTGCAACGAGACCGCGCAACCGCCGCTTCCCGCTGTCGGTGATGGCCCTCGGGGCTGTCCTGGAAGGTCGCGAAGAGTACGAAATCGTCGACGGGAATGTCGATGATCATCCGGTCGAAACCATTCTTGAATTGGCGCGCATCCACAGCGTGGAAATGTTGGGCGTGACAGTAATGCCAGGTCCCCAAATGGTTGCAGCCATGGCTATCTGCCGCGAAATTCGCAGCATTCATCCAAAGATTCCCATCGTTTGGGGCGGCTATTTTCCTTCCATCTACACAGACGCAGCGCTTAATGCCCGTTATGTCGATTACGTCGTGCGCGGTCAGGGTGAAGACACGCTTCTGGAATTGATTGACGCGCTCCGTGGAAAGCGTTCACTTGACGGCATTCATGGGCTTTCCTACAAGGACATGTTTGGATTGCATCGACATAATCCTGAGCGGCTGATGAAAGGGCCGGATGCATTTCCCTGGTCGCCGTTCCACCGCATTCCTGTCGAGAAATATTTGCGGCCTTCGTTCTTCGGGAAGCGGACTGCCGCGCACCATGCCAGCATTGGCTGTCCCTTCCGCTGCAGTTTCTGCGGAGTCCACGCCGCGTATGGAACCCGCGAACTTATGGAGAGTCCCGCGCGCACCGAAACGATCCTTCGCCACTTGAAAGTTGAATACGGCGCGGACTCAGTTCAGTTCTACGACATGAACTTCTTTATGGGAGAGAATCACGCGGGAGAAGTGGCCCGCCGTATTGAGCCGCTCGGTTTCCGCTGGTGGTGCGAAGCGCGCGTGGACATCTTCAACCGTTATTCCGACGAAACACTCGATGCTTTGAAACGCGCGGGGTGCACCATGATCTTCTTCGGGGCCGAATCGGGCTCTGATTGGGTTTTGAAGGAAATGCAAAAAGATATCACCACGGAACAAACATTGGCCGTGGCGCACCGAATCCGACAGTTCGGGATCATCCCCGAATTTTCCTTTGTGATTGGAAATCCGCGCGACCCAGAGCGCGATACCCGCGAGACATTGCAGTTCATCCGCAAACTCAAAAGAATCAATGCCCGCTCCGAGATCATCATTTATCACTACACGCCTGTACCGCAGCGCACTTCCATGTATGGCGAAATTGATGGACAAGTGCAGTTTCCCTCAAGCCCGGAAGAATGGGCCACCAGACGCTGGATGGACTTCACCTTAAGAATCGATCCAAAAACGCCGTGGTTGAAAAAGAAAACCAAGAAACTTATCGACAATTTTGAAGTTGTCATCAATTCTCGCTGGCCGACCGTGCAAGACATCCGTGCCCCGCGATGGAGCCGCACTTTGCTGCAATCGCTCAGTTCCTGGCGTTACGCAGCGCGAATCTATGCGTTCCCGAAGGAGCTCCGCTGGGCCCAGCAATTCATCTCCTTGCGCAAACCAAAACAGGAAAGCCTGTAGAGCAGCGCCACTGCATCATGGCCACCCCTTCTGCAACTCCGGTTCTCTCTCCCCAAGAAGCCTATCGTCTCTGGGCGCGCACTTTTGACACAGAACGAAACCCAATGCTTTCGTTGGAGCGGCGTTATCTAAAGCCACTTCTCCCTTGTGCGCATGGCCTGGATATTCTCGACATGGGATGTGGAACGGGTCGTTGGCTGGAAATCTTGAAAACTGAAGCGCCACACAGTCTATTGGGTTTGGATCCTTCTTCCGAGATGTTGCACAAAGCAAAAATAAAACTCAAGACTGCCGCGACACTACAGTGCATCGATGCTGTGAGCGCCCCGCTCGCGCAACGTAGCGCCGACCTTATTCTGGGAAATTTTGTCTTGAGCTACATCGAAGATGCAGCAGCACTCCTGACCAATGCTGGCCGCGCGCTGCGCGAAACAGGGTCACTGATTCTTACGGATGTTCATCCAGAGACCACTATTGCTCTACAGTGGCAACGTGGAATCCGAAGTGAAATGGGTTTCCAGAAGATTCAGGTCTATGAGCGACCCATTGAGCTCGTGATTGCTCAATGCGAGAGCGTTGGACTTCAGCTTCGTGCGCGTTTGGAACCGTGTTTTGGTGAGAATGAAAAGGGATTGTTTGCAGCCGCGGGAAAGGCACAATATTGGGAACAAGCCAACGACTATCCCGCGATTTACATTCTTCAATTTCAACCAAGATCTAGGGCGAGCGTTCAATGTCCGTCAAAGAACGAGGAAGCGTCGGTCAGCAAAATTCTGAATGCAACTATCTCAGTTGGTCCGGAAGCGCGTATTAGAGGCACACTTTGCATATCCGACGCACGTATTACGGCGCTCGGGGTGGATAGCGGAAGCCCTGCGCCTACCTCCAATTCTGCGATCGATTTGAACGGTTTTCTGTTGTTGCCCGGTTTAATAAATGCCCACGACCACCTTGAATTTGCACTTTTTCCTCGACTGGGAGCCGGGGAATACGCGAATGCCCTCGAGTGGGCAGAGGATATTCACCGTAGGGATGCCGCGGTGATTGCCAATCATAGGAAAGTGCCTAAAGATGTGCGGCTATGGTGGGGAGGTATTCGCAATCTTTTGTGTGGAGCGACCACGGTTTCGCACCACAATCCTTACGACAGCGATTTGTTTGAAAACAACTTTCCAGTCCGCGTTGTGCGAGACTACGGTTGGGCTCACTCTCTGCCTCTCGCGTCCGACGTCCCCGAAAAAAAACGCCAAACGCCGCCGAATCAACCATTTATCATTCATCTTGGAGAAGGCATCGACCAGGCCAGCGCAGAGGAAATCACGCAACTTCATCGTGCCGGCGGCTTGGACGAAAACACTGTTTTGGTTCACGGACTGGCGTTGAATAAAAAAGGGCAATCGTTGCTGCGCAAATCTGGTGCGGGTTTGATTTGGTGCCCCAGTACCAATGTCTTCCTTTTTGGCCGCACCCTGGATTCGGAATTCATCGATTCACTTTCAAAAGTGGCGATCGGCAGTGACTCACCGTTAACGGCTGAGGGCGACTTGCTCGACGAAGTCCGCTTCGCGTCCGCCATATCGCGACTAAACGCTACAAAAATCTACGACTTCGTAACGCGCCAGTCGGCAAGACTGCTTCAGTTGCGCGCAGGGCATGGGGCACTTTGTGTTGGAGGGACTGCCGATCTTATCGCGGTGCGTGACAGCCGACGATCTCCGGCGGAAACGCTTACAGAGCTTTCCTGTGTCGACGTTGAGTTGGTATTAATCGCCGGCCGCGTCCACTTGGCATCTGAGGAATTGTTCATGAGATTGCCAGAAAACACGCGAAGTGGTTTGGAGTTGATTCTCGTCGATGGCGTGTCTCGCTGGGTTCGCGCTCCAATCAAAAATCTCTTCCGGCAAACCATACCACATCTGCCCGATGGAATATTCCTTGGCGGAAGGCGGGTGAGTCTTGGCGTGCAGTGAACAGAAGACGATGGAGTTGCAGCAATTGACCGACAATCCACATCTCGTTCACACGTTGCCCGTGCTGGTGGTGCACGCTCACGGTTCGTGCAACTGCCGCTGTGTAATGTGCGACATTTGGAAGACTCGCACCGGGACATCGTTTTCCGCGCGGGATCTCGAGCCGCAACTTACTTCGATTCGCCATTTAGGAGTTCGCTGGTTGGTGTTTAGCGGCGGCGAACCATTGCTCAATCCAGAGCTTCCGATCCTCTGCTCGATTCTCCGCGAAGAAAAGATTCGTTTGACGCTGCTCACCACAGGATTGCTCCTTGAAAAGAACGCGGACGAGGTGGCGGCGAGTTTCGACGATGTCATCGTTTCGTTGGACGGACCGCCAGAAATTCATGATGCGATCCGTCGCGTGGACAGAGCATTTGAACTTTTGCAGGCTGGTATTAGGGCGTTAAGAACACGCCGCAAAGACTTGCGAATCACCGCGCGAACCGTGGTACAGAAAGCAAATCATCGCCATTTGCGAGAAACGGCGTGGGCATCGTGGGACTTGAACCTGGACGGTATTTCCTTCCTTGCGGCTGATCTCACTTCGACAGCCTTCAACCGTCCCCTTGTGTGGCCTGTTTCTCGTCAAAACGAAGTCGGCCTTTCTATGGCAGAACTCCAAGCCCTGGAAACCGAGATTGAACTGTTAATTCAAGAGTCTTCGCGCGAATGGGATCACGGCTTTCTCATCGAAACTCCAGAGAAGCTCCGTCGAATTGCACATCACTTCCGTGTTCAACTAGGTTTGGCGAGAAGTGAATCGCCGGCGTGTAATGCGCCTTGGGTTTCTGCCGTGATTGAAACGGATGGAACCGTACGGCCCTGTTTTTTCCACCAGCCCATTGGCAATTTACACGAACAGAATTTGGAATCTATTATAAATGGCAAGGAAGCGCTTGATTTCAGAGCTAAGCTGGACATTCCGAATAATTCGGTCTGCAATCGTTGCGTCTGCTCGTTGCACTACCGGTTGTGAACCATGCTCCTTGGCCGTGTTTCCGATTCGTTTTCACCCGAGTAGAAAGCGGGTTCACCCAGGCTGCCTGCTTCTGGTAGATGTCTTATGTACACGACGATTGACCAAATCTCTCTTTCGGACAAAATCCCCTTAGAAGCCGGCATGCCGGAGGGCGAGATTCCATTCTCCACAACCCACTTGAGCTGTCCGTCAGTGTAAGACTGCACAGATGTTGATTTCAGTGAGGGTACCGGAGGAGACATTCGATCGGCGAACGGAACACCCGTGTTCTGTCCGTCGAGTCCATGGCACGCCACACAGTAATGAGAGAACACAACTTTCCCACTCTCAATATTAGCCGGCGTGTCAGGCAGTGGATTGCGCTCGTTTTTGCCGCGTACGGTCACAGAATGCTTCAACCGCGTCATCGTGGATGTTTCCCACTTTCCCGGCGTCGAGACGCGGCATCCAGAGACCAACATGCTCAGGATTGCAGTCACGGGAAACGCGTAAAACTTCATATTGGGCCTCATTCAACGACGTGAACAGTCAACGTCATTGATCCGTGTCCTGATCCGCAAAAATGCGCGCACTTACCTTCAAACGTTCCCACGGTTTCCGGCGTAAAGGTTACAGAGGCCGCTTGGCCCTTCTTGATCTCCGTTCGCACTCCCAAATCATCGATGACCAGGCCATGACTGACGTCTTTCGACTGGATAACGAGCGTGACCGCTTCTCCTTTTTTCACCGTGATTTCCTTTGGCTCAAAATTGAAGCGGCTCGCGGTAATAGAGATAGTCTTGCCGGGTTGCGCACCGTAGAGTGCGGCGCATAACCAGAATGCCGCGAAACAAATGCCGACTGAAAGTGCTGCTCGAAATTTCATCGAAAAGGTTCCCCTGTGGAATGTCTGGTTCTTCAAGGCGCAAGGTATTTCAGAATTAGCTGCTCGTCTTCCGAACTCGGCATGGCCCTGACTCGCATGTGTTGCAGTACCGCCTTCACCTCGCGCAGGCGACAGCGAATCGGGGGTATTGTGGCAACGGCCGCAGTTCGCTCGAAACCGCTGCTCACCAGCCTGTCGCTGCTGTGCCGTCGTGCTGGACGTGGCGTTTTGTTTTTGCGAGGGAGAGGTGCCCTGAGCTTTACCCACCGAGCGAAGACAGAAAACCATGAACGCTAAGGTGCCAGGTGCAATGACAATTCTTTTCATCGGGATCCTCCGGGCCACGCCGGGAACAAGAATCGATAGGTGATTTGAAAATTCCAGACATTGGCATTCCTCGTGTCGCTGAATCTTCTTCCGTAACTGCCGTTCAGTCGAACGTCGTGCGGCAGGTAATAATTCAAACCGAAATCAAACCGGGTTGTATCCGCCGGTGGTAGCAAATCGTTTGGTGTCGGGGTACCTTTGAAAAACTGCTGCACGCGCGCTATGGCCTGCAACCGCGCCAGCCCCGACATATTACGGCGATCTTTTGCGAAGCGATACGCACCCTCGATCCAATATCCCTGGCCACCCGGAGAATGCGCATATTCGGCCCGTGCGTCGAACGGGACGCTGGGTGGTTGCCAGACAAAATAGGTTCCCGCCGCGTTCGAGTCTCCGTTCTGCAGAAATCTTTGGTAAGACGCGCCCAGTTCCACGCCTGCCGAAGGAATGAAAACCCCCGCCCGGCCGCCTGCCGCCCGGCCCGCCTGCAAATTCTCTACCGTGCTGAGCGCCGAAAAATAAGCGGTATAGTTCAACTCCCAGTTTGGCCGCGCAACCGCGATACCTCGCAGCATGCCACCATTGCTTGACGCAGAAGTTCTTGTCCCGATTGGGAATATAATTGCCGGATCTTGCAGGTTGCGAATCCAGACTGGCGTTGTAGCGCTCGTTGTAGATGTTGAACGGTGTCAAGAATCTGCCCGCCGTTATGGTCAGGTGAGAGCTAGCGATGTAATCGATCTGGGCATAATCGAGGGACGCGAAGAATTGCCCCTGGTACGGCCCACTACTTCCATTCTCTCGAGAAATAAGTCCTTGGATTTCCCCGCGAGATTCAATCAGCCAATGATCACCCAGTGGGGCTACCAACACTGGAGCGAGAAGAGGCTGGTAGTAATTCACCCCACCGTTTGAAGATCCAACAAATTGAAAAGCTCCGGAAAGAATCGGCGTCGAAGACTGACCGAAGAGAGTTGAGGTGCCAGAAAGTACGATCACCAAAGTCCAAAGTAGTTTCTTCACATTTGCATCCTCGGGAGTTCTCCCTTTACGGTTGAGTTTGTTTACCTCATCCGCCGTCAACGCCGCGGATGGATGTCAACATGCCATCCACGCATTGCTCTGACCGCAGAATACGGTTTCTTTGCTTTCCATTTGTCACCAGAAAGTCAAGGGGAAGTCATCTTCCTGCAGGTACTTTTTTGCCCAAGACCAAACGTTCCTGATCGTTAGTCCAAATGAGTACTCAGTCCTTAGTGCAAATTGGCCCGGGTATTTGGCCAACATTGGGCCTGAAATTCCGCTCTCGCAGCGTCGATACTTCCGTCGCGAGGGCAATTCGATGGAGAAGATGACGCGCATTCTCGTGGCCAACACGCCAAAACTCATGCGTGAAGTGGTTGTGGCCACGCTCTCTGATCAGCCGGATATCGAAATCGTCGGCGAAGTGTCGGATGAGGCGGAA
Organism: Candidatus Acidiferrales bacterium; assembly: GCA_963726725.1. Taxonomy (GTDB): domain Bacteria; phylum Acidobacteriota; class Terriglobia; order Acidiferrales; family UBA7541; genus Acidiferrum. Next base: position 82,485 of record CAVSDV010000014.1, read on the forward strand.
ATACTTCCGCGTGTAAAGGCCACGCTTCCGGATCTGGTGGTTGTCGGTCTGGATGAATCGGAAGCTCGCCCCCTGATTTGTGACCGCGTACTTCGTGAATATCCCGGCGTGCGCGTGATCGCCGTGGCCTCCCGAAAAGATCGCACTATCTGCTACTGGGCTTCTTTCGATATCCATTCCAACGATATTGAAGCGTCGACCCAAGGCTTCTTGACTGCAGTCCGCAATGCAGGTGTTCCTGAAGGGAATTTTCTGTGATGGCTTCCGCACTGAAAAGCTCCTGGGTCAGTCGGCTGCTCAAGTCTCCAGCGGTCTTGCGTGGCCTTGTCCTGTTCATCAGTTGCGGCCCTCTGTGGGCGCAGCAGAGCAATTCTCCTCGCAACAATCCGGAAGCCGTCAGAGTCCCCGGCGAAACTCAATTCGTTCGAACTCGATCCTGGAAACTCCGATCGAGTCTCGGCTTCGCCGCAACTGATTCGAGAAGTGTTGGTTAAAGAGCCCGGTCTACTGGTTGAATTGAAACGATGGGTCTCAAAAGAAGCTACCGCGAACGCTCAGGTTATCGATGACGCCGATCTTACTGACCAAGCCATCTTCGACCGCTTGGATAACGACGTGCTGTTTCGTGCCGCGGCAACGCGTCTTCTTCAGCACTACGGTTATCTCTTGCCTGGTATTAATCCAAATTCAGCTTTGGGAAAGCAACAGGAACTCGTTCCTGAAAGAACGTGCGCGTCGTCTGGTTCAAATCGAGGCGCAAGAAGACGCGGAATCGTTAAAGCAGCCTCATAACGATGATGAAGTGCAGCAGACGGCCCAGCACGAAAACAAGTGTAATCCAAGCCAGGAGCAGGACTGCGAACAGTCACTTTCTCGCCGACCGCGTCAGGGCAATGGCTTATCCGTCAATCCCAACCGTCCAGGTTTTGATTCGGATTCTGTTCCCGTTCAGAACGAACCTTCCTCGTCCTCTCCTCTCTTGAGGGCGCGTGGAAATCTCAGTGCGGATGAGAGTGCTTCTCTCAACCAGAGCAGTTCGACGGAGACCATGCGTTTGGCGACATTCTCAGGCTCGCGCGAACTTAACACTTCTCGGGTTTCCCCCGCCGACGCAGAAAGACTAGCCGAGAGTCTGCAGGGCCACGCCACGAGTGCAGACCTCAATACCCCGCGAAATGCAGACGGGTCCAGAGTGCCGTCTAACGTTACACTCGGGCAAATTCTTCCGTTCGAAAAGTTCAGGCCTCGCGACAAACCCTACCAATTTCAATTTCGATAAGTCGCAAAACCCGTTTGTTCACAAACAAAACCCCTACGCCGACGTCCCCTCGCTCTACGACTTATATGTCCAGGTTCCTGGCCGCGACTCAACTCGCCCGAGCGCTTTGGCGTCAACATATTGAGCGGCGGTCGCCGCGAATCCTCGTGCGATTCCGATGGATCTGCCGGTTGGGCCGGACTATATCGTTGGTCCAGGAGACAGCCTGGCCATCGATTTGTGGGGCGGCATTTCTCAACGAATGACGCGCGTCGTCGATCGCGAAGGTCGCATTTCACTTCCCGGAAGCAGGCCCGCTGCTCGTCAGCGGGCGCTCTCTCGGAGAAATTCAGACTCACGGTGCAACAGGTTTTACGTTCCCAGTATCGTGACGCCTCAGCAGACGTGTCTCTTTCTCGACTGCGCACGATTCGTGTTTACGTCGTGGGCGAGGTGGGCGATCCCGGTGCATACGACATCAGTTCACTCTCGACTGCGCTAAACGCTCTTATTGCTGCTGGAGGCGTGACCCAGCGTGGCTCTCTTCGCTCGCTGAAACACTACCGAGGCAAACAGCTCATCGAAGTTGTAGACGCGTACGATCTGTTACTGCGCGGTGTCGGAACGGATGAGAAGCGCCTGGAGACGGGTGACTCGCTGCTCGTGCCTCCCGTGGGTCCGCAAATCACCGTCGAAGGAATGGTTCGACGCCCGGCGGTATACGAATTACACGGCGAAACGAACCTGGAAGACGCACTCGAGCTTGCTGGTGGAATTCTCCCGGCTGCCGCGCTCGAACATGTTGAAGTCGAACGATTAGTCGCCCATCAAAAGCGGACCATGTTCACTGTGGATTTGTCTCAAGCAGATAATCCAAGCGCCGCGATCGCCAAGCTCAGCACCTTCCACGTCCAAGATGGTGATCGTATCCACATTTTCCCCATCGCTCCGTATAGCGATCAGGCCATCTACTTGCAGGGTCATGTGCTTCGCCCCGGACGGTACTCCTTCCAGTCAGGCATGACTTTCAGCGACCTTATTAAATCCTATGCCGATTTGCTGCCAGAACCCGCCGGCTCGTACGCGGAAATCATTCGGCTCAATCCTCCCGATTTTCGTCCGACCGTCGAGAGCTTCGATCTGGCTGCGGCTCTAGCCAACTCTGCTGCCGCTCCAAAACTAATGCCGCTCGATACTGTCCGCATATTCAGTAAGTTCGAGTTCCAGGCAGTTCCCGACGTTTGGGTTGGCGGAGAAGTCCGTGATCCAGGCCCGTACACAACATCAGGTCAAGTCCGGCTACGAGACGCGATCTACCTCGCCGGTGGAGTTTCTCAGAACGCAGAACTAGATTCCGCACAACTCTTCCGCACCTCAAAAGATGGCACGCTGAGAATTTTGAGCGTGAACTTGTCGTTAGCTCTCGCCGGAAATCCTACAGACAATCTGATTCTTGAGCCGCACGATCGCATCATCGTTCATCGCAATCCGGTGAAGGTCGATCCACCGACAGTTTATGTGAAAGGGGAAGTGGCAAAACCGGGGCGATACCCGTTGAGCTCGAACATGCGCGTCGAAGATCTGATTCGCATCTCGGGTGGGCTGAAGCACAGTGCAGACACGCAGAACGCCGTCCTGACTCATCAGGAAGAGCCACCAGGCAATGTGTCGCCATCGAGCACGTCCATCAACTTACCGGCCGCAATGAAAGGTGATACCACAGCAAACAAGGAACTGAGCAATGGCGACGTCCTGACCATCCCACAAGTGGCCGGGTGGAACAATCTAGGCGCCCGCGTCACGATTCGCGGCGAGGTCGAAAATCCCGGCACCTATGGCATCACGCCCGGCGAGTCGCTTGCGACGGTCTTGGCCAAAGCAGGGGGGTTCACCGCTGAAGCCTATCCTTACGGCACTGTTCTTACCAGGCGCGATGTGCGCGATCTGGAATTGAAGTCGCACGACGAACTGGTCGCGCGCGTCAAGGCAGAGGCCCAGCAACTGAAGGCGTTGCCGGAAAACGACGCAGAACAGAAAAATGCCAAGCTCACCGCGATCGCACAAACGGAAACGACCCTTACACAACTTCAAACCAATCTGCCCATCGGTCGTGTCGTAGTTCACGCATCACCGGATCCAAAGTCTTTTCAAAAAGCTGCGGGGGATACTCCACTTCGCAACGGCGATACCATCCTCGTGCCGAAAAAAGCCAACTACGTGGTTGTCACCGGCCAGGTCTTCAGTGCCGCCGCTATTGGCTTCGTCCCCGGCCGAAGTGCCAAGTGGTATCTCGGACAAGCTGGCGGCTTGACGCAATTGGCAGACAAAAGCGCCGTCTTTGTCATTCATGCCAACGGTTCGATTTTGGCCGCCAAAAATAACAGCAGCATGTGGTCGGGAGATCCGCTCACCGCGGTGCTCCTGCCAGGCGACTCGATTGTAGTCCCAGAGAAGGCTCCGAAAATTGGCACTCGCAACTGGCTGCCTTTGCTTCAGGCCGCACAAGTTGCGACATCTGTCGCACTCGCGGTTGCGTATTTCAAACCATGAGAATCGCACTCGAAAGGCCATGAGAGGAATTCGCATGCTGGTCGGAATGATGCTCACCAATGTGACGTTGACGGCAAGTTTAGCTACCCCTGCGATTCCACAGCAGACCGACGAGCAACCCGTTATTCATAATTCAAGTCCACCAGCTCTCCTATCACCACAGCCAAAACCTGCAATCCCGACGCATCGACGGCAAACCGACTGGCTTCGAAGTCCTGAATCCAGCTTTGACACTGTAGGTAACCGGATATTCTCCGATCAGAAGAATATTTGGACGGCTCCGTTTCAACTCCGCCGCTCCGATGCCGAGTGGCTCGTTCCTGTGGCCGGAATCACTACCGGATTGATTCTTACCGACGCAAGCTTCAGTCACAGTCTTTCGAGCAGTCCTTCCACATTGCATCAATACAACGATATCCGCACGGGCAGTGTAGCCGCACTCGGTGCCGCCTCGGGTGGTCTGTATCTCTGGAGTTTTCACACTCACGATCCTCATCAGCGAGAAACGGGTTTGCTTGCTGGAGAAGCGGTCTTCGACAGCTTGGTTCTGACGCAGGGAGTGAAGTTTGTCGCTGGTCGTGGCCGTCCACTACAAGGGAATGGACAAGGAGATTTCTTTACAGGAGGGAATTCATTTCCTTCCGGACATTCCGCCGCGGCTTGGGCGGCCGCGGGAATTTTGGCGCACGAATATCCCGGCCCCATGACCAAACTTCTTGTGTACGGTCTAGCGACAACCGCCAGTATCGCTAGCGTTGGCAGCAAGCAACATTTTCCTTCGGACGTGCTCATTGGCAGCGGCCTTGGCTGGCTCGTTTCCGAATATGTCTACAGAGTGCACCACAACCCAACCTTGGGAGGTTCTTCTTGGGAACCGATTCGTGCGCTGACCCACGATAATCAGGAAGGCCCCAATCAATTTCCCGGATCGACGTACGTACCTACGGATAGCTGGGTGTATCTCGCGTTTGATCGTCTCGCGGCGCTTGGCTACCTTCATTCTGCGTATGAAGGTACAAAGCCGTGGTCGCGCGAGCAGTGCAAAGATCTCCTGCGGGATGCTGAAGAAAACATTGCTCGGATTGTTGGCTCCAATACTTCCATCGATTTTCAGACTCGTGATCTGGTTCTCGCCTTGCACCGCGAATTCGCGCGCGAAGAAGAGAATTCTGCAGGGAGCAACGATTTTGTCGGACTAGAGTCTGTCTACGCTCGCACGTTGAGCGCAAGCGGCCCAGTTCTCAACGATGGTTACCACTTCGGTCAGACTTACGCCTACGATTTTGGCCGGCCCTTCCGCAGGGGAACCAATTTCATTTCGGGTGCCTCAGCGAGCGCGACATACGGAAATCTGTTCTTCTATTTCAGTGGCGAATTTCAGCACTCACCTGCCGCGCCGCCTCCGCGGATCGCAGTGCTCCTGTCGCTTCACTCATGGTTTTGTCTTGCCCCTTCAACTTGTTGAATTGTGTTTCCACCAATCATGCTACTGCGGCGAAACGCAAGGGTGCACTCGCAGGCTTGTTTGCTGCAACGGCGGTGGTAACTGTTGGCTTGGACTTTTTCTTTGAGCGCGCTTTTGGTCCCGTGGGAATCGCGGCTGCGATCTTGATTCGGGAATCGGGCATGTTCGTCGCTTTTTGGAGACTACTGTCGCCGAGTTCATCACCGTCTACGCAATTACGGCCTTCGTTATCCACTGAGCCCGGTACGCATCTATTACCTGCGCTGAATCCTCGCAATTTCTCTTCTACGATTCCAAAAATCGTGGCGATAGACGCACGCTGGTTGGTCGGCGGAATTGGAACCTACACTGAAAATCTGTTTCTTGGTTTGGGGCAATCCAACCATGACTTGAAGTTCCACGTCATAGCCAGATTCGCGGATGTTTCCCGCGTTAAGCACTCTCGTTCGCACGTAACTGTAATTGAGGAACCTATTTATACATTGCGGGAGCAATTCTTAGATCCTCGCGCCATAAAAGGTTGCGACTTGCTCCATGTCCCCCATTTCAACGTTCCCATCTTTCATCGTGGACCGCTAATCGTTTCAATCATGGATGTGATTCACCTTAGTTCCCCGGACTATCGGCGCTCTCCGGAAGTTCTTTTGTATGCCCGCCCAATGTTGAACGCTGCCGCCCGCAAGGCTGATCACTTAGTAACCGTTTCAAAATACGTAAAGACACAAATCATGGAGACCCTCGGAATCCCAGCTTCAAAGAATTCCGTTACCCATTGCGGAGTCGGCGCGCAATTCCGGCCGGCCGGCACACAGCAGGAACATCAGGCCGCCGCTCAATCGATTGGCGTCAGAAGTCCTTATATCTTGTACGCCGGGAATTTGAAACCACACAAAAACGTTTCCACGCTCTTGCGGGCATTTGCCAAACTCCGCCGAAGCAAAAACTTCTCCCACTCTCTTCTTATCCTCGGAAACGATGCCCGTTGGGGCAACTCCACGATCGAGGAAAGTTCACGCCTCGGCATCCGAGACTTCGTTGTTTTCGTCCCCTATGTTTCACCTCAACTCTTGCCAAATATCTATGCTGCAGCGGATCTGTTGGTTATGCCCTCTACCGTGGAAGGATTTGGCCTGCCCGTTCTGGAAGCGATGGCCTGCGGCACTCCCGTGGTTTGTTCAAACGCGGCGAGCATTCCCGAAGTTGCGGGAGATGCCGCTCTCTATTTTAATCCGGCCAGCCACGAGGAGCTTGCTGCACAAATTGAACATGTCCTGACTTCCAGTGATCTCCGCGCATCTCTCAAGAGCAAGGGCCTGCAACGGGCGAAGCAATTCAGTTGGATGCAGTTCACCCGGAAACATATGGATCTTTACCATGAGTTGCTCGGCCTGAACTAACCATGGATTGGAGATTTGAGCAGACAGCATGGCTTCTCACTTCGTTCGCACTGTCCGTTCTTTGGAGAATCGTGCATGAGATCCGTTAACCGCACTTTGAGCCCTCCGATGGAGTATTGGGAGAAGTTTGCGAAAGAAGATCCTTACACCTATATCCTGACGAGTCTAAGAAACACTGATCCGCAGGAGTTCTGGCAAAGTGGCAAGCGTACCGTCAGGCAAGAACTCCTCCAACTGGCTCATGAACGTGGCATCACGCCAGGCATCGCCATGGAAATCGGCAGCGGTGTGGGCCGCTTGGTTTTTCCGCTCGCCCCTCACTTTCGCGAAGTGCTGGGCGTGGATATTGCCGCCAGCATGATTCAGCGCGCTCAATCCTTCGCTCGTGACAATGGCATTACCAATGTCAGCTTTTCTGTCATATCCGGGCCTGAAGATCTCTTGCACCGCGCAGGGAACTACGCCCAGAAAATCAACTTTCTTTACTCCTTGCTCGTCTTTCAGCACATCCCCGATTTTCAGATGATTGAAGGTTATCTCCACGTCATCGCTATTCTGCTCGAACCAAAAGGTATCGCGTATCTGCAGTTCGACACCCGCCCTCAAAATGTTGCTTACCAATTGAAATCCTATTTGCCCGATTTTCTACTCCCGCGCTTTTGGAGAAGAGGAATTCGGCGCATTCGCAGGTTGCCGGAAGAGATCGAACAGGCGATTCGCAGCGCAGGACTCGAAGTCTTGGGCGAACTCGCACCCTTCACTTCGTATCACCGTTACATCCTTCGGAGGGCTGTCGGAACCTCGACCTCGCTATGAGCCTTCTGCTCCAACACGAGTCAGTTGCGTCACTGGCCGGCCAGACGGCTGGAGAAGTCGCTTCTCTTCAGAAATTGCAGATCGCTATCGTGCACTACTGGTTCGTCAATCGAAGGGGCGGCGAACGCGTTGTCGAAGTGATGGCAGAAATGTTCCCTCACGCGGACCTGTTCCGTTTGGTTCTGGATCCAGACAAGTTGGCTCCTGCACTTCGCGGCCGGACCATGCAGACTTCGTTTCTGCAAAAAGTGCCGCTCAGTCGCCGCTGGCATCGCCATTTGCTCCCTCTCTACCCTATGGCTCTCGAACAATTTGATTTGAGCAGATACGATCTCGTACTCAGCTCGGAGTCTGGCCCCGCCAAAGGAGTCCTCACCAATTCAACGGCATGCCACGTCTGCTATTGCCACTCTCCTATGCGGTATCTCTGGGATTTTTATCATGCCTACAAGCACGGCCGCACCATGGGCGCTCTCTCTCGCCCGGTGTTCTCTCTGGCCGCACACTATCTGCGCTTCTGGGACGCTGCATCAGCGCAACGCGTGGATCATTTCCTCGCAAATTCTCAAACAGTTGCCGCGCGCATCCAGAAAAATTACCGCCGGCATGCGGATGTAATTCACCCGCCCGTGCATGTCACAGACGGTTACTTGGCAAGTCACATCGATGACTACTACCTCCTCGTGGGCCAGCTCGTTGATTACAAACGCGTGGATCTTGCCGTCGAGGCCTGCAACCGCCTTGGCCGCCTCCTCCACGTTGTCGGTGAAGGAGAGCAATATCGCAGGCTCCGCCGCCTCGCTGGTCCGTCCATAAAATTTTGTGGTCCGCTTTCCGAGGCGGACCTTCGCGAACAATACGCACATTGTCGCGCACTTCTATTCCCCGGCGAAGAGGACTTTGGGATGGTCCCCGTGGAAGCTATGTCGTTTGGACGCCCTGTCGTCGCGTATGGTCGCGGAGGAGCCACAGAGACCGTTATCGGCCTTCACTCCGAATCCACTGCTCCGGTGGCCGCTTCCTCAGGAGTTTTCTTCCCTGAGCAGACCCCCGAATCTTTACAAGACGCGATCCTCAAATTTGAGGCTGCAGAGGGCCATTTCTCACCTATCTTTATTAGAAAGCAGCGCTGAGCGCTTCGACCAGTCGCTTTTTAAGTTAAAACTTTCGTATTTTCTCGCTCACAAAATGCGCGAATTGCGCGCCGACGGATTTCCATCATGATTCGTGCTCAACTCAAAAGCGCAAAATTCTTTCTGACGCTTATCGTGTTTTCGATTCCCCTGATTTCTTTTGCTTTTGCCGCCTTCTTGCGTTTTGGCACGCATCTTCTGCCGCGGTACACCAGCGAAGCCGACCCGCGCGCCTATTTTGGCTTGTTGTTGTTAACTACGATCCTTTGGGCCTCCAGCGCTGAACACTATGCGCTAACCGTCCCAGGGAATCATCTGCAGCCGCGCGGCAAATTCCACAATGTGTTGCTTGCTTGTTTCATTCCCTATGCCACCGTTCTGTCTGCCACCTTTTTCTATCGTGAATCACTCTTCTCGCGACTGTTCATCTGGCTCAGTTTCTCGAATATGTTGTTCTTGGCCTTGCTTCTCCCCACGCTCTTTCACAGATTGTGGAACCGTACAGCCTATTCAAAAGGTTCGGCCTTGAATTTCTTGATCGTCGGCGCCGATGAATTTGCCAAACGCGTGGCGGACTCTCTGGTTAGCAGTGGCATACCACTCACCGGCATCAAGGGCCATATTCGCTTACCGGGTCAAGTATCTGTTGTCCACAATCGTGCCAGTTTTCGAATTGGATGATATCGAAAAGTTGGCTATCGGCAATGGCTTTACCGATGTCATCCTCGCGATTCCCCCAGACCTGCTCGCAGATCTCCGCGATCTACGTTCCAGGCTTTCTCGCCTTTGCGCTCCTACACGGTTGGTGCTTGATGTTGATAAGGACCTCCTGCCGGAACAGGGCCTATTCCATCTGGGAAATCTTCTGATGCTAGATCTTCAATCTTCCCCGGCTGAGTCGGTTCTCTATCTACTCCTTAAGCGCGCTTTTGATCTGGCATTTTCCTTCTTGTGCTCTTGCTCACTCTTCCCATTTTTGTGTTGATTGCTGTTTTAATCCGTTTTTCTTCTCCGGGACCCATCATTTTCTAGCCAGGAGCGCGTGGGCCTGAACGGCCAGGTATTTCGCATGTACAAGTTTCGAACTATGAAGATGGCCTCGCCACAAGAGAGCGACACGCGCTGGACCATCAAGAACGATCCTCGCTGCACACCATTCGGCAAGATTTTGCGCAAGACGGGTCTTGATGAGTTGCCGCAATTTGTAAATGTTCTCAAAGGAGAGATGAGTGTTGTCGGCCCTCGACCGGAACGCCCGATCCTCGTTCAACGATTCATGCAGTCTGTCGGTAACTACAACACACGTCACTATCTCAAGGTGGGCATCACCGGTTGGGCACAGGTTAACGGTTGGCGCGGCGACACCTCCATCGAGAAACGCGTTGAGTATGACTTGTACTACGTACGGCATTGGACTCTGACATTCGATCTGTTGATCGTAGTGCTCACTTTTTTCCGGGGCTTCACCAACAAGAACGCCTATTAAGGTTGCGAATTGGCCCTCGTAAATGCCGCTTTGCACTCGTCCGGCGCAAGCTAATCACACGGAAGCATTTATTTGCAGCTCGAGCGCGTACAAGTCAAATCGACCACTACTGGCAAGTGTTGTGTATTGTTAGCACTAGAGTCGTTCAATTTGAAACACTTCGTTCACGGTTCTAACTCACCCCTCTGGGTGACTCGCATCACTGCGCTTTCGCCCACCCTGGCTTTAACTGTTTACTAGGCACGTCCTTTGCCTGCGGTGCGCGTTTGTGAGCGAAGACATTTCGCCCGCCTCCGATTCTCGTGTGCCGCCTTCGCTTCGCCCTCGCTCCTGCGATTTTGTCGCGCGATGCGATTGCATTGTTGGATTTGCAGAGAAGTGCTGGTCCCTTGTGAAGGAGTACCATGCACACACTGTCCCAAGAACCGCTTCCTGCCACTGAGCGGGTTTTTATCGATCAAGTGATTGCCAAGCTTAGCGATCGTCCCGGATCTCTCCTTGGTATTCTCGAAGCCGTTCAAGAGCACCATCCTCACAAATACCTCTCCACCGAAACTCTCGAATACGTTGCCGCAAAAACAGATACTCCGCTCTCGCGCATCTACAGCGTTGCCACCTTCTACGCACTCTTTAATCTGCAGCCTCAGGGCGACAACACCATTTGCATTTGCCGTGGCACCGCTTGTCACACTCGAGGATCGCGCAACCTCCTGCAAAGCGTGCGCCTCGAACTCGGCATCGGCTCTCTTGACTCCAGCGAAGAAAATGAAGCTGACAAGATCCTGCAGACCACTCCCGACAATAAATTTACCGTGCGTACCGTTGCCTGCTTCGGTCAGTGTGCCCTGGCGCCTGTGGTGGAAGTCAATCATCGCATCTGCGGCCACGTCAACGAGCGCACTCTGCAACGCGAAATTCGCACCATCGAACGGGAGAGTGAGTGATGCCGCGCATCCTGGACATTGGCGCATTCAATGCCGTTCGCGAAGCCGGACTCGCCAAGCTGGTCCCTTCCGTTCCGCGCATCGCCGTCGGTATGGGAACTTGCGGCCGTGGCAACGGTGCGGAAGGCCTCTATCACGCCTTCGCAGAAGTCATTGAACGCAACGGAATCGATGCCGTCCTTGCCAACGTTGGCTGTTTTGGTTCCTGTTTTCAGGAACCCCTGGCTAACGTCCGTCTGCCCGGCAGTCCACTGGTTATTTATCACCGCGTTCAAGCCGCCGAGGTAACTCGCATCCTCCACGACATTTCCATCGGCAATCTCACGCCAGATCTCGTCTACTGCAAAGTCGAAGAGTGGGACCACATTACCGCTAGCATTAAATATGGCCGTGGCTATCCCGAAGTGCCCGCTTGGAACGATGTGCCATTCTTCAAGGGCCAGAAGAAAATCGTACTTCGCAATTGCGGCTTCATTAATCCCGATGACATCGAGGAATACATCGCCGTCGGCGGCTACCAGGCACTGTACAAAGTCTTGATCGATGGCCGGCCTGAAAATGTCATTGAACAGATCAAAGCCGCAAAACTGCGGGGCCGCGGCGGCGCGGGCTACCTGACTGGCAACAAATGGGAATTCCTCGCCAAAGCAAAATCTGATCAGAAAGTACATCATCTGTAATGCCGACGAAGGCGATCCCGGCGCGTACATGAATCGCAATGAAATCGAGAGCGATCCACACTCGCTGCTCGAAGGTATGATTATTGGCGCCTACGTCATGGGCGCCACCGAGGGCATCGTCTACGTCCGTGCGGAATACCCGCTAGCGGTGCATCACCTGAATCGTGCCATTGAACAAGCTCGCGAGTACGGGATGCTCGGTGAAAATATTCTGGGTCGCGGTTTTAAGTTCGACATCGAAATTGTGGAAGGTGCCGGTGCTTTCGTTTGTGGAGAAGAGACCGCCCTGATTGCTTCTCTGGAAGGACAGGCTGGCCGACCCCGCCCGCGGCCGCCTTTCCCGGCGCAAAAAGGCCTCTGGGGTAAGCCCACCAACATCAACAACGTCGAAACTTGGTACAACATTGCGCCCATCGTCAGCAAAGGCCCTGCCTGGTTCACGGAGACAGGTAGCCCCAAGAGTTCCGGCACAAAAGTCTTCTCTCTCGTCGGCAAAGTTCACAGCACCGGCCTGGTAGAAATGCCCTTGGGCACGCCGCTAAAGACCTTTATTTACGACATCGGTGAAGGCGGTGTCGGCGGCCGACAGATAAAGTCTGTGCAGACCGGTGGCCCCTCCGGTGGCTGCATCCCCCAGGAAATGTTCGACACTCCCGTCGACTACGAAAGCCTCGCGCAGCTTGGCTCCATCATGGGCTCTGGCGGCATGGTAGTGATGGACGAAGACAATTGCATGGTCGACGTCGCGCGCTACTTCGTCGAATTCACCCATTCCGAATCTTGTGGCAAATGCATCCCATGCCGTGTCGGCCTCAACAAATCGCTGCGCATCCTGAATCGCGTCACTGAAGGTGCCGGCACCATGCATCACCTGGAACTCCTCGACGAACTCAGCCACTACATCCGCGAATGCTCACTCTGCGGACTAGGCCAGACCGCGCCCAATCCCGTTCTTACTACACTGCGCCACTTCCGCAACGAATTCGAAGATCACATCGTAGCCCACCGCTGCCAGGCCGGCGTCTGCGAGGAATTGGCCCTCTCGCCCTGCGAGAACAGTTGCCCGCTTACACATGAACATCCCGCGCTTCTTGCAACTCTACGCGGAAGATCGCCTTGAAGATGCCTTCATGTCCGTCATTCTCGACAACCCGCTGCCTTCTTCCACGGGGCGCGTTTGTCAGCATCCTTGCGATAGCCGCTGCCGCCGTCAGACCATCGACGAGGCCGTGAACATGCGCGAAGTTCACCGCTTCATCGCCGATTCCATTTACCTCTCCGACCGCTACGAAGAGATGGTCAAGCGCATCCTGGCTAGAAAGCTCGAGCACACCGGTCGCAAGATTGCCATTGCCGGCGCGGGCCCTGCGGGACTTACCGCCGCCTTCTATCTCTCCATGCTCGGCCACGAAGTCACCGTCTACGACGGAAAAGCCGAAGCCGGCGGCATGCTTCGTTTCGCACTTCCTGAATATCGCCTGCCAAAATCAGTTCTCGCCAAAGAAATCGATCTGATCGAACGCCTCGGCGTAAAGTTTGTCTTCAACACTCGCATCGGCTTCGACATTCCTCTCAACGAACTCGACGACCGATTCGATTCCGTGTTTCTTTCCATTGGCACCTGGAAAGAATCCTGGGTCTATCAACCCGGCACCGAACTCAAAGGCGTTTACCCAGCCCTCCTTTTTCTCGAATCCATCGCCAAAGGCGAAAACATCGCTTTGGGCAAGAAGGTTGCCATCATCGGTGGCGGCAACGCCGCTATCGACTCAGCCCGCACCGCCCTGCGCATGGGCGCCGAAGCCACAGTCATCTATCGTCGCGAGCGCAAAGATATGCCTGCCATCGAGGAAGAGACGCACGCCGCAAAAGACGAGGGTGCAAAGTTCATCTTTCTTGCTGCGCCTCACCGCATCATCGGCGACGCCGCAGGCAATGTGAAAGCCATCGAAATCTCCAAGACTCGCTTGGGTGAATACGATTCTTCCGGCCGTCGCAAGCCCGTCTCCACGGGCGAAATTCAACGCTACGATTGCGACTCCGTAATCTTCGCCATCGGCGAAAATGTCGATCTCGATTTCGCGCGCGCCTCCGGTCTCAGCCTCAAGGAAAACGGCACCATTGAAGTCAATCGCTTTAGCCTCGAATCCAGCCGCCCCCGCTTCTATGCCGGCGGTGATGTCATCACTGGAGCCTCCAACGTTTCCAACGCCATGGCTTACGGCAAACAAGCGGCACGCAGCATCGATTTGCAACTGATGGAATTGAACCGCTGGAACAAGATATTTCCTGAATTGGAATACGACCAGACCGTCCCAGAGAACCCCAGCCAGAATCACCGCCATGAAGGTCAGATGCTGTCCGCTGCCAAGCGCGTGGGCTCAAACATCGAAGTGGTTACCGGCTGCACCCACGAAGAAACTTTAGACGAGGCTTGCCGTTGCCTCCGCTGCGATCTCAAAGTCGCCAACGTAACGTAGCGAGAAGCGAACTGTAGAGAAAGGAGTGCCAACTTGCCGCAGAAGAAACTATCCATCCGCATCGATGGCGAGCTGATCAGCGCGCTCGAGGGCCAGACCATCCTGCAAGCGGCCAAGGCCAGCGGCAAGTCCATCCCCACGCTCTGCGACATGGAAGGGCTTACCCCAGTGGGCGGATGCCGTCTTTGTATTGTGGAAGTGCAGGGAATCGATCGTTTGCTTCCAGCTTGCACTACCCCGATCCAAGACGGCATGTCCGTCACCACGAATTCACCCAAGCTCACTAAGTATCGCCGCATGTCCATTGAACTTCTTCTCGTTGAGCGCAATCATTTCTGCGCCGTCTGCGTTTCCAATGGCCATTGCGAGTTGCAGACCATGGCTACCAACTTGGGCGTCAGCACGGTCCACTTTGCTTACAACTACCCGAAACTCTCCGTGGACATGTCTCACCCGCGCTTCATCCTCGACCACAATCGTTGCATCCTCTGCACTCGCTGCGTGCGCGTTTGCGCAGAACTCGAAGGCGCTCATGTTTGGGATGTCACCTCACGCGGTATTCACGCAAAAATCGTCAGCGATCTCAACCAGAGGTGGGGAGATTCACGGACCTGCACCGGTTGTGGAAAGTGTGTGCAGGCTTGTCCCACCGGCGCACTATCAGAGAAGGGTTTCGCGGTTGAAGAAATGGTCAAGAACAGCGGCAACGTCAGCTCTCTCGTGCGTCGCCGCGGGGTGCAGGCATGAAGAAGGTCAAAGTAGCGACAGCTTGGCTCGATGGCTGCTCCGGCTGCCACATGTCGCTGCTCGACATGGACGCCGCCATCATCGCTCTTGCCCAGAAAATCGACATTGTCTACGGCCCGCTTGTGGACGCGCAGCAGTTCCCCGAAGAAGTGGACGTCACCCTGGTCGAAGGCGCAGTCAGTTCCCAGGACGATCTGAACAAACTTCATAAAATCCGCCAGCGCACAAAACTACTCATAGCCCTCGGCGATTGCGCCGTTACCGGTAATGTTCCTGCCATGCGCAATTCCATCCCGGTCTCCCGCCTTCTCCAGCGTGTCTACGTCGAAGGCTCGGACGAGAGCAAGCTAATCCCCAGCGACGGTGTTCCGCTACTATTGAAGCAAGCGCGCCCGCTCCGCGAATTTGTCACCGTGGACATGTGCTTGCCCGGCTGTCCGCCTCCATCCAAAACCATCGCCAAAGTTATCCTCGAGTTGGTCGAGGGGCGCAAGCGCGAAGGCAACCTCGTGGTGAAGTTTGGGTAAGGAGTGCCCATGAAACGCATCACCATCGATCCGGTAACCCGCATTGAAGGTCACGCCAAGATAACCATTCATCTTGACGACAAAGGCCACGTCAGCGGCTCCGAATTTCATGTCACCCAAGTCCGCGGCTTCGAGAAATTTACCGAAGGCCGTCCCTATTACGAAATGCCAGGGATCACCTCCCGCATCTGCGGCATTTGCCCCATCAGCCACTCGTTGGCTTCCTCCAAGGCTTGCGATGCCATCATGGCTCTGCGCATTCCTCAGGCCGCCAGGAAACTTCGCGAACTCATTCATTGCGCGCAGATGGTGCAGTCTCATGCGCTCAGCTTCTTTTATCTTTCCGCTCCGGATTTCCTGCTTGGCATGGATTCGGATATGGCCACGCGCAATGTGCTCGGCGTCATCGCCAGCCATCCGGAACTGGCCCGCGACGGCATCGAACTTCGCAAATTTGGCTTGCAGTTCATCGAAAGTCTTGCCACCGAACGTGTCCACCCCTCTTGGATAGTGCCTGGTGGAGTTGCGTCGCCGCTCTCTTCTCAAGCGCGTGATCGTATCCTTTCCGATCTGCCCTCCGCCAAGGCCATTGCTGAACGCACGCTTCGTTTCTTCAAGACCGCGCTCGATAGTTACAAAGAGGAGATCCAGTTCTTTGGTTCTGCGCCCACTATGTATGCCGGTCTGGTTAACGAAAAGGGCGATCTGCAGTTTTACGATGGCACGCTGCGCTTCCGCGATGCCACTGGCCAAATCGTCATCGATCACGTCGCACCAGACCAATACGCCGACTGGATCGGCGAAGCCAGCCTTCGCGATTCCTATCTCAAAGCTCCTTACTACAAGCCAAAGGGATTTCCCGATGGCGTTTATCGCGTCGGCCCGCTCGCGCGCATCAACGTTGCCGATCAGTTCGGCACCTCCGTCGCCGACACAGAACTCGCCGAATTTCGCCAACGGTTCGGTCATCCCGCGCACAGTGCGTTCCTCTATCACTATGCCCGGCTGCTGGAAGTCATCCACGCACTGGAAAAAATCGAAGTGTTACTCACCGACCCGCGGATTCTCGACAAACAGGTTCGCGCCACCGGTGGAGTAAATTCGCTCGAAGGTGTCGGAATGATTGAAGCCCCCCGCGGCATTCTGATTCACCACTACAAAGTCCATGAAGACGGCGCGATCGCCTGGGCCAACCTTATCGTCGCCACCGGCCACAACAATCTGGCCATCGGCCGCAGCGTCCAGCAGGTCAGCGAGCATTTTATCGACGGCAATAAACTCCAGGAGGGTATGCTCAATCGTGTCTCCGCCGTAGTCCGTGCTTATGATCCCTGCTTGAGTTGCTCCACTCACGCCGTAGGCGAAATCGCCCTGCAAATCCGTCTGGTAAATTCCGCCGGCGAACTCTTGGACGAGATTTCTCGCTCCTGATTTTATGTAGCGGCCGATGTCGAGAGCGGCCACGCCCTGTAGCGGCCACCTTTAGGTGGCCACCTTCTCCATCACGCCAAACCGGGCCCCTCGATTCCCAAAGCGTCATATCTCCGTGTAAACTCAACCCTCGGTAAGGAGCACGTAACTATGAATCTGCTGAGGAAACTCGCCACCGCATCCCTATTCGTTATAACCATCTCCCCTTCACTATTCGCACAAGCCAAACACACCGCCACACTCGAAGAAGCGCTCGGTCTGAAACTCCTCAATTCAGCAAAAATCTCGCCCGATGGCCGCTTGGTCGTCTACTCCCTTCGCGAAACGAATTGGAAAGGCAACGAGTTCATCTCCCAACTCTGGCTCGTGAGTGTTTCCAGTGGCAACTCGTTTCAACTCACGCGTGGGAAGAAATCAGTCGGCTCCGCGGAATGGTCTCCTGATGGTCACTGGCTGGCTTTCACCGCAGAACGCGAATTCAACGCAATCGAACCCCCGCCCCCTCGTGAGAAGAAGGAAGAGACCAAGGACAGCAAGAAAGAGGCGTCCGGCGGCGATGGAAAACCGGCCGACAAGCAAATCTGGTTAATCTCTCCAAACGGCGGCGAGGCCTGGCAACTCACTAAATCCGAAACAGATGTCGACGATTTCCATTGGTCCAAGGACGGAAAATCGATTCTCTTCACTGCGAATCCCCCCGAAACCAAATCCAGTAAGGACCGTAAAGAAAAATACAGTGACTACGACGTGATCGAGAAAGACTACCGGCAGGATCAACTCTGGCTGGTCGATGTTAATGCTGCAGCAAAGGATTCTCTGCCCGTGCCTGCCCGCCAGGTTACCACCGACGCTTCATTAAACGTTATGTCCTTCGCGTGGTCTCACGATGGCACTCTCGTGGCCTTCAGCGCCACGCACAATCCGCTTCTTGCCTTCGGCGTCGATGAAGATATTTATCTTATCGATCTTGCGCACAATAACGCAGTCTCCAAAATCGTCGCTCTCGCCGGCCCGGATTCTGCTCCCATGTTTTCACCCGACGACAAGCAATTGGCCTTCTACACGACGTTCTGCGCAGTCCTACTATTACTATGCCAACGGTCACATTGCTTCCATTGACATCGCTACTGCGGTGGCGAAAACAGCCACCACTCCCGCCGATGTTCGCGACCTCACTCCCAAATTCGATGAAGACGTGCAAGCCATCGATTGGGGGCCCGATGGAATCTATTTTGTCGCGGACTTGAAAACTACTGCCCACGTATTTCGCGTTGACCCCTCGACGCTCAGCATCCAGCGCATCACTTCACCCGATGAACTTGATGCTCGAGCAAGTTTCCTTCACCCCCGATCTCAAATCGCTCGCCTTCATCACGGAGGATCCCACCCACATGACTGAATTGTACGTTTCCCCCACCGCGCCTTTCGCTCCACGAAAACTTACCGACCTGACCACGCAAGTGAAGGACTGGAATTTGGGTACCGTTGAATTGATTTCCTGGAAAAGCAAAGACGGCGCAACGATCGAGGGTATTCTCCACAAACCTGCAGATTACAATCCTGCGCGCAAGTATCCGCTCCTCGTCATGATTCACGGCGGACCCACAGGCACTTCGTATCCCATGCTTTCGCCCGAGGAATACGCTTACCCCATTCAGACGTTTCTCTCCAAAGGTTCGCTTGTCTTGGAACCGAACTATCGTGGCAGCGCCGGCTATGGTGCCGAGTTCCGCGCTTTGAACGTTCGCAATCTGGGTGTCGGCGATATGTGGGATGTGATGAGCGGTGTCGATTTTCTCATCGGGAAGGGAATCGTCGATGCTTCCCGCATGGGTTCGATGGGTTGGTCTGAAGGCGGCTACATCTCTGCGTTTCTCACCACGCACACGGATCGCTTCAAAGCCATCTCCGTTGGCGCCGGCATCAGCGACTGGACCACCTACTATGCCAACACCGACATCACCCCGTTCACGCCTCAGTACTTACACGCCACACCCTGGGACGATCCCGAGGTTTATGCCAAGACCTCTCCCATCACCACCATCAAGCAAGCCAAAACGCCGACGCTCATCCAGCAGGGAAGTAACGACAAACGCGTCCCCGTCCCCAACAGTTTTGAACTCTATCGCGGCTTGCAGGACCAGCATGTCCCTGTGCGCCTGATTCTCTACACCGGTTTCGGCCACGGCATTAACAAACCAAAATCGCTGTTAGCTCTCCAGCAAGCCAACCTCGATTGGTTTGATTTCTACATCTGGAATGAACCAATCCCTAAAGACTCACCTCTCTACGGCACCAGCGAACTGGAATCAACAAAATAGCTGCAGCCTGTCGCCGCTCGCTTCAAGGCTTTTGTAGCGGCCATCATCAGGTGGCCACGTTCCGTCTTTGTACTGGCCGCCTTCTGAAGCGGGCGCATTTTCTTTTCTACCCTCGCTGCTGTCACGAATAAATGGTTTTTCGGGATGCAATTTCCAAATCTCCGGAGGCTAATAATGACCGACACCGAACACCCCTACACCAACGACGAGATCACCGTGATCAGGAAACCGCACGTCTGCATCCACTCTGCAATCGGTGCACGGGGCATCCACCAGGTCTTCAACCCACACGCGCGCCCTTGGGTAAACATGGCCGCAGCAACGATGGAACAAATCACGGCACAAGTGCAGAAATGCCCGTCCGGCGCCTTCAGTTATCTCCGGAATGAAGACGCAAAGCGCAAGTCTAACTAGGTCCACACGCCCGGCTTAGCAGCCTCACTTCGTTTGGTGTCAATCGCCTGTTCTGGCACTTCGCAAGATCACCTAGCCGCAAAGGTCCTATCGAAACGCGAATCAATCGCAATAGTTCCACTCCCAGCCCATCAAACATTCGCCGAATGTGCCGGTTCTTCCCCTCATCGAGGACCAGTTCGATCCAACTATTCTTTTCGCCTGCTCGCACAATTCCAACCCTTTTAGCCCGCAACACTTCACCTTTCTCCGTTTCCACGCCTCTCCGTAGCTTCTCTAGCATCACTTCGTCGGCCACCACTCCCACCTGCACGTGGTAAGTCTTATCGAGATGCGTCTCCGGATCGGTGATTCGCGCCGCCCATTCAGAATCGTTCGTCAGCAACAGCAGCCCTTCACTAGCCTTATCCAGTCGGCCCGACCGGGGCGATCCATTCCAACCCTTGCGGCAGACAGTGTATAAACCGTGTCGCGACCCTTCTCGTCCGCAGCCGTCGTCACGATCCCTCGCGGCTTATTCATCATCAGATAGATCTTCTCTGCCGCACCCACGCGCTGCCCAGCCACTTCAATCCGGTCCACACCTATCCGCACCGAAGTCGATGGATTGTTGGGAATCGCCCCGTTCAGCCGGACTTTTCCTTCACGAATCAGTTCAAACGCTTGGCAGCGCGAACAAAATCCAAGCTTGGACAATGCTCTAGCAAGCCCGACATGTTTTACCGCTTGCTTGGACTTGGCAGGTAAATTTCGTATTGGCCATCTCACAAGACTGCCGAAAAGTTTAACTCTTCTTCTCGTCTCGCTGACGCACGCAGGTGTAGCCGGCGCCCCAGGCGCTGCTTCCGGATGATTCACTTCACCGTACCGCTTCGCCAGCCATTCGCGCACTTCTTTCGGATCGTAATTAAATGGTCCGTTGCCGCCTTTGTAGGAAATGCGCCCGTTTTCGTCGATTACGTACAACCGCTCCGGCCACGCCGCGTACGCATCGTTTGCGGCATTATTCATCAGATCGATGCCGAACGGCACCGAGTACTTGAATCGTTGCGTGAAATCATTGGCGATGGCCACCCGCTGCTCAACCGTCTTCGGTTGAGCGTAGCAGACGTCGTCTTTGTCCTTCAGATTCGATTTCATCTGCCATTCGTCCGTTGGGTGCGCTTCCCGCACGTAAATGGTCAGAAAATCGGCGTGATCTTTATAGTCGCTGTAGAGTTGCTCGATATCGCCAACCTGGCGACGGAATGGTGGTCAAGTGAAGCTGCCGAACACCAACACCAGCGGCTTCCCTGCCGTTCTTTCTCGAATGTGGAATTGCGTGTTCCCATCCAGCGCCAGCAACTTCGCGTCCGGCGCATCGTCCCCGACCTTCAACGTCCCCCGATGCATGTGCGGCAGCGCATAACGCACCATGCCGTACGCGTCCCATGGACTGCCCGCCATGATGCTCAGTCCAATGAACACCACCACCAGCAGCGCCGCGAACAAGATCAATCCCCATTTCAGCATCGGGTTCACGCTCTGTCCCCTTCTACCAGCTTCAGTGTGTCTCCCCTGCCCGCAACTTTTCTTTCAAATCCTGATATCGCGCCAGCGCTTTTTCAATCGCCGCCATCGCCGCATACGCCGGACGTATATCTTCCACCTGGACCTGTTTTCCCTCAAGCTGTTTGTAATCTTGAAAAAAACGCTTCAGCACCAGCAAACGGTGCGAAGGCAAATCCCTCGCCTCAGTATAATTGCTGAATTCAGGGTCGTTCGTCGCCACGGCAATAATCTTGTCGTCCACCGCACCCGAATCAATCATCGTCATCACGCCAATCGCCCGCGCCTTGATCAGCGCCAGCGGCTGCACCGGCTCCTGGCACAGCACCAGCACGTCCAGAGGATCATTATCCTCTGCGTACGTTTGCGGAATAAACCCATAATTGGCCGGATAAAAAACCGCCGAGTGAATCATCCGATCGACTTTCAGTAATCCCGTCGGCTTGTCGAGCTCATATTTAACATTCGATCCCAGTGGAATTTCGATCAGTGCTTGAAAATCGCGCGGCAGTTCGGCGCCAGGTGAAACGTCGTGCCATGGGTGCATCAGTAGTGATCCTCGCTCTCAGCTTTGTCCGTTCTATTATTGCCCGGGAAGCGCCCGAATCTTAAGTCGTATCCTCAATTCTTTTTCTTACGCACGCTCTGACTTGTCCCGTAAATCCTGCCAGCTAGTCAATCTATTTTACGCGATAAAACACCTGCAACAGCCCATTCGGATACACCTTCGACCGCATAAGTTCTAACTTTGTCTCGGGATAAGGTTGCGCATACAACGGCACCCCATCGCCCAGCAGTCGCGGATGAATTGATATGCCAATCTCATTCACCAGTCTCTTCTGCAGAAATTCCCGCACCATTTCACCGCCGCCTACCAGCCAAATATCTTTTCCAGGCTTCGCCCGTATTGATTTCAACCACGATTCCGGGTCGTCGGATATCACTTCCACCTGATCCTTCTGTCCCTTTGGCAGCAGGTGAGAAAACACGTACGCTTTCATTCCCGGAAAATTCACGCCTTGCGGAGACTGTTCCAGAGCCTTCTCATATGTCTTGCGTCCCATCACCGCCACATCCACCGAAGCAAAGAAGTCTTTCATTCCATAATCCCGGTCCATGAACAACCAGTCGACACTCCCGTCTTTCCGTGAAATGTAGCTGTCCAGACTCGATGCAACAAAATATTTTACAAGTCGCATAACTATGGCGCCTCCCTACGCTCGCGCCTTATCGATCATCTCTTCCCAGATTCCTTTCGATTTCAGGATCAACTCAATGGCCTCGCGCACCGCACCATGTCCCGCCAGAGCTTTCGTCGTGTAGTGAGAGATCTCCTTTACTTCTGGCACCGCGTCACCAACTGCCACGGCCAGTCCCGCTCGCCTCAACAACGGAATGTCCGGCAAATCGTCGCCGATGAATGCCACAGCGGAGTCCGGCAACTCTGCCTTTCGCAGAATCTCTTCATACGCCGGCATCTTCAGTGCAATTTTCATGTACACATAATCCATCCGCATTTCGCGTGCGCGTCGCACCAGCGCCGCACTCTCTCGCCCCGTGATGCAGCCCGTTTTCAGCCCCGCCGTCTGCGCCAGCGTCAATCCCTGTCCGTCATGCGCGTCGAACGTCTTGATTTCCAGCGCCGACCCGTCCGGTTGCGACAGCAAAGTCACGCTGCCATCCGTCATCGTGCCGTCTACGTCCATCAGAATCAGCTTGATTTGCGCGGCACGCTTTTTCAGTGCTGGTGAGATTTTCATTGTTGCCGCCAACGGATCCTCCACGGAAATAAAGAATCAAAAGTTTAGCAGGAAAACAGGGCGGGTCAGGGGACAGTTCCAAATGCGAATAAACTAAAACTTACATCAACTCCAGCGTCCAAAGATCGTGCAGGTGCACTACTCCAACCACCTTTAGCGCCTCATCGACTACCACCACCGAAGTGATTTTTCGTTTTTCCATTAAATTTAGCGCTTCGCTTGCCAATACCTTTGGGCTCACCGTTTGCGGCGACCGCACCATGCAGTCCACCACCTTCATCGACAGAGCTGCTCCGCCATGCTGCTCCATCAACCTTCGCAAATCCCCGTCCGTCAGGATGCCCGCCAGTTTACCCTCGGCTGTCGTAACTGTCGTCATTCCCAGTTTCTTCGCTGACATTTCGTGGAACACCGCGGGCATCAACGTCTCCGGCGACACGCGGGGCAGAGCATCGCCGCCATGCATCAAATGCTCCACGCGCAGCAGCTTTTTCCCCAACCTTCCCGCGGGATGCAATTCCGCAAAATCATCCGGTTTGAACCCACGCCGCTCCAGCAGCGAAACCGCCAGTGCATCGCCCAACGCCATCGCCACTGTTGTGCTGGCTGTCGGCGCCAGATTCAACGTACACGCCTCTTCTGTCACGTTCACATCCAGCACCACGTCGCTCGTTTCCGCCAAGGTTGATTTCCTATTTCCCGTCAGGGCCACAATCGGAATTTCTAGACGCTTCAACGTTTCCAGCAGATTCAATATTTCCTGAGTCTCCCCGCCATACGTAATCGCCAGCAGCACGTCGCCTTTCGCTAGCATTCCCAGGTCGCCGTGCAACGCATCCGCCGGGTGAAGAAAAAAGGAAGGTGTCCCGGTGCTCGATAGCGTCGCCGAAATCTTCCGCCCCACCAGCCCGGACTTTCCCATGCCGGTTACCACCACCCGGCCCTTGCAAGACAAAAGCAGTTCCACGGCGCGCTCGAACGACGCATCCAGCCGCGCCTGCAAATCCTGTAGCGCCTGCGCCTCAATGCGCAGCACCCGCCGGGCCGTGTCCAGACTCATGAATTTCCCCATCCGCGCACCAGCGACGAAATCTCTTTCAGGCGTGACAACAATTGCGGAAGTTGTCCCAGCGGCAACGCATTCGCACCATCCGAAAGCGCCGCTGCAGGATTGTCATGTGTCTCCAGGAATATCCCATCGATTCCCGCCGCCACACCCGCGCGCGCCAACGGTTCGATAAATTCTGGCTGGCCCCCGCTGGCGGGCCCTTGACCGCCCGGCAACTGCACCGAATGCGTCACGTCGTACACCACTGGGTACCCGAATTTCTTCAGTACCGCAAACGAACGCATGTCCACAACCAGGTTGTTGTAGCCAAAACTCGCACCGCGTTCTGTCAAAATAATCTTGTCGTTTCCCGAAGCAGTAAGTTTCTCCGCCACGTTTCCCATGTCCCACGGCGACAGAAACTGCGCCTTCTTCACATTTACGATCCGCCCGGTCTTCGCCGCAGCCATCAGCAAATCCGTTTGTCGCGCTAGAAACGCAGGAATCTGCAGAATGTCAGCAACCTCTGCCGCAGGTACCGCTTGTGCCGCATCGTGAATGTCCGTCAGGATCGGCAACTTTAAATCACTTTTAATCTTCCCGAGAATCTGCAATCCTTCGCTCAGCCCCGGTCCCCGAAACGCTTTCACCGAAGAGCGATTCGCCTTGTCATAGGAAGCTTTGAAGATGTATGGAATGCCCGCATCCGCCGCAATCTTCGCCACGCGCTCCGCCATTATTCGCGCATGCCCCTCCGACTCAATCACGCAAGGCCCCGCAATCAGAAACAGGGGGTTTGCCGCGCCGAGGCGCAGAGAGCCGAGTGAGATTTCGCGTGGGTTCATTTGTTAATCGAAGATATCACAACTGCGGCTTGGTTCTACGGAGAAGGGACAATCAAAGGCAACGAGATAGACCTCAATCTTGAGCGCCTTACCAAGAACTAAGCTGTCGCGTGTGGTGTAACGCGCAAAGCAGGCGCAGGAGGTTTTACATCGCCGCTTGTGGCCGTTACCGTCGGCCGCTGCTTCTGAATCCGATGTTCTAGTGCCGCGCCGATAAACGCTGCGAACAGCGGGTGGGGCTCCAGCGGCTTCGACTTGAATTCCGGGTGGAATTGGCAGCCCAGGAACCACGGATGGTCCGGCGCTTCCACGATCTCCACATAATTTTCGTCAGGAGTCCGCCCCGTAATCCGCAACCCCGCCGCTGTCAAAGTCTTCTCGTATTCGCGATTGAATTCATAACGGTGCCGATGCCGCTCGCTGATTTCCGTCTTACCATACGCCTTATGCGCAAACGATCCAGGCTCCAATTTGCAGAGCCACGCGCCCAATCGCATCGTTCCGCCCATCTCATCCACGCCCAACAACTCGCGCAATTTATAGATCACGCGATGCGGTGTCTGTGGATCAAACTCTGTGCTGTCCGCCTGTTTCAATCCCGCTGCGTCTCGCGCGTATTCAATCGTCGCGCACTGCATCCCCAGACAAATTCCAAAGAAGGGAATTTTGTTCTCGCGCGCATATTGAATGGTATGCACCATTCCCTCAATGCCGCGTTTCCCAAATCCGCCCGGCACCAGTATCCCGTCGTAGCCCTTCAATCTCTTTTCGGCGGTTTCCAGCGAATCGATTTCTTCCGA
The DNA here is from genome assembly GCA_963726725.1 of Candidatus Acidiferrales bacterium. Taxonomy (GTDB): domain Bacteria; phylum Acidobacteriota; class Terriglobia; order Acidiferrales; family UBA7541; genus Acidiferrum. The sequence continues at coordinate 108,135 of CAVSDV010000014.1, forward strand.
TTCGATCCATTCAATGACCGTCTTGTGATTGTGCGCCAACCCGCCATGCAACAATGCTTCACGTAGACTCTTGTACGCATCTTCCAGTTGCACGTACTTCCCAACAATTCCGATGCGCACTTCGCCCTTGGGATGGTGCAGCCTCTGCAGCATCTCCAGCCACGGTTGCATATTTGCCGGACGCTCCTCCAGGTGCAGGCGTTTCACAATCTGTGTGTCCAATCCTTCTTTGGCCAATTCCACCGGAACTTCGTAGATCGTCTTCACATCTTCCATGGAAATTACACAAGATTCCGGCATATTGCAGAACAGCGCGATCTTCCGCTTCAAATCCGTCGAAATGTGCCTATCGCTCCTACACAGCAGCACGTCTGGTTGAATTCCAATGCCCAGCATTTCCTTCACACTGTGTTGCGTCGGCTTGGTTTTCAATTCACCCGCCGCCGCGATGTATGGCACCAGAGTCACATGTACAAATAGAGTGTTCTCCACGCCCAATTCCAGCCTCATCTGCCGGATCGCTTCCAGAAATGGCAAAGACTCGATGTCGCCGACCGTCCCGCCGATTTCCACGATCACAATGTCGACACCCTCAGCGACACGTTTGATACAACGCTTTATTTCGTCCGTGACGTGTGGAATTACCTGGACCGTTTTCCCGAGATAATCTCCGCGCCGTTCCTTTGAAAGGATCGTTTCGTAGATTCTTCCGGTCGTCCAGTTATTGTCTCGGGTCAGCTTCGCGTGCGTGAAGCGTTCGTAGTGACCCAGGTCTAGGTCCGTCTCCGCCCCATCCTCGGTCACAAACACTTCTCCGTGCTGATACGGACTCATCGTGCCGGGATCCACGTTCAGGTACGGATCGCATTTTTGGATGGTGATCTTAAAACCGCGACTTTCGAGGAGACAACCTATTGAGGAGGCAGCAACGCCTTTACCTAGTGAGGAAACAACTCCGCCAGTTACAAAGATATATTTTGGCGCCATCCGGGTTTCTCGCATCCGCTCTAGCGGAATTGAGCTTCTTAGACCTCCACAGGATTGACGTACATAGAATTATGTTCGCAACCTTCCACTCTGTCAATGCCAACTCTTGCGACCCATCTATCGAAGTTTTTTATACATCACGGCCGCGACCTTTCTTCCCGTCTCGTGTTTGCTTCCTCGTGGCGTGGTCTCGATGCCGTAGCGACTGGGGGAGTTCGCAACGTTCCTCCACCCATTTACGTCCAATTCTCAGAGATCCGAAATGTTTTTGCGGGTTTCCGTCTTCGTGAGGCAAACTTACTCTATGAAAACTAAGTGGCTTGTTCCGCTGCCCGTGTTCGCAATTTTACTTTCCGCCGCTATTCTTCCTGCGCAAGACAAAACCCTTCAGGCGCCACAACCAGCGTCTTCGCTTTTCGCTTATGACCTGAACAGGGAAGTGACTCTGGTCGGCACCGTTGTTTCTTGCTCTGCCGCATCGAAAACTGCCCCAGTCGGCCCAAGGGTCTCGCTTCAGACCCCGTCCGGCGTATTTGATATTCACCTTGGCGATGCCCGGCTCCTCGCCGCAAATCAATTCACTATTCAACAGGGCGACACCTTGCGGATCGTCGGTGAAAACATTTCCTTTTCCGGCGGAACCCAATTCGTCGCCCGCATCATTCAGAAAGGTTCCCAAGCCTTGCTGCTCCGCAACGCCAGAGGCTTTCCCATCTTCTCCAGTGCACCGCGTGGTTCCGCCACTCCTGCAAAGCAGGGAAGTGCACTGTGAGTCGTCTCTCTCTACTCTCCGTTATTCTTTGTTCCCTCTCTCTGGCCGCGTGTGGCGGAGGTGGTGGCGCAACCCCTCCGCCTCCCACCGGCGGCTTTTCTAACGCTAGTCTGCACGGCCAGTATGCTTTTTCCATGAGCGGCGTCGATCTTAACGGTGGCTACCTTGCTCGCGCCGGAAGCTTTATCGCCGATGGTAACGGCGCCATCACCGCAGGTCTCGAAGACGTTATCGATTCCAGTTCCGGAGGGTCTCTCGTATCTTTTGCAAGTGGCACCTATACCATCCAGGCCAACGGCCGTGGCCTACTTGTTCTGAATGCCGCTACGGGAGGTGGACTTCAACTGAACATTGTTTTAAATTCCACAACCCAAGGTGTGATGATACAGACGGACTTGCAGGCCACCAGCAGCGGTACTTTCGCGATCCAGACTACCTCCGATTTCGCTGCCACCGCCCTTAACGGCAACTATGTCTTCGATCTATCCGGGCTTTCCTTCGCTCAGAATGTTCTTCCATTCTCGACCGTCGGGCAGATCCACTTGGATGGCAACGGCAATCTCACCGGCGGCACCATCGACGAAAATGATGGCAACGCCAGCGCCCCTTCCGGCGCACTTGCCGTGCAGCCCAGCACCTATCAATTGGATACATCCGGCAACAACGGCTCGTTTGGTCGCGGCACACTTTCTTTTGCCGGACGTGACTTCGCCTTCTACATCGTCAGCCACAATCGCCTGAAGTTAATCGAAGAAGACAATGCCGCCGCTACCCTTGGCGACGCAATTCTCCAATCAAGTTCCATACCCACCCAAAACTCCGGTTTCACCGGCAGCTTCGTTTACCTTGTGGGCGGAGCCTCTATCCTTGGCTCGCAATCTGCCGATGCTAGGGTTGCACGTTTCACCACCGACGGGAATGGCGGCATTGCGGCCATCTCCTTCGACGAAAATAACGACGGTTCCACGCGGCACATTTCTCAAGGTTCCAACATCTCGGCCGCCACGTATTCCATTGATACGGCCAATGCCGGCTCGGGCCGCGGCACATTTACCTTCACCGACTCCGGCGGAGGAAAATACTCTTACGTTTTCTATTTAATCTCTCCTTCGCAGGCCGTCCTGCAAGACATTAGCAACGGGATCGTCGCCGACGGTTCCATGCAGGCGCAGTCCGGTTCACCCTTCACGAATGCGAATATTGCCGGCAACTACGCCTTTAATTGGAGTGGCGTGCAGCTTGGCTCACAAAACGCCATTCCCTTCGAAGAAGATTTTGTCGGTCAATACGCCCTGGCCAACACTTCTAGCAACAATGCGTCGGGTGTGATGGACTACACAGAACTCGGTCTCAGCGGTAAGCAGTTCTTTCCCAATACTTCCATCTCTGGGTCCTTCACCATCCAAGATGACGGCACCAACGACAATAAATTCCAGGTGCTGAACCATAACTCGCCGTCGGTCACCTACAATTTCGTGGCCTACGTTGTGAGCCCCACCACCACCTACTTGCTGGTTACCGACTCCACCAGAGTCACCGCGGGTATCACCACACAACAATCGCAATAGCCACTGCTCACTACTCAGTTTAAGGGTGCCCCACCCTCGAATTATGAGGGTGGCGGTGTTTCTTTAGTCTGTCCTTGTAGGAACGGTCCTCTGTGGCGGCGCTCAGTTGCCGCGGCCAATCCTTATTGATTCATCTCAAAAAAAACAATTCACGTCGTTCGGAGCAACGCGAAGAATCTCAACCAATGGGCCTGCACAAACTCTCGGTTCACTCTGCCTCTCAGCCCAGCAACTTCTCCACTCTCGCCACATCTTCCGGCACGTCCACGCTCACCCCGTCGTGCTCCACTTCCGCCACCCGAATCTTCCATCCATTTTCCAGCCAGCGCAGTTGCTCCAACTGTTCAATCTTTTCCAACTCTCCTTGCGGCAACGTCGGGTACTCCAGCAACGCGTCACGTTGAAATACATACAAGCCCCAAATGTTTCCAGTACTTCACGTGAATCTTCTGTTGCGTGTCTCTCACCCATGGAATTGGCGCACGCGAAAAATAGAGTCCATTCGAGTCAAAATCCAGCACCGTCTTCACCACGTTCGGGTCCATGATGTCCCCGGCATGTCGAATCGGCGTCGCCACCGTTGCAATCTGCGCTTCCGGTTCTTCCAGCAATGCTGCTACTGCCGTATCGATTGCCACTGGATCGATCAGCGGTTCGTCTCCCTGCACATTCACAAATACATCACCTGGTTCATGCGCGGCTACTTCCGCAATCCGCTCGGTACCCGTCCGGTGATCCGTCCGGGTCATCCGTGCCTCGCCCCCAAATCCCTTCACTGCATCGATGATCCGCTGGTCATCCGTCGCCACGATCACCCGGTGCGCCGTCTGCGCACGTTTCGCCCTCTCGTACACATGCTGCACCATCGGTTTCCCCGCAATCGAAACCAGCGGCTTTCCCGGAAGTCGCGTCGATCCATATCGCGAGGGAATCACGATAACTACCTGAGGGTCGCTCACACCTGCTCCTTTTCTTCTTAATTAACTCCTGTTCTTCAACGGATACTAGCACACGCTTTTCCACTCGGCAGCGTGCTGCAGTTTTCCGTGTAAATTCGATGTAAATTCCCATAGGGGGGCTTGCCTTCCCGATAACCGGTGATATTATGAAATCTCCGCGCGGCCCTTCCGGATATCCGGAAGAATGGGGGAGCCGTGATAGGCCCTAGGTCAGAGATCGTGTCAGGTTCCAGGTTTTCTCTCCTTGCGTTGTCCCGCCTGCTCGCTTGTTCTATCTTGTTGTGCCTCGCTCTTCCCTCTATCGCTCAAGAAGTTCAAAACGATGCCCTCCCTACCAGTAATACAGCCCCACCTCCTAAGCTCCTTGACGCCAAGCGTGACACCCCCGCGGTCAAAATCGTTCCTGGAAAAGTGATTCGCACCGACGTCGATCTCGCCTTGGTCAATGTCACGGTCACCGACCCCTTCAACCGTCTGGTCACCGGCCTCGATCAAGACAATTTCCGCGTTTATGAAGACAACACCGAGCAGGAAATCGTCACCTTCTCCTCCGAAGACGTCCCCATCTCCATCGGTGTGATTTTTGATTTCAGTGGCAGCATGTCCAACAAGATCGACAAGGCTCGCGAAGCCGCTCTGCAATTCTTCAAGACCGCCAACCCTCAGGATGAGTTTTTCCTGGTCAGTTTCAACGAGCGCGCCGAACTCACCAGCGCCTTCACCAACAGCGTCGAAGACCTGCAGAGCCGCATGATGCTGACTGCCCCCAAGGGCAGGACTGCCCTTTTGGACGCTATCTACTTAGGTCTCAGTCAGATGAGGGGTGCACATAACGCCAAACGTGCCTTGCTCATCCTTTCGGATGGAGGTGATAATCATAGTCGGTACAACGAGAACGATATCAAGCGACTCGTGAAGGAAGCCGATACGCAGCTCTATGCCATTGGCCTCTATGACCCGCTTGGTTATCGCAATCGCACCACCGAAGAACTCAACGGCCCTACTTTATTAGCAGATATTACAGAATTAACCGGAGGGCGAGTCTTCGCGGTTGAGCATCTAAATGATCTGCCGGACGTTGCATCCAAAATCGGCATGGAGCTGCGTAACCAATATGTCCTCGGATACAAACCAAGCAATCACGCTCACGACGCGCGCTGGCGCAAGATCAAGGTCAAGCTCCGCGCTCCTAAGGGCCTTCCTCCGCTCACCGCGTATTCAAAGACCGGGTACTACGCCCCCGCCCACTGATCGCCACGCTTCTCGCCATTTCCTGAGCCTCTCCGCTTTGTGCGTGCTTGCCGTACTTTTGCTCTCTGCGTTCTCTGCTTACGCCCAGATTCCCGTTAACACCCCCCCTCCCCCTCCTCCCACTAGTCCGGAGGCAGGCAAACCGCAATCGGGCAGCAAGATTCAGGTCGACGTCAACCTCGTCGTCCTCCACACCACCGTCCTTGACGATCGCGGAAAATTCGTCGAGGGTCTCACCCAGGACAATTTCCGCGTCTACGAAGACAAAGCCGAACAGAAGCTTTCCGTTTTCAAGCGCGAAGATATTCCTGTCTCCATGGGGTTGGTCATCGACAATAGCGGCTCCATGCGCGACAAGCGTCCCCGCGTCAACGAAGCCGCTATCACTCTCGTTCAGAACAGCAATCCGCAGGACGAAGCCTTTGTCGTCAATTTCAATGATGATTTTTACCTCGACCTCGATAAGGATTTCAGCAGCAGCATCCCCGAACTTAAGGAAGCACTCGAACGCATCGATGCTCGTGGCAGCACCGCCCTCTACGACGCGCTCATTGGTTCTCTCGATCACCTCAAAAAAGGGAAGAAGGAAAAGAAAGTCTTGCTGGTCGTTACCGACGGTGAAGACAATACCAGCCGCAGCACTCTCGAAAAGACCATTCGCGAAATTCAGAAGACCGATACCGTTATCTACACCATAGGTTTGCTAAGCCAGGAAAGTAAGCGCAGCGCCAAGAACGCCAAGAAGGCTCTTACCGAAATCGCTCTCGCCTCCGGCGGTGTCGCCTATTTCCCTGAAAACGTCGCAGACGTTCACAGCATTTGCGAGCAGGTAGCCCACGATATTCGCCACCAATACACTCTTGGCTACTATCCTTCGAACGCAGCTCGCGACGGCAGCTTCCGCACCGTTCGCGTCGATGTCATCCCCCCGCGCGGCAAAGGCAAGCTAGTCGCCCGCACCCGTAACGGCTACTACGCCCCCACAGCCAAAACCGCTTCCGCCACCGGCAAATAACTTTGCTCTCGTAGGGACCGCCTTCCGAGGCGGTCCCCCAATCCTATCCCGTCGTCACACGTAACGTTTGCGATGGTTTCTCCGTGACCTCTGTGGACCACTGCGGACTCTGTGATAATACTTTCTCTTCCTAAACCAACCCCAAGAAACTCTCCCCACGCACTATCTTCCCCCCAAAATTCTCCGCCACGGTCTGCCCCATGTCCGCCAACGTCTTCCTCACACCCAAGTCCTTCCCCCGCCTCGCACCGGGCGCATAGGCCAGTATCGGCACATACTCCCGCGAATGATCTGTCGTCGCCCAACGCGGATCCGGATCGCACCCATGATCCGCCGTGATGATCAACAAATCTCTCTCACTCAGCAGCTTCAAATAAGCGCGCAACCATTCGTCGAATTCCTCCAGACACTTCGCGAATCCCTCGACATCTTTCCGATGTCCGTAAAGCATGTCGAAATCCACCAAGTTGGAGAAGATCAATCCGCCTTGCCGTTCTCGTGTGGCATCAGCAATCTTCACCATTCCATCTGCATTCGAGTTCGTTGTGACATACTCATCCACTCCGCTCCCGTTATAAATGTCATGAATTTTTCCAATCCCCAGCACTGGAACGCCCAATTCTTTTAGCACATCCAGCAACATCGGCTTCGGCGGTTCAACTGCATAATCATGTCGTCGCGGGGTCCGTACAAAATTCTCCGCGCTCCCCGTAAACGGCCGCGCAATCACGCGCCCCACTTTGTGCTTCCCGCTCAGCAGCGCCCGCGCGATCTCGCACATCTTGTACAATTCGCCGACCGGAATCACATCCTCATGCGCCGCAATCTGAAATACGCTGTCGCCCGACGTATACACAATCGGCTTCCCAGTCCGAACGTGCTCCTCTCCCAATTCCTTCAATATTTCCGTTCCCGAGGCCGGCTTATTCCCCAGAATCTTCCGCCCGATTCGTCGTTCAAATTCGTCAATCACTTCCGCCGGAAATCCTTGCGGATACACAGGAAACGCCTGTGGCAGCCAGATCCCCGCCATTTCCCAATGTCCCGTTGTTGTATCTTTCCCTGGCGAGTGCGTCGCGCCTTTTCCATAAGAAGCGCACGGTGCCTTCACCGGCTCCAAATGTGCCAGGGGCGCAATGTTCGCGATCCCCATCTCCACCAGCGTGGGTATTCGCAGCGCACCAGACTCCGCGATGTGTCCCAAGGTGTTGCGCCCCGTATCGCCATACTCCGCCGCATCGGGCAACTCTCCGATTCCCACGCTGTCGAGCACCACCCAGATCACGCGCTCAAATTGCATCGTGCAATACTCTCCACCCCACTTTGCGTTCAAACTCCATCGCATGAATTGACGCTTCTTCGTCCCCGGCCTAACATAACTCCACACCATGCTCCTGTGGAACTTTTTCTCTTTTTTTGCGTATCAACAGTGTGGAGGGGTCCGCCATGCCCGAACCTCGTAATCGTGTTGCCAGCACTTCCGTCGTTTTCCCGCTCTTGCTCGTTGGCTTCGGCGTTTTGATGCTTCTGTGGCGCGAACTTCCTCATTTTTATCCTTGGGGAGTCCTCGGCAAGTACTGGCCGCTGTTGTTCATTTGCATTGGCGCGGGAATGGTTTGGGACCGCACCCGCTGGCACTCCAGTTCCGATGAATCGCGCCCGTTCCCCATCGGTTCCACTCTAGGCACCATCGTATTTCTCGGCTTGCTGGCCATTCTAATTTATCGCGACCACTCCTTTTCTCCGCGTTCCTTCCGTCACGCATCCGGCTCGTCTCATGAATCCAAGACTGTCGATCGCGGCGCCGCCAAGGCCGTTCGCTTCAATATCGAAATGCCCGCCGGTGAACTCATCTTTCAAGGTGGCAGCGATCATCTACTCACCGCTGAATTCTTTCAAGACGGTTCCTGGCCTATGCCTCAAATCGATTATTCCGTCACCGACACTGTCGGTTACCTGAAAATCACTCAGGAGGGCCATGACCAGTTCGTTGGAGTCGGTAAATCCGATAACACCTGGAATCTCCGCGTCGATCCTTCCACTCCTCTCGAACTAAAAGTCGATGTCGGCGCCGGCCGCGGTGAATTCCATCTCGACAAGGTCGACCTTACCCGTCTCGAACTCAACATCGGCGCCGGCCAGGCCAATGTTGATCTAACTGGCGAACGCGCCAAAGATTTGCAGGCCACCATTCAAGGTGGAGTGGGTCAAGCCGTCATCCGCCTGCCGCGCAACATTGGCGTGATCGCCACCGTTCACGGTGGCCTGGGCTCTATCGACACCCATGGGCTCAAAGAAGAAAACGGCAGATACATCAACGCCGCCTACGGTAAGTCTCCCAACACAATTCACCTCACCGTAGAGGGCGGTATAGGCCAGATCAAACTAGAACAAGAATGATCTTCCTTTATGTAGGCATGTAGCGGCGGCTTTAAGCCGACTACCTATCATTGTAGGGCACGCCTTCCGAGTCGGGCCGCCAATTCGATCATATTTCTATCGAAAATTGTGCCACCGGTATGCGCCTTCGGCCCTGCTTATTCCACTTGTTTTCACAACCCAGTATTCTCTGCTACCCTGTTTCTCATCCCAACCAAAGGATCTTCCATGTCCGATGTGATCGCTTCTATCACGCATCTCTACATCTATCCCATCAAGTCCATGGCCGGAATCCCTCTTCAAGAAGCTCACGTCGGGCTCGATGGCATCTTGGGTGATCGCGTTTTTGCCTTCACTCGTGGCGATCAGGCCGCCACAAACAGTTTTCCCTGGCTCACTGCTCGCGAAGTTTCCCGTTTGCTCCACTACAGTCCCGTTTTCTCTACTCTTCCCACACCTTCTCAACCAGAGCCGCCCATCCAGATCCGTACTCCTGAAGGTTTATCCCACGCCCCTGAGTCTCCCGAACTCTGCACCAAATTGGCCAATCAATACGGCCATCCCGTCTTCTTGCTCAAAAGCTCCAGGGGTATTTTCGACTGCCAGCACCTCTCTCTGTTCAACCTCCGAAGCGTTAGCGCACTCTCTGCCGAATCTGGCGTCATCGTTGACTATCGTCAATTCCGCGCCAACATTTACATCGAACCTGCCAGCGGCAATGCCTTCGATGAAGAAAATTGGATCGATTGCCTATTCCAGATCGGTAGTCAGGTCCTCACGGGAGTTACTCAACGCGATACTCGCTGCATGATGATCAATCTCAATCTCGAAACCCTGCAGCAGGATCCACGTGTCTTGAAAACAGTTGCACAGTCTCACCAACGACAAGCTGGCCTATACGCGAACGTTGTTCGACCGGGCCTTATCCGCGTCGGTGACACGATCCGTAGACTCCCGCAGCCGAATTAAGCGTCGTTCGCCAAAGAGCCTGCTTCAGGAGTAACCTTCAATTTAGCCCTCGATTGCAGCGATTAACCCACCAAGGAGATCGCCGTGAAACGTCGCACCTTCTTTCTCTTGGCCGCCGCTTTCCTCGTCACCTTGGTTCCAGCTGTTCGCCAAGAAAAAAGAAAAACCAATTTTCCCGGAGCGATTCTCAGAGCCCAAAGTGTTCTTAGTCGTCATCCTACCCGACGCCCGTGAGCCGCTCACGGATCCGCAGATAAATCTGAAAGCCCTCGAAGAGGTTGAGAAAGCTTTACTGAAGTGGCGGCGCTTTCAGTTCGCTCCGGACGCAAGCACCGCCGACATCATCGTGGCAGTCAGAAAGGGAGCCGGAAAGTTGGTGACACCTACAATAAGTGGCGGCCCCGTCGATAGTCGCCCGGTCTCCGTCGAAACAACCGACAGCCAAATTAAAATAGGCGGTTCGCAGGGCCGCCCGCCAGACCTGACACAAAATCCCGACCCCACCCAGCAGGATCAACGCGCGCACACCGGAATGGGAGTTGGCAATGTGGAAGACACATTCAAAGTCTATCTTGGCAGAACCGAGCATCCTCTCGACAATTCCGCCCGTTTGGACATACGTCGGCAAGAACGCTCTTCGTCCTCCCGACGTTGTCGCCGTACAGGAATTTCGCAAGGCCTTTGAAGAAGCCGAACAAGCCGCCAAGAAAAAGCAGCAGCAACAGGGAGCGCCACAAACACAATCCCCACCACCACAACCGCCCCACCAAAGAACCCTGAGTCCCCGCAACGGGGTGCCGCACCCTTCGTTTTTAAGGATACGGGTTTAGACTAAGAGGCATTCCTATCAATCACGTGTGCCTGCGGTTGGCAGGTATGGTCTTTGTAGTGTGCTGTCCCGTAAATAACAGGTATATGTCAGTGCCTCGAAACCATTGATGAATCAGAACTTGGGCTTCGAAAATGCGTCAGGAACTTACGGGCGCTACTCTCTAGGCCGTCCGTGGCCTGGAATTCTTCTCGACCTCGCAAATTGCGAAGTTCAACTGCTCCGTTCCCCACACCGATTTGCCCACCTTCTCCTCTCCACGTATAATTTGAAGTTTAGGCAGTGTGCTCTGTAGCCCGCTGTCTGAGCTTACCTTTGGCTACGACTGAAACCATTCTCCCCATCATCGAGCAGGAATTCCTCCGCGTCGTCCGCGCTCGTGTCCACAATCTCAAAAATGTTTCCGTCGATATTCCTCACAACGCCATCACCGTTGTCACCGGCGTCAGTGGCTCGGGCAAATCCTCTCTCGCCTTCGACACCGTCTATGCCGAAGGCCAGCGCCGCTACGTCGAATCCCTCTCCGCCTACGCCCGCCAGTTCCTCGAGCGCATGGAAAAGCCCGATGTCGACGAAATTTCCGGCATCGCCCCAGCCGTCGCCATCCGCCAGAAAAATTCCACCCGCAATCCGCGTTCAACCGTAGCTACTGCCACCGAAATTTACGATTACCTGCGCCTGCTTTTCGCCCGCTGCGGCCAAACCTTCTGCATCAAGTGCGGCGCCGAAGTAAAACGCGATTCCCCAGACGAAATCGCCAACAAAATTCTCACGCTCGCGCCTGGCCGCCGCTTCTACGTTCTCTACAGTCTTCACGTTGCCACTCCGGAAGTCCCTGCGGCAGCAGGGAAGCGCGCTTCACGTAAGAAAGCCGCCACCACTGCTCCCCCAGCGGACACTTTGCGCCAGACCCTGGTCGAATTGCAGAAGCGTGGCTTCAATCGCCTCTATCAGGACGGCCGCATCCACGAATTTTCTTCCCCTGAAACTTTGCTCGACGTGAATTTCGCGCAAGCCCGTCTTCGTCCTCGTCGATCGTCTTGCCGTAAATCCCGAATCCCGCTCGCGTCTCGTCGACTCCATCGAAATCTGCTATCGCGAAGGCGGCGGCGAAGCCATTCTCGAATTTGTCGCCGACAACTCCGGCAATCCTGCCGAGCGCATCACCTTCAACGAGCGCTTCGAGTGCAAGAACGACGGCACTCTCTATCAGGAGCCCGAGCCGCGCCTTTTTTCCTTCAACAATCCCTACGGCGCGTGCCCGCGCTGCCAGGGCTTCGGCAACACCATCGATTTCGATCTCAATCTCGTCGTTCCCGATCACAGCAAATCTCTCGACGATGGCGCCATCGAACCTTGGACCAAGCCGCGCTATCGCGTTCTCTCTCAAGACGTCCGCAAATGGGCCAAGAGCCGCGGCATCCCCACAGACGTGCCCTGGCGTCATCTCACCGCCGAACAACGCGGCCTCGTTCTCGAAGGCGATCCGGAAAATGATTTTGAAGGTGTAAAAGGTTTCTTCAACTATCTCGAACGCAAAAAATACAAACTCCACATCCGTGTTTTCCTCAGCCGTTATCGTGGTTACGCCACCTGCCCCGATTGCACTGGCACTCGTCTCCGCCCCGAAGCCCGCGCTGTCCGCATCACCGGGCAGAACATCACCGATCTCTGCAAGCTCACCGTAAAGAATGCCCGAACCTATTTTGGTCAGCTGCAACTCACTCCCGCGCAGGCCAAAGTCGCCGATAAAATTCTCGAAGAGGTTCGCACGCGCCTGCAATTTCTCGACGAAGTCGGCCTCGACTATCTCACTCTCGATCGCCTCACCTCCACGCTTTCCGGCGGCGAATCACAGCGCATCCAACTCGCCACCTCGCTCGGCTCTCATTTCGTCGGCGCGCTCTACGTACTCGACGAGCCTTCCATCGGCCTCCACCCGCGCGACACTCAGCGTCTGATCGACATCCTCAAATCCCTGCGCGATCTCGGCAACACCGTCCTCGTCGTCGAACACGATCCCGACACCATTCAGGCCGCCGACCGCATCATCGATCTCGGTCCGGGCGCTGGTGAACTCGGTGGCAAACTTCTTTTCGCGGGCTCTTACCCCGAAATTCTCAAAGATCCCAAGTCCATCACCGGCCGCTATCTCAGCGGCGAATTGAAGATTCCTGTTCCTTCCACGCGTCACAAGCCCAACGGAAAATTCCTCCGCCTCAACGGCGCGACACTTCACAATCTTCAAAATGTCGATTTGATGCTCCCGCTAGGCACGCTCACCGTCATCACCGGTGTCAGCGGTTCCGGCAAATCCACTCTCGTTCACAACGTTCTCTATCACGCCCTACAGGCCAAGCGAAGCGGCGCCAGCTACAAGGAATTCTGCGAGCGCCTCGAAGGTGATGCCGAAATCCAGGATCTCGTCATCGTCGATCAATCGCCAATCGGCCGCACTCCGCGCTCGAATCCCGCCACCTATCTCAAAGCCTTCGACGCCATCCGCGAAGTTTTCGCCGACACGCCTGATGCCAAGCGCCGTGGCTACGCCGCCGGTCATTTTTCTTTCAACGTTCCCGGAGGACGCTGCGAAACTTGCCAGGGCGATGGCACGGTCACTGTCGAAATGCAGTTCCTTGCCGATGTCGAACTCATCTGCGAAGAATGTCGCGGCAAGCGCTTCAAGAGCAGCGTTCTCGAAGTTCGCTATCACGGCAAAAATATTCACGACGTACTCGATATGACCGTGCGCGAAGCCCTGGCCTTCTTCGTCAATCTTCCCAAAGTCGTTTCCAAGCTTCGCGTCCTCAACGAAATCGGTCTCGGCTATCTTCGTCTCGGCCAATCCGCCACCACGCTCTCCGGCGGCGAAGCGCAGCGTCTCAAACTCGCTTCGCACCTCACCCGCACCGAAAACAAGGGAATTCTTTACATTCTCGACGAGCCCACCACCGGCCTCCACTTCGACGACATCGCCAAACTCCTCGCCGCTTTCCGCAAGCTCCTCGAATCCGGCGCTTCGCTCCTCGTCATCGAGCACAATCTCGACGTCATCAAATCCGCCGACTGGCTCATCGACCTCGGCCCCGAAGGCGGCGACCAGGGTGGCAAAATTATCGCCACGGGTACTCCTGAACAAGTCGCTCGTAACGCGCAATCCCACACCGGTCGTTACCTAGCTCGCGTCCTGGCCAACGGAAATGGCAAGGCAAAGCCCTCCTCCAACGGCGCATCCAAATCTTCAGCACCTCAAGAAAAGTCTGGGAACGGTCACTGACCCTTGCTCTCCGCAGAGCGAATTCGTGCATTCAGCTTCATCCACTCTTTGTGTAATCTCACTTGCTGTATCGAATTGTTCGGGTGCCCCACTCTCGCCTTTTGAGGGTGGGGATTTTTCCTGTTTACTTCAATCTCCCCCGCAACAAACTTCCAAACCCAAGCAAATCCGCAATCCCCTCAACGACCTTCTCGACGAGGCCCAATCCGCCATCGACAAAAACGATTTCGAAGCCGCCATCCCGCCGCTCCAAAAATTCATCGCCGAAAAGCCGGACCTGGCCTACGCTCACTTCCAACTCGCCTTCGCCTACACCAGTCTCAAGCGCCCCGCCGAAGCCCGTACCGAATACGAGCGCGCCATCGAGCTCGATCCCAAATTCTACGAGGCCTACCTGAATCTCGGCACGCTCCTTCTCGATTCCGATCCCAAAGCCGCTGTCTCTCCTCTCCGCAAAGCGGTTGACCTTCAACCCGCGCAAAATCATTCGCGCTATTTGCTCGCCGTAGCTCTCGACCGCTCTGGCGAAGACTCCGCCGCCGCCGAGGAGTTCCAGAAAGTCCTCAGCCTTGAGCCCAACGATCTTCCCTCTGTAAATTATCTAGGCTGGTATTTTCTGGGTCATCAAAAGCCTGCCGATGCGGAGGTAAAATTCCGCCACGCCCTGCAACTCGATCCAAAAAACCTAAAAGCTTCACTAGGTCTCGCACAAAGCCTTGCCGTTCTGCAGAAGCCCGAAGCCGCCGAAGCCTTCCAGCAATATCTCTCGATCAACTCCGGCGACAACGACGCTCGTACCCAACTAATCCATTTCCTGATCGACCAGAAGCAATATGAAGCCGCTCTCACCGAAATCAACAAATCTCCCGACGCCAATCCTCCCACCGCCGACACCCTCAAACTCCGCGCCGATCTCCAGGTCGCTCAGAAAAATAATCAGGACGCCATCACGTCGCTCCAGAAAGCTCTGGTTCTCCGCCCCCAGGACCCGCAACTGCACGGCGGGCTCGGCCGCCTCTACATGGGAATTCGCGATTTTCCCAACGCCGAAAAAGAGCTGAAGCTTGCCATCCAGTTCGATAGCAAGAACACTACCTATTGGCGCGATCTGGTTTCCACTTTCTACCTTGCCGGCAATTACCCCACCGCTCTCGCCGCTCTCGACGCTGCCGAAAAACTCGAAACTCTCAACGCAGGTGCGTGGTTCATTCGCGCCCTCTGTTACGATAAACTGATGCAAGCTCGCCCCGCCATCGACGCTTATCGCAAATTTCTCGAACTTGATCAAAATCGCAATCCTGATCAGGTTTGGCAGGCGAACCAACGGATCCATGTTCTCGAACGAATGCTCAACAAGAAGTAACCAGCACAGTGTTCGCTATTTGACTACCTTCGTTCTCTGTTTTCTGCCGCTTGCTCTTTCGGTCGGCGTCGAATTAAACGTCGTCACTGCGGACAAGGTCGTCGAACTGCAGACCCACTTCGACCGTGAAAACCACGCTACCTCGAAGGTCAAGCTCCTTGAAAAATTGGGTCAGGCGCAGTTTGCCGCCGCTAGCAGCGCCCAGCAAGCCGGCAACTTCAATGATATCGGTTTCATCTGCGAGAAATTTCGAGACAACGTGCGCACTGCCTTCGACCTTCTAAAGAAACAGGAACCCAACGCTGAGAAGCATCCGGAAGGGTATCGCCATCTCGAACTGCAAACCCGTCGCGGTATTCGTGAAGTGGAGGATCTTTTGATCATCGTTCCCGCAGAAGTCCGCCCTCCGATCGAAATTGTCCGGGGCGACCTCGTTCAGATCGATGACGAATTAATCCATCTGCTCTTCCCCACCCACACCAAACCGCCGGAAAACAGCCCCGCCGTCCTCCACGGGAGGAATCCTATGAACCTCTCTAGTCTCTCGTTTCGCCTTATGTTTTTGCTCGGCCTGACTTTCGCCGCTGCATCGCTTCTCCGCGCGCAACGCCCTGAAAAAGACTATCTCTCCACCATCGAGGCCGATAAAATCCGCGACGCGGAAACGCCCAATGAACGCATCCAGCTTTTTCTTTCCTTTGCCGATGATCGCCTCAAAAAATTTCAATACGAACTCGAGCACCCTTCACCGAATAAGCACACCGAGATGCTCAATTTCCTCATGAATTCGTATATTGGATGCGTCGACGATGCCGCCGACATCATTCAAGTCGGTCTCGAGAAGCAAGACAGTATTCGACAGGGTATCGATCTCATGGCCACGCGCGCCAAGGAGTTTCTGCCTGTCCTGCAGAAATATCGCGCTGAAGGCCCCGAACTCGAGCTCTACAAGGAAAATCTCGACGATGCCATCGAAGGGACCCAAGACGCCTTGAACGAAGCTGAAAAAGCCAAGAAGAAAGCCGCTCCACCACCTGTGAGGCGCAAGAATTGACCACTCGGTCCCGTATCAACTCTCGCGTTCCCGGCGGGGAAGCGCTCTTTCAGCGTATGTTTACGCGAATCGGTTGCGAAGAACGTCCCCCTCATTTTCATGTGGAGTTTTATCCTTATAGCAGCTTAGTCCTCACCATTCGCCGCCGCGGCGATTCCTTCTATGTTCGTTTTTCCGATTTACTTTTTCGCGCACCTCTCGACGTTTTGGAAGGTGCCGCCGCTCTCCTGCTTGCCCGTGTGTACCGCCGCCGCACTCCACGCGCTCTCGTGAAGCCTTATCTCGACTACGCTCGTTGCGATCGTACCCGCAATCGCATCAGCACCATGCGTCGCACCCGTGTCCGCCCCAAACACACCGATCCCCAGGGCAAGCACCACGATCTCGCCACGCTCTTCGACCAACTCAATGGGAAGTATTTTGCGGGCTTACTTGATCGCCCCAACATCGGTTGGAGTACCCGCGGCTGGCGCCGCCAATTCGGCTGTTACGATCCCGGCCCCAATCAAATCCTTCTCAATCGCCGCATGGACCGCCCTGAAGTCCCGCAATTTGTCGTCGAGTACGTTCTGTACCACGAAATGCTGCACGTTAAGCATCCCACGCGCCGCTCCGGTTGCAGCCTTATCTCCCACTCCCCGCAATTCCGCGTCGAAGAAAAACTATTCCACCAATTCGCCCCAGCCCGCAAATTCCTGGACCGCCTCGCCCGCTGACCGAAGCGTTTGTGCAGGTGCCCGGCTCTAGCCCGGCCAGAGTTATTTTCCTCAGCTTTTTCTTCGGGTGCCCCACTCTCGCCTTTTGAGGATGGGGATTGTTCTTGCTTTTCTTTGCATTCGAACTCGCCGCCCGCATACCCCGTCATCCTGAGCAAAGCGAAGGATCTCAACTCCCGATCACCTAACTCTTTCGTTACTCAAAACTTAGAACTAATCACTTAAAACGAATCATTTAAAACTTCCTTCCCGCTACTCTCGCCCACTCTTCCCCTTGTCAATCTCCGCGTGCAACTTATCAATCTTTTTCCGTATCTTGTCCCCGTCTTCCGCATGTGGATACAAATCCACATACCTCTGGTACGCCTTCACTGCCTTCTTCTTACTGCCTTTCTTCTCATACGCCTCGCCCAAATACAAAAAGGGAATTGCATACCCCGGCTTTGCTTCTGTCGCATCTTCAAACCGATCGATCGCCGCATCGATATCGCCCTTCTTCATATAATATTTCCCGACTTCCATGTCCTTCTCCGCACGTAGCGGATCCCATTTTGGCTGGTCGGGCGCCGATTCAATGGCCGAATCCGTATTCGGTTTTGGTTTTGCCTGATCTGGCTTTTTGGTAGCGGGAGGATCTGCGGCCGGGGGATCTTGTGCCACACCGATTCCTGCGCCCGCGCCTAATGCAAGAACGCATAGCATCGCCCCCAGCCACATTTGCCTGTTTCGTTTCACCTTACGAATTCTCCTCCTCTTGCGATTCGCCACAATCCAGAGAAGTTGCCTACCTTATTTCAGCATCAATTCATCGACCAGCTTTTGCGCACCATATAGCTTGCTCATCGCTTCCGTCATTCCTCCGGTGTGCACCGCCACCGCGCGGTTCGATGTGCCGTCGTACACAAAGTCGCCGACCAGCGATTCAATGTTGCCGTCGAAAATCAGCCCCACGATATCGCCATTCTTATTCACCACTGGCGACCCTGAATTTCCTCCAATGATGTCATTGGTCGTCACGAAATTAATCGGCGTGGTCAAATCCAGTTTGTCTCGCCCATCGATATACCGCTTTGGCAAATCAAATGGCGACTGGTAATTGAAACTGGCAGCCCGGTCATACAACCCGAACAGCGTCGTCTTCGGCGGCGCAATCGTTCCATTCATTGGGTAGCCCTTCACCTGGCCGTACGAAAGTCGAAGGGTGAACGTTGCATCCGGATAGGTCGATTTGCCATATACCGCAAATCGCGCCTTGCCCAACTGTTCTCCAGACTGCTGCTGCACGCTCTGCACATTATCTTCAAACCACTTGATCTGCTCGCGTCGGATCGGATCAATTCTCCGCGCCATCACAATCATCGGGTCCGTCGACGCATCCACCGCCGCCTGCCCTCCATCCACCAAGGATTTCCGGAATGCAGGGTCGCCCACTTTCGTGCCGCCAACCAGTTCCTTCGCGGCCTGTTCCGGTGTCCTTGCATCCAGCACCGCTTTCAGCCAGGCATCATCCGGTCCCAGTTCCTTCAGGTCTGCCGTCAACGCGCTCGTCATCCGCGCAATGTCCATCTCCGGATACACCGGTGCGGGAGAGAACAGTCTCACCTTCAACGAATCCAGTTGCGCTTCGTGGAAGCCTGCCAGCCGCTCGCCATCCGGCTTCTTAATCTCCGCCACGTACGTAACCACATTCACTGCCAGGGTCGCCAGTTGCGAATCCGTCTGGCGGTAAAACTGTTGCTTGATCCGCGTTTTTTCCTTTTCTATGGATTTCGCATCTTTTTCCCACGCGCTCCCATACTCCTTCTTCCATTCTGGGTTCGCGTCCACCTTCGCCTTGAACTCTTCCTCTTCTTTGCGCTTCTTCTCCATCAAGTTCTTGTCCTGCAAGCCCAACAGCCGGCCTTCATACACTTTCCTGCCATTTTCCAGGCCGAAAATCATCGATGCCGCTTGTCGCGCCTGCTCTGGTCCGCGCGCGGAATATTCCTTCAGCAACGCTATTCGGCGCTTCAGCACCTGAATCACCGTTGGCGTTACGCTGTCCCGGTCAAAAGCCAATTCCGCATAGGTATCCGAGCGTTGCGTCGAACCCGGATGCCCCGACACGAATACCAGTTCGCCATCATCCGCGCCCTGGGCATTCCATTTCAGATAATCCTTGCTGTCGATCGGCTGGCCATTCTCGTAGACGCGATAAATTGCCATGTCCAGGTCGTATCTCGGATAGGTAAAATTGTCAGGATCGCCGCCAAAAAACGCCGTCTGCTGTTCCACCGCAAACACCAACCGCACGTCCGTATACTTCTGGTAGCGGTACAACCAGTATTCGCCGCCCTGATACAGCGTCACCACGTCCGACCGCAGCCCAGTCTTATCTGTACTCTCTTTTTCGATCTCCGCGATCGCTGCTTTGCGCTTTGCGAACTCTTCTTCCGAATTCTTCGCACCCTTTACCGCTGCATTCACCCTGGCGGTTACTTCTTCCAGCGACATCAACACGTTCACTTCCAGGTCCTGCGACTTCATTTCCTGCTCGGGTGTCGCTGCGTAAAATCCATCTTTTACGTAATCGTGCTCCGCCGTCGAGTTCTTCTGCAGTTGCCCCAATGCCACGTGGTGGTTCGTCAGCAGCAATCCGTGTGGGCTCACAAACGATCCCGACCCCCCATCATTCAACCGCACGCTCGCCAGCCGCAGGTGATCCAGCCACTGTTGCGTAGGCGTAAAATTGTATTTCTCCTTCAAAAGCTTCAACGGTGGATTGTCGAATGTCCACATTCCTTCATCGGCGAATCCTGCCGGCACAAACAGCGCAGCGGCAAGCAGCGCCGCAGATATCTGGCGAAACAAACCTTCGATTTTCACGGATTTTGCCCCTTTTCGAATGAATACCCCCGCGAATTACCCCAAAGCAGTATATATGAAACTTATAGCCCCCTGTGTGACCAGCAAAGGGATCGCGCCAGATCTCCTGTAGCGCGACTTTTATGCCAGCGCCCGAAGTTTTGTACTGGCCGATCTTTAGATCGGCACACGTTCTTGGGTTAGCCTTTGTAGCGGCCACCTTCCGAGTCGGGCGCGTTTACGACCCCTAAGTCCTCATCCGAATCGAATGTTGCCATCCCGAGCGAAACGAGGGAACTGCTGTCTTTACCCTGACCAATCACCACTCCCTCACCCCAGATTCTCTAAGCTCTCTTTAATCAAAAATCTGGTCCCATCATACGAACTCCCTTGCCCCTCCCACTCCATCGAGCAATATCCCCGATATCCGCTCGCCTTCAATATCCCGAACGTCTTCTTCAAATCCACTCGAATCACTTTTCCGTCGTCTCCCGCCTCTGAATCCTTCACATGGCAAATGCAATATGCCAGTGGAAATAACGCCGTAACCGCATCGTAATTAAATTTCTCGCTACCACTCCCCATCGAATTACAGAAATCCGGCAGCGCACGCAGATACGGATGATTCAATTTCTCAATCACCTTCACCAGAAAAAATGCATCCTCGCTTTCCAAATTGTCGTTTTCCAGAGTCACCACCACATTCTTCTTCGCTCCATACTCCGCCACCTGTTTCAACTGTTCCGCCGTCACATTCACATCCGGCTTCGCGTTTCTGGCTCCTGCAATCGCTGTCCGCACGCTCGGCGCTCCAATCACCACCGCAACGTCAATCCATTTCTTGGCATACTCCACCGCTTGCTTCCGCGCGTCCGCATCCGCGTCGTAAAAACTATGCGCGTTATCCGCGGGAAGGTTCACAGCATGCACGCCGGCCTTCTCAATCGCCTCCCGGAATCCATGCAGGTATTTCTCATCCGTGGAAGGGAAGTGCGCGCTCAGCGGTTCAACTCCAGGCACTCCAAACTCTTTCTTCACGCTCGCCGCAAAATCCTTCAAATCCATCCCAGGCTGCTTCTTGTCGCGATACTCATTCTTCGGGCTCTCAATCACCTCCCGAAACGGCCAGGTCGCCACCGCCAGCCGGTCTCGCGTCACCGTCGGAAATTTAATATTCGGCCCCGTCATACTCCTCGCCGCCGCATCCAGTAGCTCTATCGTCGGTAGTCCAGTCCATACCAACGCGGCTCCGCCACCCACTGCCGCCTGCTTCAATGCTTCCCGCCTCGAAACTTTTTTCATCTTCGCCTCATGTAGCACAGCTATTCCCGGCTGTGCTCTTCGGTTCATACTCTATACTTCCTCAGCTCGAGTCAGCGAGTGCCCTCATCACACCGCACCAGCGGCGCGACATAAGATAGCCCACCGCGCGAGCCGTGGGTATCCCTCACCAGGTGTGAAGCGCCGTAGGTGCGACAGAACTCCCCGCCAGCACCAACTTCAACTCACATCACTCCATTTCGCTTTGCTCTACAACTCACCGTAGAATGGCCTTAACGTCGCATTTCGTAACCTCGGCGCATCTAATCTTTTATGGAACCACGCGAAAAGGCCGCCGCTCTCCCCGAAAAGCCAGGCGTCTATCTCTTCAAAGACGCCGGTGGCACTGTCCTCTACGTCGGCAAAGCCGCCTCCCTCCGCAGTCGCGTGCGCTCTTACTTCCTCGAATCGAGTTGGGTCAACGCCAAAACCGGCTCACTCGCTCGCGAAATTGCCGACCTCGAAACCATTCTCGTCGGCAACGAACGCGAAGCCCTGGCCCTCGAGCACAATCTCATCAAGCAATACCGCCCCAAGTTCAATGTCCTCCTCCGCGACGACAAAACCTATCCCTACATCAAACTTACCATTCAAGACAAATTTCCTCGTGTCTACTTCACTCGTCGCGTAAAAAAAGACGGCGCTCTCTATTTTGGCCCTTATTTCCCACCCAGCCTCGCTCGCCGCATCTTGCACTTCATCCACAAGCGCTTCCTGGTCCCTTCCTGCTTTGTCGATCTCAGCAAGGATCATCCTCGGCCCTGTCTGCAATATCACATCAAGCGCTGCCTCGGCCCCTGCGTCGCTGGACTGAGCACTGTTGATCGCTACGCCGAAGCCGCGCGCGATGCCCGGCTTTTCCTTGAAGGACGCCGTGCCGATCTCATTAAAAGTATCGAAGAGCGCATGTCCGTCGCTGCCGAAAGCGAACTCTACGAACAAGCCGCTTCTTATCGCGATCTACTCCGAACGCTCGAAGACATTGAGGAACGCCAGCGCATTGCCGCCGCGCAGGGCGATGACACCGACGTGCTTGGCTATTACGCCGAGGCTCCACTTGCTGCCGCAAATATTTTTCATCTTCGCGGCGGCCGCGTTGTCGATCGCCGCGAATTCTATTGGGAAGATCTCGAAATGTTCGACCCTCACGAATTCGTTCCTTCGCTTCTCAAGCAGTTCTACCTGGAGGCCGAATTTCTCCCCAAGCGTATTCACGTCCCCATCGATTTTGAAGACAGTGAACTTCTCGCGGAGACTCTTTCCGAAAGAGCCGGCCACAAAGTGGAAATCTTCACTCCGCAGCGCGGCAGCAAAAGTTCTTTCCTCGATCTGGTCGAAAGCAACGCCAAACATTCTTTCGATCAACGCTTCCGCACAATGAAGCCCACCTCCAAAGCCATCGGTGAAGCACTGCAGAATGCCCTGAATCTCCCTGAAGTCCCCACCCGCATCGAGAGCTTCGACATCTCTCACCTGCAAGGCTCCGACACGGTCGCCTCCATGGTCGTGTGGGATGGCGGCCGCATGAAAAAATCCGACTATCGCAAATTTATTATTCGTGGCGATGAAACTGGCGGTCTCGCCCAAGGCGTTCGTCAGAACGACGACCTCGCCAGCATGTTGGAAGTAATCACGCGCCGTTATCGCCGCCTGCAGGAAGAAAAAAAGCCTATGCCTAGCCTCATCCTGATTGATGGGGGAATCGGTCAGTTACATGCCGCAGCTAAAGCTCTCGACGCACTGCAGATCATCAATCAACCCATGGCCAGCATCGCCAAGAAGGAAGAGATTCTCTATATCCTCGGCCAGGAAGACGAACCCTGCATCCTCGATCGTCATTCTCCGGTTCTTCACCTTATTCAAATGATTCGCGATGAAACTCACCGATTCGCCGTAACGTTTCACCGCCAACGCCGCGGTGCCATGCAAACCAAGACCGCCCTGCTTGAGATCCCCGGCATTGGCCCACGCACCTCCCAGAAACTTCTGCAGCGTTATGGAAGCATTGCCAACCTGCAAAAAGCCTCGGCCGAGGAATTAAATCGAATGGTGACCCGTAAGAGCGCTGAGAAGATTGTCGAATATTTTGCGAAATCTCAAAAGTTAGATTAACCGCTTTCTTATTCTTTAGCGGTTAGCATCCGTTGCATCCTCTCTCCCCGCCATGTTACTCTCTTCTCGGAGGTTACTATGGCCGATAATGTTGGTTCCAAAGTCTCTTATTTCCTCGTAGGATTGGGTGTGGGAGCCCTCATGGGTGTTCTCTTTGCCCCTAAGTCCGGTGAAGATACCCGCGAGTACCTCGCCAAGCGCGCCGATGAAGGCCGTGATTTCGCCCAACGCAAGGCTCGTGAATTGCGCGATCGCGCCGATGATCTTATCGAAAAGAGCAAGGAAGTTGCTTCCCGCAAGCGCGAATCCATCAGTGCTGCTGTAGAAGCTGGCCGCGACGCTTTTCTTCGCGAATCGAAAGCCTGAGTCCCGGGTAGTCAGTCTCATGGTAGTCCGCTCTCTTCGCGGATAGGACGGGGTGTGAACACAAATGCAATTCTGGATGGAATTCTTTAGCATCGTCGCTGCCATCGCGCTCATCGTGCAGGTAGGCATCCTTATCGCTCTATTTCTGCAGATGAAGCGCACTACCGAATCCATCAACAAGGTGGTCAACGATCTGAACACACGTGTGGGGCCGATCCTTACGCGCACGCAATTGCTGCTCGACGACACGCAACCCAAGCTCGCGAATCTGGTCGAAGATGCATCGCAGATCGTTTATCTTGCGCGCGGACAAGCCCAGAAGATGGATCGCATCTTTACTGAAGCGACGGATCGCATGCGCGGTCAGCTGGTTCGTGCGGATCGTATCTTGACGGGAACATTGGAAGCCGTGGAAGATGCGGGATTTGCCGTGCGCCGGAATTTCATGGGGCCAGTGCAGAAAGCTTCCGCTCTGGTGCATGGCATCAAAAT
>CAVSDV010000015.1:0-53091 GCA_963726725.1 Candidatus Acidiferrales bacterium
AGTTCCTTGCCCCGCTGGAGTACGCTCCACTCCGAATCGCTCACGGAAGTCTGAATGTGGGCGGGGAGTTTCCTAGGACGAGTGCACATGAGGAGCGAAAGCATCTCGAGGGAATCCAATCCGATAAAAACTACGGTGGGTGTTTGCCTGGGTGCTTGGGCGAGGCTGGCTGGGATGTGTCTTGCCCTGCTGTGCATGCAGATTGCACGGCCAGCGCGGCCGGGGCAGGCCTCGGAGCATGCAGCGCAACGGAGCAAATTGTATGTGCAATCACAGCAGGCGATGGGCACGGCGTTTACGATCTATCTTTATGTGGGGAGCGAAGAACAAGCGGACGCGCTGTTTGGAGTAGCGTTTGAAGAGATGGATCGGTTGGACCGGACGCTGAGCAATTACAAGCCGGATAGCGAGTTGTCGCGCATCAACCGGCTGGCGGGGCGCGAGGCGGTCACCACGGATCCGGAAATGTTTTCGTTGCTGCAATCCTGTTTGGAGTACAGCAAACGAAGTGGGGGAACGTTTGATATCACGGTCGGGCCACTGATGCGAGCGTGGGGGATTTTTCCGAGGGCAGGGAAGGTACCCGGCACCATGGCAGCTCGATCGAGCGCGGGAAAAAGTGGGCTGGCAAAAGGTGCAACTGGATACGGGAGCGAGGACCATTCATTTTGCGGTGGAAGGGATGGAGCTGGACCTTGGGGGAATTGGAAAAGGGTACGCGGTGGACAGCGTGATACGGCAGCTGCGAACCGCGGGCGTGAAGGCGGCGATGGTCGATGCGGGGTCCAGCACGATTTATGCGCTGGGGGCGCCGCCGGGGAAAAAAGGCTGGCTGGTGCGCGTGCCGAAACCCGGGGACCGTTCGCAAACGATTTCGACGGTACTGCTGCGGGATGAATCACTTTCGACTTCGGGAAGCTACGAGAAATTCTTCCAGCTGAATCGGCGGACGTATTGCCACATTATGGACCCGCGCACAGGCGAGCCGGTGGAGGGAATGCTGCAAGCGACGGTGATTGCGGCGGATGGGACGACCACGGAAGCGCTGTCGAAACCGATGTTCGTCATGGGAACGGCGGAAGGCGCAAAGTATCTGGCCGGATTTCCGCATGTGTCGGGACTTCGGGTGGCGGGAGAGATTCGCGCACCGCGGGTTGTGCCTTGGAATTGGCCAGGCTGTGCGGGCGATTGCGGTGACTCGCTCGGGGCCAGAGGAGAGAGGAAGGCAAATAGACAATGAGCGAAATGGACAGACGTACCTTCGTGGGGAACGCTGCAGGAGCGTTTGCGGGAGCGTTGCTGGTGGCGGGGTGCAAAGAGGCTCCAAAAAGTGTGCTGCCAACGGGCGCACAAGTGCGGCTGGGACTTATCGGGACAGGGAGCCGTGGGCAGGAATTGATGCGGACGTTTCTGCGCGTGCCCGGAGTGCGATTTACGGGGCTGTGCGACGTATATGAGCCGCGATTTGCCGAGGGGCGGGAAATTACGCGGGAACAGACGCCGATTTATCACGACTACCGGGAATTGTTGGCGGCGAAGGATGTCGATGCGGTCGTCGTGGCCACACCCTTGTCGTTCCATGCGGAACACATCATTGCGGCGCTGGAGAGCGGGCGGTATGTGTATGGCGAGAAAAGCATGGCGAAGACCGTGGGGGAGTGCGACCAGATCGTGGAGACGGTGAAACGCACGGGAAACTACTATCAAGTGGGCGTGCAATACCACTACGCGACGTGGTATCGGGAAACGCTCCGGCGCATTCGCGAAGGAAAGCTCGGGCAGGTGACGCAGGTGTACGCGTACTGGCACCGGAATAACAATTGGCGGAGGCCGGTGCTGGACCCACACGATACGAAGCTGGAACGATTGATCAACTGGCGGATGTACAAGCAGTACTCGCTCGGGCTGATGGCGGAACTGGGCTCGCACCATATTGCTTTTGCGAATGAGGTGTTTGGTGGCGTGCCGGAATCGGTGGTGGGAAGCGGGGGAATCGATTACTGGAAAAACGGGCGGGAAACCTATGATAATGTGCAGGTCGTTTATCGCTATCCCGGCGGGAAGACCCTCAGTTTCTCTGCAATCACGACGAACGCGCACGAAGGCGCGCAACTGAAGGTGTTCGGCACGGAGGGGAGCGCGGTGCTGACGGAAGCGGATGGAATGCTGTTTTACGAGGCAAAGAAGTTAAAGGCTTCCGCGGTGACAAAGGTATTGATCAACCACGGAATTATGACGGGGGCCAGCTATATGCCGGAGATGCCGTACCGCGGGAAAGGGGAGGCGGTTCCGGTGCCGGATGATGTGGAGGGGAATGCCAATTATCTGGCATGCGAATCGTTTGTGCATTCGGTGCTGACGCATCAGCGGCCGGAGGCGGATGACCAACTGGGTTGGGGGGAGGCGGTCGCGGTGATACTGGGGAATCAGGCGATCGAGCAAGAGAAGCGGATATGGTTTCACGATTACATGCCGAAGAAAGTGGAAGCTTCCGCGAGCTAGTGGCGCGGGTTTCGTGCGGCGCGGAGTACTCTTCCACAATTCGGCTATGAAGGAGTTGCCTTTACGAATCAAGCCCCGGCGACTGTCTCAGTGTCCAGGAAGTCGGCTAGCCGGATACTTGGGTACTCGCCGCCGCTTTTCCGCTAACGGCGCTTACTAGGTCTTTGGGGTTCGATCCGTGGTCTTGCAGCATAATGTCCTCATCGTGGTGCTGCGCAGTCACAATTTCGAGCGGATGTACCAAACCCTGCAACACCCATTTTGCTTTTCAATTCTGGTTACAAAGAAACGCGTGAAGAATGAACGGCCTTGCTTAAGCCAAAAGGAGCCACAATCATGCTGAATCGAAGGAAGTTCATCCACAGTGTTGGAGGAGGTGCTGCCGCGATGGTCGGCTCTTCGTTTTTCACACCCACGCGCGTCCTGGGCGCGAATGACCGCATCCGCTTTGCGCTGATCGGTGCGGGTGGTAGGGGGCTAGACATTTTCAAGACCGCGATCCATGCGCCCAACACGCAAGCGGTCGCCGTGGCCGACGTCTACTCCCGCCGACTGGACGAAGCGAAGCAAATTGCTCCCGCGATTCAAACCTATACCGATTTTCGACGCCTGCTCGACGACAAATCCATCGACGCCGTCCTCATTGCCACTCCCCAGCACCTGCATGCGCTCCACTTTGTTCCCGCCATTCAAGCCGGCAAGGATGTCTACCAGGAAAAGACCATGGCCTTTAATCCCGATCACGCGCGGCGTATGCGGCGTACCTTTGAAGAATCGAATCGCATGGTTCAGATCGGTGTACAGTCCGTCAGTGGGAACGCCTTTCAACGTGCCCACGCATTGGCCACGCCCGACCGTATGGGAACCATCACCGCCATTCACACTCATCATTACCGCAACAAACCCTACGGAGGTTGGCGCAGGTCCATCCCTCCTGACTGCAATTTCGACCACTTAGACTGGAAAGCATTCGAGGGTGAAGCCGCGCCACACGATTTCAATGCAGAGCGTTTCATCAACTGGCGATTCTTTTGGGACTATTCCGGTGGAAACGTTTTCGAGAACATGGTCCATCAAGTTGCGTTCTGGTACAAAGTGCTCGGGCTCTCTGTACCTCTCCGTGTAACCATGACCGGCTACAACTACCTTTCTCCGGACATGGAGGTTCCGGACACCATGGACGTTTCCATGGATCAGCCGGAGCATCTCTGTTTCACTTGGAATTCCGCCTTTGGCAACGATTACTACGGCGAGGATGGGAACGACATCGCGCTCGGAAACAAGGGAACCGTAATACGTGTTAGCGACAACGTGACCTTTCTTTCCCAAGGTACTCACTCTGCAAACAAGTCGGACACGCCCGCGCGAACTGGTTTAGAACCCGATATCGTCGGCAGTTCCGACGATGCCGATACCGCCAGGCACATGCGCAATTTCTTCGATTGTGTTCGGAGCCGTAAGGAGCCCGACTGCCCATTCGAACTTGGCTACAAATCCGCCATCGCCTGCCAAATGGCTATAGCCTCGCTTCGCCAAGGCCGTACAGTCCAATGGGCCCCCCAGGATCAAGAGATCGTTTAAGCGTGTCCGCTTGAATACTGCCTTCACACGAACATAAGTTATTGATTCCGAACACCAGTTAGTGGGATCAGGTACTTTGCTAAACCGTTGTTGGGGCCAAGACTCCGTCCAATGGTCGCATCCCGTACAGCACACGCCACTTTTGGCCGCGTTCCCCGACTGCGAAACATGAATTAGCGCGAATTTCTCATAATAAATAGAAAAAGGCTGTGGCTTCATGGCATAACTCTTTTGTCTAGAAAGAAATTCTGCCAAGAAGGAGCAACAGCCTTATGACTACAGAGTGTAACCAGTTTGTCTTTGGATTTCATCCCCAAAAGCGACGCGAGATCCGGGCGCAGTTTGACGGTGGAGCGATCACCAGTGACGGTGGTGGTCTGCTGCTGCGGGAGGTCGAGAAGCGCATCGGGATCCTCCGCCAGTTTGCCGCCTGCTTCACCGATTATCGGAATCCCGATCTGATCGAACATACGGTGGAGGAGTTGGTGGCCCAGCGAGTCTATGGTCTGGCCCTGGGGTACGAAGATCTGAACGATCACGAGGAGTTGCGGAACGATCCGTTGCTGGCGGTGCTGGTGGAGAAGGCGGATCCCGGCAGCCAAGTGTTAGCCGGAAAGAGCACCCTGAATCGGTTGGAACTGACCAAAGAGACGGCCAGTCGGAAGGAGCGCTACAAAAAGATCGTGCTGGATCATGGAGCCGTGGACCGCCTGCTGGTGGAGGTCTTTCTCGAAGCCCACCGAGAGGAGCCGAAGAAATCATCTTGGACCTGGACGCGACCGACGATCCGCTGCACGGGAAGCAGGAAGGGCGTTTCTTCCACGGCTACTACGGACACTACTGCTACCTGCCGTTGTACATCTTCTGCGGAGAGTTCCTGCTGTGTGCGCGGTTGCGATCGTCGAACATCGATGCGTCGGCAGGAAGTGTGGAGGAGCTGCAGCGCATCGTGGCACAGATTCGTTCCGCGTGGCCCCAGGTGCGCATCGTGGTGCGCGGAGATTCGGGATTTTGCCGCGAGGAGCTGATGGCTTGGTGTGAAGCGAACCGCGTAGAGTACTTGCTGGGACTGGCGAAAAATGAACGCCTGAAAGCGGAGATCGCCAAGGAGATGGGGGAGGCGCAAAGCGCAGTACCAACAGACCGGACAGGCGGCCCGGTTGTTCAAAGAGTTCGCTACCAGACGCGGGAGAGCTGGAGTCGTGCGCGACGCGTGGTGGCCAAGGCCGAGCATCTGGAAAAAGGAGAGAACCCGCGGTTCGTGGTGACCTCTCTGAGTGCAGAAGCATGGCCGGCACAGGCGCTGTATGAAGAGCACTACTGTGCCAGAGGGGACATGGAGAATCGCATTAAAGAACAATTGATGCTGTTCAGCGACCGCACCAGCACGCACTACCTGCGCAGCAATCAACTGCGCTTGTACTTTTCTTCGATCGCCTACGTGTTGTTGCAGATGCTGCGGCGACTGGGACTGGCGGGAACGGAGTTGGCCAAGGCCCAGTGCACCACCATTCGGCTCAAGTTGCTGAAGATCGGCGCGCTGATCCGCATCACGGTGCGCAAGGTGTGGGTCTCGCTGGCCGGTGGCTATCCCTACGTCGCGCTGTTCCGGCAAGTCCATGAAAAGCTGTGCGCCGTGCCGCTAAAGTATTGAAAAAGAAAGCATCCCGAACAACTTTTCTCTGGTTCATGTCAACCGCTGGTAAGGTGTGCGCCGAAACAGCCTCGGAAAGTAGAAAAACTCTCACGCCAAGCGAAAAACGGATCAGCTAAACAACAGCGCCCCGCGAAACCATCTCGCAACTTCCAACTTCAACAAACTTCATTGCTCTTATGCCACGCTGTGAGAGATTACGGCTAGGCTGGCAATCCCGACAATGCCGGCCCAGAACTGCCGCTTGGTCATGGATTTTATTCGTGATCTCAGACCTTTTGAATGCCAATAGCAAAAGATTGCAGGCGGTTCGACATGCTTGCGACATGGCTTACGTTTCTTGGTTGTCAGCGCCTGACAAGTCGGATGAGTTGTGTACATGGCTGGGTTACGGGCAGAACGCTATATCATTCATGGACAAGAACTTTCAGAACGATGGACAGCAGGCAAACCTCCACAGCGACTGTGAAGGTCGCCTTCTGTGCTCTAATTAGTTTCTCAGGAGCCGTCGGTAAGCCGGTCATTTCCGAAAGACTATCCCCGAGGGCTTGATTTCGCAATCGCTGAGTTGTCACGAGAGCTGTTGAAATTTCTTTTTAATCCGTTCCAGAATGAACCGCCTATTCTTTAATTGTCTTTTCGATGAAAGACTTATTTTTTCGGATGATTGTCCGCCCCAATTGTTGAAGAACGGCGCGTTCGACGGCAGGCGAGAGATTGACCCAGATCACAGCGGCACTTGATGTCCGGTTTCGCAAGTTATCAAAACTTAGCCTCCGAGTTGGGCGTCCGGAGATCTCTTGTTGATCATAGTATCGCAGGGGCGAGACGGTGTATGCTCGCACTGCGTTTGGGGCAAATAGGACACTCACCGTAAATCCTTTCCAGTTTCGACGTCAAAAAAGAAATCCGTGACAGGAGATCACATGAATAGAAGGAACTGCTTGTTGACTCTCTTAGCGTTGTTCGCCGCCACCATGGTGTGCCATGATTATCAGAGTCATCCGCATCCACAAGAATATGATTCCGTAACTTGAGAGGAAATCGGAGTGGCAGAATTGCGCGAGAATGGGGAGCTCTACCGCGATCTAGTTGAGCACAGCCTCGATTTGATCTGTACCCATGACTTGGACGGCGTCGTATTGACTGTCAATCTCGCCGCTGCACGGACTCTAGGCTATGAGCTTAGTGAACTTGTAAATCGGAACCTTCGTGAACTCCTAAGCCCGAATGTTCACGCGGAACTCGATGCGTATCTGACTGCCCTAAGAGACAATAATTTTGCACGTGGATTGATAGAGTTGTGGACCAAAAGCGGGGAACCGCGCATTTGGAAGTACACCAGCACACTACGGACCGAGGGAGTCCAGGTTCCTGTCGTCCGGGCGATGGCGCACGATATCACTGACATTTTGCAAGCTCAGAAAGCCTTGCGCGAAAGCGAAGAGCGGCTGCGCTTGGCCGCCGAGGTCGGCAGGATGTATGCCTGGGAGTGGGACCCCGCGACGGACTCTGTCGTGCGATCCGCAGAATGCGCGGGCATTCTCGGCTTAAACGACTCCCCTCGAAAGGGCGTCGCGAAGGACTATTTTAGTTTAGTCCACCCGGATGATCGAGCCAGGCTATGGAGCTTGGCAAGCTCTTTGACACCACAAGACCCGGAGTATCGAACGGAGTATCGCAGGTTTCGCCCAGACGGCGCGCTGCTGTGGCTGGAAGAGAGTGGCCGCGCGACATTTGACAAGACCGGGAAATTGGTCCGACTGGTGGGTATGACCGCGGATATTACCGAACGCAAGCATGTGGAGGAGAAGCTGCGAGCGAGCGAAGAGAGCAGCAGGCAGATCGTGCAGAGGTCTCCCGTGGCGATGGTGGTTTCGCGCGGATCGGAGGAGAAGGTCGAGCTCGTCAATGATAAATTCACGGCTCTGTTTGGTTACACGAAGAACGATATGCCTAGTGTTGCCGAATGGTGGTCTCTTGCCTACCCTGATGACTTGTACCGGGAAACAGTCAGAGAAGAATGGCAAGTGCGAGTGACAGAGGCTATTAAGAACCGCTCGGAAATCGCACCCATGGAAGCAAAGGTTTGCTGCAAGGACGGTTCATACCGCTACATCGAGTTTCATTTTGCGGCTCTCGGCGAGACGAATTTAGTAAGCTTCGTTGACCTTACAGATCGCAAGAATGCGGGCGAGGCGCTGGCGAAGGTTGGAGGGCGGCTCATTGAAGCGCAGGAGGAAGAACGCACACGAATTGCAAGGGATCTTCATGACGATATCTGTCAACAGCTCACGTTATTAGCGATCGAGCTGGAGAAGCCCGGGAAAATACCTCTCGAATCCCGTGGAGCTGTTCGCACGCGCACAAACAAGTTAAAAAAACGCGTCTCGTGTATTGTGAGGGATGTTGAAGCAATATCCCACGAGTTGCATTCCTCGAAACTTGAGTTACTTGGCCTGAAGGCTGCTGTGAGAAGTCTCTGCAAGGAATTTGCCGCATACCACAAAGTGAAGATAGATTTTGTTGAGAAGGACCTACCCAGCCAGTTGCCGAGGGATATTTCCGTTTGCCTCTTCCGAATTGCTCAGGAGGCCTTACGCAACGGCCTAAAACACAGTAGAGCGGATGAGTTCCAAGTGCAATTGTTAGGAACACCTAACGAAATTCATCTCTCGGTTCATGATGCCGGTGTGGGTTTTGATCCTGAAACTGCAATGAACCGCCGGGGGCTTGGACTAATCAGTATGCGCGAGCGAATCAATTTGGTTAACGGGACGATAGCGATTAAGTCAAAACCCCAAGGCGGAACGGAAATACACTGCAGCGTTCCTTTTGCCAGCAAAGCTTGAAGACACACTTGACTCATCCCCGGGTGCCAAAATACTAGTCCGACGATTGACCATGGGTTGGCAAATCGGAGATGCACCATTCATGGCAACTTGGTGGCTGCTGCTCAATAACGGCGAACGGAGAAGCTATTCTGCGGCTCCTGAAACGGAGATTTCAACGTGCCGAGAACAACTCCTGCATGCCTCATTAAACGCCGTTACCGGAAACTAGCCGAGCACCTCACATCAACTTGCAGGAAGCGCCTGCGGCAGTGCCGCCGCAACTGCCGGAGCAGCGAACCCCTGTGGGGGACATTGGGCCGCCAGCTGGAAATCACTTTCCAAGAGTGTGCAATGTAGTCCAGGTAGGCCTACATCGGAAAACGCTGCTGCGCTTATCGTTATTAAGGGATGCAATCCGCAACACCCGATTCTATACGCTTTCGTTGACTTGCCTCTGGGCGTGGCTTAGTATCCCCGCAATATGTCGAGTGCCGATCCAATGATCGGACGCACGATTTCCCACTACCGCATCATTGACAAACTCGGTGGCGGCGGAATGGGTGTTGTGTACAAGGCCGAGGACACCAGCCTGCACAGGTTCGTGGCCCTCAAATCCCTTCCGGACAATGTGGCACAGGATTCCCAAGCCCTAGAACGATTTCGCCGGGAAGCACGCGCCGCCTCCGCACTGAATCATCCGAACATCTGCACGATCTATGAGATTGGGCAGGAGGACGGTCGGGCATTCATCGTCATGGAGTTCTTGGATGGCTCGACGTTGAAGCATCTCATCGGGGGGCGCCCAATGGAAATGGAAACCATCCTGGATTTGGGCATCCAGATAGCCGACGGGCTCGATGCGGCCCACGCCGAAGGGATCATCCACCGAGACGTCAAACCGGCAAACATCTTCGTGACCAAGCGCGCTCACGCCAAGATTCTCGACTTCGGGTTGGCGAAGCTCGCCCCATCACCCCCTGTCGGACTAGGCGTGGGCATTTCCTCGATGGCAACGGTCACGGCTGAAGAAATGCTCACGAGCCCTGGCACGGCTGTTGGCACCGTGGCCTATATGTCGCCCGAACAGGTCCGTGGGAAATACCTCGATGCGCGTACTGACCTGTTCTCGTTTGGCGTCGTGCTCTATGAGATGGCGACCGGTACTCTGCCATTTCGTGGCGACACTTCCGGAGTGATTTTCGAAGCCATCTTGAATCGAGAGGCGGTGGCCCCACTCCGCCTGAATCCCGAACTGCCTCCAAAGTTCGAAGAGATCATTAACAAAGCGCTCGAAAAAGACCGGGACGTCCGTTATCAGCACACTTCAGATATGCGCGCCGATCTTAAACGGCTGAAGCAGGATTCAACTGGAGCATCAGCGAGCCGCATTCCTGTGCAACAGCTGGCTATTGCACCTCGATGGCGCTCGGCAAAAGTGGCTGGTGTAATCGGCGTCCTCGTCATTGCTGTAGCCTTCCTCGCTCTTCTGGCGTTTCGGAACAGGACGGGTCGAATGGGCAAAGAAGAACAACCGTTCACGCACCAATCTCAGCCACAACCACTCGAGGCAGTCCCGTTGACCGCCCTCCCCGGTCAGGAGATTTCTCCCAGCTTCTCACCGGATGGTAGCCAGGTAGCCTTCGGATAGGACGGCGAAACCAATGGAGCGGGGTTCGATCTATACGTCAAAGTTATCGGCACGGATAAGCCGCTACGGTTGACGAATCATCCGGCTCCATGGCTCGGCGTGGCGTGGTCGCCCGATGGGCGCGATATCGCTGTGCACCGGTTGGCCACAGAGGACCCGGGTATTTTCCTGGTTCCGGCCCTGGGCGGACCGGAACGAAAACTCGCTTCCACGAATAACTCTGCAGGCTGGGCCCCAGAGGCAGCCATTTCCTGGTCACCCGACGGGAAGCAACTCGCATTCGCCGATCGTTTCCCTTTGGTCGGGTACTCAACTCACCTTTTCCTACTCTCGCTGGATACGCTCGAACGGAAGCAGATCGCAGCTGGTTGTGACTGGGCACTTGAACCTGAGTTCTCCCCCTTTGGTGACTCGCTCGTCTATGTTTGCGTTGGGGACACTGCGAATTTCTCTTTGAATTTGTTAGAGCTGCGGGGAGGCAAGAACCAACGACTTTTCGGCGGACCGCAGGGGATTCAGGGTCCCACCTGGACTCGCGACGGTGCACGGATTATTTTCTCAACTGGCTCTTCTTTCACTTTTTCTCGCACGCGGGGAGCTGTGGCAGATCACGCCCGGCCAGACTGAATCTCCGGAAAAAGTGCCCGGCTTGCACGATGTCACCTCTCCGGTCGTAAGCTCATCCGGCAAGCGGCTGGCCTACGTGCAGTCCCAGATCAACAGAAATATCTGGAGGGTGGACCTGGATGGCGCAAAAGCTCATGCCCGCATCCTGGTTACCTCCACGCGCGAGCAAGTTGACCCATTTATTTCGCCGGATGGCAGAAGGGTCGTGTTCATGTCCAACCGCTCCGGCACTACTGAAATATGGGTATGTGACAGCGATGGTGGCAATGCCCAGCAGCTGACCTCCTTGGGCGACGGAATGACGGGGACGCCCCGCTGGTCGTCTGACGGCAAGCAAATCGTCTTCGACTCACGGGTTGGGGGAGAGGCCAACGTGTATGTCATGGATGCGAACGGCGGAGTCCCGAGGAAATTGGAGACCGGAACCCGGATGAATTCCTTGCCCAGTTGGTCGCATGACGGGAGGTGGATTTATTTCGCGAGTGGTTTGACGGATTCTAGCCTCACGGTCTGGCGCGTGGCTGCGACCGGCGGGCGCGCAGTACAACTGACCAAGACAGCCTCCAGCATGCCCATCGAATCGCCCGATGGACAGTATGTTTATTTCGTCCGCTTCACTGCCGAAGGCAAGATCCGGTTATGGCGCATGCGGCCGGACGGAAGCGGTGAAAGCATGGTGGATGCCATGCCCGCCCTCCGCTCAGACGGCTACGAATGGTGGCCTTCTGAATCAGGCATTTATTTTTACCTAGACACGGGCAACAAAACGGAGCTTGATTTCTTGGATCTCCGTACCTCGCGCATCCGTCGAATCTACACGTTCGATAAACCTCCTGATGCGTGGGGCGGCGGGCTTTCCGTTTCGCCCGACGGCAAGTGGTTGCTGTATTCACAGATTGATGAAGCGGCCAGCGATTTGATGCTGGTGGAGAACTTTCGTTGAACCTCGCATTGCGGCTATTTGATCCTCATTACGATGGCCGGAGTATTTACCCTTACCTGTCGCGGAAGGAGTCGGTAAATAGCCTGTTTTCATCAGTACATGTGTACTGCTGGAAGGGGATTTAAGCCCAATACTGTTCACTTAAGAATGCAGATGCATTTTGCGATGCTGAGACAATTGGCAGGCACTTGGTGTCTCGGCCGCAACGGGTATTTGCTCATCTTGCGTTTCACGCCGCGTGGATTCCATCGTTTGCGACTGGACACCACACGTTCTTCGAGAATTTCGTCAAGAATCGCGTGATGGAGGTTTTTTCTCGCCGGAGGGGGGAATAGCATCCCAGACTGACAACTTACGGCGAACTACGCGTACCGCGTGGAGAAAAGAGAGCCGGTCCGGATCTTCCGCAACCGACAAAGCCGCTTCGTGCATCAACTGGCGGACGGCAAAGTGCGCCAGCAAAAAACCATAGAACTCCTGCCGTACCAGTTCCGGAGTCTTGCTGCGCAGCACGATCTGACGTCCGCGGAGATGGGTCTTCAATTCGTCAAACGTGTTTTCGATCTCCCATCTCTCGTGATAGAGCGCGGCCAGTTCTTCGGCCGGCGCTTTGAGCGGATCCAAGGATCGTCGTCACCAGCCGGTAGATCGGTTCGGCGTCGGGGATGCCTTCCAGCTGATAGTCAATGACACGAACTCGTACACCCTTCGTTTTGTGCCGCGCATCCTTTTCGGAAGGATAGATGGCGCTGAGATAAGAACCATCGCTCAATCGTTCGTGTACCTCTAGCCGCAGGTGCTTGCGCACTCGCCAGAGCAAGTCGCAACCGCTAGCCTGGGCTTTGGTCCACAGCGTGAAACCGAAGAAAAACCGATCCGCCAAACACAGCATCCCGGGTTTCAGTTGGGGGACCACCTCCTTGGCCAGGGTGATCTCGCCGGTTGCGTAGCTTCCCATCCGGCCACCCAGCAACACATGAGTGCCATTCTCCAAAAGCGCGACGAAGCGCAACTGTGGATAAGCACTCGATCCCCGGCTGGCGGCGGGACGCCCGAACTCGTTTTCGTTCTCCTCGGTGTCGGCGACATCCAACGTGCTGCCGTCCAGGCTGATCAGTCGCCATGTTCGATACCGCGCCCCGCGCGTCTTCTCCGAAGCGATCGGTACGACCACCTGCTCATACAGTCGCCGCAAGGGTTCCGCGCCGAGACGTGAGCGAGCTTGCGAAATACCGCTCTTACCGGTGGCCCGTACGGTTTCCTCGGGCTTGGTCAGCCACTGAATGCCTTCGAGCAAGCAGCGCAGCACTTCCCGATAGGAAGATTGCATGTAGAGCGCCAGCGCGATCACGTAATACACCACGAGATGTGCTGGCAGTTCTCTTTGCCGGATGCTGGTCTTACCAGTCGCGGTCAAAATCGAATCGATTTTCTCTCGTGGAATCGCTCGGCTGACAACCCCAAGGCTGATGTAATCGGTGATGCGGCTTCCTATCGGCAAACTGGCAAGCGTTCGAGCCATAGCGATATTCTGTCCCCCCGCCGCACAGAATACTCTATAATTCCTTAAGTGAACAGTATTGGATTTAAGCCCGCAAAAGTCCCTTCCCCGCAACACGATGCGGTAAATCCGAAAAGCCTGTCTGCAAGCTGTAGATTTCGCAACAGATACAAACGCATATCAACCATTCCTCACGGTTCCTCACTTGGCTTTAATCCCCCCCCCTCTCCGCCAAAACCCTTGTGAATCAAACAGCTAGCCGGAAATCACTTGGCTAATCCTTGACCTAGCGATCGGCAAAACCTGTGGACTGTAGCAAAAGTGTAGTAGCTCGCCGTTGAAAACTGTTTAAGCCAGACACGCAAAGGCTTCGGACACTCAAGTTCGTATTCTGCTCTGCTCCTGGGGGACGAAGCTGGGTCATTCAACCCAATCAGTACCATCCGCTTAAATCCATATTTGCAGAGTTGGAGATTGAATCTTATGTGCTCGTCGAAGCTAAAGCTATCGCGCTTTTCTTTGGCTCCCAGAATCTTTCGTGAAACAAATGCGATTGTAGAGTTGTCGGGGCCAGTTGCGATAGCTGTCACTTCTATGGAATCTTCTCTCAAATGGGTTTGCAGAGATTCTGCAATAAATGCTCGACGATGCCTTGACACGATTCGCGAGGCTGCGCTCATGGCAGCAGAAAAAGAACTGGATGCCGGCGTTAGCTGGAACCGCACGCGCGGCGCTGAAGGGGATTTTTGCTTACTTCGAGCTCTCCGCCATACAGGATGTTGGTGGGGTTTGTGGGGCGCCGGTTCTCCTTGACTGATCCCGGACCAACTTCTGCTTCTACAACACCGCGGACTGCTTGCGTTTAGTTCTCGGGCTACTCAAACGCTCAAGATAGGCCCGTCTGTTCAGACGATTTCTTCAGAGATGGAGGAAGGTTCGGGTTCTTGCAGCTCATCCGTGCTTCGCCGGCCCCAAACTGTTCCCACAGGATGACGCTTCGCGGCTTCGGGGTAGATTACCCTGGCGCGGCCCAGCGCTCCGGCAATGCTGTCGCACATATTCTCGGGCCCGATGTGCTGCTGAAACTCAGCCTGATGCATGAGTCTCGAAGGTTGTTCCCTTGCTCCGCAGAGAATGAGTTCCCGTCCCGATTCGTGCACCTGGTCGGCTAAACTCTCTAATGCTTGGAGGCCGGTGGAATCGATCGCGGTCATGTTGCGCAATCTTAGAATCAGGATGGGGGGCAGATTGGCCATTCGAGATGTGATCTCTTCGATCTTGTCGGTCGCTCCAAATAGAAAAGGTCCATGAATTCTGAATATCGCGACGTAAGCAGGGATTACTTTGTGTTGCAGGATGTGAACATGTCCTTCGCGGACGTACTCTTCGGTTACCTCGGCGACCGTGGTGGTTTGCGTCACCTTTTTAATGAAAACCAGCACGGCGAGAATCATGCCTGCTTCTACGGCAACTGTTAGATCTGCAAACACCGTCAATAAGAATGTAACGAGCCAAGTCGCAATCTCCAGTCGGGAGAGCTTCAGGAGTTCTGGAATTTCTCTCCACTCACCCATGTTGTAAGAAACAACCATGAGAATTGCAGCCAGGACTGACAAGGGAATAAACCTTGCCAGGGGAGCGGCGAACACCACGATAGCGAGAAGAGTCAAAGCATGTATCATTCCCGATACCGGAGTTTTCGCCCCGGAACGGATGTTGGTGGCAGTTCTCGCGATTGCGCCTGTCGCCGGAAGCCCTCCGAACAGGGGAGAAAGAATATTCGCAACCCCCTGTCCGACCAGCTCCACATTGGGGTTGTGCTTGTCGCTGCTCATGCGATCGGAGACGACCGCGGACATCAGGGATTCGATCGCGCCGAGCATGGCGACTGTGATGGCCGGGGAAATCAGGGGCCGGATCAAGTCCAAGCGGAAATGAGGGATTCTCAGCGTCGGTAGTCCCGAGGGAATGCCACCAAAGCGAGTGCCAATTGTTTCGACTGGCAATTTGAACAGCACAACCGCCGCCGTGCCGATGAATAGAGCCACGATGTAACCTGGAACCCGCTTGACGTAACGCATGAATACGATGATCACAGCCAGGGCCACAACCGCGAGCCCTGTCTCCAAAGGCGAGAATGAAGAGAAATTGTGCGCGATAGTCTTGAGACGACCGAGAAAATCGCCGGGAACCTTCTCGATTTTTAGTCCAAAGAAATCCTTGATCTGCGTGCTCGCGATAATCACAGCGATACCGTTCGTGAAGCCGACGACAACCGGGCGCGGTATGAATTTCACCGCTGTGCCCAAACCGGTTGCACCAAGAATCAACAGGATGACACCAGCCATCATGGTGCACATGAAGAGTCCATCTACGCCATGTTTTGCGACGATGCCGAAAACTACGACAACGAACGCGCCGGTTGGACCTCCAATTTGTGTCTTCGATCCGCCTAGAGCCGAAATTGCAAAACCCGCGACGATCGCGCAGTACAAACCGTCCTGTGGCGGAACGCCCGAAGCGATCGCGAAGGCCATCGCCAGAGGCAATGCGACGAGCCCCACGGTTACACCTGCCATGAGGTCCGCCACGAAGAGGCGCTTCGTATACGACTTCAAACACAGGACGGATTTGGGTAGCCAATTATTCATTGTGATTTTTGTGTCGTCCGTTTTTACAGATTCCATATCAAGTGTCCGGTCCCGCAAACTGCGTTTGCGCGATATCGGACTTGTCTGATTCCGATTCAAGTCTTCCAGTTTTGTCTTACTTCGAACCCTCTGCTGGATCGGCCATGCGTAATGAAGGACCGAGTATCCGGGAGATGTTGTTGCACCTGCGAACATTTGCAGGTGCAAGGCAAATTTTTTTCTCCCTAAGGAACCGTTTCCATCTGCTGGAGCATGTCTCTCACGCCCACCAAGTGGTTGTTAAAGATGTCTTTCGCGTCGTCAAGGAGCCGGAACAGTGTTGCATCCGAAACGGAGTAATACACATTGGTGCCGGCTTTACGTCCCACCACAATGTTCCGAACACGCAGAATCGCGAGTTGCTGAGAAACGTTCGCTGGTTCAATTTTCAGAATTTCGCTGAGTTCGTTGACTCCCTTCTCGCCATCACGGAGAGAATCCAAGATCCGGATGCGGATGGGATGGGCGAGGGCCTTGAAGAACTCAGACTTGAAGTTGGCAAGCTGTTGTGGCATGCTAATCCTCGTATACATGCATACTGTAATCTGCGAAGTTTACTATGTCAAGTGCAGTGGCTTCCGTCGGAGACTGATTTACTTCACTCCGAGAATCAAAGCGATTATTCCATGTGTAGGACTGATGCTCCCCAGGTCTGTGATTTAGCGGAGAGGCGCATGACTGGCCGACCAGGTTCTTTAAAGAGGGGAAAGCATTCGCAGCGGCAAAAACAATTGTCATGCGCGCCTCTCCTGATGCCGGACATCGCAGCCGCGAACCGGGATCTCCATTGCCGGGTTGTAAGTGCGGCCGACTGCTTGGTCGGACAAAATCAAATCCACCTGTCCCGGATGTGACCCACCGGGGGAGTTGATGCATTACCCCCCGGGAAACTCCGGAAATGGTTCCGGTTCGCGGCGCGATTCCGTGTAGCAACACGAGCATTGTTTTCTTCCCAACAGGCACCACAACGAGGGTACCCGTTGGCCAACTCGCTGTCCGTGCACCGGATGTCGCACGCGTGAACCTGACCGAAAGTTTCGCAGTTGAGTTTCCGCGTTGACGGCTTCTCTAAGCACGAAACGATAGATCGCGAATGTTCCATTTCCGTTTTCGTTTGTATTTTGGGTCTGAAAACCAGGACTTACATCTCCTAATCGGTTGCGCCACTCTGTACTACGTTGATCTCGTCCTCGTGCCACGGGGGCAGAATCTTTATGAGCACGTACAGAATTATGAAAGGGAGAACGAGTAAGACGATGGCGGGTAACAACCCTTCACGTGTAACGAAATCCATTTTGTAGGTTGTGTATCCCAGAAAGCTCTTTGAAAACAGCTGACCGCCGATGACAACGTTCCACCGCATGGCGAAAATTCCTATCATGGTGAGTGTCCCGGCAATCGCAAATATCCGTTTGCGGGCTATTTCAGAGAATTTGATCAACTGCGTCGCTGCTAGCAGGGCAAGCGGCAGCAACGTGCCAAGGAATATCTGAAAAACGACCTGTGAAATAAACAGCTTGGTGTGCACCATGAAATCGAGGCTTCGAAATGATTCGTCTGATTCATAGATGCGGTGGATCAGGTCCAACATCTCCAGCGTGAAATCGATAATAAACGTGTAGAAAAGATATTTGGCGATGGTGTCCAGGCAGCGCATGTCGATGGTTTTTCGCCGAATAAACGAAGTCATCATGTACATGAGCAGAACCAGGGCAATTCCTGAAACCATCGCCGAAAACAAAAAAACCACCGGCATCAGCGGTGTTGACCACCAGGGATTCGCCTTGATGGAGCCAAAAATAAATCCCACATAGCCATGAAGCAAGAACGCCGAGGGAATACCGATCAGGGTAACGGTCCATCCGACAATGTCGTCCATTCGCAAGGCCCCGGGGCTGATGTTTTGAGAGCCGAGCGTGAGCATACGATAGAGAACGCGCCTCCAACCCGTGGTGGATCGTGAAAGCAACACGATATCGCGCCGGTAATCCAGCCAGATTTCCAGAAGCAGCACAGCCATCAGGTACCACAAGTACACAAAACCAAACATGGCCATCGCTGAGAGATGATTGGGGGTGACATACATCTCCAACGAGCGTTCAGGATGCCCAAGGTGAAGTTGCAGCGGCAGTGGGGCAACAATCAGAAATGCCAAGGCAGTGAGCAATGCAAGTCGATACGTTGGTTTCACAGCTTCTACGCGAAATACTCTTTCCAACGAGGCCAGAATGAATGCGCCAGCGACTAGTCCTGTCAGGAATGGATATAGAACAATGAGCACGCTCCACTGGAGCTCCACTTCGTTGGGATACATGAATCCGTCCATCAGCGGCGTCTCCTTAGCGAACTGAACCGTCGAGTGCGTTGTAGAACATCTTCGCGCCTGTCGCCATCTGTGGCTTCAAAACCTGCACACTGTGGTTCTTTAGAAATTCGTGAATGGGGTCTTTGGGATTCTTCAAATCTGCCAGTTGGCGCGCGCCGGTCGGGCACGATTCGCAGCACGCCGTCGTTAGCCCCTTTGTGATTCGGTGATAGCACAGAGTGCATTTATCCGCAGTGTGCTTCTCTGGGTGGAAGAATCGGCAACCGTATGGGCACGCCTGTATGCAATACCGGCATCCCAGGCAGTAGTCGTAGTCGATCAGAACCACTCCGTCTTTGGTGTGGTACGTCGCCCCAACCGGGCAGACCTGTGTACAAGGTGAGTCAGAGCAGTGATTGCACAGTTTTGGTACGAAGAAGTTCTTGCCGTCGGTTGGTCCATCTGATGGGAAGCCTTCTTTGCCGCCATCGGGTGAATCCACATGCGGATTTTCAATATGCCAGTCTGACCTGTGATATCGCTCGATCCACGTTCGGAAGTAACCATCCGGAACGTTGTTCTCCATGGCACAAGCCCGCACGCAACTTCCGCATCCAATACACTTGCTAATGTCCAGTAACATGCCCCACCAGTGCTCTGACATGTTGTAGTTGGGAGCGGCTTCTGGAGTACCTGCCAGCACGAATTCCCATGCCGTAGCGGCCGCAGGAAGTAATAGCAATACCTGGCGACGAGTGAGGTTCATTTCTTGCCTCCCTTGTCGAACCCAGGGCTATGTGGTTGGTGACAGGTATTGCACGGCATGCCCTGGGAATGTTCCTTCGCAACTACCTGCGGAAATCCACTGGGCTTAGCAGGGTTTTGAGAGTGGCATCTTACGCATAAGTTGCGCTACGTCTGGCCTCACGGGTTTTATGGTCGCCGGGTCATCCGCGTGATGGGCCAAGGGCCCGTGGCAAGACTCGCAGTTCACGTGTGCGTGTACGCCCTTGGATTTGATTTCCAGGATGTCTGGGATGGCAACCTTCGCATGTTTCGTGTCCTGCGTAGTGTATCGGGCGCGCCATCATCTCCGTCAGGGCATCGCCACGATAGGGGCCATATTTCCCAAAACTTTTCGGGATCACCACAGCACGGAGGGCAACAAAAGCAACCGCTCCGAGGAGAAAAACGGCCGCCAGTCGAGTGAGGTGTGCAGAATCCTTGAATTTACTCATTTCCCCTCTCATTGCGCACGGCCATGGGCGAGAGTTGATTGAGACACGCAGGCGATCCTTTCCTTAGACCGCCATTGGCAGAGGGTTCTTGAATGGGTTGGCAAGTCACGCAGAGTGACCTTACTGGAGCGAAGAATGTATCGAACGTACGTTCATTAGAGCGCAAAGCTCACGCTGGTCTTATGACACGAGTCACTCCCTCAAGTGACACGAGTCACATTGGACATTTCTTGACCTCAGTAAGGGGTCGACGCGACTGAAAATATTCAGTTTTGCGAGATCAATCGCGGGTCACCTGAATTGCCGTTTGTTCGGGCAAATTGA
Organism: Candidatus Acidiferrales bacterium; assembly: GCA_963726725.1. Lineage (GTDB taxonomy): Bacteria > Acidobacteriota > Terriglobia > Acidiferrales > UBA7541 > Acidiferrum. The sequence goes on from CAVSDV010000015.1 coordinate 19,848, forward strand.
ACCGTTTCATCTGTCAAGTTCCTCTTTTTCAAATGAGTGGGGCGTTCAGCTAGCTGGAATTCGATTCCGTCGTCGCATGCTGGGAAACTCACTGCGGGCTGCGCAGTCGCACAGTTCCATAGCTGCAAATCGAAGACTCTGGATCAATCCTGTGCATTCCTAACTTGTTCCAGGATGGTGGCTTCTGGTTCAGGCGTCGCCCCCACGTTGCTGGCCACCCAGGCGCCCATGCGATTCGCGGCCTCGTTCATGGTTTCAAGAGAAGCACGCCTCAGATAGTGATGCACCAGAGCGGCGGTAAATGCATCACCCGCGCCAACAGTATCTGCAACCTTGATGGCCAGTCCTGCATGTTCGTGCGCGCCATCTCGAGAGCAGAGCAGGCTTCCGGACGCTCCACGTGTGATGCAAATCAGTTCCGCACCGCTCTTATTGAGCAGCCATTCCGCGCTGGCGCGCGCACCACCGGCCTGTCTGATACTTAGAGGTGCGTCGAGAAGTTGCAATACGCAGGGCACTTCTTCGTGATTCAATTTCATGATGTTTGCTCTGCTCGCTGAATCCGACACGATCTCTGACGAGAAGAAACTCTGTCGTAGATTTACATCAAACACGCGGATTGCTGAGGGACGTGCCGCCTTCAAAAACTCCACGATTGCGCGCCGCGATGCAGGCGAACGCTGCGCCAACGTCCCAAAACAGATCGCCGAAGCCTGCCCGGCCAAGGTGCGCCACTCTCGTGTCAGTTCAAAAAAGTCCCATGCGACGTGTTGCGTAATTTCATATTGCGGCTGGCCTTTCTTGTCGACTCGCACGTTTACGGTGCCGGTGGGATAACGCGAATCAATCTGGAGGAAATCCGTTGGCAGACGCAAATGTTGCAATCTGCGTGTAGCTTCTTCACCCAACTCATCCGCTCCCACGCGGCTGGCGACAATCCCATGATCGCCAAGCAAGCTGGTAATGTAGGCGAAATTTGCAGGTGCGCCGCCGAGTTGCTTTCCTTGCGGGAAGATGTCCCACAGCAATTCACCAAGGCCAATGACTGTATAGTTTCCGGCGGACATGGAGAGGAGCACTCGCTAGCTTGGACAGAAGGTTACAGGAAAATTTGAAATGAAGGAATGTTTTAAAGTGGATATCGTTTGCCATGATATTTCACACTCGAGTGCGAAGACTACAGAGACCAAAAAAAAGGGGAGCTCTTGCGAGCTCCCCTCCTTTGGGGTGTTAGGGGTTAAAAACTGAAACGCAAACCAAATTGCAGTTGGCGCATTCCGTTTGGAGCGTTCGGTGAAGCGTCGGCTTCGATCGAGGTGATCTGGCCAGCGTTCCCGCCGCAATCGATACAGGTGTTGCCCTGCGTGCTGCTGAATCCCAGCACCGGGTGGTTGAACACGTTGTATGCGTCAAAGCGGAACTGCGCCTTGACTCGCTCTGTAAAGTTGAAGTTCTTCGCCACGGAAAGGTCAGAGAAGAACGCATGTGGTCCGCGATAGGAATTGCGGGCTACATTGCCGATTTGTCCGCACTCAGGGAGGGCAAACGGTCCAGAGGTCGGCCGTGCCGTGCTGCATGCATCAACTCCGGTCAGGTCCGTACTCGAGACGATCGTCGGAACGCCCAGAGATGAGACCGGAGTGAACCAGTAAATATTGCCATTCGAAGTAGTCTTTCCCACATTGAAAGACTTACCAGGGAGCTGATTAGGACGGCATGGGCCAGCGTCGGTGATCGTGTTGCATTCGCCGATCGTCGGAGTGAATGGCAAGCCACCGCTCCAGTTCGTGGTGTTGGAAATTTGCCAACCGCCAACGATGAGATTCGTGACTTTGCCGGCATCACTCATGAAATGCTTACCCTTGCCGAACGGCAGCTCATAGACCATGCTCAGAACAAATACGTGGTTACGGTTAAAGTCATCTGGACCGTAAGCGTACTTCTGATTAACTGAGAAATAGCCGCTGTCATAGTTATAGGCGTGAGCGTAGGTGTAATGCCCGAGAAGTTGGAAGCCCTGAGAGAAGCGCTTCTCAACCTTGATCTGGAGGGCATTGTAGTGGCTGCTGGCATCATTGCCAAAGTAGTTGCCGATGTCGCTCGAGCAACATTGTGTGTTGCCAGGGAACCCGGTGTAGGTGAAAGTGGGAACTCCGTTCAGGAAGAAACGCCGGCGGTTATTTGCAGGTGTGGAGGCCTTAAAGCCAGAAGGCTTACACGTAAAGGTTTCATCCACGTTGGCCGTGCAGGCATACGGGTTCGTGCCAGGGCCGACTGCAACTTCGTTGGCATTGTAGGCAGGACCGTTACCAGCGAACACGTGCGTGCCCTTGTTTCCGATGTAAGCAATTTCCACGTTGATCGTTGGCGTAATCTGCCGCTGAATCGTGGCATTCCATGCATCCAGAGTGGGCAACCGTTGAGTGAGCGGTCGAACGCGAGGATCAACGTTGTTCAACGGACCACGCAGGGGGAGAATTCCGTCCGATGGAACCGCGATAGGCACGAAAGCAGCCGGCCCGTTGGCGAGTGTAAACACGGCGCTGCGATCATTAGTACCGCCATTCACGCTGGAATCGGATAAATCCTGGTTAGCAAGGACCGGCAGGTTCTGCGTGACAACGTGGCCGAAGTTCGAGCCGAACACGCCGATGTCAAAGCTGCGTCCATAGCCAAGGCGCACGACTGTCTTGGGGTCGAATTGATAGGCGATACCCAGGCGAGGAGCAAACGCCTTCAAAGTGTTGTTTACGTTGCCGTTCAGTCCGATATTGCCGTAGCCGGCGACTTTGATGACGCCAGTGTCAATATTCGCGAAACCGCCATTACCCTTTGCATTCACGGATTCGGGGAAATAGATTTCCCAACGGAGTCCGTAATTGAACGACAGCTTCGAGGTCACGCGCCAGGTATCCTGGCCGTAGAAGAACCAACGCTTTTGGCGCTCTGCAGCATTCAGACTGGTGCTGACAAAGCGGTTGAAGCTAGTGACATCGCCCAACAGGAAGGTGGCAAGATCCAATCCGCCCTGTCCGCCCTGTGCCGTGTCGCCCGAGTTGAAGTTGAGAATGCCGGTGCGGTTCGCATCGCTGGGGATACGCAAGTTCTTCGCGTAGCGGATGTCCGCCCCAAATTTGATTTGGTGGTTGCCCAGTATGCGGGTCCAGTTGTTGACGACCTGGAACTGATCCTCTTTTTCGGTCAACGGACAATTGCAACGGCCAACGTTCAAACCATCTCCGAACGAACCGTTGGTGTTGCCCTGATTGAGGCCGTTCCCGTTGAAGAAGAATGAAGAAAGGCCAGTCGTATCTGGTGTGCCAAGGTTCAATCCTGGAACGCCAAAACCGGTCATAGGTGTTGTGCCTGCGTCCGAATATGCTGTCTGCGGGTTGTAACGGAACCAACCAAAGCGCAAGTCGGTTAGCCATTTCGTTCCGATGGCCTTATCAAAGCCTGTCGCTAGGCTGTAATTGTGGACATTCGACGTACCGTTCAATCCGCCCGGTCCAAATCCCACGCCACCCAAGGCACCCAGAGTTCCCTTACCAGAAAGGCTAAAGTAGTCCAAGCTGAAGCGACCGAACACGGTGTAACCGTGAGGAGCATTGTAATCGATGCGCGTGTCAAAGCTGTTCTGGTCATAAGGGCCCGAACCGCTACCATCGTAGTTGTTCAACGTACCGCTCTTGCCTGGTGCAGGGAATTCCGCCAAGATTGCACGCGCTTGCGGCGAAATCATGGAGTTAGGAATCAGGTTGCCGACGAAAGGGGCGCGGCAACTGCCGGTCTGCAAAGCTGTCGTCCTGTTAGCCGGGGTGTCGAAGCAAGGTGACGTCGGATCCGATACGGGTACGAACGTGCCAGGCTGATATATCTGTCCACCGCCCTTGGTGCCGGAACCTAGGTATTCGCTCAGGTCACAATTTCCCGTGGTCTGGCCGCAGGTGGATTGCACCAGCGCAGTGGGGATCGACATTTCATTTGTAAGCCCGCCCGTTTGCCGCGTGCCCTGATAGTCGCCGAAGAAGAACAATTTGTTCTTGATTATCGGTCCACCGATTGCCGCTCCAAATTGTTTGAAGCTGGCATTCGGTAGAGGAACGTTGGGCGCATTCTTGAATGGATCGCGAGCCTGCTGCCCGTCGCCGCGCCAATCATAGAAACCAGAACCGTGGAAATCATTACCGCCCGACTTGGTCTGAACGGTCACGATTCCCGCCACAGCCTTGCCGAACTCCGCGTCGTAATTCTGGAGCGTAATTTTGGATTCTTGAATCGCGTCCAAGTTGGGGTTGACGACGATGATTCCCAGAATCGGATCCTGGTTGTCGGTGCCGTCGAGTTCGAATGCGGTGCCGCTGAAATGTTGGCCGTTGACGAAAATCTGCTGTCCGCCTTGGGGATTCTCCGTTGCCGCGTGGCTCCAGCCGACCAATTTCTGGGTGCCGGGAGAGAGAAGTTCGAAATTCGTGAAATTTCGATTCAGAATAGGGAGGTTTTCGACATACCGTTCGTTAAATGTGATCGATACATCAGAACGGTCGGTCTTGAGCTGTGGAACTTCGCTCGTCACTTCTACTGTCTGGGTTACCGCACCAACCTGCAATTGCGCATCGACTTTAGAAGCAGTGTCCGCGGAGATCTGGATGGATGCAAGGCTGTAGATCTTAAAGCCTGTGCCTTCGATCTTGACCGAATAGGTATCGGGAATTAAGTGACTGACAGTAAAGTTTCCGCTGTCGTTGGTTGTGGTTTCTTCCGCTGTGCTTTTGGTGACCGACGTGACTGTCACCTTTGCACCCGCAACGGCTGCGCCTTGCGGGTCGGTTACCGTACCAATGATGCTGCCATATACCGCTTGGCCAAACGCCCGCTGAACAAGTACTCCTGAAACGAACAAAGCACAGAGAAGGATTACGCCCCCAGTGATAAACCTCTTCATCTTCATGCCTCCTGAAAACACAACCGCACGCGTGAGATAGCACCCCAACATAAAACTCGGATACCTGGTTTTGTGAGCGGTGAAATTAAGTGAGAGTAAAAATCCTGGCTAAATTACTTCTAGCCTTAGAAGACGGTTACGTAGGCGCACCAACCAACTCCATCTTGCCAGTACTCTCCCCAGTTCCAGAGAAAGCTGGCCCGCAATGCACCCTCGACGGTTGTACAGAGACGCAGGCCTCACCCCGTCCGGCACGAATTAACCCAATTCATGACGTCCTGGGTGACACAACCAGAAATAGTGCTACGGAGTATCCACATTACAGATAGGTCAGTAAAGTCTCAGTGCGTCTGATACGGTTACCTAGTATAAAAATACTATTTGTATTGACTTACGTAGGGCGTTACACTCACGTTACTTCGCCCGGGTGGCTCGTGCGGGACCGTATTCATATTCTAGCTCAAGTGGAACGCGTAGCAGCAAGTCATGCCCTGCGCGAATCTGAATCCCTGCGCAAGCTCCTCAACTATCTAACCCACCACGCCCTAGACCATCCCGGAGAGCCGGTCAAGGAGTACCAGATTGCCACCGAAGTACTCGGGCGGCAGTCCGATTTTGACCCTCAGCTCAACTCGATGGTGCGGGTACAGGCCGGTCGGCTGCGCACGAAACTAACGGAGTATTACAGCGACGAGGGATCTGATGACCCCATTTTCGTAGATTTTCCTAAGGGCACGTATGCCCTCCACTTCCGAGAGCGAAAACCCGCGGCTGGGAAATCGCCGAGTGCTGACGAGCAGGGCACGAAAAGCAGCGCTTCGGCATCCCTCTACCAGCCCGCCCTCAGAGCCTCTGGAATGCCCTCGCAGTGGGGCTGCTCGTCGCTCTGGTTGGTTGCACTTCATTGCTGGGTTATGTATTGGCACGTAAACCCTCGAACCAGCCTGCCGTCCTCTCTGAAAAAGTGCCAGAAGCAGTCCTGATCTTCTGGAAGGGGTTTCTGACCGAACCCGAAGAACCCTGGGTGATTTTTAGCAATGCGGAGTTTGTCGGGCGCCCGGAAACAGGGATGAGGTATTACGTTGAATCCAAAGACTCCAAGGAGGCCGTCCGGGATCATTACACGGGCGTGGGCGAGGTCTTGGGAATCCACAGTCTGGACCTGGTATTCGCAATGCTCCACCACAATTTGCGGGTGAAGCGAGGCAAATTATTCTCGCTCGACGATGCCCAAATGAACGACCTGATTATCGTTGGCTCGCCTTCCGAAAATCTCACCCTCTTGGAGATTCCGAATACCAAGCTCTTTAGCTTTCGCCGTGTGACCGAGGGGGCGCGAAAGGGTGACTTGGGAATTGCCAACCTGCAGCCCGCCCCCGGTGAATCGCCGATGTTCCTGGCCAGTCCTGCAAACGCACCGCTTACAGAAGACTACGCAATCGTAGCCATGATTCCAGGGACAAATCCGGCGCACTCAGAGCTCATCCTTGCGGGAACCACCACCATCGGCACACAAGCGGCCGTGGAGTTCGTCACTGAGCCAAATCACCTCGAGACGCTGCTCGGTGGTCTGGGAGTGAAGGCCACAAGCCAGTTAAAGCCGTTTGAAGCAGTGCTTCGTGTAAGAGTCGCCAGAGGCGTGCCCGTGGAATCCACGATCGTCTGTCTTCGTACACTGAAATAAGACCTGCTATTCCAAGGCGGTAGACTCGCCGTTTCTCCAAAGAAAAACACTCGAATGAACCCTCACGGCGTGGGTATTGTGAGACGTGAATCCAATTGCTTCGCGCGAGTGAACTCCTGCAAAGCCTCTTGCTCTTTCCCTTGCTGCCGCAAGGTGACCGCCAGCTCATAATGAGCGCGGGCGTAACTGGGGGACGAGGCAATCGCTGAGCGAAATTGCCCGATGGCGCCTTCCAAATCACCCGTGCTGCGCAGCTTACGTCCGGAGTTTGTCGCAAGAAGCGCCGCCTGTTGACTGACCGTCTGTTTTACGATCTCCGCGCCCTCACGGCTTTCTGCGGCCGCACCTTCCGCATCTCCCGACTGCCGCAGAACCGCGGCCAGCGTGGTATGCGCTCCGGCGAATGTAGGTTGCAGGCGGATTGCTTCGCGCAACGCCGCCGCTGCATCCTCAAGCTTGTTTTGCTGCTTCAGCACCGTGCCCAGCGTATAGTATGCCTCTGCATAATCCGGCTTCGCGCGGATAGCGTCGTGAAGCTCCTGAATGGCCTCGTCGGAATCTCCCTGCTGCCACAGCGTTACGCCAAGCGTGTACGGGGCATCGGGCTGCGAAGGATCTAATTCCTGCGCCTTTTTCAATTCCGCGATCGCTTCCGGCAATTTGTCTTGCAGTTTAAAAGCAAGCCCCAGATTGTAGTGCAGGGACTGATTGTTTGGATCACGCTGCAGTGCAGTCTGAAATTCCAGGACAGCTGCGGCGAAATCGGCCTTCTGCAAATAGGCTGCGCCAAGGTTGCCCTGATACGAAGGATCGCTTGGGTGCAATTCCAGTGCAGCTTGAAACGCGGCAATGGCCCCGTCGCCATCTCCTGTCTGCAGGTAAGCCAGCCCAAGATTGTTCTGCGCGCTCGGATTGTTCGGTTGCAGTCGAATCACTTGCTTGAACGCAACAGCCGCTTCGTCTGGCCTCCCGGCACGCTGAAGTAAGAGACCTAACTGGTTCTGTACCTCTGGCTGATCCGGCGACAGTTTTGTGGACTGCTGCAGCGCCGCAATGGCACCTTCTATATCGCCATGTTCCTTTCGAGCGAGTCCCAGGTAGTAAAACGCAATTGCGCTGGGCGCTGCGACCTCCACGTATTTTTCCAACTGTGAAATTGACTGCTCATATTCTCTTTGCTCAAAACGAACTACTCCCAGATGAAGATACGGCGGCGCAAACTTCGGCTGAAGCTTGCTGGCCTCTTCAAATTGAGAAGCCGCACCTGCCAAATCATTTTTCGTTGCCAGCACTGAACCAAGATTGTCGTGGAGATCTGCACGTGAAGGATCCAGTGCCACCGCTTTGCGGAGTGCGGTCTCTGCACCCTGCAGATCGCCCGATAACTGCAGAGCGAAGCCCAGCGCATTGTGCGCTCCAGCGGCCTCTGGAGCTAACTTCACGGCCGTGCGCGCTTCGTCTAGCGCTCCTTTTGCATCGCGCGTCTGGACCAGTGCGGAGGAGAGGTTTATGTGCGCATCCGCAAAAGCAGGCTTGATCCGGATGGCCGTTCGGAAATGAGGGATGGCGGCCGCGGGTTCACCTTGCGCCAGCAGCACCCATCCCAGCGAGTTCTGCGCTTCGGCATTGTTGGGCGAGAGTCGGACAACGGCTTCGAAAGACTTTCTCGCGTTCTCCAGATCGCCGCTCTTCGCCGCCGCCAACCCCTCTGTATAAATCGAATTGACACGCGACCCTGGCTCGACTCTGATCTGGGATGATTGTGCCCGCACCTCAGCTTGCGCAACTAAATACGCACCCATCGCCACGAATAGCGTCACAATTCGACAGACGTAAGTGAAGTGACTCCGATGCACTTTCCAAACCTCTCAATCAGACAAAGTCCGAAATTTCATACTAGCACTGCAGAGAAAGCGCAAGCAGTGATGTAACGCGGTTGTACAAATGACCATTCATTTTTTATTTTTCTTAGTTCAGGGCTTCTTTCCAGCGGCAATCCGGCTGCGAACTTCCTCCAGATTTTCGCGGGCGAGTGAATTATTAGCGTCAAGTTTCAGCGCCTTTTCCAAATGCATCTGTGCAGAAGTCAGTTGGTCTATTTCCGCAAGGGCTGCACCAAGGTTGGTTTCTGCCATGGAATCCTCTGGATTCAGACGCACCGCCTCTTCAAATTCTTGAATTGCCGGACGGAATTTTCCAAGCGACGCGAGTGCATTTCCTAGATTATAGTGAGCCGCAAAGTAGTTCGGCTTGCTTTGGACCGCCAGGCGAAGCGGTGCCACTGCCTCATTTGCTCTTCCAACGGCCAGCAACGCCCCGCCTAGCGCATTGTTGGCAATCGCGTCACTTGGACGTTGCCCCACAGCGGCCTGGTAATGGGGAAGCGCTTCTTCCGTTTCGCCGCGCGACTGAAGCATAGCTCCCAGATTGTACTGCGCCGCAAAATCCGATGGATTCCGTTCAACGTCGTGGCGGGCCAGCGCTTCCTGTAATTTCATTCGCGCGTCGCCGTCCTGCATCGCGGTTTTTCGCGGCAATACCTGCAGCCACAGGTGTGCCATTTCATCGACAGTTCGATTTCCGCCCATTGACGCGTTGCGGAGGATGAAATGGGTTCGCGACGTTTCCCGTGCTGTTGTCATAGGTATAGTGCATGCCCACAATCGGTTCCCGTTGGAAGGTAAACTCGTTCCGCAAAGTAATAGACCGCCTGCCAGTTCAGATCCCATCGGCGAATATGGATCAGCGTTTTCGTTGTGCCATTTGGCAAGTTTGCCGTCGCAACAAGTTCCTTGCCCAGGTAGTGCGCATGCGGATAGATCGCCATCAAGATCGACATCCACGGGTATCGTGAACTCGTCGTTGACGTGGAAATCTGAATCGTTCGCTGGAATATCGAGCGCCAAGTCGTTTTGCAGCTCCAGCAATACCGGAAATTGTGTGGCTGGCTCATCCGTGAAGTACAGACCAATACGGGGTGCGATCGATTCTGGTTTTCCGGAGGGCTGCAAATGCGTGTTCAAGACAAAATCGTTGCCGGGTTCCAGCCGCAACGCCATGCCATCCGGCTCAACATGAGGCACCGAACCAGGCTTCCAGAAAAATAGATGGCTGTCCGGATCAAAGGTTTCCGATTCGATGCGCAATTCCATACCCGGAAAGCCATCACCCGGATGTTTCTCCTGGCTTCGTGATGATTCCTGTCGATCCAGCAGGACATTTGCATGGTGCACTACGCGCTTCTCTCCCGGCTGTATTTCAATGGCTCTTCACCCAACGCGTGCCCTGGGCATTTGTACTCCAAAATGAAGTTCCAATAGTTGTCACTGCCGCTGGCAGCGAGTTCGTACGGTTTCCTGGCCTGAAGGATCAAGTCCGGATTTGCCGAGCTGCCAATTCGACGTGAATTTTGGTGCGGCAGGAAGATCGCGCGGATCTCCCTCGGGGCGCACCTTGCTCTGCCCACTTCTGAAGAGTGCAATCTGTTCATTCGAGAGCCGCATTTCGCCTTCGAATTTGTATTCGCCCACCTCCGGTAACCAGGGTGGCATGATTCGCCTCTCTGTCATTACCGCGATTTGTCGAGCGAACTTTGCGGTATCTTCATACGTGAGCAACGGAAATGGTCCAGCTTCTCCCGATCGGTGACAGGGTGTGCAGTTTTGAAAAACGATCGGCGCGATGTCGCGATTGAATGTCACTTTGGGAGGCTGTTTGTGTCGATTGACTTTCGCGATGCGCGACCGATGTGACCAACACTACACAAATAATTGCGTACGATCGCATCGCAGCATTGCTGAAGCTACGTGAGACGAATCATGGCTTCTCGGGCAAAAAGCAGCCAACGGCTGGCATGTTAGCCTTGGCAGGCGGCTTACCGGCAATCGCGGCGGCGATCGCATCGGACAATTCGTGGGTCGTCGGTGCTTGTCGCGACACGGCCGAAATCCTGGTACCAGTCGTCGATTCGACCGTGATAAAGCAGGCGTCGATCCGACGGAAAACACCGCCGATTCCGGCGTCACCTTTACTTGGCTTTCTTGAGCCAGCACTGACTCCGAATCGCGAATGGCTCGCAAGCGATAACCAAATTCTTGAGATGACTTTGAATCTGTTCCGCTGTTTCTGACTCTAATCGGATAAACCAGAAAAAACACCGCCTGCGATTTGTATCGAGAACTCAAGTCCTGAATTGTCGGGGCGTAGCGATTTGAAATGGGGCAATCGGTGCGCACAAACACGAGCACGACGACCTTTCCTCTCGCTCCCTTAAAAGGATCGGCCGGTCGCCCGTTTAAATCTGAGACTCCATTCAATGACGTCTGCGCCGGAAGGGCCGAAGCTGTCAAGATAAGAAAGGCAACCGTTAAAACTATCTCGCAGATAATTCTCGCAGCGATTGTGCCGAAGAGCTTCATGGGCGGAGTATAACATTTCGGACAATATCCTAAAGATAGCTCGAACTCACCGGTCACCGTAAAGATGTCAAAACTTCGGAGCTTCGGTCACATCCCCGGAATTTGAAAATCGGTTACACTCATCCCCAACGTGGGAGGAAAGCCTTGTTCGCTAATCGACGAACTTTCATTCGGCAAATGAGCGTTTCGGGCGCTGCGGTTTCTATCTTGGCAGCCACTCTAATCTGCTCGCGGGGGGTCGTGCACCCGGAGAGATGGTTTCGCAAGCTCAACTTGCAGCCGATCCACTTCGCCCGCAATTTCACCTACTTCCCGAACGAAATTGGATGAATGATCCTAACGGCCCCATCTACTGGAAGGGCCAATATCATATGTTCTTCCAATACAACCCGAATGCCGCTGTCTGGGGAGACATGCACTGGGCTCATGCCACCAGTCCAGATATGATCCTCTGGAAACATCGGCCAATGGCGCTCGCACCTACTCCCGGTGGCTACGATTCCGAAGGTTGTTTTTCGGGAAGTGCTGTTGATGACAGAGGAACGGCCACGTTTCTCTACACCGGTGTGAAAAATGTTTCGCCCGCGGAAGCAACGCTTCGCGATGGGAGGCATAATTTCCTGGAAACGCAATGCCTTGCAACTTCGTCCGATCCGCAACTGCAGACATGGGAAAAGCTGGCTGCGCCTGTGTTGCTTCCACCCACTGGATATGAAATTAACCGGTTTCCGTGATCCTTGCCTTTGGCAAGAAGGAAAATATTGGTATCTGGGTGTCGGCTCAGGTCAAGCCGGTGTTGGCGGCATGGTGCTGCTCTTCCGATCTACCGATCTACGGCAATGGGAATATCTCCACCCTCTAGCCTCTGGCAAAAAGAATTCCAAAATCACCAGCGATCCTGTGGATTCGGGTGAAATGTGGGAGTGCCCAGACTTTTTTGCGTTAGGAAAAAAGCATGTGCTTCTCTACTCGACAGAGCGAAAAGTGTATTGGGAAACCGGCGATCTCGATAGCAAAACACTTGTTTTTTATCCCCAGAAGCGCGGCCGTTTAGATTTTGGGACATTTTATGCACCGAAAAGTCAGCTTGACGCCAAGGGCCAGAGAATTCTTTGGGGTTGGATCACTGAAACGCGTCCCGAAGCTGCATTCAGCGCCGCAGGCTGGGCCGGTTGTATGTCGCTGCCTCGCGTCCTTTCCCTTGGAGACGACGGGGAGTTGGACATGCAGATACTGCCGGCTCTCAAACAGCTGCGTGGCCAACAAATGTCAATCACAAGCCGTGAATTAAATTCACAAACTGTCAACAACAGGCTATCTCATATGGAACTATCCAGCGCTACGGCAGAAATCGAATTGCTCGCCCAGTTTAAGCCTTTTGAATTGAACTTGACGGATGGAAAAAACAGTATTGTTCACATTTCCTACGACCCGGCGCGTACATCGCGCGAGCTCCAAATCGGCAAAGATTACGCCGCTCTCCTATCGATAAATGGCGACCGGCTGAAACTTAATCTGTTTGTCGATGGCTCTGTGGTCGAATGCATGATCAACGGGCGCAGCGCCTTGACTACCCGAATTTATCAAGCACCTGCGGGTCCTATACACCTGGATGTGCCCAAGGCCGGATTGGAGTCGATAGCGTCTTTAAACGTGTGGCCATTGCGGCCGATTTCAGCGGACCGACTAACAACCTGAGACTTTTTGAGAAGCGCGAGAATTTAACCACTACTGGCCTCAGAAAAGCTGCAATCGGGACACCGCGAGTACGATAGATCGAGAGAGGTAAAATGCGGAACTACTTTAGGACCAAATTAAGCACTTGGAGTTTAATCGCGATTTTGGCTTGGGGCCTACTCGCGACCTCGGTTCGGGCAATTCCATTTCCACCCGCGAACGATCCACCCGCGAACGAAGCACTGCAGCCAATCCTCGACTACATTTCGACCGGATGGGACACGCTAACTCGCTCGATGGACAGTTGCTCTACGGTAGTGGATCCAAAACTTGTTGCAAAATCTATTCTTTACTTGCCGGCTGATTTTCCCGCGCCCGATAAGGTGCGCAGCTTGGAATCGCAATGTAGTGTTGAAGTGAAAGTCTTGCCTAAAGTGCTTCACCAGCCCGGAGAGATCGACACCAACACCTTTTATCCGCAAGGTTTACTCTACCTGGAACATCCCTACGTCGTGCCTGGTGGCCGGTTCAACGAAATGTACGGTTGGGATAGCTATTTTATTATTCGAGGACTCGTTCGCGCTGGCAGGATCGACTTAGCGCGCGGCATGGTGGAGAATTTCTTTTTCGAGATTGAGCATTACGGTTCGCTGTTAAATGCAAACCGCACCTACTATCTGAGCCGCTCGCAGCCGCCCTTTCTTACGTCGATGATTCTCGCTGTATATGAGGCGGAAAAAGCAAAGGGACACGATGACCGGACGTGGCTCGCACGCGCTTATGGATATGCTTCGCGCGATCACGATATGTGGATCAGGGAGCCACATCTGGCAGGCGATACGGGCCTTTCCCGCTACTTTGATTTTGGCAACGGGCCCGCCGCTGAGAGCTTAAAGGACGAAACGGATCATTACCAGCAGGTAGCTGCCTATTTTATTGCCCATCCGGAGGCGAACAAGTCTTACTTCGTGGAACGTAATCCGGGCGAAACGCAATCGCTTGGCGTGGGCGGCGACTACTCACTGCAGATCTGCAGCATGCCGCGCACCATGGAACGCCCGCGGTGCGTCGCAATCCGTGAATTGGCTCTGAGCGCCGACTATTACAAGGGCGATCGCTCCATGCGTGAGTCGGGCTTCGACATTTCTTTCCGCTTTGGTGCTTATGGCGCCGCTACGCATCATTTTGCTCCGGTGTGCCTGAATTCATTGCTCTACAAAACTGAGCGCGATCTTTACGAGATGAGCAAAACATTAGGGCACGATGAGGACTCGCAAAAATGGAGTCAGACACGCCGATGCTCGCAAGAGCCGCTGATCAACAAATATCTTTGGGATGAGGCGAGCGGAGAATTCTTCGATTACAACACCGACACGAAGACGCGCACCACGTACGAATATGCCAGCACGTTCTATCCACTCTGGGCAGGCCTCGCCACAAAAGAGCAAGCCAGTGCGGTTCTGAAAAACCTTCCTAAGTTCGAACTACCCGGCGGACTTACAAACAAGCCCCTATGAAACTGGTGTGCAGTGGGACGCTCCGTATGCCTGGGCGCCACTGCAATTCATCGGCGTTGAAGCACTGCGCCGTTACGGGTTTGACGATGCAGCAAATCGCGTCGCCTTATGGTTTTGTATCGACGGTTGCAGACAATTTCAAACGCGACGGCACGATTCGCGAAAAATACAATGCTGCCACGCGCTCGACCGATGCGGCCGTAAAAAGCGGTTATCAGATCAATGTGATTGGCTTCGGATGGACAAACGCCGCGTTCCTTGAATTTCTGCACCAGATGCCGCCGGCAATGGTGGAAAAACTTGCGAAACAGCAGGCCGCAAAATGAGACAGTAAATTACTCAGGGCTTGGCAGCGTCACGGGTCTGTAATTGCTCGGCAGACTTGAATTCGCGGGTAGCCTCCTCGGAGCGCCCCAAATCGCGATACACCTGTCCCAGCAGGTAATGGGGAATAGCGTTGTTCGGGTCCATGCTGATGGCGTGCTGCAGAGCGCGCAGCGCCAGTTCCGGCTCACCTTTTTTCTCCAAAACTTTGCCCAGCAAAATGAATGGACCTGTCGATGTAGCGTCCAGCCAGATAGATCGCTGCAAAAGCTTCTCTGCCTCGTCAAATTTCTGGTCGCGTGAATACGCATCGCCCAATTTGTAATAGACGCTCGGATTTGCGGGATTCAGTGCGAGTTCCTGCTCGAGTTGGGCAATCGCCTCTGGAATTTTCGACTGATAGAGATACAGCTCGCCAAGCATGTAATGCGCGAGCGGCAATTTTGGATCCAGTGCAACAGCTTTCAGTCCGTACTCTTCGGCAATTGGCCCAAAATCGAAGCGAAGCAGCATGCGCGCGCACAGTAGATAAGCCGCAGCCGAATCTGCCGGAAGGCTGAACATCTTGGCAAACGACGCTCGAGCCTCCGGATATTTCTTTGTTTGCAGATAAGCAGTCCCGAGAATATAGGAGGCATCGACGTTTGCTCTTGGATACCAGGTCTGCACTTTTTCCAGATAGGGAATGGCTTCCGCCGGGTTCCCTCCCAAATACAACGAAAGTCCCGTAAGTTGAACCGCTTCTAAATCGTTTGAATTTTCCTTCGTGGCCTGCTGAAAGTTGGCGACTGCTTTTACGTAATCGCCTTTTCTGTAAAACGCCATCCCGAGTTCGTGTGCAATTCCTTTCGGCGCTGGATCTTGCTTGGCCAGACCCTGCAGCTCCGCGATGGCTTCATCGTATTTTCCCTTTTCGAGAAGTTGACGCGCAGAAGCAAAAGGAGATTCCGGTGCTTGCGCAGGCGTACATACAGGAATTGCAAGGAAGAAGAGTACCGCATAAAAAAGCAGACAATGACGACGGGCCATAAAGAACTACCTTTCTGAAAACGTTCCTATATCAGTGGAGGTGATCGGTCGCAACCACCCCGACATTTTTGTCAGCTCCCCCGTAATAAAACAGAAACTGCTTTCCCTTCTTCGCCATTCCCTCTACAAATACAACGTTCGGAACTTGACCGACCTTTTCCCACTCAAGTTCGGGACCAAAGATCGGTTGCTCGGATCGATACAACAACTTGCGCGGATCCTTTCGGTCAAAAACCGCTATTCCTGTTCGATAGACCAGTCTGTCGTCCGCACCGTTGTAGATCAAAACGATCCCTTCATCCGTCAAGATTGGCGGTGGCCCAGGCTCAACAACGCGCGAATCAAATTGGCCAGGGCGACGCGGCAGCACTGGACTTTCCGTTTCTTCCGTCCAGTGGCGTAGATCGTGAGAAGACGACAGCCCCATTTGGTCATTCTTGTCCGCAGAGGTTCCCAACCAATACATCCAGTATTTGCCGTTAATCTTTTCTGAAGTAATCGCCCCGGACTTGGTCCAACCAACATTCCACTTGCCTTTATACGCGGGCAATAGAATTCCTCCGCGTGTCCAGTGAATCAGATCGCGAGAAGTGGCCAAACACAGTTGCGCATCCTGCTTGTTATATCCCGTGTACGTCAGGTAGTAGAGGTCGCCGATTTTCACCAAGCGTGGATCTTCCACGCCGCCATCTTTTTCGTATTCAGTCTCTGGAATAAATACAGGTTTCGCTCGTGTCGTGAAGTGAATCCCGTCGCCACTTTCCGCATAACCAAGTCGCGAAGTTCCCGCCGCATCCTGTGCGCGGTAGAGCATGATAAATCTTCCGTCGCTTGTCACAACTGCGGGATTGAACGTGCCGGCCGATTGCCAGGTGTTTCCGCTTGGTGAAACGATCGGTTTATTTGACAGACGGTGCCACGTCGCAGTTGCTGCGCCAGCGCATAGCAGCACACTCAGCACAAACGGTGTCGCTAAAAAACTCTTTGCTAACAAACGCTTTCGGGTTGCTAATTTTCGGAACATCAACCGACGAAACCTCGTCTTTCTGCAATTCCTGCCCAGTCTCACTTCTTTGATGCTGGCCCTTGCTCAGCCCCGAAATTCACTTTTCGAACGACACCTTCTCCCTCTTTCACATAAATCAGTTGATTCGCCTTGATGTCCTTCAATGCCTCCACCAAACCGCTCGGCCAGCGAATCTCCAGCAAATCTACTTTTTCTGCTTTACCCAAGCCAAAGTGGATGCGTAAGTCGCTCTGCGAAATATATCCTCCTCCGCTGCGCACTTCATCTATCTGCTGGTGTGGTTTGGACTCGCCCGGTATCTGCGCGACGCAACGCAACCGTGCCCCGATTCCACTCCGGTTTGATTTTGTACCGATGGTGCGGACCTTGATCCAGTTATTCTTGGAGCTCATATCATTTCGCACCAACTGCGGCACCTCGTTCACGCAATTAATCACAAAATCCACATCACCATCATTGTCAAAATCTCCGAACGCGCATCCTCGTGACGCCGTTGGATCGGAAATCCCCGGTCCGGCCCCAAGGGACACGTCTTCGAATTTTCCATTGCGCAAATTGTGGTAAAGCAACTTCCGTTGCGCGTAACCCGCTTCCGTGCGCAATTGCTCCACTTCCGGATACACGTGGCCATTGCAGATCAGAATGTCCGGCCATCCATCATTATCAAAATCGAAAAACCCGCAACCCCAGCCCAGGTACTGCGTGTGCCTTCCGAGCCCAGCGGGAAAGGTAGCATCCTCAAACAACGAACCGCCCACGTTGTGATACAGCGTCGGCGTGTCTCCCGCAAAATTTGTCTTCACTATGTCCAAATTGCCATCCAGATCGTAATCCGCGGCTGAAACACCCATGCCCGCCTGCGGTTTCCCGTCGGCGCTTAGCGCGCAGCCCGAATCGACTGCAATATCCACAAACTTTCCATTTTTCTGATTCTGATAAAGAATGCTGGCCGTGGAATCGTTGGCTACATAGATATCTGGCCAACCATCGTTGTCGAAGTCTCCGGTCAATACCCCCAATCCATACGTGCCATTGGCTTGCAGAATACCCGTCGCCTGTGAAACATCCGAAAACGTACCGTCGCCGTTGTTGTGGTACAAGAGGTTCTTACTGCCATTCATTCCCGGCGGACCGCAGGCCACCATGATCCCTTTGTATAGGCATGGCCCGGACTCCGGCACCGGCGCCGTGGCCAGATCCAAGTCGATATAATTCGCTACGAACAGATCCAGTTTCCCATCCCTGTCATAGTCCACAAATGCGCATCCGGTGCTCCACTTCTTTCCGTTGGTCGCCACTCCTGCTTTTTCCGAGACGTCTGTAAATGTTCCATTTCCATTGTTGTGGTACAGAACATTTTTCCCGAAATAGGTGACGAATAAATCTTCAAATCCATCGTTATCGTAATCACCGATGCACACCCCCTGGCCCCATCCAGAGTGCGCCAACCCCGCCTTCAGTGTCACATCCGTAAAAGTTCCGTCCCGATTGTTTTTGAACAGATGATTGATCGGCTCCTGCCCCGGCGGATATCCTTCCAGGCGAGTTCCGTTCACCAGAAAAATGTCCAGCCAGCCGTCATTATCGTAGTCGTAGAACGCGACCCCACACCCGGTCGTTTCCAGCAGATATTTGTTCTTGTGTTCGCCGCCAAAAATTGTCTTTACGTTTAGCCCAGACTCTTTCGCTATGTTCACAAAGCTGGCACCCAGCTGCGTGCCTGGGACGGCTCCTTGCGGGCCAGCTTGAGCAACTCCGCCTTTCTCACCAAAAACAGTCGAACCCCAAGGCCAAGCCAGGAAACAAATGTTTTCCAGCGAGAGGACGAGTGCGGACCGGCTGATTGATGTCAAAAACCTGCGGCGTGTCGATCCCAAAAACGAGGTACCTTCCCAGCTTTCGCTTTACTTAAACTCTACCCGATTCTTTTATAGGGAGTGCCGGGTGATTTTGCAAGCAAGCCCTCCCCGTCCATTCGGCAATTACGTTCTTCTTGACGCCCTGAGCGCAGAAGCCTACCCTTATTTCAGTTCCCCGCGAATTCCTATGCAAGTTCTCTGGCAGCTTCGCTCCCTGCGTGACTCCGCTATTCTACTTCTTCTGATAGCCTTCTCATTGGTCGCACCACACACCGCTTCGGCTCAAGATAGCACCGGAGACGGTAATACGAGTCGTGGCGATCGCGCCGCGATTTCTGTAACTGTCCGCGACAGTTCCCGGGCGGTCATTACCGTCCCCGTTTCCGTGAAGCTCCTCCACGACGGAATTCCGGTCGACCAGACCAACACTTCGCGTGGTCGTGCTTTCTTCATCCTTCGTACCTTAGGTGAATACACGATTCTTGTGGAAGCGGTCGGCTACAAACCAACACAGAGAGACATCTCTGTGCGTGTGGCTATAAAGTTCGAAATAGACGTCAACCTGCAGAAAGAATCGGATTCGAATAGCGTTTCGGGTGTTCCCGCCGGTCCCCTCCTCGCTCCGAAAGCCAAAGAAGCGCTTGAAAAGGGTATGCAGGCACTGCGGGACGATAATTTGCGTCAAGCGGACAAATATCTTCGGGAAGCAATGAGGTTAGCCCCGGGACACCCAGACGTGCTCTATATCCAGGGAGTCTTGGACCTCAAACAACAAGAATGGTCAAAGGCACAAACCGTCCTGGAAAAAGCCACGCAGATCGATTCAAACCATGCTCGCGCTTTTTCCGCGCTAGGGATGGCACTCTGCAACCAGAAAAAATACAGTGAGGCGATCTCGCCTCTTGAAAAATCTCTGCAACTGGACGCCACCGGCGGATGGGAAACCCATTGGGCGCTGGCGGAGGCTTACTACCACCAGGAGCGCTATGAGGATGCCTTGAAACAGTCGCAGCAGGCCAAAACACAGGCTAGCGGGCAGGCTCCGCAGGCGGAGTTGCTTTTTGCCAAATCGCTCACTGCTATGGATCGTTTCGAGGATGCTGCTCAGGTTTTGCGAGATTTTCTGAAAGACCACGCCAACGACAAGGATGCAGCAACTGCACGTCGTTGGCTGGATGGCCTGAAAGCCAACGGCAAGATCCGCTAGCAGCCTCTCAGCACTGCCTCCCAGACCTTCTCACGCAAGCCCACCCGTTCCTACGGCTGCAACGCTGGTGGACCATTCGGCATCATCTTGAGTAGATCTTCGTCAGCCTTCTTGTGTAGCGCTCGGAACTTTGCGTACTCCTTTTCAGCCGCCGTCTGGTTTCCCATTTCCTTATAAACCTTCCCCAACCGGAAGTACAAATCAGGTTGCTCCGGATCGAGTTTGATGCCCCGCTGAAATGCGGCAACTGCTGCGTCGTACTCTTTTCTGTCTGCGTAAATAGCGCCCAAATCCGCGTAGGCGATGCGCAAGTCGTCTCTCAGCTCGACAGCCTTCTTAAGCGATTTAAGCGCTTCTTCCTGATTGTTCATTTTCAATTCGATATCGCCGATGTACGCCAGGGCTTGCGCATTCCCGGGGTCGATTGCCAGCTCAGCTTCGAACGCCGCCTTCGCCTCCTCGTACTTTAAGGATCTTCGGTACAAGTACCCAAGGCCAAAATGAAGTCCTGGCTCTCGGGGAGCAACTCGAATTGCGGCTTGAAACTCATCAATCGCCTCTGCAGTCCGTCCCAGACCATCCAGTGCTTCGCCCATAAGTACATGGGCGGCGGCAGAATCCGGTTGCTTTTCTAGTATTTGACGGAATTCCCGCAGTGCGCATTCATTGTCTTTCGCCTGAAGGCAACTCTGTGCCAGCACCTGATGCAGCTCCGTATTCCCTGGGGCTGCATCGGCGGCCGGCTTCAGGTATTTGGCCGCCTCGACAAATTGTTTTGTACCGTAGTAGCACATTCCCAGCAGTGTCCGTGCCTGCATGCTTTGCGGCTCGGCAGCCAACGCCGCGCGCAGTGGGCCAATTGCCTGCGCAAAGCGCCGCTGCTTAAACTCCGCTAGACCGAGATTGAGCTGAATCCCAGGCAGTCTGGGATTGATCGCCAATGCCTTCCTGTAGACGGCTGCCGCTTCCTGATATTTTTCTTCTTTGGAGAGCACAACTCCCCAACTCGCAAACGCCGCCGCGTCTTGGGGATTGTGCTGCGTGATCGACTTCCAGGCTGCTGCGGCCTCGGTCAGTCGCCCCTCACGTTCGAGCGCCAGCGCTTGCTCAGGAGTAGCCCCACTCTGTGCATTTGCCATTCGAGTGGCCAACAACGCACTGAGCATCAATACTGCGATGAATCGATTCATGAGTTCTCTAGATGACCCAGTCCAATCTCACTTTAGGCACACATACTTTGCCTTGCCAGGACAATCCGGGAATCAATCGATCCACTCTTCTCACAAGATATCAGATTTATCTTGGCTTCCATCTCGATGAAACCTCCTCAAAAAACTGCGGCGCGGGAGTTACCCCCCGCGCCGCTTCCTCGACAGATCGTTGGTTTGTTATTGTTAGAACGTGAACTTCAACGCGAGCTGAATGATTCGCGGATCAAAGGTGTTGGTGATTTTGCCAAAGTCACCCGCACCCAAGTTCACGCTGGCCCCGCCATTTACGGTATCAGCACGGAGTTGTGTATGGTTCCAGATGTTGAAGAACTCCGCGCGGAACTGGAGGTTGCTTCCCCGCGCTTCGCTGAATACGAAGTTCTTGAACACGGATATGTTCCAGTTGTCTCGGCCAGGGCCCCAGACCGAGTTCCGTGGAGTGTTACCCCATAGGCCTGGAGCTGGCGCCGAATAGATTGAAGTGTCGAACCATTCGGCGATGGTGTGTGGATTATGACCGCTAGCCGGTCCTGTCGGGACGGTTCGTGGAGTTCGGGACGATGCTGGTGACGTTGTTGCCGTTCAAGCCGATGTTCATCGGTGCTCCGGAATTCACGCTGATGATACCGGAGATTTCCCATCCGCCTATCAGCGTCTTCGCCAGCTTGTTGTCGCTGTGCTTCATGAACGGCAAGTCGTAAACGAAGTTGGCAAAGAAGATCTGGTGGTGGTCGTACGCTGATGGTCCGAAGTCGTATTTCCAACCCGCGTAGGGATTGGATATGTTGCCGAGGTCACCCGCGCTGTTACCATTGCTGGCTGCATCGTTGGTGTGCGAGTAGGTGTACCCGACTTGATAGGTCAGGTCGTTCGACAGCATCGAGCCGCGCATTGACGCTTGCAGCCCATTGTAGTCGCCGTTCGCTTCGTTCCGTGCCATGCGGATACCGTGATAGCCCGAATACGGCACCGCACTAGTTATACCCGGAAGGAGCCGCCTGGAGAGCAGGCCAAGTCACTGAAAGCGGGCAGGTTTATTTCCGTGTAGTAGCTCTGATGGCGGTTTTGCGTGCCAACGTAGGACACCGATAGCACCGATTTGCCGATGCTGTGCTGGACTCCCAGGCTGAATTGCGTGCTCATGGGTGCACGGTAATTGGGTTTGTCGAGTCCCGTAATGTTGTTCACGGGAATGCCGACCGAGTTGCCGCCGGAAACGCCGGTAGACGGATCAGCAAGTACGACGTTCGTGAAGTTGATGCTGGCGGCCAGAGGAACGGTTCCGGCATTGTTGTAGACGTCGTTTCCCTGAACGCGCTCGTACATGATGCCGTAACCGCCGCGGATCACGGTTTTGCCGGTCCCGAATACATCGTAGGCAAATCCCAAACGCGGCCCAAAGTTCTTCCATGAATCGTTCACACAACCATGCGGAACCCCGTTCACTCCGCATTGGGCGATTCCATTCGTGTAGAAAGATTGGCCTGCGAGAATTGGATCGGGGCTGGGCCCGAGTCCCGGGCTCAGTGGGCTGATGGTGTTGCCACCAGGGTTCAGAATTGCAGCAGCAGCGGAATTGTAGAGGCCAGGATAGAAGTTGGCCATCTGGTTGCTCGCTTCGTAGGTGTGCGGAATGCCGTCCCAACGTAGACCAAGGTTCAGGGTGAGCCGGCTGTTTACGCGCCAGTTGTCCTGGATGTACAGCGCCCAGGAAACGTTGTTCCATTGCCCGGAGTTCTTGATGGCGTCTTCGGTGTAGTTCTGCCCGTAGCCAAGCAGGTAATCGGCGAAGTCGTTCCCGGTGAAAGAACCGTTGAACGAGTAGTTGCCCTGGGTGTTCTTGAACCAGTCCTGAGTCTTCTTGTAGAGTGCCCAGCTGCCGCCCATCTTGAGTTGGTGGCGGCCCTTGGTCCAGGAAACGTCATCGCGAATCTGGTAGTCGTCAGCCTTGTTTATCCAGGGCGTCCAGTTCACGGTGTAGTTTGCACCGGTGCCGCCATTGAGGTTAATCGACGGAATGCGGTTATCAACATTCGGACCCGTAAAGAACCGGTTAAATTCGCCAGGAGAGGTATACGAACCCAAGGGAAGAATGTTGATGCGGTTCCCGTTGTAGTTGAACGATGCTTCGTTAATCAACGTCGGGCTGATCGTGTAGGTCGTGTGAATGACCACGGCGTACGACGGGTTCCCGAAGGTATTGCCGACGGATGGCACGTTGTCGCCGCTCCACATGGTGGTGGCTATGTTCTGGCTGATCTGTTCGGCGACGAAGTGGCCGTACATCGAGAATTTATCGGTGAAGTTGTGGTCGATGCGGACGATTTCTTCCCTCACATCTGTCGGAGTGCTCACAGGGAGCGTGAAATGGTTGCCGTTGTTCGGGTGCCGGGAAAATGCCTCCGTACTTTCCGCCCGCAGTCAGCAGTGACTGCGCATACGAATTCAGGAGCGTCGTACCCCTGGGAATGGCGTTGCCGGGAACGCTACAAATGTCGACTGCTGTGCCAGAGTTTGCTGTGCCATGGACGCGCAGTCGCCGTGGCACCCGGGTGCTAAACGTCGTGATACCGGCAGGTTGCAAAGCCGCGCTTGAGGATGAAAGTTGGTGAAGACATGGACATGCAGCCCGAATCGGACGACCGTCGTCTTGTCAGAGCGTCGTTGTCCGCGGGTAGTTCTGGCAAAGTCGCCGCCGTAGGTTGCGGGCAGCGGAACCTGCTGGTTAATTGGAGAGCCGCCGTTGATAATCTTCCGCCATTCCATGTTGTAGAAGAAGAACGTCTTGGTCTTGTTCGGATTGTAGAGTTTCCCGAACGTTACCGGCCCGCCAACGTTGAAGCCATAAATGTTGTAGCGCAGCTCAGAAACTGGGTTCGGTTTTGTATTGAAGAAATACCTCGCGTCCAGGGCGTCGTTCCGGAAAAATTCCCATGCCGACGCATGGAACGTCTGTTGGCCGGATTTCACGACAGAGCTGATCGTACCGCCGGAGGAGAGTCCGTAATCCGCGCTGTAGTTCGAAGTTAGAGTCTGTGTCTCGGCGATGGCATCGATGGAAGGCAGGACACTCGAGCTTCCTGCACCGCCGCGATCCGAGTTCTCGCCGCCGTCCAGCAAGTACAGGTTGTGCCCTGAACGGTTGCCATTAAAACTGATGTTGCCGCTAGCCCCGCCAACCGGCACTGGCATCTGGCTATCAGGGTTCAGGTTGGAAGCGCCCGGCGTCAGCACTACGTAGCTGTATATAGTCCTGCCGTTGGTAGCGAGCTCCGTAATCTGCCTGCCGCTGACCAGCGAACTCGTTTCGCCGGTATCAGCTTGCACCGTGATGGCGCTGGCTTCAACGGAAACGGTCTCTGACTTCGTGCCCACCTTCATCTGAAAGTCGACACGAGTCCGGTCGTTCACGTTCAGAACAAGTCCCTTGGACTCTTCTATCTTGAAGCCGGTAGCTTCCGCTTTCAGATTGTAGGTGCCAATGGCCAAACTCGGAGCCGCATACTGCCCGGCATCATTCGTTTGAAAAATGTTAACCTTGGCCGTCGCGACGTTTGTAATCGTGATTGTGACGTTGGGGACCACTGCACCCGCGGGGTCAGTGACCGTGCCAACTATGGTGGCTTCCTGGCCGTATGCTAGGAATGGCAGTCCAACCAGCAATACTACCAGGATTGCTAAGTACTTCAAATTGAACAACTTGTTGGAATTTAGACGACCAAAGACACTCACAGATCTACTTCGATTCATTTTTCACCCCTCTTGCCCACCGGCAAGCTTTCCTTACACGTTACCCCAATGTTTACCGTTAACGTTAACGGTGACTCCCTTCTATTATTTTTATGAATTCATGTCAAGCAAATTCTTGCTTCGAAATGTCATTTTTTGTACCGCGTGCTTTATGAAAAAACCGCACAAAATCGTTTTGGTGGCCCAAATCCCATGTTCAGCCAAACACACGAACCTGGTCTGGTGTCATTGACTTTCTCGAAAATGTCTTTGTGTAGTTTTCTTCAGCGGGAACGATTACGGAAACACCGTTTAACCATTGCTTTTATCGCACTCTCGTACATTAGGGGGGAGGGTTACAGCGGGAACCTCTTCAATTCGGCCGAAATGCTCCCGATACTAGCAGTTCGAGTGCTGTTTCGAGGCTAAGCTCCGCATCCAACAGCGGTTTTACATACCGTATGTGAAATTCCTCAGCATGATCCCTGGTCCGGCTGAAGATTTCATCTAACGCTTCCAGTTTCCATTCAATTTCTGATTGCACGGGATCGTATTTTTCGCGTGTTGGACTGGAATCCAACTCATCCTGCTCTGGAAATTCCTTTGGTTTGCTCATGGCCGTCTATCGTCTTCCTTGCCTTCATTGCCAGAATTTGCACCTGATCACTCACGTTCGCCCTCTTCCTGCCTGATGCCGGCCTGAATGGCAGGCATCAGGATCCCGTCAGGAAGCATTTCTGTTGCGATTACGCCGCGATGTACAATGTTCTTCCCCCGCGGTTGACCAGCAACAGTGGATCATCTCCTGCTTTGCGAATCGCACTCTGGAACTCAGAGGTATTCTTCACTGACTGGTGGTTGACTTCCTGAATCACATCTCCGCGACGTAGCCCAGAGTCCGCCATCTTGCTGGAAGGATCCAAGCCCGACACCACGGCACCTGTTGTGCTCGCGGGCAAATTCAGTTCTGCTGCAACCTGCGGATTCAGGTTGCTCACCTCCACTCCATCAAGCGCCTTGTCGCCGCCTTCTTCCTGCGAATTCAATTTCGTGGTTTCCGTCGGCAATTCGGCAAGCTTCACGCTAAAGTCGCGCTCGCTTCCATTTCGAATCACCTTCAGCTTGACGTTCGTACCTGGCGGCATCATCGAAATGCTCATGCGCAACTGGTTGCTGTCGCTTACGGGCTTTCCGTTCACTTCCAACAGAATATCGCCGCGTTGAATCCCACTTTCCTGCGCTGGGCTGCTGGGGCTCACATCAGCCACGACAATTCCGCGCGCTTCTTTCGCACCAAAAGCCTTGGCCATGCTTGGCGTCACGTCTTGCGGCAGAATCCCCAGGTACGCGCGGACCACTTTCCCATTCTTCAGAATCTGGTCCATCACCTGGCGTGCAAGATTTGCCGGAACCGCAAATCCGATTCCCTGACTGCCCCCGGAACCATGCGAAATGATCGCCGTGTTGATGCCGATTAGTTCGCCACGGTCATTCACCAGCGCTCCACCCGAGTTTCCTGGATTGATCGGCGCATCAGTTTGCAGAAAATCCTCGTAGTCTTCGATGCCGAGTCCCCCGCGGCCCTTCGCGCTGATAATTCCCTTCGTAACGGTCTGACCCACACCAAACGGATCGCCAATCGCGATGGCTACATCCCCAACTTCTACCTGCGAGGAATCGCCAATCGTCAGGGGTTTCAGGTTGTCTGCCTCAATCTTCAGCACGGCAACGTCCGTCTTCGGATCTGTACCCACAATCCGTGCCTGCAATTCGCGCTTGTCGGAAAGTGTCACCTTCACATCCGTCGCACCGTCCACCACGTGGTTGTTCGTCAAAACGTAGCCTTCCGGGCTGACAATTACGCCTGAACCGAGGGCTTTTTCGCGCCGATCCTTCGGCACGTTGAACCTTCCGCCTTCGTCGCCGAAAAACTGACGAAACATCGGGTCCATCTGCATCTGTTCCATTCCTTGCGCCTTTACTACTTTCGATGAGGAGATGTTCACCACCGACGGCAGCACGGCCTTCACAATTGGTGCAAAGGTCGTCTTACTGGCGCCTTCGTTGACCTCTGCCAATTTCAACGTTGCTGGTGGATTCGTGACCGCTGCTTTCTCCGTGGGATTCGCTTTCCCACTGGCGGCCGCTTTTTGGATCGTATGTGCAAATCCCAATCCGCCGACGCCCAGTACCAATCCGAGTGCGAGTGCGGCGGGCCTGGAGGTGATTGAAGTAAGAATCTTGTTCATTTGTCCGTCCTTCGATTTCTCTGCGCCTTTCAGCCATCCTGCGTTATGACTGTGCGCTCATTTTGATTGCACACAATAGGACGCGCGCAGGTAAGACGCCGATTCTCCCTGCCAGTGAGTATCTTTTGACTCGTCGATTGGGTAGTGCCGAGGAAAGGCGTCAGGACTCCCGTAATAACGCTCTTACGACTAAGAAATGATGCCTTTGCGGACCGCGTAGAGGATCAGTTCGGGTACCCCACGAAGGTTCAATTTTTCCATTATGTTCGACCGGTGCGTCTCGACCGTGTGCACGCTCAAGTTCAGCAACTGCGCCACATCCTTGTTCGATTTACCTTCGGCCACGAGCTGCAGAACTTCACGTTCGCGAGGCGTCAATAAATCGTAGGGATCTTCGGTTCCAGACCGCTTTAGCTTGCGCACATAATCGTCTAGCAGGACCTTGCCTACCGCCGGACTGAAGAACGACTGGCCCTCTGCAACCGCATGCACCGCACGCATCAGGTCGGACTCTGCGGAGTCTTTCAGCAAGTATCCCTTGGCTCCCGCCCTTAGGGCCCGCAAGATGTAACTCTCATCGGAGTGCATGCTTAGCATTACGATCGCTATCTCCGGATGGCTCTGCGTTATTTGCGTCGCGGCTTCAATTCCATTTAAATTCGGCATGCCAATATCCATCACCAGGACGTCGGGCTTTATCGTGTTCACCAGCGCCGCGGCCTCGCGGCCATCCGAGGCCTCTCCAGCCACGCTTAGATCGGCTTGCTGCTCCAGCAATACGCGCAGCCCGCTCCGCATTAATTTGTGATCATCCGCCAGCATGATCCTGATTTTTCTCATGCTTCAGGCGATTCCCGGGCGATGCAGGGCAACTCTGCCTTCACAATCGTCCCTTTACCCGGCGCGGATTTGATGCCCAACTGGCCGCCCAGGCGTTTGACGCGCTCTTCCATTCCAAGAATTCCCATACCACGCACCCGGTCCGCGGCAAATCCGCGTCCATCGTCCCCGACTTCTACGTGATTGTTTCCCCACTCTGCTTCACGGTCACCTTTGCATGTTTCGCTCCCGCGTGCGTTGCTGCATTATTCAGAGCTTCCTGCGCCAGTCGATAAATGCAGACCTTCGTTTCATCAGCCAATTGTTCTGAAACGTTCTCGGCATGAACATCAACCTCCATCTCGCCGCGCCGCGAAATTTCGCGCCCCTGCCACTCTAACGCTGGCACCAATCCCAAATCGTCCAACATAGGCGGCCGAAGCAGCAGCGCCATATCGCGGATCGATCTTTACCGCCGCCTCCGCAACCGACTTCAGGCGTCCGATCTGCCGTTGTAACAGGTCTTCCTCGGCCGGCACGAACTTTCGACAGTTGCCCGGCTCGACAAGCTAATGCGCCCAGCGTCTGGCCGACCTCATCGTGCAGTTCACGAGAAATAGCTCGACGTTCCTCTTCTTGCGCGTCGACAAGCCTTCCCGAGAGGGCTTCCAGTTCGCTTCGACTTTCGATCAAGGCCTCGTACCGACGTCGCCCCTGCTTTTCCAGCCGCAATATATAAAATCCGCCGACGATCGAGAGCAGCAGTCCCGCCAGCAACAACAAAAAAACTATTGTTACTAAACGCGTCTGCGCGTTCGCAAAACTTGCCGCCAGCGATTGCGTAGTCTCTCCCAGCTTCCGGTTATTCCATGTCGACACGTTCCGGGAAACGCGCAGGATGTATGCCCTTCGCAACATCATCTGTTCCCGGATATTTTGTTGCCTCTCGTCAGGTCTCTCTCCTCGATGCGATACCGACAATTCCGCAAACGAACTTTCTTGCTCCTGGAATTTTTGTCGAATATCCGCGAGAAACGCTTTTTCTTCCGGGTCAGCGTCCGCTGGGTACATCTGCAGCGCGCTCAGGACCTCCACTCCACGTTTCTGGACGTCGGCGGCTTCGCCTCGATTTTCCCCGCCCTTCTCATCCATTAGAAAGCGTTCCATCTGATCGTGATAAATATGCACGGAGATCAGGATGGTCGTAAGCGCCTGACTGTGGGCGGAATACTGCTGATTGACGCGTCGCTCAATACTGTCCAATTGCCGCAACGATAGCAGAGCGTTCACTCCGGCCACTGCCATCAAGCCGAGTAAGCTGCCGAAGGCAACGAGCAGTATGTTTCGCAGCTTGCCCAATTGCCGGCCACTCACATCCGAATCGTGTCCTGCACTAGTCACCAGCATTTCCTCGCATCAGAGTCTCACGAGTTAGCATAATGCCATATTCCGCGCAACAAATTGCGTCATTGAGACTGTATTCCAAGGTTTACAGTAAGAGAAATGTGCCGGCGGATAAAATATATGCCGATGACAATGCACCTACAATCCGTACTTAGCAGCTGCATGAAGTTCAGCTATTCGTGGTCTTCGTCATCGCCGTGAAGCGCCAAATTCCCCGCCCCTTCGGTCTCGTGGTTTTTGAACTCCGCGAGCAGGCCCTCGTCCGTCAAATCCAGCGGGTGCGAGTGCTTCCAGTCGTGGTGCGCTATTTCCTTAAGTCGTTCGACTACATCCTCGTCCTTAACCTCGATCGCCAATTCACGGCGGCTGTCAAAACTCCCCGGTGCCAGATTAATTGAGCCTACGATGGCTCTCTTGTGGTCGGCTAACAGCATCTTGGCGTGCAATTTCAAATGTTTCAATTTGTGAATCTTGATGCCAACATCTTCCATGATCCGCAATCCGCCGACCGCTTCCACCAGCTTTTCCTTTTTCAATTTGTGCGGAGGCCGCGCCATCACGTGAATCTTCACCCCTCGACGCGCCGCGCGGACCAATCTCTCGATAATTACCGCGTCCTGGATAGCGTTCGTTCTGCAAGAAAATCGATTCCTTGGCATATCGATGAATTCGGCGATTCGCTCGCGCCCGTTTCCAGAACACCAGATTAAATGCGAATGTTGGTCGACATTAAACGGCTTACGCGCCCAATCCGCCTCAAAACACTCCACAATTTCTCTCCACTTCATGCTTATGTGAAGTGGCCACGGCGTAGTCCCTAGTTTCCGTAAGGTTCTTTGTCGCCCAGTTGAGTGAACATACCAGCGCAGTCGAACCATCCAACACCATCGATTTTTCGTGGGTAACGTCATAAGCCGGGTTGCTGTCCATCACGTGGACCCCGCCCGCCTCAAGATGTTTTTTGGATTCCTTGTTCTCCGATTCTCCGCTGCGCCGCGCTGGATTCAGCATCACCTGCACTTTGACGCCCCGGTGACTCGCGTCGATCACCGCTTTCATTAACGCCGGGTCGGAAAATAGAAACATCTTCACCAGTAACGATTCCTTTGCCTCTCCAATCGCTTCCAGAATTGGTTTCGAAGAATCATCCGGCATAACAATCAATCGTCGTGATCCGCCCATGGCTTAAAATACCCCCATCTCTCAGTCTCTCGATGCACCCACTAGGACGTAACCGCAGTCGCTGGTGGCGTGCTGAATTGTATGCGATAGAGCTCCGCATACACTCCGTCCTTCGCGATTAACTCGTCGTGCGTCCCTTCTTCCGCCACGACACCGCCCTTCAACACGATGATTTTGTTCGCATCCCGTATCGTGCTCAAGCGGTGCGCGATGGTTATCACCGTGCGTCCCTTCATCAACCGTTCCAGCGCCTCAATCACCAATCTCTCCGATTCGGTATCAAGCGCCGCCGTCGGCTCATCCAGAATCAAAATCGGATTATTGCGAATCACCGCGCGCGCAATTCCAATTCGCTGGCGTTGCCCGCCAGACAAAGTTTCTCCCCGCTCTCCAACGATCGTGTCGTAGCCGTGCGGCATTTTCGCGATGAACTCGTCTGCGTTCGCCAATTTTGCTGCCGCCTTTATCTCTTCCTCGGTGACGCCCTTTCGTCCGTAGGCGATATCTTCTCGCACCGTTCCCTCAAATAACACCGTTTCCTGCAGCACGTACCCAATCTGGTCGCGAAGCGTAAAACAGTGATAGTCCCTTATGTCCACCCCGTCGATTTTTACTGCTCCCGCTGTCGGATCATAAAAGCGGGGAATTAGACTGACAATTGTGGACTTCCCTCCACCTGTTGGCCCGACGACTCCCACCAACTGACCCGGATGAATGTGGAAACTGACATCCGTTAGTACGGGCGCGTCGTCGGTGTACGAAAATGCCACGTGCTCGAATTCGATGTCGCCCTTAATCGCTGGCGGCACTCTTGCGTCGGACCGCTGGGGAATAACTGTGTCCGCGTCTAATATCGCTCGGACTCGCCCCACTCCAACTGCCGCTTGCGCAATCGAGTTCGCCATCTTCGCCAAGTCCTGCACTGGTTTGAAGAATTTGCTTAAGTAGAGAAAGGAACACGGTCAGCGCCCCGGCCGTCATCGCTCCCGC
Source organism: Candidatus Acidiferrales bacterium (assembly GCA_963726725.1). GTDB lineage: Bacteria > Acidobacteriota > Terriglobia > Acidiferrales > UBA7541 > Acidiferrum. The sequence continues at coordinate 51,119 of CAVSDV010000015.1, forward strand.
CAGAATCAGCGCGGATCCGCGCCACAATACGATCGCGGTGCAAAATGCGTACTGTTACGGAGACAATCGGCGACAGCAGCGCTTTTACTCGGCGCGCTTTCAGTGTCGCTTCCACGGTTGCGTGGGCTTACTTCTTTCAAGTTCTCCTCCGCCAGGTCCTGCCGCCCAAACGCCTTCACTACCCTCATCGATTGCAGTCCCTGCTCCACCACCGAAACGATCTTGTTCTGCTCTTTGCGAACTTCGTGCGTTGTCTTTTTCACCGCCTTCTTGAATCGCGACACCAGCAGCAACATAAACGGTGTGATCGCCACGGCGATTAACGTGAAATCCCAGTTCGGCCAGAACATGATGAACAGCATTCCCACGATGGTCAGCAAATCCACCAGAATTCCCAGCGTGTCGGACGATGCGAATCCCTGAATTGTCTGTAGGTCCGCCGTAATCGTGCTTAGCAGTGAACTCGTCTGGTGCGTGTCGTAATATCGCAAGGAAAGTTGCTGTAAATGGTGATATGTCCTTATGCGCAGATCATTCGCTACCCACTGCCCCACACTGGTTGTGAAGTAATTGGCGATGTAGGAAGCCAGCGCGCCGAGCGCCGCAATCAACACCGCTGCGATTGCGCCGCTGCCGCAATCTGCATTTTCCCGCTTCCACTCAGAATCGGCTCCAACAGGTGATCAAGCCATGGGGGGAGTTTAGGGGACCCGACGACGTTGTCGAGAACGATCTTAAGCGGCCACGGCGCTGCCACACTCATCACCGTTTCCACTAGCGTCGCCGATACGAATGGAAGCAACGGGGCTGTGCCAGGATACGGACGTATCAGGCTGAGGATTAATCGGGTCAATTCGGTGACTCCTGGATAGGTACTCGGGGAGCATTCATTCCCCCGCGGATTCTCTAGCCACCCGGTGATGGCCTGAGTTCTCGTGGATGGATTTCAGTGATTCGAGCAATAACAGCCAGCCCTCAGCGCCCGCGATTTGCTCACCGAAACTGTCACTTTTGACAATTTCTTTAGCTCTGCAAATTACGAGGCAGTTCCCGGGGCGTTGGATAGGTGATTCGATTCCGCGCGCTCCAGCGGTAATCGCACCTGAAAAACCGTGTGTCCGGGTCTTGAGTCCAAGCGTATCGTCCCCTGATGGTTTCTCACAATCCGTTGAACAATATCCAGGCCCAGCCCGGTTCCCTCGCCAACTGGCTTTGTCGTGAAAAACGGATCGAAAATCCGCCCCTTGATTTCCGGCGGAATTCCTGGCCCATTGTCCATGAACTCAACCAGGATGGCGCCCGGTTCCAGCGCCGTGCACACCTGCAGGATTTTTTCTCCCTTGGCAACCGAGTTCATCGCCCCGATGGCGTTGTCGATCAGGTTGGTCCAGATTTGATTCAACTCACTGCCATTTGCCGGGATTTTCGGAAGATTCCCGGCAAATTTCCGTCTCACCTCAAATCCGTGTTTGAGCTGGTGCTGAAACATTCTCAGCGTCACATCGATCCCTTTTTCCACATCCACTTCACCCAACGGCGTCTGATCCATGTACGAGTACGACTTCACTGCCTGGACTAAATCTGATATGCGCCGCGCCGCTTCTTGAATCTCGCGCGTTAGGCATAGTATTTGATGGTCGCAAACAAGGATGCGAAGGCCGTGTGCAAAATTTTCAGGGCCCAGAATTCTTTTCCAACGGCGCTAATTTCTCAGCCGTCACTCCTGCTTCGACCAGATCTCCAGCCAGCTCCGTAGGCAAATTTCTATTTGTCAGCCAGTCGTCGAGATCCGATTCCATATCCGCTCGTGTCAGCGCATCAAGTTTCTGTGTGCCCACTCCACATTCGGCGATTGATTCGCCGATTTCATTCATCATCGCCTGCGCTTCGGCCGGTATCACCTGAGCTTTCATCGCGATTGCTTCGCGACGCCGTTGCATTAACATCTCGCCCAACAGTGTCGAGGACCGTAC
>CAVSDV010000016.1:0-235485 GCA_963726725.1 Candidatus Acidiferrales bacterium
GTAACCATACCCAGCGGTTCGTTGACCGATTCTGGAGCCTCACCTATACTTTATAATTGTGTTGTTCAGGCAGACTCGCCCGGTTGATCACTGGCGCACTCCTCGAATTTCCGCACACAGAGCGGGGTGGGAAGTTAACGGGCAGCAAGAGTGTTTTTCGGCGTAGTCGACACAAGAAAAATTTCGCCGCGGGAATAATCGGCAGCAGGAGTGTCGCAATCCAAAGCGCGGAAATGGTTAAGGGAGAAACAAGATGGCGGACGCAACTTGCCGGAGAGAACTGGATCTGGAGATCCCGGCGGAAGAAATAACCAAACAGACTGAAAAGATTGCCAAGGAATTTGCCAAGATGGCGCGCGTGCCGGGCTTTCGTCCTGGTAAAGCGCCGATCACGCTGATCAAGAAGCGCTTTGCCGAAGACATTAAGGGCGAAGTCCTTCAGAAGCTCGTTCCAGAGCACGTGGAAAAGGCCGTTGCCGAGCAGAAATTGACGCCCGTCTCTCAGCCGCAAGTCGACAAGCTGGAATTCAACGAAGGCCAGCCGGTAAAATTCCGCGCCAGCTTTGACGTTTTGCCCCAATTTTCACTCGCCAACTACAAGTCTCTCGAAATCGAGATGCCAGAGATGAGCATCACCGACGAGACCGTGGACAAAACGCTGCAGGAAATGCGCGAACGTGCCGCGACCTTCACTCCCGTCGATGGCCGCTCCGTTCAGGATGGGGACTATGTTCAGGTAAAGCTCCACGGAACGCCCGAAGGCGAGGGCGAACCACTACAAGCTGACAGCGTGCTGTGCCACGTCGGCGCGGAAGAAACCATGGCGCCATTCAACGAGAATCTGCTCGGTGCGAACACCGGCGACCACAAGGATTTCGACGTAGTTTACCCGGCGGACTATCCGGATGCGAAGCTTGCTGGCAAAACATTTCACTATGCCGTCGATGTGCTGGGCATCAAGACAAAGGCTCTTCCTGACTTGAACGACGAGTTTGCCAAGGACGTCAGCGAGGCAACTTCGCTGGATGAACTGAAGAAAAAAGTTCGCGAAGGACTGGAACACGAGCGCGATCACCGGCAAAAGGAGCTACAGCGCGAAAAAGTTCTGGCTGAACTTGTGAAGCAGCACGACTTCCCTGTCCCCGAATCACTGGTCGAGCACCAAATGGACGTTCGCCTCGAACGCGTGGTTCGCTCTCTGGCGCAACAGGGCGTAGATCCCCGCGCCGTCAACGTTGATTGGGTCAGCCTGCGCCGCAAGCAAGAAGACCGCGCGAAGGATGATGTCAAGGCGGAACTGGTTGTCGACCGCATCGCCACCGAGGAAAAGATCGACGTCACTGATGAAGAGCTGCACCATGAACTGGAACACATGGCCAGCCACGGCGGCCAGTCTGCAGAGGCTTTGCGCGCCAGTTTGACAAAGCAAGGTACGCTCGATAGGATGAAAGCGAAGCTGCGGAGTGACAAAACACTTGACTGGCTTGCGCAGAATGCAAACGTCAAGACGGTTTCCGCGGCAAGCGCCAAGTGAACTTAACCCCGCATCCTGTGAGCAAATTTCTCTCATGAAAAACTACGACGATCCGCAATATCACGCCACAACTCTAGTTCCCATGGTTGTGGAGCAAACCAGCCGGGGCGAGCGCGCTTACGATATCTATTCGCGCCTGCTGAAAGAACACATCATCTTCATCGGCACGCCGATTGACGATCATGTCGCCAATCTGGCCACCGCCCAGATGCTTTTCCTCCAAGCAGAAGACCCGGAGAAGGACATTCAGCTGTACATCAATTCCCCAGGTGGCTCCATCACCGCCGGTTTTGCGATTTACGACACCATGCAGTTCGTGAAGCCAGACGTTGTCACCACTTGCGTTGGCCAGGCTGCTTCTATCGCTGCCGTCTTGCTGGTGGGAGGAGCACCGAAAAAGCGTTTTTCGCTGCCGAATTCCAGAATCCTCATTCACCAGCCATGGATGAGCGGCCTCGGTGGTCAGGCAACTGACATTGATCTTCATGCCAAAGAGATTTTGCGCATGCGCAATACCATCAACCAGCTCCTGGCAAAGCATACCGGACAGCCGGTGGAACGCATCGAAAAGGATGTTGAGCGGGATTACATTATGAATCCCGAACAGGCCAAAGAATACGGGATGATCGACGAGATTATTTATAAGCACCGCTAATCTCTGGCCTTTGTCCCACGACGCAAGGATTTTGGACCGCCTCGGGAACCAAATGACCCGACTCTCGCAATCTCCCGAGGCGTTCCTGTTTCACACAGGCTCTCGTAGAATTCTTTCACTCCGGGGAAATTTCGGCCTAGAATAGAAAATACCGTCGGGATCTAAACCGGACATGAGGCCCGCAACTACGTGAAAAAATACAGCCCAGATGAGCCGCTTCGCTGTTCCTTCTGCCATAAAACGCAAGAACAGGTAGAGAAGCTGATCAGTTCGCCTTCCGACTACCCTCGTGCTTATATTTGTAACGAGTGCGTTGGCGTTTGCCAGACCATACTGGAAGATGAAAAGCGCGAACAGGCGGTTGCGCCGGCCAAGCGGTTGCCACGTCCGCCAGAAATCAAGCAATTTTTGGACAGCTACGTCATTGGGCAGGATCACACCAAGAAGAAATTGGCGGTGGCGGTCTATAATCACTACAAGCGGATTTTCCTCAACAAGCAACCGGGCGAGGTGGAACTGAGCAAGTCCAATATTCTGCTAATTGGGCCGACCGGCACGGGAAAAACCCTGCTGGCCCAGACGCTCTCGCGCATGCTCGATGTGCCCTTTGCGATTGTCGATGCCACCACGCTCACCGAAGCCGGCTACGTTGGCGAGGACGTTGAGAACATTATTTTGAAGTTGCTGCAGGCCGCCGATGGCGATGTGCAGAAAGCGCAGCAAGGCATCATCTACATCGACGAAATCGACAAGATTGCCAAGAAGGACGAGAATCCGTCGATCACCCGCGATGTCAGCGGCGAGGGTGTGCAGCAGGCATTGCTGAAGATTCTGGAAGGCACGATGGCCAATGTGCCTCCGCAGGGCGGCAGAAAACACCCGCACCAGGAATTTACGCCGGTCGACACCACCAACATCTTATTCATATGCGGTGGCGCGTTCGTCGGCTTGGAAAAAATCATCGAGCGGCGTGCCGGTAAGCGTTCGCTGGGTTTTCATACCGAAGCCGCGCCATCAACACCGCAGCGGCGCAACACAGAGATGCTGGAACAGGTGCAACCCACTGACCTCATCCGCTACGGCCTGATTCCGGAATTTGTCGGTCGATTGCCTGTCGCCGGCGTCATGGGCGACCTCGACAAGGGCGCTCTCATGAAGATTTTGACCGAGCCGAAGAACGCGCTCTTAAAGCAATACCAGCGCTTGTTTGAGTTTGAAAATGTCCGACTGCGCTTTACTGACGACGCTCTGGAGACCGTGGCGGAGTTGGCGCTTCAGCGCAAAGTTGGCGCGCGCGGCTTGCGTATGATCTTGGAAGACCTCATGCTTGAACTGATGTACCACCTGCCCATGCAACGCAAGGTGCGCGATTTCGTGGTGACTGCTGAAATGGTACGGGGACACGAAATCAATTGGAGTTTGCTCGAGAAGGCCGGATGACCGCGCTTTCCCGGGTCTGAGGAGTTCAGGGGCCTGCATGTTTAATCGCGAGAAACAGGAAATGAAGCGCGTACCCATGATGCCGGTGCGCGACATGGTCATCTTCCCGCAACAGATGACTCCATTTATCGTCGGACGCGAAGCTAGCGTTCGTGCGCTCGAAGAAGCCCTTACCGGCGAAAAGAAGATTTTCCTTTCGACGCAGCACGACGCCTCGATCGATGACCCCAAACCCGAAGAGATTTATGCCGTGGGAACGCTTGCCAACATCGTGCAGAGCGTGAAGCTGCCTGATGGAAACATCAAAGTTCTGGTGGAAGGCGTCGAGCGCGCTCGTTCCCTTTCCATCACGACTGATGAAGGCTTTTTCCGCGCCACCATTCGCCTGCTGAATTCAAAGATGGAAACCACCCCTGCGGTGGAGCAACTGGTCACTAAAGTCACCGGTCTGTACGAACAGTTCATCAAACTCTCCCAGAGCCTGAATTACGACACGATGATCGCAGCCGCCCGCGTCGATGATCCTTCGCGCCTCTCCGATACGATTGCTGCCAACCTGCAATTGCCTGTGGACGAAAAGCAGGATTTGCTCGAAACCGCCGACCCGCTGGAGCGTCTGAATCGCATCTCCGACATTCTGGAAATTGAGCTGGAAAAGCTGAATGTCGATCGCAACATCAATACTCGGGTGAAGCGCCAGATGGAGCGCGCGCAAAAAGAGTATTACTTGAACGAAAAGCTGAAGGCCATTCAGAAGGAACTGGGCCGTGGCGAGAAGAACGAAACCGACGAACTGAAAAAGAAGATTGAATCCGCTGGCATGCCCAAGGACGTCCTGGAAAAGGCCACCACGGAATTAAAGCGCCTGGAGCTAATGCCGCCGATGTCCGCGGAATCTACTGTCAGCCGCAACTACATCGATTGGCTGCTGGCTGTGCCCTGGAAGAAGCGTTCCAAGGAAATTCGCGACATTAAGGCCGCTGAGGAGATTCTCAACAAAGAGCATTACGGCCTCGAAAAGGTCAAGGAACGCATTCTGGAATTCCTGGCCGTTCGCCAACTCGTCAAGAATCCCAAGGGTTCGATTCTCTGCTTTGTTGGGCCCCCGGGCGTTGGCAAAACTTCATTGGCGATGTCCATCGGCCACGCTACCGGGCGCAAGTTCGTACGCGTATCACTCGGCGGCGTGCGCGATGAGGCCGAAATTCGCGGCCACCGGCGCACCTACATCGGTGCCCTTCCCGGTCAGATCATTCAGATGATGAAGAAGGCCGGCACCACCAACCCAATCTTCGTTCTCGACGAAGTCGACAAGATGTCCACCGATTTCCGTGGCGATCCATCGGCAGCCCTTATGGAAGTTCTTGATCCAGAACTCAACCACTCCTTCACCGATCACTATCTGGATGTCGAATACGATCTCTCCAAGGTCATGTTCGTGTGCACTGCCAACGTAATGCACACCATCCCGCAGGCTTTGCAGGATCGCATGGAAATCCTGCGCATCCCCGGATACACCGAGCAGGAAAAGCTGGAAATTGCCAAGCGCTTCCTGGTCCGCCGCGCGCTCGAAGCTACCGGTCTGACCGACAAGAATTTGACCTTCACTGACGAAGGCCTGCTGCACATCATCCGGCACTACACGCATGAAGCCGGAGTGCGCAATCTCGAGCGCGAGATTCAGAATATTTCGCGCAAGATGGCTCGCCGCGTGGTAACCGATGGCGCGCAGTCCACCACCGAAATTACCGCCGCAAACGTGAACGATTTCCTTGGCGTTCTGAAATACCGCGAGTTCTGGCTGGAGAAGCAGAACGAAATCGGACTCACCAATGGTTTGGCCTGGACGGAAGTCGGGGGATCGGTTCTCACTACTGAAGCCACGCTGATGGAAGGCAAAGGCCGCTTGACGCTGACCGGGAAACTCGGCGACGTCATGCAGGAATCCGCGCAGGCAGCCATGAGCTATATTCGTTCCCGTGCAGCCACCATCGGCCTCGATAAGGATTTTTACCGCACGCTCGACATTCACATGCACGTGCCCGAAGGCGCCATCCCGAAAGACGGTCCTTCTGCCGGCATCACCATCTGCACTTCCATTGTCAGTGCACTGACCAAGATTCCCGTTCGTTGCGATTTGGCCATGACCGGAGAAATCACCCTCCGCGGGAAGGTTTTGCCTATCGGCGGCATGAAAGAAAAATTGCTGGCCGCCCACCGAATGGGCTTGCGTACAGTAGTACTTCCGAAGGATAATGAGAAAGACCTTGCAGAGATCCCCCAGGAGATTCTCTCCAGTTTGAAATTACACTTCGTCGAAACCATGGATGAGGTTTTGCAGATTGCCCTGGAACGCCCGATTGTGCCCTTGGAGCACATTGCCGTTGCGCCTGTTGCCGAAGCTCTAACCGGTGGCGCCGATAAAGACAAGAGTTTGACCAACTAAGCAGAGTACTGGGCGCAGCCTGCACCCGCGGGTTGTAGCTTTCCCGAGACCTGGAACTGCTTCCGGTTGCAGATAGTTTGGTTTGCCCCTCCTGGCGGATTTTTTCGGCCAGTTGGTACACCACCACGCAGTGCATTCCGGAAAGATTTAGGTCATGTTTCACAATCAATCAAAAAAATAAAGTCAGGAACTATGGCAAAAGAAACGACTACAGAAGGAAATAATCAAGTAAGCATCAGCCTTGCTGAGCTTAAAGAAAAAAATATCACCGATCTGGCTAAAATCGCCAAGGAATTGAATATTCCCGGCGCCAGCGGTATGCGCAAACAGGAACTGATCTTCCAGATCCTCCGCGCGCAGACGGAAAAGAGCGGATTGATTTTCTCGGAAGGCGTGCTCGAATGCCTCCCGGATGGATTCGGATTCCTTCGCGCCCCGGAGTACAACTATCTCCCGGGCCCGGACGATATTTACGTCTCCCCCTCGCAGATTCGCAAGTTCGATTTGAGAACGGGTGATACCGTTTCGGGACAAGTTCGTCCGCCCAAAGATGGCGAACGCTACTTTGCCCTCATCAAGGTCGAGGCCGTCAACTTTGAAGATCCCGAAGTCGCCCGCAATAAGATCTTCTTCGACAATCTCACCCCGCTCTATCCCCAGGGTCGCCTCAAGATGGAGACGACCAAGGAAAATCTCACTGGTCGCGTTCTCGACCTGCTCTGCCCCGTCGGCAAAGGCCAGCGCGGTCTGATCGTTGCGCCACCTCGTACCGGTAAGACCATGATGCTGCAGTCCATTGCGAACTCCATCACCACCAACCATCCGGAAGTGGCACTGATCGTTCTCCTTATCGACGAGCGGCCCGAAGAAGTTACCGACATGCAGCGCACCGTGAAGGGTGAAGTCATCAGCTCCACCTTTGATGAGCCGCCGCAGCGCCACATTCAGGTCGCCGAAATGGTTTTGGAAAAGGCCAAGCGCCTGGTGGAACACAAGCGTGACGTTGTGGTTCTTCTCGACTCCGTTACCCGTCTCGCTCGCGCTTACAACGCCGTCACGCCGCCTTCGGGTAAGGTGCTTTCCGGCGGTATCGACGCGAACGCTCTTCAGCGTCCGCGCCGCTTTTTCGCCGCCGCTCGCCACGTGGAAGAAGGCGGATCACTAACGATTGTCGCCACCGCTTTGATCGACACCGGCAGCCGCATGGACGATGTCATCTTTGAAGAGTTCAAGGGCACCGGTAACATGGAGATCAACCTGGACCGCCGCCTCTCTGACAAGCGCGTCTTCCCAGCCATCGATATTCAGCGCTCTGGAACTCGTAAGGACGAATTGTTGCTACCACCTGACGAATTGAATCGCGTTTGGGTACTGCGCAAGGTTTTGAGTCCTCTGTCGACCGTCGAGGCCATGGAATTACTCCTTAGCCGCTTGTCGAAGTCAAAGGCCAACTCTGAATTCCTCGCTTCGATGGCAGCACCAGCCTGAGGAATTTGCTGCTAACGAAAGGCCTCCGTCTCCGAGGGCTCGCGACAGAGCCCCTTGCGCCTGTCGTGAGAATCGCTCAGCGACCGGACTAGGGGATCCATCCATCGATGGCCGAAAAATTTATCGCCCGACAGCCGATCCTGGACACGCGCTTGCGCGTCTTTGCGTATGAACTTCTCTTTCGCGGAGGCCATCACAATGCTTTCCAACCCTACGCCAACGCCTCTTCCAGCGTAATCGCAGATTCCATCACGCTGTTCGACCTCCAGATGCTTACCGGCAACACCCGCGCGTTCGTAAACGTCGACGAAGTAGCCCTGCGTTTGGGCGCGCCTCGTCTGCTGCCGGCGGATCGCATCGTCGTTGAAATACTGGAAACTGTTCGTCCTACCGAAGAAATCGTGGGAATTTGCCGCGAGCTTCGTAGAGATGGATATCAGATCGCACTCGACGACTTCATGGACGAGCCTGCTCTCGGGCCACTCGTCGAGCTGGCGCAATTTCTAAAGGTCGATTTTCAGTTGATGGACCCGGAACGCCGCGAAGAAGTAGCTCGCAAATACCGCGGCCGGGGCATCTCGCTGCTCGCCGAGAAAGTCGAAACACGCGCGGAGATGGAAGAAGCCCGCAACCTCGGTTTCAGCTATTTTCAAGGCTACTTTTTTTGTAAGCCTTCCATGCTCGAAACCAAAGACATTTCCGGGAACAAGCTCATCCAGATGCAGCTTCTCAGCGCCGTCGCCAAGCCCGAACTCGATTACGACGCCATCGAAACGCTGCTCACGCAGGATCCTCCATTGCTCTATCGCCTCCTGCGTTATCTCAATTCGCCGATCCTTGGCCTCCGTTCCGAGGTCAACAGCATCCGCCAGGCCATCGCTCTTCTCGGCGAGAATGAATTCCGCCGCTGGGCCTCCATTTTCGCCGTCATCTCCATGATGAACGGCAATTCCCCGGAACTGATCCGCACCGCGCTGACCCGCGCTTATTTTTGCGAACAATTCTCCGGCCAAGCCGGCCTGGCAGAACAAAGTTCCACCCTCTTCATGTTGGGCCTGCTTTCCATTTCCGATGCCCTGCTCGATCGTCCCATCCAGGATGTATTGAATTCCCTTGCCGTTTCACCGGAACTGAAAACCGCCCTCTGTGGTGGCACCAACAAACTAAGCGACGTCTACCAATTGCTTCTCGCCATGGAACGCGCCGACTGGCCGAAACTAGCAGACTGCGTTCAACACATCGGCTGCCCCGAAGAAAAAGTTCCCGATTTCTACCAATTAGCCATACAGAAAGCCACCGCCATCGCCACATAAAAAAAGCGGGCACAGCTACTGGTCAGCGCTGCGCCCGGAAACTGTTGTCAATTGTCGAATCAGCTTACTCCGTGGATTCACTCTCCACGGCCGCGATGTAATCCACGACCCGCTCCGACCATCCATCGACGTGCGTCCAGTCATTGCCGTAGCTCAGGCCGTGCTTATAAGGCGCGACATTCACTACATAGGCCTTCCGCGTCCACGCCGGCGTAATCCCGTCGTGAGACTGTTCGTCGGTGATAACGATGAGCCGATCGAGCTCTCGCCATTCCTTCTTCTTGGCAAGCTGCTCAAGCGCGCGCTTTAGATACGTTCCAGAGTGCGCCTGTGAACCCAGGATTCCATCACGCAGCGCAAATCCGCGCCGCGGAGGGAGTACTACGCAGGAATCCGAAAAGGTCGCAATGCAGAATTCCTCGGCCTTTTCCCGCAGCAGAATCGCCAGTCCCGCCGCTGCATCCATCCGAGTCGTTTCGCCCTTGTTCGACAGCTTGTAGTTCATCGAACCTGACACGTCGACAAGCAGGCCCGTCGAACCTTCCAGCTTCGGAAGTCCGGCGATCCCTTTGAGCATGGCCGCCTCGATGGCGTCCTCAAGCTTGGGCGCGTAACGCGCCGCGGTCACAAACCGGAACGGCAGTGCGCGCGCCACACCCTCGTCGAGCCGCTGTTTGATTAACTTCGGCGAGACTCCCGCCGCCGTCATCAGTCGCAGGTTGCGAAGCACGGCCATTCCGCCAAGTTTCCCTTCCTGCAGCAGCCGCTCGAACGTTTCCTTCTTGTTCGCTCGTGCGGAAAGCGCCACTTCCCAGGTGTCCGGCGCTTCCAGCTTTCCTTCCACAAGCTTCTTCCAAAGCTCCGCCTGAGCCTCATCCTTCGGCTTGGCGTGGCACAGAAAGAGCACGTCGCGCAGCTTGACGCTGGACTTGCGGTTGTACTTCGCAAGCTGGTACGCGTCAAACTTCACGAACGCGCGCGCCAGCCCGCGCTTCACCCCGGCGGAAAGAGGTTCTCTCTTCTCTTTCCAGTAGAGGGCAACGAACTCGCCCAGTTCATCCGCGCGCTGGATGACCTGTTCAAGCGTTTCCGCAACAACCGGACCCGCTCCCTTACGGCGCGCTAGTTCACGCACCAGGAAGAGCGGCACGTGGCGCAGTTGCATTTTGTCGCGTGCTTCGAGCGCCAGCGCGGCTACAACTTCCGTCTTGCTCTGGCGCCCCAGTGTCGCGATCCGTTCCGCGATACCGTCTCCTTTCTCGTAAAAAGTGTCTTCCCAGAGCAGGCAGGTCAGCACCGCACGCCGAAGTTCCAGCTTCGGAATGACCTTCTGTGCCACCGCTCCTTCGTGATCGCGCACCGGAAACATGCGCTTCCAGACATTCATTTTTGCCATCGTGCTACTCCTCCTTTCTTTCAGCGTCTTTCTGTACAAAATTGCTGAACGGGAACAGACGGTCAGAGTTTTTAGGCGCTCTAGGCCACTGAGCTACAGAGACTTTCGTCGCCGGTCGGGATTCGAACCCGACGCCTCCCGCATGTCAGCGAAGTATCCCTGTCCTACACCACGTGCAACTTCGTTTGCCGTTCGGCAATCTCAAACAACTTTGTCATGCCGAGCGGAGCGAGGAATCTGCTTTTCGCATCCTCGCCCCTCCCCTGCAAATTCGAACCGGGAGGAACTCTAGCCCAGAGTACGGGGCTGATGCCCCGCGCTCGTTAGTCGACGAAGTATCTCTGTGCAACACCAGCCCGGTATTTCGACCGGTGGGAACAAACGGTCCGCGTTGATAGATATTCGAGCTACAAGCAACTGTAGCGGCGGTCTTCAGACCGCCACCCCGCTCGTAGGCGGGCATCGAACCGGCAACCTCCCCGGATTTCTCCGGGACGCTCTACCGAAGTAACGCGTACCTTCACCACACCGGAAGCTTTTTGCGGCGGGAATATTCGGCTCGAGAAATTGCTCTGTCATTGAGCGACAGCGACTTTCGTCACTGACGGGATTCGAACCCGCAACCGATTGTTCGAAGTAACTCGCGCCTGCACCACGCCGCAAACTTTTATAAATTCAAAACACACCCCCAGCCAGCGCTCCGCGACAGATCGTTCCGCGCCAATTGTTATTTCACGAGAATTAGTTCTGGGAGGAATAATTGTTCACGGTTCGGGACTCAGGCCCTAAAAACTGCGGGTGGACCTGCGAAGCGAAGGAGCCGTGAACATCACCATCCCGGGACGCAATAATCCCGTGGAATGATTCGATCGAAACGAGTTAAGTGTAGTTTCTTACAGTCGCGTGAACAAGCAACCGACGAGACTCTGCCACCTAGCTGGCCGTTCGAGTTTTATATGTCTATCTCGTCCCATTGTTGCTCTTCACGCTCAGCGAGGTTCTGCCCAAGATCCGGACAGTGAGGACTGAGGTATCGACAAAGTAAACGGAACACGAATTTCTGTCAAGCACTATTTTCAAATAGTCCCATTTTATGCGATTTTTTCAACCCAAATGGTTACTTTCAAGTATCTAAAGTCTTTCGCCCAACATTACACCTGGTTGGGAATTGGTGACCGAGCGTCTGTTTCGAATTATAAGTCAGGTCTTCTTGCAGTTTAGGGGGTCGGACCTTCAGGTTCGACATATTCGGAATGCCACAAGTGCGGCTTTAGCCGCTGAGCGATCCGTTCTGAATTCGTCGTGAGGAACCCTTAATTAGCTTTCGCCGCGCTCTGCACCTTCAGCCACGCATTCATATGCGTCTCCAGATAATCCAAGGGCACAGACCCCTGTTCCAGCACCGCATCATGAAACGTCCGCACGTTAAATCGCTCTCCCAGAGTTCGTTCCGAACGTGCGCGCAATTCGCGAATCTTTAACTGACCCAGTTTGTACGCCAGAGCCTGCCCTGGCCACACGATGTAGCGATCTACTTCAACCGTAATATCCTGATCCGTCTTCCCCGTATTTTCGTGGAAGAAATCGATCGCCTGTTGCCGTGTCCACCCCTTCGAGTGCATTCCCGTATCCACAACAAGCCGCACTGCGCGCCACATCTCATAGCTCAATTGTCCAAACTTTGAATACGGGTCTTTGTACAAGCCAAGTTCACCGCCGAGGCTTTCCCCGTAAAGTGCCCAACCCTCGTCGAACGCCGAGTAGCCTATGTGCTTGCGAAACTCGGGAACATTTTCCATTTCCTGTGCCAAAGAAATCTGTAAGTGATGCCCCGGAACCGATTCATGAAGTGACAATGCTTCCATCTCCCATTTGGGGCGCGCCTTCAAATTGTAGGTGTTCACAAAATACTGCCCCGGCCTGCCGAGTTGTGGCGAACCCGGCTGATAGTACGCGGTCGTTTGGGAGGGCGCCTTGAATTCCGGAATCACGGAGACTCCATAAGGCAGACGCGGCAACTTGCCGAACTCGTGCGCTAACTCAGGATCGATCTTCTTCGCGATCACGCGATAACCGTTCGCGAGATCATCGGCCGTTTCATAGTAAAACTGCGGATCGTTACGCAAAAAGTCCAGAAACTCGCGGAAACTTCCGTTGAAGCCGGCGTCGCGGATCACCTTATCCATCTCTGTGCGAATTCGCTTCACTTCGCTCAAACCAATCTCGTGAATCTGTTCCGGAGTTAGATTCGTAGTTGTCTGCCAACGCACGTGAAAGGCATACGAGCCCGCGCCATTTGGCAAAGCGGTGGCCGCAATTTTCTCGCGGCAAGCCGGAAGGTAGGTGGAAACCATATAGTCGTGCAGTCGTTGAAATGCCGGTGCCACTCCGCTGGAATAAATCCTGTTCGCCCGTTCGGTCAGTGCTGTGCGTTCTTTTGAAGGTATCGTCTGCGGAAACTTCTGAAATGGTTCCAGTAGCGCACTTTTCGCGGGATCGCCTGGAATCAAATTCGCGATTTGCTGAGGCACGTCACGCATCGCGATTTTCGGCGGCGTATATCCAAGTTTCAGTCCTGCTTCAAGGTTTGCTCTCACCTGGTCAACGACCACTGGCAGTGTTTCCAGTCGTGCCAGGATGTCCTCGTAATCGGCCACCGTCTCGTGGGGCATATTCACCAATGTCATCGCAGCGCCTTGTTGAATGCCGTTCATTTGGTCAATCGGCATCCACCGATTGCCCGGCACTACGCTGCGGAATGGCAGCGGGTCATCGCCGTACTGCAACCCTTCAATCGCGCTCTCCAGCAGTTCGCGATACAGGTCGTAATTCAGTTGCTCGCTACCTGGAAGGTCATCCAGTTTTACCTTCTTCAGGGCCTTCAGACTTTCTCGCAGGTGATTCTCGCGATCCGCCAAACCCGCCGGCGAATGATCATCCCACCGGCGGCTTTCTTCGGAAAACCCAATATCGCTCGCTATCTCCGGATACTCGTGCATCCAACGCTTCCAATCCTGTTGCAAGTATTCGCGGAATTGATGGACAGTTGCAATTTGCGTGGGTGATTCTGCGGGCGTTTGCGCCGCGATGAACCGAGGGGAAGCCAGGCACACACCCAACACGATCGTGCTAACGATCAGAAACAATCTATTCACGATATTCTCCGGGGAGCTGCGTTGATTTCCTTTTTCCGCTCTTCCACCAACATCACGATCAACCGTGCGGTTTCCTCAATCCCCATACCCGTGTTATCGATGAGCACCGCATCTGCAGCCCGTAACAGGGGAGACACCGTTCTTTCCCGATCCCTTTTATCGCGTACGTGAACTTCCACCAATACTTCTTCCTCAGTCAACGTATCGCCTTTTTCCTGATGTTCCAGCCATCGCCGGTGTGCGCGCGCTTCCGGCGCCGCATCGAGAAAAATCTTCAGCTCCGCCGACGGAAGGACCACTGTTCCAATGTCCCGGCCTTCCATCACCACACCGCCGCCTTCACCCGCACGCTGCTGCTCAGCCACCAAAACTCTTCGCACGCCTGCGACCGTCGCCAGGCGCGATGCTGCCTGTGCCACGTCCCCGGTTCGGATTTCATGGGTAACTTCCCGGCCATCCAGGAACACACGATTCTTTAGTCCCGCTGCATCTTGTTCAGCCGTTGGCGACTTCAATTCGATGTGTGTTTCAAGCGTGAGCGCTTCCAATTGTGCTTCGGCATCTATCGGAATGCCTTTCTGCAAGGCCTTCAGCGCCACCGCACGGTACATTGCGCCACTATCGAGGTATAAATAGCCCAGCATTGAGGCGACTCGACGCGCAACCGTGCTCTTTCCCGAACCAGCCGGGCCGTCAATCGCAATCGTCAGTCGTGTGGCCATTCGTAAAGGTTCCTGGTATCTGTGTTTCTCTGATTTCTGATATCCGAAAGCAAACAGCGTTGGTCCAGGACTTTAAAAACCCATAATGTTATATCCGCAATCCACATATAGCGTCTCGCCGGTAATTCCCGATCCACCTTCGGACAGCAGAAAAACCGCCGTACTCCCCACTTCGGATGGATCGACGTTGCGCTTCAGCGGTGCGCGTTCCGCATGCGCTCTAAGCATTTCTCCCAATTGTGAGATCCCGCGCGCAGCCAGCGTCTTGATCGGTCCTGCGGAAATTGCATTCACACGAATCGCCTTTGCGCCCAGATCGCTGGAAAGGTATCGCACCGTCGCTTCGAGCGCCGCTTTGGCTACGCCCATCACGTTGTATTTCGGTACGACTTTTTCCGCTCCGTAGTACGTCAGCGTGACGATTCCCCCGCCTTCCGTCATCAACGGTGCCGCCCCTCGTGCCACGGCAATCAACGAATACACGCTGATTTCGTGTGCTATCTTGAAACCTTCGCGAGTCGTGTTCAGAAACTCACCTTTCAGTTCCTCGGCAGGCGCATACGCAACACTGTGCACCAATCCGTGCAGCACGCCGTATTTTTCTTTCAATTGTTCGAACAGTTTCGCGATCTGCTCGTCCGATGTGACATCGCACATAAATCCATCAGCACCAGGCAATTCCGCAATCAGGTCCTTGGCTTCCTGTTCGAGTCGCTCATTTTGATAAGTAATAGCCAGCTTCCAGCCAGCCTCGTGCATTTTCTGGGCGATCGCCCACGCAATGCTCCTTTTATTCGCCAAGCCGAATATCACCGCAGTTTTCTTTGTTTCGCTCACGTTTCTCCTCGCCTATTTGCACTTTACAGACGCTCAGCCAATCGAGCTTACTTAAATTCGATGAAATGCGTGCTCAATTTCTCTTACGGAATAGCGCAGTACCACAGGACGCCCATGTGGACAGCTCATCGGGCAATCCGTCTTCGCCAGTGCGCCCAGCAACCATTCCATCTTTGTCTGCTCCAGCGGCATATTGATCTTGATGGCCGCATGGCACGCAGTCGAAGCCGCAATCTTCGATTGCAGCGTATCGATTGATATAGCCGCGTTTTCCCGCTCGATTCCGTCGAGTATTTCCGTCAACAACCCTTCCGCATCTGTCGCCGCAATTCCCGCAGGGACGGATTGTATCGCAACGCTCTTTGGCCCCATTGGTTCCACTTCGAAACCGTTGGCAGCCAGTTCTTCCGCAATTTTTTCGTAAATCACTAACTGCCGCGGCGAAAGCTCGATCACCATCGGCATTAGCATCCGCTGGGATTCCACTTTTCCGGCGCGCCGTGCTTCCAGGTGCTGTTCAAACAGAATGCGCTCGTGCGCGACGTGTTGGTCGATGATCCACAGACCTTCTCCGTTCACCGCCACGATGAAGCTCGAGCTCACCTGGCCCAACGGTTTCAAATCCGCAATTTGATCGGGCCTCGGCAAGGTTGCAGGAGTATCGCTGTTAGGACGCGCCAGATTTTCAGCCCAGTTGGGTACGGACCGCCCGACCGATCCCGCTCCACTCAAGCCGCCGTCCAATGGCATTCCCGGCTCAAACGTAAAACGCTGCGGTACGGGCTGCATCGGCACGCTGGTCAGATCAAACCCGCCACCGGACACATAATCCGAACCAACTCCTGATCCAACCCCAAGTTCTTCCATCGGCGGTATCACCGCGCGGGGCACGCCGGAACTAATGTTGGTCTCGCCAAATCCACCGGCAAAGGAAGCGGGCGGCGCCGGGGGATTTAATCCAGTCGCGGCGATTGCAACGGCAGCGGCGCTGGCAAAACTCGCGATGGGCCTTACACTCATCAACGCCTGCCGAATCGCATCGCGCGTGAAATCATGCACGAACTGCGAGCGGCGGAAGCGCACCTCTATCTTGGCCGGGTGCACATTCACGTCCACTTCGTCGTACGGCATCTCCAGAAACAGCAGCGTCGCGGGAAATACGGTGGAAGGCAGAATATTCCGGTAGGCCTCGTGAATCGCGTGCAGAATCAATCGGTCGCGCACCAGTCTCCGATTCACGAACACATAAATTCCATTGCGGTTAGGCCGCTGTATGTCTGGCCGCGAAGTAAACCCGGAAACCGTCAATGTAGCCGCCTCTTCCCCTGCTTCCAGTTCCGGTTCCGTGATCACGGCGCGAAATGGCGTCGAAGTTGCCGGAATTTCCAGCAATTCATCCAGCGCCTGTTTGCCAAACAATTGATAAACGCGATCCGCGACCTTTTCCGCCGGCGCGCAGTTGATAATTTCCTGCGTCGGCGTCGTCAAAATAAACTGTTTCGCAGGATTTGCTAACGCGTAGTGCGTGACCAGCGAAGCAATATGGCCCAACTCTGTAGTATCGGACTTCAGGAATTTTCGTCGCGCCGGGATGCTGTAGAACAAATCCGCCACGCCGATCGTAGTGCCTGCCGGAAGTCCCGCCGGTTTCACGCTTATCAGTTTGCCCCCCGCAAATTCGATTCGCGTTCCTTCGGCCTCCACGCCATCGCGCGTTTCTAACAGCAAGCGCGAAACTGCTGCAATCGTTGGCAGCGCTTCCCCGCGAAATCCCAACGTGGCGATAGACTGCAAATCGTCGGCATTTCGCAATTTACTGGTAGCGTGGCGTTCAAACGCCAGCAACGCATCATCGTGTGCCATGCCGTGGCCATCATCAATGACGCGGATCATCCGCTTCCCACCCATCTCCGTTTCAATCCGTATGGATGTCGCACCCGCATCCAGCGCGTTCTCCAGCAACTCCTTCACGACGGAAGCGGGCCGTTCAACAACTTCTCCCGCGGCGATCTTATTCGCCACCGCCTCCGGCAATATGCGTATCCGGCTCATGATTTCTTAAGCTGTATTCCCAGGTTATCCAACTGGTCGGTATCCACTTCGCTTGGTGATTCGGCCATCAGGTCCACCGCAGCCGTGGTCTTCGCAAACGCAATTACTTCGCGAATCGATTTTTCGCCTGTCAGCAACATGACCACTCGATCCAATCCCAAGGCAATGCCTCCATGGGGCGGGGTGCCATACGTCAGCGCATCGAGGAAAAATCCGAAGCGACGCCGCAAAGTTTCTTCATTCAATCCCAGCGCTTTGAACAACCGCTCCTGAATATCCTGCCTGTGAATCCGTATGCTGCCCGATCCCAATTCCACGCCATTCAGCACCAGGTCGTAGCCCTTTGAGCGCACTTCCCACGGCGCAGTCTCCAGTTTCTCCAAATCCTCATCGACAATCCCGGTGAAAGGATGCTGCGCGCTCACCCAAGCCTTGTCAGATTCGCTCCATTCAAACAGCGGAAATCCCGTCAGCCACAGGAATTTCCATTGCGTCTTATCGATCTGGCCCAGCGCTTCGCCAAGCTGCAAACGCATCTGCCCTGCAACGAGTGCCGCAGCTTCCGTTCCCTTGATTTCCTGCTTCGCCGAAACCGCCATCACCAAATCGCCGGTTTTTGCTCCGCACGTTCCTGCCAACTTCTTGGCATTATCAGCGCCGATCAACTTATCCACTGTCGATGTGATGCCCTCTGCGGCAACCTTCACGAAATAAGCGCCGCGTGCTCCCGCCGCTTTAGCCTTTTCCGACAAATCGTCCAACTGCTTCCGCGAGTAACCCGCCGCGCCCGGAGCCGCAAACGCAAACACACTCCCTTCGATTCCCAATTTCTGCATTGCTTCGGCCGGAAAGCACTCCGTCACGTCGTGTAACTCCATGCCAAAGCGCATATCCGGTTTGTCGCTGCCATATTGGCGAATCGCGTCCTTGTACAGCATGTGTGGAAACGGGGCTTCTGCGTTCACACCGGCAACGGCGCATGCGCGCACCATCACATTCTCAATCACGTTGAAAATATCTTCCTGCCGAGGAAACGACATCTCTAGGTCAAGTTGTGTAAATTCCGGCTGGCGATCCGCGCGCAAATCTTCGTCGCGAAAACACTTCACGATCTGGAAGTAACGGTCCAATCCACCAATCATCAGGATCTGTTTGAATATCTGCGGCGACTGCGGCAGAGCATAGAACTGTCCATGATGCACGCGGCTAGGCACTAGATAATCCCGCGCGCCTTCAGGTGTGGAACGCGTCAACATCGGCGTTTCCACTTCGATGAACCCCATTTCGTCCATGGTCTTCCGGATTTCCATAAGAATTTTGTGCCGCGATGCCAGATTGCGATGTGGTTTCGGCCGCCGCAAATCCAGATAGCGAAACCGCAACCGCGTCTCTTCCGCCGCGTTGATTTCATCTTCGATAGGAAACGGCGGCGTCTTGGCATTGTTCAGGATGTGTAGTTTCGTCGCGACTAGTTCAATTTCACCCGTGCCGATGTCCGTGTTGGCTCGTTCGCGCTTCGTCACGCGCCCTTCGACGGCCACCACAAACTCGCTGCGCGCGTGCTCTGCCTTCGCGTGCGCTTCCGGCTGCGTCTCTTTGTTGAACACTACCTGCACGATTCCAGAGCGGTCGCGAACATCCAGAAACAGCAAGTTCCCCAAGTCGCGGCGGCGGTGGACCCAACCCATAACCGTCACTTCGCGTCCCGCATCGGGCAAGCGCAGCGCGCCGCAATAGTGTGTTCGTTTCAGATCACCCAAAAAGTCCAGCACGGTCTCACTCCCTTAACTTTCGATCCAAAATATCCAGCGTTAATTAATTCGCCACCTAAAATTCACTGTCATTCTGAGCGAAGCGAAGGAACTCAACCTCAGACCAATTGCAAAGCTTACCTCCGCTTAGCAACCACTTACGAAGCCACGTTCTTCCTCAAAAACGCCAAAAATTCCGCCTCCGTCAACTTCCGCTGCGTCCCATCCGCCAGAGTCTTCACTGTCCACTGCCCGCTCGCTACTTCGTCTTCACCGAGAATCAAGGCGTAGCGCGCCCCAATCTTATCCGCTTGTCCCAGCGCTTTGCCAAATTTCTGTTCCTCTGGCGGCAATTCCACGCGGAATCCCGCCTGCCGCAACATTCGCGCGGCGCGTATCCCTGTGTCCTGAGCCTTGTCGCCCATCCACGCCACATAAACATCCCGGCCCTTTACGGTTTCGCCCTTCCCTGCTTCCTGCAGCGAGAGAATCAGCCGGTCCTCTCCTATCGCAAATCCAATTCCCTTCGTCGGCATCCCTCCCAGGATTTCGACCAGCCCATCATAACGCCCGCCGCCGCATACCGCATTCTGCGAGCCCAATCCCCGCGCGGTAATCTCAAAAGTGGTACGCATGTAATAGTCCAGCCCGCGCACCAGCCGCCAATTCTCCCTGAACGGCACTTCGCGTACACGTAAGCTGGCGCTTCACTTCAGCGTATTGCGCAGTGCACGCAGCACACAAATGCTCTCCAATTCGCGGCAGCCCGGCAATAATCTCCTGCTCCGATTCCAGCTTGGAATCCAGCACGCGCAAAGGATTCGTCTCAATTCGCCGCTGGCTGTCTGGCCCCAATTTGTCCCTCACCTTCAGCAATTCGCTGCGCAGCAGTTCCACGTACTTTGGACGGCACTCACGGCAGCCGATGGAATTGATCTCTAGCTGCACGCCTTCCAGTTCGAGCTTCGCGAAAAACGCCATCACCATCTCGATGACTTCCGCGTCCACCGCCGCGTCTTTGCCAGTGTTTTTCGCGGAATCCTGCTGTCCCGGCTGCAGCGCCTCCTGCACCTCCGCGCCAATCTGATAGAACTGCCGGTAACGCCCCTTCTGCGGCCGTTCACGTCGAAACATCGGCCCGATGTAGTACAGCTTCACCGGTTGCGGCAAAGCATGCATTCCGTGCTCAATGAACGCGCGACAAACGCTAGCCGTCGCTTCCGGCCGCAGACTGACCGAAGTTTCGTCGCGATCCTCAAACGAATACATCTCCTTGGAGACAACATCCGTATCCAATCCAATGGACCGTGCAAACAATTCCGTAGGCTCAAAAATCGGCGGCCGAATCTCTCCAAATCCAAACGTCGCAAACACTTCGCGTGCCGTCTGCTCCACGCGATTCCACAATTCCGTCTCCGGAGGAAGAAGGTCGCGCGTCCCCTTGATTGCCTGGAATTTTTTCTTTTCCGCCATTCAGTCTTGAATCATCCCAATTTGATTTTTAGGGGGTCGGAGCTTTAGCTCCGACATTAAATCCGTAGGAATACCGGGCTTTAGCCCCTGAGGAATCCGCCTTCACTGATCTCTATTGCCCGTCACTCGCCCTTTCGGCTTTATAAATATCTTTGTAGCCCACATACCGCTCCGCGTACTTCCCAATCGATTCCAGATCCGCCGCGCTCAACGCCCGCTTCACTTTTCCCGGTGAACCCATCACCAGGCTTCCTGGAGGAATCACCGTGCGCTCTGGAATCAGCGTGCCAGCCGCAATAATGCTTCCCGTCCCAACGCGTACGCCGTTCAAAATAATTGCGCCCATGCCGATCAGGCAACGCGACTCGATTGTGCATCCATGCAGCGTCACGGAGTGTCCCACCGTCACTTCATCTTCCAGCACCAGCGGCCACTCATCTTTCATCACATGCAGGATGCAGCCGTCCTGAATATTGCTGCGATTGCCAATACGAATAAAATGCACGTCGCCCCGCACAACACACATCGGCCATACGCTCGCATCTTCCCCGATGGTCACGTCGCCGATAATCACCGAAGCAGGATCGATGTATGCGGAAGCGGCTATTTGCGGCCACTTTCCTTTGTATGGACGAATATCCGGTACTCGACTCAAGCGCTCACCAATCCTTGTAAGTCATTGAAGAATATAGATATACGCCGCTACTGGCAACCACGCACCACGCTGCGCCACTCTTTCAAGATATCATCCGATTCACTCTGCTGACAAGGAAGCTCGCCAGCCAGGGCGAGACGCTTTGGACCAAGCCCGGCCATCAACCCCAACGCTTTATCTTCGACCAAACTTGCTCAAGTGTCCCGAACTTCGCTCCTCGACACAAATAAACATCGAAATGTTGGTACGGCATCGAAAGTGGATGACTCACCGTCCCAACTTTTTCCACGCTCTCATACAATTCGCCAAGCCGCTCTGGTGTGTCGCCCAACACGATCAGGCATTGTCCGCTGAAGCCGTGTGATCCCCAGTAATAATAATTCTGGTGCCCGCTAATTGCTGGCGGCAATCCTATCTTCGCGCCAAAAAAATCAATCGCTCCTGCCTGCCCATAATTTTGTCCAAAGATGCCGCAGCTCTTTTGTTCTTCCGGCGGGAGCTTCTGATAAGCATCCGCCACCACCTGTGCCATTTCCTTCCAGCCAAACTGGTCGGCGTATATCTGCGGCAACGGCCCCATCGCGTGGTTTTCCAGCCGCACCGGTTGGATATGCATGAATTTTGAATAGGCCATATACTGATTCACGCTCAGCAGTGGGAAATACGCGAACGGTGCCAACAAAACGCCGGTTACAACTAGAAGCGTAATATAAGCGGGTTTCAGCCAGCGGCCACTTTCCAATCGAGACAGCCATTTATCAAACGCCACGCCGCCTGCCGCAAACAGCATCGGATATGCTGGCCCCGGATAGTACATCCTGCCGTGGAGCATAAACATGCACAGCAAGATGACCAGATACGTGATTCCCAGAACGCGCCAGCCCTTCTGTTCCGGATCGCGCAGCAGCAGCACCAATCCTCTGATCCACACCGGCGCAGCCAGCGGATGCAGAATGAACATCTGCACTAGCATGAACACCAGCGGATTCATCTCCGTATTCCGCCCGCTTCGCTGCACATTCTGCAAAAGTTCAATCGTCGGGAAGTGATGCTGGATTTCCCAAATCAAGTTGGGCAGAAAAATGAGCAGCGCCACACCTGCGCCGATCCAAATCCACGGTTTGTCCAGTTGCTTGCGCTGCTTCGTCAGCAGTAGCCCTGCTGCCAGTCCAAACCCAAAGAACAGCATGGAATGTTTGTTCAGCAAGCCGATGCCGCTGATGACGCCGAACAAAATCCACAACCGGGGATCACCGCCATTGAAGATTTTCAGCGCCACTAGCGCCGCGCCCATCCAGAACAGCGATTCAAATACATTCATCGTAAGCAGCGAATCAAGCCCCAGATACAACGGCGCCATCGCCACGCATACGCATGAAAGCGCAACCGCAAATCGCCGCGCACCCAATTCGCGCGCAATATATCCGGTCAGCACAACGCGAAGCCCTGCCGCCACGGCCGGCAGAAAATGCAAAGCGGAAAGCGAATCGCCCAGAATCAAGCGTTCCAGCCAGGTGATTACCACGATCAACGGCGGCTGATCCACGTACCCCCACGCCAAATGATGGCTGCACGCCAGGTAATACAACTCATCGACAAAATATCCGTATCTGCCGCTGACCAGCATGTGCGCGAGAAATACGATCAGCCCTATGCCGCCAATTAATCGCCGGTCCCGCGCCAGTTCCGCTCCTGTGGCAGTGTTGCCATCCATTGTCGCTAGCTCCCGAAAAATGCTGCGGGTATATTACAACTGGTACGTCGTGTGGACCAAAACGCAAAAACAAGATTTTCTGTTGCGTGAAATGTGCGAAAGGCAGGCATCAATAGCGAATCCGCCCAGGAGTGCCCATTCTCCCTGGCGGGATTCGCTGGTCGTAGCGTGAGCAGCGCCATTGACTGCTTTCAGCTCACTCATGGCGACCTCATTGAATGAAACGCACTCCGTACAGGAAAAGTTCCGCTCGGTGACTGAAGTGTTTTTTAGGGGTCTAGGGGCAGCTTTCCGCCGCCTGCGTGAACTGCCCGAATAGTGGACACATTCTTCTATCACACACTAATCGATCTGTACGCTCGGCCCACCCGCGGTCGCGCTCACCGCTTCCAACCGCGCAGTCACCGCCTTCGCAATTCGATACAAGCTCTGCGCTGCAGGCGCTGATTCTCCCTGCGCCGCCACCGGATTGCCCGTGTCTCCACCAAGCCGAATACGCGGATCGATTTCAATTTCGCCTAGCATTGGCACGCCATACGCAATCGCCGTCTTCGTTCCTTCACCATGTCCGAAAATATCGATGGGCTTGCTGCAGTGCGGGCAAGTGAACGTACTCATATTCTCTACTACTCCCAGCACTTCCACATTCACCTGTCGAAACATTTCAATTGCTTTGCGAACATCAGCCAGCGCCACGGTCGACGGTGTCGTCACCACGATCGCGCCGGTCACCGCCACGGTCTGGATCAACGTTAACTGCACATCGCCCGTTCCTGGCGGCAAATCGATTACCAAATAATCCAGTTCGCCCCACTCCACGCTACGCAGGAATTGTGTGATCACGCTGTGCAGCATCGGACCACGCCAAATTACCGGCTTGTCGCCTGGATTCAGCAAACCCATGGAAATCATCTTGATGCCCTGCGCCCGCACCGGAATAATCCGTTGCGCGCCGGTGGCCATCGGCTCATCTGTTGAACCCAGCATGATCGGCACATTCGGTCCGTACACGTCGGCGTCCAGCAAGCCGACCTTGTGTCCGAGTTTCGACAACGCCAGAGCGAGATTCACCGCGACGGTGGTTTTACCCACGCCACCTTTTCCGCTGGCAACCGCGATAAGGTTTTTCACTCCCGGAATCGGCTGGCGTTCCGGCGTTTGCATTGGGCTTGGTGGCATTTTTCCTCTTTTATGTGTGGATGCGATTTAGACGTTCGCGCCGTGACACTTTTTATATTTCTTGCCGGAGCCGCACGGGCAGGGATCGTTCCGCCCTACCTTGGCGCCAGTCTTCACCGGTTTCGGTGCTTCGGCCTGCGCTGCTCCCGTTTGATACTGCAAATCACGTTGCTGACGTTCCTGCCGCCGTTCCATCGCACGCGCAAAATCCGGCAGTCGCGCCGGTGATGCGAGCGCTTCCTCTGCTCTCGCCGCCGCACTCGCTACGGCCGCCTGGGCATTCTGCCGCGGATGCGTAGGCTCCGCCGCAGACTGCTGCTGTCCCTGCGCGGGTGGCTCGCCCTGCTGAATCTGCACATGGTACAGATAGCGCACTGTCTCGTTGTCGATGCGCGTCATCATGTCT
The DNA here is from genome assembly GCA_963726725.1 of Candidatus Acidiferrales bacterium. GTDB lineage: Bacteria > Acidobacteriota > Terriglobia > Acidiferrales > UBA7541 > Acidiferrum. The sequence goes on from CAVSDV010000016.1 coordinate 24,217, forward strand.
TCGAACAGAATGAACGCTTCCTTCTTGAATTCAACGAGCGGATCTTTCTGCCCGTATCCGCGCAGCCCGATCCCTTCTTTCAAGTGGTCGAGCGACAGCAGGTGGTCTTTCCACTGCGTATCCACCACGTCCAGGATAATTCGCCGCTCCAGCCAGCGCAAAAGATCTGCGCTGAACTGCTTTTCTTTTTCCTCGTAGCGCTGCTGCACTGCTTCCGCGGCGGCGTCCGACAACTGGTCATGATTCAATGTCGCTGGATCCGCGCCCGACGCCTTTGGATCAATCCCGAACTGGCTGTTCGTTTCCGCCAGGAACTGCGTCGTGTTCCACTGGCCCGGATGTAGCTCTTTCGCGCAATAGCGATCCACCAACTCGCGCGCCACGTCTTCCGCAATTCCCAACACGTAGTCGCGTTGATCTTTGCCTTCCAGCGCGGAACGGCGAATCGCATAAATTGTCTCGCGCTGCTTGTTCATCACGTCGTCGTACTCAAGCAGGTGTTTGCGCGCATCGAAGTTCTGCGCTTCCACCGATTTCTGCGCGTTTTCGATGCGGCTGGAAATCAATCGCGACTCGATGGGAACTCCTTCGGTCATGCCCAGGCGGAACATGAGCTGCTTTACGCGCTCGCCGCCGAAAATGCGCATCAAATCGTCTTCCAGCGATAGGAAGAATCGCGACGAACCCGGATCGCCCTGGCGTCCCGCGCGGCCACGCAATTGGTTATCGATGCGCCGCGCTTCGTGCCGCTCCGTGCCCAGAATGTGCAATCCTCCAAGCGCCACAACTTCGTCGTGCTCCGCTTTGCACTGTTCTGCGAATTGCGCGTAAATTGGTTCCCACTGATCCTTCGGTACCTGAAAGATTTTTCCCTCATGCTGGAACAGCACCATCTGCACGGTGGGCTCGGCCGCAGCGCCGCCCGCACCATCCGCCGCGATCACGGCCGGTGCGGCCGCATACGGAATCGCTAGCTTGTTTTTCAGAAAGTGCTCGCGCGTCATGGACTCCGGATTTCCGCCAAGCAGAATGTCTGTCCCGCGGCCTGCCATGTTCGTCGCTACAGTAACCGCGCCTTTGCGGCCAGCTTGCGCCACAATCCGCGATTCTCGCTCGTGCTGCTTTGCGTTCAACACCTGGTGCGGAATGCCGTGTTTTTTCAAAATCTCTGCAATCGTCTCTGATTTCTCAATCGAAATCGTGCCGACCAGCACAGGTTGCCCGCGTTCATTCAACTGCCGGATGCCGTTCGCGTAGGTGTTGTCTTCCTGTAGAATGCCGTTCACCACCGCTTCGAATTTTTCCACTTCCGTGCGGTACACCACGTCTGGATTCTCTCTGCGGATCAACGGCCGGTTTGTCGGTATCGCCACCACATCCAGGTTGTAGATCTTGCCAAATTCCGCGGCTTCCGTTTCCGCCGTTCCCGTCATGCCTGCCAGTTTCTTGTACATGCGGAAATAATTCTGAAATGTGATCGTCGCCAGAGTCTGGTTTTCCCGCTCGATCTTCACGCTTTCTTTTGCTTCCACCGCCTGGTGCAAACCGTCCGACCAGCGGCGTCCCGGCATCTGGCGCCCCGTGAATTCGTCGACGATAATCACTTCGCCGTCTTTCACCACATAATCCACGTCGCGCTTATAAAGCGTGTGCGCGCGCAATCCCTGATAGACGTGGTGAATCGTCTCCATGTGCGCAGGGTCGTACAAATTGCCCAGGCTCAGCAGCCGTTCGCACTTGCTGACACCTTCTTCCGTCAGCGTCGCGGTGCGATGCTTCTCATCCAGCGTGTAATCGATGTCCTGAATCAGTTTTGGGATGATTTTGTCGATCTTGAAATACTTATCCGTGGATTCTTCCGAAGGTCCGGAAATAATCAACGGTGTCCGCGCTTCGTCAATCAGGATCGAGTCAACCTCGTCCACGATCGCGAACTGGTGCCCGCGCTGCACACAACTGGCCAAGTCGAACTTCATATTGTCGCGCAGATAATCAAAGCCGTATTCGTTGTTCGTGCCGTAGGTCAGGTCCGCGCCATAAGCCGCACGCCTCTGCTCATCATCAAGATCGTGCACGATCACGCCCACGCTCAATCCCAGCGCCTTATACAGCGGGCTCATCCACTCCGCGTCGCGCCGAGCCAGATAGTCGTTCACCGTCACCAGGTGCACGCCGCGTCCCGCCAGCGCATTCAAAGCCGCTGGGAGTGTCGCGACCAGCGTCTTTCCTTCTCCAGTCTTCATTTCGGAGATTTTTCCGTCGTGCAGCACCATTCCGCCGATCAATTGCACGTCGAAATGCCGCATCTTCAGAAATCGCCGGCCTGCCTCGCGCACCAGCGCAAACGCCGGCACAATCGCCGGGTCCAGCGCGCGCCGCAATTCTTCCTTATACGAAGGTTCCGCCGGATCAGCGTCCTTCAACAGTTCCTGGACTTGCGTACGCAGTTCCGCGAATCGCTCCTTCAGCTGCAGGTCGCTCAAAGCCTGCATTTGGCTTTCCAGGGCGTTAATCGCCGCGATTGCCGGCTGGAGCTTCTTGATGTCGCGCTCGTGCTTGGTCCCGATAAACCGCGCGACTACTTTGTCTAATACTTGGGCTACTTCCATGTACGGTTCGCGTCTCCTGACGCCAATAACGTTGCAATCTAGCTTGCCACAGACCGTTGCAACCCAGTCTGCGCAAACACTTTATTGTAACTGGTTGGATGCGCCATCGCCAACAACCACCACATCCAGCAAGCGATTCTGACGCTTGTGGGGAGCCGTTGAGATCTTACCGACGGGCTAGTCAATGGACTAGCCCATTCGCCAGCCCTCGAAGCGCGTGTCACTGAATCCGCTGCCGCAAGCCCCACAAATGACAAAGGCGCCCCGAAGAGCGCCCGTTGCCGGCCGATTATTTGGACTATCGACTAAAACACCAGTTTCAATCCCAGCGTCATCGATCTGATCCCTCCGCTGAAGAAATTCGACGCCTTCAGGAAGTTCGGATCGGTCGGCAACGCATATCCTTGCGTTGTCGTTGCCGTGGTTGTTCCCGCCACGTTGAACACGTTTCCGTTGCTCAACGCATAGCTGGGATGGTTCAGGATGTTGAACGCATCTGCTCTCACCTGCAGATACGTCCGTTCGGAGAAGTGAATCCTCTTGGATATGGACAGATTCAATGAGCCGAATCCCGGCGAGATAAACGTGTTCCGTCCAAGGTTTGCGCGTACTCCCGGGCCGGCCACAATGTATTTGGCATTCGCCGTCACGGGCGTGTACCCAATCGCAGGATCAAATCCAAATGGGTTCAAAGAGTTTGCCGCACATCCGTTCGTTGCCGCTGGATTCGCCACAACTCCCACTGAACCAATGTACGTCTGTCCCACGGAAGTTCCCGAAGCCGTCCCCGTCGTCGCCGCGCACACTGCGTAGACGTCCGAACCGGTATTCGCAATTCCTGCTGAATTGAACACCGCTCGGTCGCCTGCAGTGTCTCCATTACCGTTTGCGTCGAGTCCGGACTGAATCGTGACAGGCTGGCCCGTTTGTGCCAGGAAAACGGTGCCAACCTGGAATCCATTCGCCACCGCTTTCACGAATCGGTTTTCGCTCTTCACATCCGGCACCTGGTAGGTCAGCGAGAGCGCGAATTTGTGCCTAACATCCAGATCGGAGTTTCCACGGTCTTGATTAATTTGTGTCGTGTCCTGCGCGCGACGCGGATTCAACAAACTCGTGAAAAACTCGTTCGTGGAATTGTCGATTGTGTGCGCGTAAGTATAGTTCGCATTGAACGTCAGCCCGTGGATCGCCCGTTGCGTGTAATTGATGGACGCCGCGTGATAGATACTGCTCCCCAGCGGTGGATCAGACGTCACGTTTCCCCCGAATCCGTACTTAAGGTAGGTATTGTTCGAGAAATTCACGTCCGGATTGCATGCGTATGGCACCGTCCAGCACGCAAAGTTATTATAGGTTGCGTCGGTAGGAGTGCTGGCGTTCCATGTCGCCGGAATCTGCGAAGCATTCACATACGTTGGCAAGGCTACGCCACCCGCGTCGAAATAGCTTTCGTAGTTCCTCCGGAATTGTACGGGTAGCGAGAGACCGCGCGTTCCCAAATAACGGACTTCGATCGTCGCGTTGCGCGCTACTTCGCGCTGCACTCCCAAAGACCACGTGAGAATCTTCGGCATCACGGTATCATCTACGTAACTTGTCGTCAGCCCTCGGGCGTCCGCCTGTGTTGCCGGCGCGACATACGCCTGCGGCAATCCTCCATTCGCCAGGAATCCGGCTCCTCCTGGATTTCCGCACCATCCCGGAACTGGCGTCAAAGCGCTGCAAGCCGTCCCTGGATCGAGTTCGCTCTGCAGTTGAGGCGGCAGCGTAATCGATGCGAAGTTCTGAAACTTCACGTCGTAGGCTATTCCGAATCCTCCACGAATCGACGTCTTGCCACTCCCTGTGGGGTCATAGGCAAAGCCGATTCGCGGCGCGACGTTGTTTTTATCCGTCTTGGGCACGCCGAAGGTGATCACTCCCGGCACATTGGAAATCGAGTTCAGTGCCTGATCGTTTCCGCCCACCGGATTTGTCCAATATTCATAGCGCAATCCTAGGTTGAGCGTGAGTCGGGGTGTGAATTTGAAGTCATCCTGCGCAAACACAAAGAATGCGCTTTGCGTTCCGAGGAAGCTGCCCGTTCCCGCCCCGCGCAACGTTCGGCCAGGCTGGCTCGGCAATTGGTCGTTAATAAATTCCTGCGTGCTGGAATACCAGTAGTCACCGTTGCTCCGCGGCAGGAAGTACGACGGATAGATGAAGTGATTGTATTGTCCGCCAAACTTGAAGTTTTGTTTGCCGTGCGACCAGGAGAAAGTATCAATCACCTGGTACGTATTCTGCTTTTGATACTGATTGTCGGATGGCCCAATTGTGTTGTTACCCAGATCGCGGATAGTCACATCCACGGGACAGTCTTTGCATGGATTCACAAGTGCTTCATAGAAGAACGAATACTGAATGCGGAAGTCGTTCACCATCCGGTTGTTCAACGTCCAAACATCCGTCAACGCAATCTTCCGGTTGTGCACCGGCTCCAACTGATTGAATGTCGAAATCGTTGAGTTCACCGGGAGGATAAAATTCTCTTGGTTAAACAGGAACCGCGCGCCGAACTGGTGGTTTCGCCACGTATAGTCAGTATTTACCTGCGCATCATGCTCCCTCTGGTACAGAGGACTGGTTACCACCAAATTTCCGATGGGAATTGGCGTGCCATTAACTACTGGCCATTTGTTCTGCGCAATATCCGCGTTGGGCGCCACCGGAAAATTCTTCAGCAGATTCGTGACCTCTGAATCTACCGCCATCGATTCCAGCACCGACAATCCCGTTGCGGTTGGCTGAATCAGGGGAGTCGGCGTCCCATCCCCGTGCAACGTCGTATATTCGTACGCCCCAAAAATGAAAAACTTATTCTTCACGATCGGGCCACCCATTGTTCCGCCAAACCGGTTGTTGTCAAATGCCGGCTTTCCGGGAATCGTGCCACCTGCGATTGCATTCTTCGTCAGGTTATCCAGCGAATCGTAATTCCGATTCTGGTTGTACCACTCCCCAGATCCATGCCATTCGTTCGTCCCCGTCTTTGTTACGATGCTGAACTGCCCCCCTGCCGAGTGACCGTACTCAGCGCTAAACTGGTTCGTCGTAAGGTTGAATTCCGCTACCGCATCTGGAATCACCGTGGAATTGTTGCCCGTCACGTTCAGGTTGTTATCGTCTACTCCATCCACGGAAAACGAATTGTCTCGCGGCCGCGTCCCACCAACCGATCCTCCAATTCCCTGCGTTCCACCTGGCGTCGCAATCACGTTGGGGGCCAAAACCGCCAGGTTGATCGGACTTCCATTCAATGTGCCGGGTGCGTTTGGCAGATCCACATCCTTGCTGTCAAACGTGTTGTTCAGCGTAGATGTCGTCGTCTGTACCGTAACTGCTCCGCTGGATACTTCCACGACTTCCGTCCCAACTCCCAATTCCAATTTCGCGTTGGCCTCGTTGTCCTGATTAGCCACGACGTTCACGTCCGTCTTCGCGAAATTCTTAAACCCCTTCGCTTCGATCAGAACTTTGTATAAGCCCGGGAGAAGGCTTGGCACGCTATACGTTCCGGCTGTGGAGGTGGTCACCTTTGTCACCACTCCCGTGAGTTGGTTTGTTATCGTCGCCACCGCTTCAGGCACAACCGCCCCAGATGGGTCCAGGATTTGCCCCCGCAGCGTTCCTGTCGTCCCCTGCCCCGATGCCGGGATCGAAATCAGGAATGCAAACATCAGCGTCATCGTTAACATCGCCCCTAGGATTTTTTTGTATTTTTTATTCCACCCGCCAAACAGACGAAGAGGCTCTTTCCTTCGATTCTCCATCACTCCCCCTATTTGAACTTTTTTTGAAGTACCCCACCCAATCGCCACCTTCAAAGAAGCCATCTTGCTTTTCAAGACGTCTATGAAAGAAACAGCGATGAATGGAATGGGTGCAGGTGCGTTGCCATTCGTCGTTCGGTGCGTGTGCCTGTAATTTGTGTCACTTACGCCCGATTAGTGGTGTGCCTGAAAATAAATGTTCAATACTTCTGGAGAATTTAGATTTCTAACTTGTGGGAATGCATAGAATGACATCGCATTCGTTTTAGAGTTGAGAGGGGTTTCTGCCTTGAGCCTGACCCACTAGCCGTCAGTTCAGCACGAGCGCCCTGCTTGGCGATTCCGCGCTGGAATGTTCCACTTGACCTGCTTCCAGACTGGCCGCCAGCTTCGCCAGTCGCTCCAACTCCGATTGCAGGCCTTTCCAGTATTGCTGTCCAACCGCCGCTTGAAAATCATTCTGCGCCCTGCGCCAGTAAGGGAGCGCTCGGGCAAGCGACTGTTCTCCCTTCGGCGTCAATTCCAGATAGCGGCGCCGCATTACGGATCGCTTCGACACTTCGATCAGTCCATCCTTCTGCAGCAATCGCAGGCTCCGCGTCAGCGTCGTCTGATCGATCTGCAGCATTGCACCCAGCGCTCCGATGGCGATCGGCTGTTTCTTCGCAATTCCCACCAGAATCGCGAATTGCGTAGAGCGCATCCCCGATTTCTCCATCGCGGCGTCGTAAAGTCGGGTTACCGCTCGCGCGGTTCTCCGAAAATTCAAGGAAGCGCAGTAGCCGGTCCCGGTCAAATCCAGCGTGCGTTCATTTTCTCGCATTGCCGACTGCATCTCCTCTTGACTTGTATATGCATATCAAGATATAACTCTTACCAACGCGGTGTCAAGTTCTCTACACAGGTCTCGTCGGTGACCTCCAGCGAGTGGCCCTTTATTTATATTTGTTGTTTTTTGACTTCCAGCTGGGATGGGACCAATGAATACTCGCATTATTCCAATGCAATTTTCTCAACCTGAAGACGGCCTCGGCACCTTCGCCAAGCCTCCCGCGCGCTATGCCCGGTTCGGCTCCTTCGACCTGGATTTCCACCGACAGGAACTGTTCCGCGCGGGCACTCGTGTGGCGCTACCTCGCAAAGTCTTGGAAGTTTTGCTCATTCTCATTGAGAAGCCCGGCGATATCGTCACGCGCGAAGTCCTTGCGCGCGCGCCTCTGGCCCCCCGATCAGAATGTAAATTTTGACGCCAATGTGAATACCACCGTCAATAAATTACGCCAGGTTCTCGGCGATTCCACCAGCCAGCCGACCTTTGTGGAGACCATCCCGCGCAGGGGTTATGTCTTTATTGCCCGTACTGAATATTCCGACCAGCCCGTCTATACCGGCAATGCGCAATCATGGGGCGTCTGCCGCAGAGCCGCCAGCAGGGCTATTCTCCGCGTCCCAGCGACTATTCTCCCAAGCCACCCAGCATCCTTCCCTGTTTTCTCTTAAAGTATTCGGTTTTTTGCTTGTCGGGAATAATCTTGGGGGCACTCGGCATCCTATGTCGCAATCCATCGCTGATCCCATTTCGTCCGCTGATAGCGAATGAGATCCGCCATCAGCTAAGTCTTTCTTTGAATAAGGGATTCGCACCGCTAGACGATTTGCACCAGTTCCGGCGGGCATTCGCGCAGCTTCTCCATCGTCAAGCTGCCATGACTACTTTCTAGATCCGCTGCGGGTATCATTCCGAAGCTGCGGTTTCTTCCTTCGCGTTTGGCCAGGTAAAGCCCCTTGTCGGCTAATTCAATCACGTTATCGATCGACAACAATCCCACATCATCTCCCAGCCACGGGTACGGAGCCCAGCCGATCGAACAGGTCTTGTGAACTTGCACTCCATTGCCGACATCAAATGGAAGCTCGCGGATCGCCTCCAGTACCCGCGAACACAACAATCCGGCATTTTCACGGTCCGTTGTCCGGCACACCAGCATGAATTCTTCTCCGCCCCAACGCACAAGATCATCGGATCGCCGCATTACCGAGGCAATTCGCTTCGCCACTTCCTGAAGCAACCGGTCTCCTGCCGCGTGGCCTAGTTCATCATTCACTCGCTTGAAACGGTCGATATCCACCAAAATGAAAATCAGCTCGTGCTTTGGCACCGGAGGAACACTTGGCTCCACATTTTTCAGGTGTGAGCGCAATGCCTGCGCCACATCGGTCGGCACTGTCTCATAAAAATAACGCCGGTTACGCGTCATCGTTAGCGGATCAGTCAGTGAAATCTCTTCAAGCTCCTTATTCTTTTGCAGCAACTCCGCGTTTCTTTGCGCAACAGCTTGCTCCAACTCCCGCCGTCGCCGGCTATCCGTTTTTGTCCGTAGCCACACGAATAACCACACGGCCACCACACCGAACAATCCTCCCAACAATTGGGCCCACCATGTCTGCCATATTTTTGGCAACACGCGGAAGCGGAAACTGGCGCGCGTGGATTCTGTTCGCGATCCGGGTGCCTGGCACTGTACCCAGAACTCATAATTTCCGGCCGGTAAGCCTCCGTAGCGCACTTCCCTCAATTGCGTTTCTGCGGACCGGGCTCTCCAGACCCTTCAGTTGATACCTGCACGAAACTCGGCTGGGATCCCCGTAAACCAATGGTGTGAATTGCGCCGTCAGTGTTCCTTCCGAGGCCTGTACTTCCGCCGCTTCATTCACCGGTCGCTCCACTCCACCCAACGTCACCGATGTGAGCATGACATTCGGCGCCGCCTGGCGGGTGCATAGTCCTCCAAAGGCTGATACCGCGCCAATCCACGCGATGTGGCAATTACAAAGCTTCCGTCGGATTCCTCGCGCATTCCCGTCCACGGACTAACGTCATCCCAGACCAAACCGTCCGCGTGACTCTTCCGCTCCAGTCTGCCGTCGGGAGAGAGAATGGCGATTCCATCCGTCCCATTGAACCAGACTCGGTCTTTTGGAATCGTGCCCCAAAATCGCCCAATCCCAATGGTGATGCTCCATCTGCATCTTGCCGGTCGAATCCATTTGCGCGTGCGTCACGCTCACCACGTCGTTGTACGCGATCCACACTTCGCTGTCGCTCAGCGCCACAACACTCGAAATGGTCTGTCCCTGCAAACCATCTTCTGTCGTAAACATCTTCCACTCTCGTCCGTCATAGCGGTAGAGCTTTCCCGGTCCCGTCGCCCACAGCACTCCCTTCGGCGAGAACGCCAGGTAATCGACTTGCCCGGCATCGGCGGGAGTGGGTATCTCCACCGGTTGCTGAACTCCGCGCTCCAGGACCAAATCGCACAATGTGCGATCTTGTCGTCGCCCAGATGCATCCATCCGGCGCGGCCAAAATCGAGATAAAGACTCTTCCGTGAAATGTTGGCACTGAACTTTCCTGGAATGATGCTCTCTTCAATTCGCACTACCGCTCCCGTCGCCGTCAGTGCCCAGACCGCTCCGTCTCCCGCCAATTGAATCTGTCGGATTTCCAACCGCGAATCCTGCTTTAGCGTTGGAATCTTTTCCCATCGATGCGACTTCCCGTTCCACACTCCAATCCCTCGAGATGTGCTCACCCACAATCGCCCGGAGCGATCACGCAGCGTCGACCAGGTGGCATTGTCGGGCAGCCCTTGCGCCGTCGTCCATGCAGTCCACTCGTGCACGCCCGGCAAGCGATCCAGTCCGGTTCCTGAGCCGGCAACCCACAGTGTTCCTTCTCGATCCTCGAGCGCACATTCGATATCGTTACTCGATATTCCTTGCTTGTCGGTCAATGTCCGTCCAGTGAGCACCCTGTTGCCAGTAGAGCCCCGCGGATGACGGCACAAGCAGTCTTCCGCGTTGATCGAGCGTCGGTTTCCCTTCTTCTTCGTTCGCCGCTCCCACAACTTCCTTCTCTATGCTCGCTTTATGGAGTCGGGGATCGAGCCTCATCAATTGCGTCGCGGTACGCAGCCACATCGTGTGTGCTCCGTCGAACAGCAGCGCCACGATTCGATCTTTCGGCACACTGATCTTTGGATCGACTTGCACTGTACTTGTGCCGGCAGCGATGTGCGCCAGATGTCGTCGCGAACGTGAACCAGATGGAGTCGTCGGCATCGCGCACGATTCCTGCCACGTTCTCTGGAATGCCTTCCGGTCCACCCAATAACTTCGTTGCCGCTCGAGTTTCCGGGTTCTACTCGCAAGATTCCTTGCTTGAACAGCAGAACGTAGACCACGCCTTTTCCGTCCACTGCAAATAACTGATTTCCAGTCGCCAGATGGCATGGCGTTTTGCGGAATCGGCGAGTGCTTCAAATTGTCCGTTATGGTAATGTGCAATTCCGTGATTCCCCGCAAACCACGGTGTCCCGTCCGGCGCGATCAATAGATCCGTTACGTAGTGCCCGATGATGCTCTCGACTTCCGTCATTTTCGTTCGCGCGCGCACCGTCATAGCGATATAGTCCCGTCTGCGTTGCAATCCACAAAAAGCCCTGTGCATCCTGTCCCATCGCCGTCACAGTTACCGCTTCCAGTCCAAAGCTATCGTCCAGCCGCTGCATCGTGAATCGAGGGATGGTCAGGAAAGGAAATTCTCTGGTCTTCCGCAAAGAGTCCAGGCACAACTATAGCGGCCATTAAACAGAGGAGTAATACTCGCCGCTGGATTCCAACAGCCACAGGTCTGCCACCAGCACGAAGCCTTTTGCCCCGGGCGGAGGCATGTCTCTGGACTCTCGTGTATTGAAAGGTTAGACCGTTGGAACGACAGGAGTAAATCCAACAAAGGTACTGCATTGTAGTACTATGAATTCAGTTACTGATTGGATACTACACCGTGCCATGAAACCTGTATACTTTCGGCCAGCTTCCTGTTTTCTTCTTCAAATCTTGGGCAGATTTTCCAGTAACAACTTACGAAACTTCGCGCGTTCTTCCAGCCCCATATCCACAATTTCAAACGACATATCCTGCGCGCGGTAATCTCTCATCAGCGCCGTAGCCTGTACGTTTCGCAGTCCGACCTGCATCCTCAACTGTACTTGCGTTCCTGGAGCAAGATGCATATTCGTGGTAGCCAGTCCGCCGCTCAGGCTGGCGGTCTTGATATCCAGCCTGCAATTCTGCTTCAAGTTCGTACTGACAGCCGACACACTCTTCTGTAGTCGTACCCGAGTATGGCGCCGTTGCCGTACAAACTTCGAATTTGTAGGTACGTCCAGCGGAGCCAGTGCCATTTCCTTCTCTTCAATCCCGCTTTTCGGCAGAAATTCTCGCACCCACTCGGGCTGCAATTTCCCCAGTACCTGTAACGCCGCAATTCGCAGTTCCTGCGGATATTGCCACCCAAATACCTTTCTCGTTTCCACGATCCTTCTCAATGTCGGAATAACTTCGTCCGCCGCAAGGCGTCCCAGTGCTTCAATGGCCTTCACGCGGATATACGGTGCAGCATCCACGGGCAGATCGCCGTCGGCGATCGTCAGCAGCCGTCCCAAAGCCTCGCGTTCTCCGGTCATTCCAATTTCATCCACCACCAATGGCATTACCATCGCATCAATGTGATCCAGTATCTTCAAAAATATTCGGCAACGCTCTGGCGCCCCACTTGCCGCGATCTGTCTGACGATGCGATCCTGTGCGATGCGCGGGAAATCCTTGAGCCGCCCCGGCAAAAACACCTCTGTCGCTTGAGGATCCAATCTGGCCAGTAATCCCACCATCTCTACCGCCTCGGCAACCGGTCCGCCACGAACGGTGCTGCGCAGAAACTGCGAGGCTTCCTCGCCCAGATCGTGCGCCAGACTTGCCACGTTTTCCACGTCATCGCGCAACTGACAACGATTGAATCGCGCTGCAAGCTGTTCCATGGCAATTTGGGGCAGTTGTCTCAATACCCCCGTCAATCCTGCCGATACTTGCCTTGCCCGCAATGCCTCTTCCACAAATTCCGGCACGCGCTCCTCGATACCCATCTTTGCTCGCAACGTCTTCGCAATTCCAGGCCGCTGCGATTCCACTCCAGCGACTAGATCCAATGCTTGTTCCATGGCTCCGAATTGTCTCTGTGCGGCTGCTTCCTGGGTCAATCGCACGAACGCCGCGCTGACCAGCGTCTGCAGATCCTGATCCTGCTCCACGCTCAATCGCAACCCTACGTGCCGCAACGCTTCCGACAACAACTTGGGGTCTGCCTGTGCGTACAACTCGGCCATTTCCGACAAGCCCGTGGCTGCTCGCTTTCGCGCGTCCGGCTCTTCGCTGTCCGCGCACTTCGCATAATTCTGCAGAATGCTGATCGCTTCGGCGACGTTTCCTTGGCCGATCAGCTCGGCCACATACGACTGGACGTTCTTCGGGGGGATGCACCAGGCGTCTTCCGACAGCAACACTTCCCGCTTTGCACTTTCCGGAACGCTGGACCAGAACTGCCGGTCCAGCATTTCACGGTGAGTCTCCACCAGTATCCCGGCTTCCGCCATTTTGTCTTCGTGCTGGCTCAGTATCTTTCGCAGCGTTTCCACTTCCTGATTCATGCGGTCCAACATCTGCCGCACGGCGTTCACCTTCACTTCGCCGCGTTCAAATCGTTCCAACGCAAATCGAATCGACAAGTGCTCCGCCAATTGCACCAGCACTCCCTGATCTAACTTCGCGTGCCTTCCTTGCTCCGCGATACCTGCAAGCGCGTTACGCAGCGTGTCTTGTGCGGTTAGCGGCATCTGTGCGACCTGATTCTGAAACTCTACTGCCGCGCCAGTAGGATTGTCTCCTACTCCCATCTTTCCGAATGTCGATAACGCACGCAAAATACGGTAGATTTCTTCATCGTCGGGTTCGCCGGGCCCGCCGGCATGGCCTTTCCCCAGTGTGGCTCCTCGAGCGCCCACTCCGGTTCCCCCGCCTAAGCCGCCGCTCGTACAACTTCCGCTGCCCGGCCAACTGCCGGTCCCCGCATTACCTGCTCCGCCTACACCCACCCGTGCTCCCGTTCCCGTATCGCCACTGCCTGCCAAGCTAGTCCCGGTTCCTGTTTCGGAACCGCCAATTCCAGTTCCCTCTCTGATGCCTGCGGGTTCTTCCGCTTGCGAACCCTGGGCCGCCGCGATCAATTCCAGCAATTTCTGTGGATCATTCAGCATTCTCCTGAACTGATCCTGTTCATCGCCCAGTGAAGCTGCGGCAATCTGTGCCGCCATGCTGGCGTCCTTCAATCGAGAATCCGTCGCCACAAAACAAACCTCGTTTACCCGAATGCCTTGCGCATCCGCTATGGCAGACTTCAACTGTTGCGCTAACTCGGCAGGTTTTGCTTTTCCAGTGGGAAATGCATGAATGAATTTTGCCAGCTCAACTTCGGTGATTTTCGCCGCAAATTGGACGCTAGCAAGTCCCGCGGAAGACAGCAGTTGGGCAAATTGCTTTTCCGCCGGCGCGCCTTCCAGGGGTACACCATCCAGCAGGAGTTGATTTCCTGTGGCCCCAAGTAACAGGCTTTGTTCGCTATCTTCGGGAATTGCCGTGCGCAATTCCCCCCAAGCGATCTGCAATTGCTCGTTTGTGCGGACGTGGTCGTAGCCGTACAGTCGCGCAAATTTCAGCAGTATATTCAGACTGCGAACAAACGCTCGTGCGGCGGTAGTTTTGGGGTCCGTTTTCATCTAGCGATTTACCCGCTGCTAGTCGATAGTCCCTGTCGCTATCTACCTAGAACGTTCTCACTAGTACCGTAGACCCCTTGCGCTACACCCACAATGGTACAGTCGTCCCATGTGGCGCGTGAGCTATTCCGCCATTCGGACAGTTTGCCTACCTGCCCATCGGACCGGCTTTCACTTGTTTGTGGACAGGTGAGCTGCACTAAAATGCAGCGACTTTCGATTGCTAATATTCTATTTTGTCAGCGCTACTCGACTCTGCCGCCGGCTGCGATTGCTCACATTGGAAGGTTGCGGCAATCCTCCCAGTTCCAATAGCAATTTCCTCAACCGTGCGCGTTCGTCCAGTTCCATTTCCACAAACTCAAAGGCCATAGTTTGCGGTCTTGCGCCCCGCACAATTGCTTGCGCTCGAATGTTCCGCACACCATGCGAGAACTTCATGTTCAACAACGACCCTGGCGCCAGATGGCGGCTGGCGGACCCGATACCGCCTCCCAAGTTCAATTCCGGAATCGTCAATCTCAAGTCTTCTCGGAGATTGGTAGTGACCGCCGTGACATGCTTGGAGAGTTTCAGTCGCGCGTACCGGCGCTGCCGGATTACGGATGCGTTCGCTTCCGGGTCAGTCGGCTCCAGGACCAGCTCCTTGCGATCCAATCCGCTTGCCGCAATCTTTTCCATCCCCAGCGTCGGCTCAATTTTCTGTAACGCTTGCGCCGCGGAAATTCGTAATTCGCTATGATATGTCCAACGCCAGACTTGTTTCGCCTCCAACATCTGCTGCAGAATTGGGCTTGCCGCGCTGGCACGCAATCGTCCGGCCGCTTCAATCGCTTTAATTCGCGCAAAACCCGGTGTGCCATCGTGTTGAATCAGCTCTACCAACAGGGGGATGCAGTCCAATCGCCCACTCATTCCCATCTCATCCAGCGCCAGTGGTCGAATCAGCGGATCCAACGAGTCATACAAAGATACCAGCAGCCGCGCTCTCTGCTCTGCTGGGGCGGAAGACAACTGCCGGATGGCCCGATCATGCGAAGTCCGTGGCCACTGTGCAAGCCTTTGCGGCAAATACTTTTCCACGGATTCTACCGATAGCTGGCTCAATAGTCCGATGACTTCCGCCGCTTCCGTTGCTGGCGCAGCCTGCAGCGTTTCCACCAATCGGTTGACAGCTTCCTCGCCCAATCCGTGGACAATCTGTCCCAGCAATTCGCAATCTTCCCGGAATCCGCAATTCGCAAACCGATGGGTAACGTAATGCAAAGAGGCCTTGGGCATCAGTCCCAGAATATCTAACATGCCGTCAGGCACCTGACCGGTACGCATCGCGTCTTCCACGAATTCTGGCAACCGTTCTTCAAATCCAATTCTTTGCCGCAGGTTATTCGTCGAACCGGGCCGCAACGCTTCCACGCTATCTAGCGAAGCCAATGCCTGTTGCATTGCAGGGTAAAAGCGCTTCGAGCCCGCTTCCTGACTCATGCGCACGAATGCCGCGCCCTCGAGAGTCTGCAAATCCGTCTCGCGTTCGATAGCCAGTTGCGCGCCCAATCTTTGCATTACGTCAATCAGCGCGCTTCCATCTCCGCTCCCGTAGAACTCCGCCAGATCCGACAATCCGATCGCGGTCGTCCGTCGCGCTTCCGGTGCATCCAATTTCACGCACGCAGCGTATTTCAACAATATTTCGTTTACCGTCTTCAGTTCGCCGCGCCGCAGCATCTCTTCCAGGAAACTGCGCACGTTGCGCGGCGGCACACACCAGGCCTCATCCGAAGTCAGCACTTCTTTCTTGTTTTCTTCCGGTACCTGCGACCAGAATTCCTGGTCCAACAATTCCGTGTACGCCTGCACCTGAATTCCGGCGCTGGCCATCATCTCTTCCTGTGACCCTAAAATCTTCCGCAAAGCTTCAATTTCCGCATTCATGCGGTCCAGCAACTGTTTCACCGCGTTCACGCGCAGCTCTCCGCGCTCGTAGCTATCCAACGCAAACCGAATCGCCACGTGCTCTGCTAATTTCAGCAGCATCGGCTTGTCCGGCTTGTCTGTGGGTGCCTGTGCCGCAAGCCCCGCGAGGGCCTGTTGCAGCGTGTATTGCGCGCGCACCGGCAGCGAAGAAAGCCGCGATTGAAACGTTGCCGTGTCCATTGCCTTGTCTGGATCTTTTCGCGATCGGCCCAATTGGGCAAACAGTCCAATCATGGACTTCACTTCTTCTTCTGCAACTCCGTACGCCCCGCCTCCACCGATCATTCCCGGGAGACCGGGGACGCCAGGAACTCCTCCCACCACACTTCCACGCAACAATGCAGAAGCGGTCATCCACTTCCCTGGTTCGCCCTGTCCTGAAGCACCGCCACTACCCACCACCGGTTCCTCCACCACCTCCAGCTCCTCCGCCGCCAGTGCCTCCAGCCACCACCGCCGCCACCGTTCCACCACTGCCAGTGCCAGTTCCAGTGCCACCCCCGCCACCGGTTCCACCACTGCCAGTGCCGGTTCCAGTGCCAGCTCCGCCACCGGTTCCACCACTGCCAGTGCCGGTTCCAGTGCCACCCCCGCCACCGGTTCCACCGCTGCCAGTGCCCGTTCCAGTGCCACCTCCGCCACCGGTTCCACCACTGCCAGTGCCGGTTCCAGTGCCACCCCCGCCCGCAGCTTTTCCGGCTTCCCACAAACTTCCGCCACCGCCGGTTCCGCCACTCCAACTGGATCCGCTCCCGCCTCCACTGCCTCCCGAGCCACCCGGACCACCGCCGCCAAATCCCGGCCCACTTCCACCGCCTGCCCCGCCGCCACCGCCACCAGATCGATTGCTTTCCGCCGCAAGAATCAGTTGCAGAAGTTTGTTTGGATCCTCGAAAATGTCGCGCATCTTGTCGCTGGAAGCACCCAGCGCCTTTGCTGTTAACTGCGCCGCGACTTTTAGCCCCGCCACAGATCCGTCTTCGGCCACGAAGCGAATCTCGTTGATGCGAATTCCCGTTTCACCCGCCAGCGCAGACTTCAACTGTTCTGCGAGTGAACTTGGTTTTGCATTTCCACTTGGAAATGCGCGCACGAACCGCGCAAATTGTCCTTGTTGTAGATTGGGAGAAAAATGAATACTCGCGATGCCGGAGGAAGTTAGCAATAACGCAAAGCTGCGCTCCCCGGCTGCTGAACCCAGTGGCACACCGTCGAGCAGAATCTGGGTTCCCGACGCGCCCAGCAATAAGCCGGTGTCGCCGCTCTCATCCAGAGCGGTTCTCAGCTCTTTCCAGGCGGTTTCAAATTGTGCCATCGTCCGCACGTGGCCAAATTCATACAGCCGCGCAAACTTCAACAGAATATTCAGGCTGCGAACGAACGCGCGTGCTGACGATCGAGTTTCGCCGCTCATATGTTTGCGGAATTCCCTCAGTTCAATCTGCTTCTTACACTAGAATGCTATGCGCTTGGAAACAAGCTTTCTGCGTGATTTTGTCACCTTTTGACCAACACAAGTAACTTTTCCAACACATTCGCTTCCCGCATTGCCCCGGCGGCTACCCATGAGTACAATGACAGTTGAGGACTTGTCACCTCGCGCGCCCCAATTGCTCCCGCGACTGCTTCAAGCCTCCACTGGTACTTCTCTAAAATGACGGAACCGACCGCCCCAGCCCATTACAAGGTCGAGATGCCGCAGATTCCCGGCGTAACCGGTCCAAAAACCGGGCCTTCCCGGCGCAATCCGCTTCTCCCCCTCATCATCGCATTTCTCGTGTCTTGGATTGGTCATCCTCGTGGCCGTGCGCTGGTTCGCTCATAACAAGCCCGTGGAACAGGCCCGCGTCGATCCTGCTCCGCAGATCGAAGTTCCTCCGCCGCCCCCCGATCCTACTGCCTCGCTTCCTCGAGCCACAGAGGCCAATCCGGTGATCGCCGAGGTCGCCGATCTTGCCAAGCCATGGTCTTCCGCAGATTTTTTCATTCGCAATAAATTGAGCGGCGAGAGCCTTCCAGCGACAATCGTGCGGCTTCCGGCTGGCTCCGCGTCGCAACCTTCCGGCTATTGGGCCTTCTCTCGTAAAGCTCCGTATGGCTCTTGCCAACTGGAATACATCACCGACATTGAGAAGCTGCACAAAGAGTACGACTACCGCGCCGCCAGTCATCCGCTAGTCGGCAATCCCTGCAGCCGCACGCTCTATGATCCGCTCAAGACCGCCAACCTTGCAGGCAATGTCTGGATCCGTGGCGGCATCGTCCAGGGCAGCGATATCCGCCCGCCCTTCGGCGTCGAGATTCAAATCCGCGGCAAGGAAGTCCTCGCCGTCCGCACGGAATAGCGTCGTAGACTATCGCGGCCAGTTCGTGTCTGGTGGCACAGCCATTCCCTGCGATGGGCCGAGATCGCCGATAGAAACGAAAAGGCGCCCCGGTTACCCGGAGCGCCTTTTCAAATTTCGCTCCCGCATTCCTGCAGGCAGGCTGTAGGTTTAGAAGATGAACTTCATTCCGAGTTGCAGGGTGCGAGCATTGCTCGCGAAGTAGCCCTCGACATTGTTAAAGTTTCCGTTCTTCGGAGTCAGGAAGTCCCGGGTCGTTGTATAACCATAGGAATAAACGTCGTTTAGGGAACCTGGTACAAATTGAGGGTGGTTGAACACGTTGAATGCTGCCATGGAGAATTCGACATTGTAGCGTTCGCCGAATGTAAAACGCTTCACGACTGTCAAATCCACATCATTGATGGAACGCCCGGGGAGTGTATTGCGCCCAGTGGTCGCTCTCGCGTAGGTTCCTAGCTGAATGTATTGTGCGCTGGGGTTAGTTGCCTGATAGGCCACCAGGAATGGGAGCGAGTTGAAGTTCTTAGGCCCCGGAGGCCCATTCGTCGGGTCGAAATCATTTTCACCACAAGTGGCGAAGCTTGGCAGAGTGCTTCTGCAGAGCGGCTTCACACCGCTGCCTGTCCCAGCGACCCCTCCCGCGTTCCAAATCGATCGGTCACCGGCTGTATCGCCGTTTCCGTTCGCGTCGGTGGCGGACTGCACCGTCATCCACTCTCCTGTCTGGTAAGTGTACACGGGCGCAATTTCCCAGTTTCCGAGAAGGTTTCGCTTCATCCAGTTGTCGGAATGTTTGTTAAACGGCACGTCATAAATCAAAGCGAGGGTGAAGCGATGGCGATGGTCCAGCGCCGAGTTCGCACGATCTGCAGCCAGATTCTGGAAGTCCTGTGTGCGACGCGGCGTCAGGTAGGTGGAGAAAAAGTCCGCCGTGCTGTTGTCAATTGTTTTGCTGAACGTATAGGCGGCGACGAACTGCAAGCCATTGGACATTTTCTTGTTCAACTGCGCCGCCAAGCCGTTATAGGTTGAGTGGCCGTCCGGGCGGAACGAAACGAGGGGGTTCGGGAATCCGGCATCATAATATGCTGGTACTACACCGTTCCCGTTCCCGTAGGCGCCCTTCGCAATTCCCGACTGCGTGTAAGGCAGGGCATCCAGCGCCGCCTGCCCAGGGTTTTGCAAATAAGTCGGCAAAAACACTTTGTCGTTGATCAGCGGCTGCTTGTTGACGCGCTCTTGCACGTTCAGGTGGATTCCAACCGTACCCACATAGCGCACCTCTGCCGTGAAATCCTTGGCGAATTGATGCTGGACGCCGAGGGTCCAACTAATCGTCTTCGGGCTCATTTGGTTCACGAACACTTGGTTGGCCGTAGCTTCGCGCTGCGAGGCAACGTCAGGATATGTCACAATTCCCGAACTGGTCGGAATCCCACCACCTGCCAGAAAACCGCGTGCGTTAGACGCAACGGGGCACAAACTACTCTGCGACGTGACAGTCTTATCGTATAGGCAGTCCACCGTTCCGCTCAATTGCGGCGGCAGTGAGAGGATCCCGATATTGTCATAGAGCACGTCATAGGAAATTCGTCCACCTGCACGAATCGAAGTCGTACCATTCGATCCGGGTGAGTAAGCGATACTGACTCCAGGACCCCAGTTGTTCTTGGGTGCCTTGGGCTCGGCAAAGCTAACAACTCCGTTCACGCTGGCTGCATCGTTCAGACTCTGTGACCGTTCACCGAACGGGATCGTCGTGTACTCATAACGAACGCCGTAGTTCAGCGTTAGATTTGGCCGGATTCTCCAGCTATCCGTCGCAAACCAATACAAGGCAACCTGGTCACCGTAATAAACCGGATTCCCCAGGCTGCGTTCGGCCAGATAATCCGGCGTGAAGTCCTGCATGTAGAGGTCGAGGCTGTTGTACTCATAATCGCCGCGCGCGCGCTGCGTGAAGCTTTGCGGTGAAATATACTTGCGTCCCTCAAATCCGAACTTCATTGTGTGACGCCCCTTCACCCAGGTAAACGTATCGGTTCCTTGATAAACGTTCTGGTAGGTGAATTGGGGTGCAAGGTTGTCCGGTCCCAGCTGCGCACCATTCATATCGTTAAAGACCAACGTCGGGTAGCTATCGAGCCCCGTGAACTTGAAGTTCCCGGAACCCAACGAATTGTAGGAGCGGTTGTAGCCGAACCGGAATTCATTGCTCATCGATGAGCTGAACGTATGGTACTCGTTGATCGTTATCAGACGGTTGATGTTTCCAGGCTGGCTCAAGAAAAACGTGGGGTAGGTCGCGTTCGTATTGTCCAGGTAATAATAGTCGTTGTACATGAAGGCGCCATTCAACCGGTCCTTCGAGGAAATGTCCCAGTCGACCTTTGCCATCCACGTCTTCGTGTTGTTGAAGTTCGGTCCCGCCAGTGGCAATGTCGACATCTCAACGTCCTGCCCTGCCACAGTGCTGCTCGACGTGCCAAGCAGGGTCTGCCTTACTGAAGTTACCAGCTGCTTGGCAGGCATTCGCGGCAGTGAGTGTGGGGCCTGTCGGCACAAACCTCTGGAATTCCGTCAAGTTGTTGTGGGAGATGAGTCCCGCAGTGTCAAGGGCGCTTAGAGTCGCGTAACCGGCTGCCGTGGGTGAGCACACGGGCGAAAGCGGCACGCTCGCCTGGCCAACTGGACTGTACTGTGCGCTTCCGAAGAAGAACAGCTTATTCTTAAGGATCGGACCGCCGATGTTCCCTCCAAACCGGTTGCTGTCAAACCGCTGATTCTCAGTGAATCCGCTGTTCTTGGTGGATTGGTCGATGGCGTTAAAATTCCGGTTTTGGTTGTAAATGTAGCCCGCGCCATGAAAGGCGTTCGTTCCGCTTTTGAGGATGAAGTTCAACTGGCCACCGGAGGAATGGCCAAATTCCACGGAATAGTCATTCTGCAGGACGGTGAATTCCGCGACGGAATCGTTCGGGATGGGAACCAAGGGACCGGTTACGCTCTTACTGTTGTTGTCAATTCCTTCGACTGTGAAGTTGTTGTTGCGCGGACGTTGGCCGCCAATCGATGGACCAGTCCCTGAACCCAGTGCCCCGGCGTTGGCGACGCCGGCACCGAGGAGCGAGAGATTAAGGATTCCCTGCCCAATGCCGGCGCTGGGCAAATCTGCCAACTGCTTTTGTTCGAACGTATTGTCGATCGTCGAGGTAGTCGTGTCGAGTGTTGTCGCGCCGCCCACAACTTCAATCGACGTGGTCGTGGAACTCACTTCGAGAGTGATAGGTAGCGAGGAAGCTTTGTTCAACTCTACGTGATAACCATTCACGGTCGTCTTGGCAAAATTGGCTGACGTGGCCGAGATGTTATAGGTACCTACGGGCAGGTTTGAAAATCGATATTCGCCTGCGTCATTCGCTTGTGTTTCCTTCGATACGCCGGTCTCAACATTCAGCGCGGTAACCGTCGCGTGAGGAACCACGGCGCCACTCTTATCCAGAATCGTGCCGATCAGGTCGCCGCTGATGACCTGCGAATTTACTGCGCCGACCACCAGCCCTAATCCTAAGACCACTGCAAAGAAGTAAGTCAACAACTTGTGGTGATTGAGCTTCATGCACTCCTCCTAGAACCTAAACTAAGATCTGTTTGTGAAAAACCAGGCCACACAGCAAAAATCGTCGTAAAGTTGCATCTGCCGCCCATACTGATTCTCAAGAAAGAGCCGCGCCAAGAGTCATTGAAGATGAACGCGAGCAACCGTTGCTCCGAATGATGCAATTGACTCTCCAAACACACGTTCGTTCGAATTAAATTACGTCAAGTAATTCTTTATTTATGAATACTTTACATCTGCTAGAGCGGAGCGTATCGGTTTCTCACTTCCTGCTTTACATATATTTCCCCGTATAATCTATGTTTTTTAGAATTTAGCCTGTCGGTACTAGAACTGCCCGACGGTTAACCCGTTGCTTCACTTTCCACTTCACACATTTACTTGACTGAAATGTGCTATCCATCCATTCTGCTTGCCCATGACTCTCAAAGGTTTTGCACTCTCGCGCCGTAAGTTTCTTCTATCTTCCACTGCAACAGCTTTTGCGGCAGCGCCGGTTCTTGGCGGCGCTTCCTTAGCTGGCTTTTCCCAATCGTCCGGTACTGCTTCGCCAAATACGGCCAGCAAACGTATTCGACCAGTCATGCCAGACGAATTTCAGGAGCGTGCACGACGCGCACAGGAGCTAATGTCCTCGGCTGCGCCGAAGATCGACGCTGTGATCCTCGGGCCCGGATCTTCGCTCTACTACTTCACGGGAATTCGTTGGGGATTGAGCGAGCGGCTTCTCGCTCTAGTGCTTCCGCACGCAGGACAGCCAATCCTGGTGTGTCCGGCATTTGAAGAATCGCGCATGCGGGAATCGCTCCGCTACCCCGTCGAAGTTCGCGTGTGGCAAGAAGACGAAAGCCCCACCAAGCTCATCGCCACCACGCTGGCTGATCGTCATCTCAACCCTGGACGGATCGGCATCGAAGAAACACTGCCGTTCACTTTTTACGATCACCTTCGCGCAAACGCACCGGAGTGTACGTTCGTGTCAGCGGATCCCATCACCATCGCTTGCCGGTCGGTCAAATCTGACCACGAGCTGAACTTCCTGCGTGCCGCTTGCAAAGCAACTTGCGATGTATATCGCGAAGTTTTCGCATCATTGAAAGAGGGTATGTCTGAAACAGACATCAGTAATTTGGTCACCGCCGGATTCGCGAGGCTGGATCTTCACGGCGGCGCTTTGGTTTTGATTGGCGCCGCTGCCGCGCTTCCTCATGGCTCGAAGCAGCCGCACAAGTTGAAAGAAGGCGATGTGGTGCTTATCGACGGCGGATGCTCCGTGGAAGGTTACGAATCGGATGTTACGCGGACGGGAGTTTTTGGAAAGCCCTCTGCAAAGGTGCAGCAAGTGTTTGAAATTGTACGCAAGGCACAGGATGCGGCGCTGGAGACTGCTCGCGCTGGAAAACTGAGCGGCACAGTAGATGATGCGGCACGCGCCGTGGTCGTAGCCGGCGGCTACGGCCCCGACTACAAGTTTTTCACGCACCGGCTGGGCCACGGCCTGGGACTCGACGGCCACGAACATCCCTACCTGGTGCGCGGCAGTAAGACGGTGCTGGCTCCGGGGATGACCTTTTCGAATGAGCCGGGCATATATATCCCGGGCGAATTCGGGATTCGCTGCGAAGACGACATGGTCATCACCGCCAGTGGGCCTGCACAATTGCTAACGCCGGGATTCCAGTTATCGCTGGAGAAGCCCCTCGGCTAAGACGTCAGGAATGGCAATGTAATGGGTGCGGGGCTTTTATCTCATTACATTCGTGGGGTTCTTGGGAATTCTGTGAACCGGATTTTGAGATTTTGTTGCTTGGGAAAAACTACGTTTTCATTGGTATTTTCGCAAGAACGGCCAGGCGGCAGCTTTACATGTAATGAGATAAATAACTTTATTTCATTACATCGGCCATGAATTCCACCACTCGTTCTTCCGCCCAAAACCGCTCGGTCCCTGTCCATTTCGAAATGAAACCGCAGTGCCCGCCGTGCTCCGGAACCACAAACCTGACCAGCGGATTTGCCCCGACTTTTGCCCGGGCGAAGGAATCGTAGGGCACAAACGGATCGTCTTTGGCGGTCATCAGCAGCAACGGGACTCTCACCTGCGCGATGACACGCTTGGCGCCGGATGCTTCGTAATACTCTTCGGCATCCTTGAATCCGAAAGCTGGCCCGGTAATGGCGTCGTCGAATTCGCGCACGCTGCGGATCGGGCCGAAGCCATTCTTGGAATAGCGTCCGGGGAACATTTCGGCTTTGCGGCGATAGCGCTCGAGCAGGCCCTTCACGAAGTGGCGCTGGTAAAGATAGTTCTGCGGTTCTTCGAGCGCATCAGCGCAGGCAGACAAATCCAGAGCGGGACAAACCGCCACAACGCCCCTCAGCTCTTTCGGCGGATTTGCTGCCCACTCACCCGCCATCTTGGTGACCAAATTTCCGCCCATCGAATAGCCGGCAAAAAAGATGTTCTGAAACCCATCTGCGATCAATTCCAGCAGGATGGCGCGGTAGTCCAAACTCATGCCGCTGTTGTAGAGGGTTGGGGTCAGGAGTTCCGTACCACCACAATTGCGCTGGTTCATGCGGATGGCGTGGAATCCCCGGGCGCAAGCCTTTTCCGCGATGCCTCGCAGATAGTTCGAGTCGCAGGAGCCTTCCAGGCCATGCACGATGACAATGACCGGCGCTTCGCGGCTCTTGCCGGGCTGCCAGTGGCAAATCCCTTTTAATTGCGATTCCGCATCGACACGAAACAACCGCACTTCTTGCTCCGGCAGCGCAAAGGAACGAGGGACGAATGCGCTCGCCATGGTTTGCAGGTGACCATTCTTCAGCAGCACGTGCGGCTCAAACGGAATCACTCAACCTCCTGACAAATTCTCATGGTCTCTTCTACTCTCCGCCCTACTTGCGTCGCGTAGGATAGCCCAACTTGACCGGGTTCGGCCTTACCCCTAAAATTAAAGATTACACCGTGATGCATTTTATTGACTTACTGAACTCATCCACCGGCCCAGCGCCAACACGCTGGGCTGCGTTGTTTCTGGCCGTGCGGTCTCATAGGCCACATCTCATACCGCGAGGCATCCATGATTGACGGTCCAATTTCTGAAGGCCTGACATTTGATGACATTTTGCTGGTGCCGGGCAAATCGACGATCCTGCCTACCGACGTAGATACCTCCACGCAATTCACACGCAAACTAACCATTAATATACCGCTGGCCTCCGCGGCAATGGATACGGTTACGGAATCGCGGCTGGCCATCGGGATCGCGCGGCAGGGCGGCATCGGCATTATCCACCGCAATCTGCCGATTGATCGGCAAGGCGAAGAGATCGATCGCGTGAAACGGTCGGAATCCGGAATGATCGTCGATCCGGTAACGATTTCCCCCGACATTACCATCCGGCAGGCGCTGGAGATCATGAACAAGTATCGCATCTCTGGTCTGCCGGTCACGCGAGGCACTCGACTGACCGGCATTCTGACGAATCGCGATCTCCGTTTTGAGAAGAATCATACCCAGATGGTGGGCCAGGTGATGACCAAGGACAACCTGGTCACCGTACCCGTGGGCACCACGCTGGAAGAGGCTGAAAAAATTCTGCAAAAGCATCGCATCGAGAAACTGCTGGTCGTTGATGCGGATTTTAACCTCAAGGGCTTGATCACCGTAAAAGACATTCAGAAAAAATTGGAATATCCGCGCGCATCGAAAGATGATCACGGCCGCCTGTATTGCGGCGCCGCTGTTGGCGCTACCGGAGACTTCCTGGAACGCGCGGTGGAAATGGCGAAGGCCAAGGCGGACGTGCTGGCCATCGACACAGCGCACGGGCATACCGAGCGTGTGATGGAAGCAATCAAGGCGATTCGCCACCGGTTGCCGGACATGCAACTGATTGCTGGAAACGTCGCGACGGCGGAAGGTGCACGCGATTTGATCGCGCTGGGTATCGACGGACTGAAGGTTGGCATCGGCCCCGGGTCAATTTGCACCACGCGCGTGGTTACAGGCGCGGGCGTGCCGCAACTGACTGCCGTAATGGAAGCAGCGAAAGCGGCGAAAGGCACCGGAGTGCCAATCATTGCAGACGGTGGCATTAAGTATTCTGGCGATATTTCCAAGGCGATTGCCGCCGGCGCTTCATGCGTGATGATCGGGAGTCTGTTCGCGGGAACGGAAGAATCACCCGGCGAGACGATTTTGTATCAGGGCCGCACATTCAAGTCGTATCGCGGAATGGGTTCGTTGGGTGCGATGGAAGCGGGCTCCGCTGATCGCTATTCGCAAGAGGGCGCCGAGCGCGGCAAGTCCGTGCCGGAAGGCGTGGAAGGACGCGTGGCGTATAAAGGTCCGCTGAGTGGCCTGACCGATCAATTGGTCGGCGGATTGAAGAGCGGCATGGGCTACGTGGGTGCGCACACGATCAAGGAAATGTCAGAGAAAGCGCAATTCCTGCGGATCACCGCGGCGGGCTTGCGAGAGAGCCACGTCCACGACGTCGTCATTACCAAAGAAGCTCCAAACTACCGCATGGAATAGTCGTTTTTGCCGCAGCAAAAATCCTGCAGGAAGCATTGCAGGAAGACTTTTATTTCGATAGAGATTTCTGGCGGGCGTCGTATTAAACCGACAAGCTCGACAAGGCCGCCCTTAGGAGATTCCGTTGGCCGGTTCCGAACCCTGGCGAAATCCGCGTCCCGCGCCTCCGCTGGAGGAAATGCGCGCGCGTGTTCCTGCAAAGTCGATGATTCCCGGTTGGATTCGTGCTTGGTGGCCTGCACTTCTGTGGGGCTGCGTGATTTTCGCCGCTTCCACCGATACTTTCTCGGCTGAACATACGGGTTCGATACTCAGCACGATTCTGCACTGGCTGATCCCGGACATCACCGATGATCGGTTCGATTACATTCATCACATCATTCGCAAAACTGCGCATTTCACCGAATACTTTATTTTCTACGTACTACTGTTCCGAGGAATTCGCGGCCAGCGGTGCGGTTGGCGATTGTCGTGGGCCACGGCAGCGTTGTTTATTGCGGCGGGTTACTCCGCTCTGGACGAAATTCACCAATCCTTCGTAGCGTCGCGAACTGCTTCTGTCTTCGACTCGATGCTGGATTCGACGGGCGCGTTCGCGGCACTGATCGTTGTTTTTCTTTTCTTCCGTTTGTATCGTTCCTCTCGTCCGGCCTGATAGACTTCCCTCTCATTCAGATGAAACCAAAACTGATTCTTGAAATTGCGGTGGAATCCGTTGCCGCGGCGCAGGCCGCGGAGCGCGGTGGAGCGGATCGCATCGAGCTATGCGCACATCTGGGATGCGGCGGGCTGACGCCGAGCGCACAGACGATGCAGGAAGCGCGAGGGGCTGTAAAGATTCCGATCCACGCGATGATCCGGCCTCGCGCTGGAAACTTCTGTTATTCCGACAATGAATTTTCCGTGATGAAAAAGTCCATCGATTTGGCTCGTGAAATGAAGATGGACGGCGTGGTATTGGGAGCACTTCGCGATGACCATTCTATTGATGTCGAGCGAGCCAAAGAGCTAGTTCAGCGGGCGCGTCCGATGAAAGTGACATTTCACCGAGCGTTTGATGAGTGCAAAGACCTGCTCCGCGGATTGGAAGATGTGATCCGTACCGGGGCGGATCGGATACTGACTTCAGGCGGCGCACCAGATGCTGTAACTGGGCAGCATGCGCTGCGCACGCTGGTGGAACTGGCGGGGAAACGCATCGTGATTATGCCGGGCGCGGGGATTACGCCAGATAATTTTGCGGCGTTGATGCAAGTAATTGGAGCGAGCGAATATCATTCCGGATTGGGGAGAGTTTTGGGTTATGGCAGTACGGATTGGTCGCGATTCGAAGAGGAAGTGCGAAAAATGGTGAAGTTGAGTCGGTCGGAAAGCGAAGCCTGTGTGCAGTAGGGTAAAAGAAAGAGTTCCCGTCTCACGTAGTGGTCCCAAGCTAGGCAAAAGAAAGCCGGGACAGTGACTGTGCCCCGGCTAGACCTTGCAAACTCGAAAATTGGTTCAGGCCTTCTGAGCCTGGCGGCGCAGGAAGGTGGGCACGTCGAGATCGTCTTTGGGCACTTCGTGCGAAACTTCGCGGACGTTTTGTGAAACCTGGTGGACAACGTTGGGAGGCGGTTGTGGCAATTCCTGCTGGACAGGGATTTCGCGTCCGGCCTTCCACGTCGCGGGCAAAAATGAGGGCTTGGATTTGACAGCACTCTTGCCGGCATCTTTGAACCCAGCGGCGATGACGGTAATTTTAACGGCGTCTTTCATCGCTTCGTCCATCACAGCGCCGAAAATAATGTTTGCATTTTCGTGCGCGGCCTTCTGGATGACGCTGGAAGCTTCATGCACTTCATGGAGAGAGAGTGAAGAGCTTCCACAAATGTTGATGAGGATGCCCTGCGCGCCTTCGATGGAATTGTCTTCGAGCAAAGGACTGGAGATGGCACGATTGGCGGCGTCAACGGCGCGATTTGTTCCGGTGGCAACGGCGGTGCCCATCACGGCGTAGCCTTGACCGTGCATGATGGCTTTCACGTCGGCAAAGTCGCGGTTGATGATGCCTGGAACGGTGATGATGTCGGAAATTCCCTGCACGGCCTGGCGAAGGATGTCGTCGGCAATACGGAATGCGTCAAAGAAACTTGTGCCGCGTTCGACTGTTTCCATCAATCGTTCGTTAGGAATCACGATGACGGTGTCAACCACGCCGATCAATTCCTGTAGGGCCTGTTCCGCTTGCAGCATGCGGCGCTTGCCTTCAAACGCGAATGGCTTGGTGACCACGGCAACGGACAACGCGCCCAGTTCGCTGGCGAGCGACGCAACGACGGGAGCCGCGCCGCTTCCGGTTCCTCCGCCTAAGCCGGAGGTGATGAAAATCATGTCGGCGCCTTCGAGCGCTTCGATAATTTTGTCGGTGTCTTCGAGGGCGGCTTTACGGCCAATCTCCGGATTTGCTCCCGCGCCCAATCCTTTGGTAAGTTTTCCGCC
Organism: Candidatus Acidiferrales bacterium; assembly: GCA_963726725.1. Classification (GTDB taxonomy): domain Bacteria; phylum Acidobacteriota; class Terriglobia; order Acidiferrales; family UBA7541; genus Acidiferrum. The sequence goes on from CAVSDV010000016.1 coordinate 53,277, forward strand.
GAGCTGCAGTTTCACGGGGGCTTGCGAAAGTTTCAGCGCTTGAAGATCGGTATTCGCGGTGACGAATTCCACGCCCTCCAACTTTGGCGCGAATCATTCGATTGACGGCATTGCAGCCGCCACCGCCCACACCAATCACTTTGATCTTCGCCGGTGATAACTCTTCGCTGAAGCTCATCCGGATGCCTGCGTCTTTCGCTGTCATGCACTCCCCCTGTCCGGCTGGTGAAAGTCCTTTATAAAACTCGGTTTAGCTCGATTCCATAAGGAGTTTTTGCCCCCTGTGGAAAACCGTCCTAGTAACCCTTTTCCCCAGCCTTAGGCCCCGGCAAACATGGCCTTCAGTTTGGAGACGAAACCACCCGACTTCTGTGAGCCGGCCCGGCGCGCCTTCGCGGCATAAAGAACCAAGCCAATCACGGTGGCATATTCCGGCTGCGCCACCTGTTCGGGCAAATCCAGAATGCCGCGTGGCTCCGCAATGCGCACGGGCAATTGGAAAGCTTCCTCGGTCACTTCGATTAACCCGTGCAAGTCGCGCGCCACCGCCCGCGAGGATGAAGCCAGCGGGAATCTGCGAGTCGAGTCCTGCGCGACGCAAATCTTCGGAGATTAAATTCAGCAGTTCCTGCGTGCGCGGTTCGATGATGTCCGTCAGATTGCGCGAGAAAATTGTGCGCGGAGGCCGATCGCCGACGGTGGCAATCTGGATCGCTCCATCTTCGCGGAGTTGACGTGACGACGCACAGCCATGTTGACGCTTGATCTTTTCCGCTTCGGGGATGGGTGTACGAAGACCGACGGCCAAGTCGTTGGTGAAGTGATCGCCGCCAATAGCCACAGCACTGGTGTGGCGCACAACTCCGCCGCCGTAGACCACCAATTCCGTAGTGCCACCGCCAATGTCGAGCAAGCAACAACCGAGATCCCTCTCATCCTGTGTCAAACAGGCTTCCGCGGAAGCCAACGGTTCCAAAACGGTATCGTTAATTAGAATTCCTGCTCGATTCGCCGCGGTTACGAGATTTTGCGTGGCCGAAATCGACGACGTAACAATGTGCACGTTGGCTTCCAGACGCTGGCCCACCATGCCGATGGGATCGCGAATGCCGTCTTGTGCATCGACGATGAATTCATGGGGGAGGACGTGGAGGACTTCGCGATCTTCGGGAAGCGAGACGTTGCGAGCGGCATCGATGGTGCGCTTGAGGTCGTCGCGCTCGATGTCCCGCGGACGAGGACCGAGAGGCACGCCTCCACGGCTGTTGACGCCGCGAACGTGGCCACCGGCTACACCAATGACTGCGGATTCGACGGGGATATTGGCGACACCCTCGGCTTCTTCGACGGCACGGCGAATGGAGCTGACCGTGGAATCGAGGTTGACGATCAGGCCCTTGCGCAGGCCCTTTGATTCGGCGGCGCCGAGCGCGAGAAATTTCACCTGGTCGTTTTCATACTCCGCCAGGAGCACGCAGGTCTTGGTGCTGCCGATGTCGAGCCCGACGAGATATTTATCTTTCTTGGCCAAAGCCTTCTCCTACCAGTCGCTATTTTTGTTTTGCGGCGGGTGCACTGGTGTCGGGGTTCACCACCACCTGCCGTGAATATTGAAGATCGATGGATTGCACGCGGCCAACGCTGGCCTGCCACTGCGAAAAGTTCTCGATTAGCGTGCGGTACTTGTTGGTGAAGTCAGCTTGACCGAAATGCACGGTGACGGCTTGCGAGTCCAACGCTCCAGTAAGTCCGGTAATAACGACATGCAGATCGCGTGGGTTGCCGAGGTCGAGTTCGCTGACGCGGTCGGCGGAGCCAGGCTTAACGAGTTCAATAGCCACGCATAAATTCCTGATAAGTCTTCATGCGCTTCTCGCGCTCGTCGCGCGGCATATTCTCAGAGAGGCCAGTGACGATGGGGAAATGAAAATCTTTGCCCTCGGGGCGGTCGAGAAGGACGCCGTGGGAATCGATCAATGTTAGTTCCGCGCCATTACGGAAGAAAGCGATGGGCGTGCGCTCGGTGATTTCGACGCGCAGGCGATTAGGCAGAATGCGCTGGATGCTGGCTTCTTCGACCCAGGAGACTTCCTGAACCTGTGAGCGGCGCGCATCCAGAGGAACTTGTAGAACACTCTTCTTGCGGTCCTGGAAGAAAATCTTCTGGATCTCTTCCTTGGGAACTACGTGGTTGCCGGCAACGTCGATCTGATCGGGACGAAGCAGTAGCATTTGCGGAGAGTGAAGCGCAAAACGCGTGCCGAGAATGGCAAGGTCAGCAGAGTGCCGCCGACCACAGACCAGAACAAGACGCGCCGGTAGAACGACCAGGTCTTACCGCCAATCTTCTTGCGGCGAATTTCCACGGGCTTCTGACGTCGCAAGAATCTCGGCTCTTCGTCGGCGATAAGTTCGGGCCGGTACGCTTCCTGCTCCGCCGTAGCGGCCGCAACATTCCGCTGGATGGGTTTCAAGCGTTCCAAACGACCACCTCGTTTTCGAGAGTGACGCCGTAAGCGCCGCGCACCCGTTCGCGGACATTCGCGATCAGCGAGAGCATGTCCGAGGCCGAGGCCTTGCCGGCGTTCACAAAAAAATTGGCGTGGCGATCGCTGACTTTGGCGTCGCCAACGGAAAAACCTTTCAGGCCCAATTCGTCGATCATGCGGCCAGCGGACGCGCCTGGTGGGTTCTTGAAGATGCAGCCGGCGCTCTTCTGGCCCAGCGGCTGGCTGGCCCGGCGCTTTTCATTGCAGATACGAATGCCTTGAAGGATTTCGCTGAACGGCTTGGAGGGAAGTTCGAGCTTCACTGAGAGCATCATATCATCGGGCGCAAAAGAAGTGTGCCGGTATTCAAACGAAATTTGATCGCCCTTGAGGATTTCGATGCGGCGTGCGGCGGCGCGGTAGACTTTCACTTCGCGGACGTAGGAGCCGATCTGCGTGCCGTAGGCACCGGCATTCATGCGTAGCGCGCCGCCAACCGTGCCAGGTACACCGATGAGACCCTCCATGCCGCCAAGGTCGTGCTTGGCGCAAAAGGTTACGGTGCGACCGAGGTCGGCGGCGGCGTTTACGGAGGCGATGTTTCCCTCAATGACGACTTCCTGTTGCGGCTTGGCCAATTGCAGAACAACGAAAGGCAGTTCGCCGTCGATGACCAGGAGATTTGAGCCGCCACCGAGAAACTTGTGCGGAATGGCGTGGCGGTCTAGGAGATTCAGGAGATCAGGGATAGCGTCGTGGTGGTGAATGCGGATCAGGTCGGTAGTGCCACCGATGCCGAGATAGGTCAGATCGGCGAGCGAAGTCCCACGGACTAACTCGTTGCCGAGTGACTGGAGTTGTACGACGAGTTTGGGATCGTCAATCCTCACGCGGTACGCCCTCATCTACACGATATTCGGTGCCCAGCAGAACCATCAGTTCGTTGCTGGCGCGGCTGACATTGCCGGCGCCAATGGTGAGTATGGCGTCCGCCGGCCGAGATTCCTTCAAAAGGAATTCGATGCCTTCTTGCATGGAATGGAAGTAGTGAACGTTTTTGTGGCCGGCGTCGCGAATACTGTTGGCCAGCGCTTCGCTGGTGATACCCGGGATAGGCGCTTCGCTGGCAGCATAGATGTCGGTGAGGACCAGAATGTCTGCCTGATTGAAGGCGCGCGAGAAATTCGTCCCAGAGATGCTGTGTGCGCGAGTAGCGATGCGGTTGAAACAGCACTAGCAGGCGGTTGAATTTGCAGCCGCGCGCGGCTTCCAGCGTGGCGCGAATTTCGGCGGGGTGATGGCCGTAGTCGTCGATGACCACAATGTCGTTGACCACACCCTTGATATCGAAACGTCGGCCTACACCGCCAAATTTGGCGAGGCCTTCCCTGATCAGATCCGTGGCTACGTTGAGGTAGAGCGCGACGGCGGCGGCCGCGGCAGCGTTGCGAACGTTGTGAATGCCCGGCGGATGCGGCAATTGAAAGATGCCGAGGTCATCGCCCTTGTAGGTCAGACGGAATTGGCTGCCGAGTCCAACCATTTCAATGTCGCTGATCACCAGGTCGGCCTGGCTGGAAGTGCCATAGGTGAGGATGGGCCGCTTCACGTTGGGAATGATGGCCTGCACGTTGGGCTCGTCTACGCATAGAATGGCCGAGCCGTAGAAAGGAACGTTGTTCACAAATTGCAGGAAGGCGCTCTGAATATCTTCCAGCGAAGAATATTGATCGAGATGCTCGCGATCGATAGTGGTGACCACGGCGACTACGGGCGCAAACATCAGGAAGCTGCGGTCGCTTTCGTCGGCTTCCACGACAAAATATTCGCCACGACCGACACGCGCCGTGGTTCCGGCCTGATTCACTTTGCCACCGATGACGAAGGTGGGGTCGAGATGCGCGGCGGCCAGAATCGAGGCGACCATCGATGTCGTGGTGGTCTTGCCATGCGCACCGGCAACGGCGATGCCATATTTCAGGCGCATCAGTTCGGCGAGCATTTCCGCGCGCGGAATTACAGGAATTTTTTGCTTGTGGGCTTCAACAACTTCCGGGTTGTCGGCTTTCACCGCGGAAGAAATGACTACCACGTGGGCTCCTTGCACGTTTTCCGCTTTGTGTCCTTCAAAAACAGTTGCGCCGAGATCCTGCAGTCGTTCGGTGATCGTAGATGGCTTGGTGTCCGATCCGGAGACGGAATAGCCGAGCGTGAGTAGGACTTCGGCGATACCGCTCATGCCGATGCCGCCGATGCCCACCAGGTGAATGCGCTGAAAATTGCGAAACGATACCATCATTACCTTTCAATCTCCTCCTGCGAGAATAGGCTCACCCGTGACCGTGCCGATATCGGCGGCGCGTTCAATCAAATCCACAATCGCGCGCGCAGCATTCGGATACGCCAGTCTCCGCGCCTTCATCGAGAATGTTTCGATCTCCTGCGGCTGGTCGAGGAGGGAAAAAATCTCTTTGCTCAAACGTTCGGGCGTCAACTCCCCTTCCGAAATCAGACGACCGGCGCCGGCATTGACCATCTCTTGCGCGTTGCGCAAGTTGATGGCTATCCGTGGCGCGCCCAAACGGAATGAAAATCGCGGCGCGCCCGGCGGCAGCTACTTCGGCGGCCGTAATCGCGCCAGCACGGCACACCAACAAATCCGCCCAGGCAAACCGTTCCGCCATATTGCCGAGGAAGGGGACAATCTCGGCACGAAACTGGTGCTGGTCGTAGGCGGCCTTCACAATATTATAATCGCGCTCGCCGGTTTGATGCACGATCTGCAATTCATTTCTTCGCGGGGCTAACAAATTGATGGCATCGATGAAAGCGCGATTGATCGGCAAAGCACCCTGGCTTCCACCAGTTACAAGCAAACGAAGAGGCTTGTCCGGCTTGTGGGGTCGAATGGAGAAAAACTCTTCGCGCACGGGACAGCCGGTCACTTGGGCTTTAGCGCCCCAGGTTTTCGCGGAGACTTCGTAACCCGTGGCGATGCGCCTGGCCAAATGAGCGAGCAACTTGTTGGTGAATCCGGGTTCGGCGTTGGGCTCGAAAATCACGTTGGGGATGCCCTTCAGCCAAGTGGCCAGCAGCATCGGCCCTGCGGCGTAACCGCCCACGCCAAACGCGGCGACTGGCGTGTGGCGTTTCAAAACGCCAAATGCGTCACTTAGTCCGTACCCGAGCATGGCCAGGTTCTTGAGGAGCGTAAGACCGCCTTTTCCTTTGAGACCGGCAACGCGCAGGGTTTCAAGTGGCAACCCGGCTTGCGGCACCAGCTTCATTTCAATTCCGCGTTGTGTTCCGACCAGCACGACATCTCGATCCAATCCGCGCGACATCCACTCTCGCGCAATAGCCAGTGCGGGGAAAACGTGACCTCCCGTTCCTCCGCCGGCAATTAATAATTTCATCGCTTACTCTCTCAGGCTTGCGCCAGGCAACGACTGCTGCGAAATATTCAGGAGCACGCCAGTCGCTAGCAGCATGACCAGCAAGCTCGATCCACCGTAGCTGACAAACGGCAGGGGAATCCCTTTGGTGGGCATCATTCCTAGCACCACGGCAAAGTTAATGAGCGACTGGAAGACGACCATGGCCGTGACTCCGAGGGCGAGCATACGTCCAAATCCGTCGGGGGCATTGAAGGCAGCGCGCAGACCGCGCCAGGCAAATACAGCGAACAGAAGGATGATGATGCTCGCACCGATGAAACCCAATTCTTCGCAGATGACGGCGTAAATAAAATCGGTGTGAGCCTCGGGCAAATAGAAAAGCTTTTGTTTGCTTTCCATGAGGCCAACGCCGGTGAAACCGCCGGAACCCACGGCGATCAACGATTGCAGCAGTTGGAAACCCGCGCCCTGTGGGTCGTTATCCGGATGCAGAAAGGCCATCAAGCGCGCCTGGCGATAAGAGACGTGAGTGATCAACAAAAACAGAAGCGGCAAGGCCGTACCAAGGCCCACGGCGAGCCACTTCCAGGAAAGCCCCGCGACAAAAAGAATGGCGGTCATGATCAACAAAATGTCCACGGAAGTGCCCAGATCGGGTTGCGCCAAGATCAAGGCCACACAGACAAGGATTGGCGCAACCGCTGGAAGAAGGGTCTGCAGAAAATCTTGCTTGGTGAATCCCATGCTGACGGCGGTGCGGCGGCGTAAATCCAAAAACCAGGCTAGATACAAAATTACGGCGAGTTTGGCGAGTTCGGAAGGCTGAATATTCACTGGGCCGAGCTTGATCCAGCGATGCGTGGCGTGTGATTTGTCCAGGAAAAAGGCGCCGACTAGCATCAGGGCCACCAGGCACAAACCGGTGTATACGACGGCGGGTTCGCGGAGACAGTGATAGTCGAGGCGCATCAGCGCAAACATGCCGAGAAGGCCAATAACGAGCCAGGCGACCTGACGAAGCACGAAGTAGGAGGAGTGGCCGAATTGGTTCTGGGCGGTGACGGCGGAGGCACTGAAAATCATCACGGCGCCAACGAGGCAGAGCACCAGAGTTACCCCAAAGAGCCAGCGATCGGTATCGGAACGTCTCGTCAAGTTTTTATCCCTTCTCCGAAAGATTTCCGGAGTTTTTCCGGGTGAGATTGTGAACTAATTCCTTGAAAACGTGGCCGCGTTGTTCGTAGTTTTGAAATTGATCAAAACTGGCGCACGCAGGCGCGAGTAAAACAATGTCGCCGGCTTTTGCGGCTTGCGAGGCAACTTCCACGGCTCGTTGCAACGTTCCGGCGCGCTCGATGGCCACGCTACCGGTGATTTGCGATTCAATTTTGTCTGCAGCGGCGCCGATGAGAAGCGCGAGAATTGCCTTTTCGCGCAGCGGATTTTGCAGAACAGTGTAATCGCTGCCTTTGTCTTTGCCGCCCAGGATGATCAGGATGCGTCCGGGAAAGGCGTCGAGTGCCTTCAGCGTGGCGTCAACGTTGGTTGCTTTGGAATCGTTGTAGTAACCTACGCCGCGAATTTCCGCGACAAATTCCAGGCGGTGTTCGACGCCCTGAAAACTGCGGACTGCCTCACCGATGGAGGTTGCATCCACGCCTGCGAGACGCGCGGCAGTAATCGCCGCCAAGACATTTTCGACATTGTGGGCGCCGGGTAATGGAATCTCGCTGCGTTTCATGAGGAATTCTGCTTCGGGGCCGCGCACGATATAAATGTCATCACCGCGGAGGCAAGCACCCTGTTTCACGCTTTGCTTGCGGCTGAACCAGAAAACTTGCGGCTTTTTGGGCACGTATCTCTGCAGTGGCACATCATCGAGATTCAATACGGCGGCGTCTAGTTCCGTCTGATTTTCAAATAAACGAGCTTTCGCTGCGGCGTACGCTTCCAGCGTTTTGTGGCGATCGAGATGGTCGGGCGTAAGATTCAAATACACTCCAATGTCCGGACGAAAGCGTTCGATCAATTCCAATTGAAAACTGCTGAGTTCGACCACCGCGACAGTACCGGCGGTCATTACTTCCACTCGAGAAATTAAGGGCGTGCCGACATTGCCGGCCAAAAATGTCTCCACGCCTGAGCGTTTCAGAATGTGGTGCACCAGCGTGGTGGTGGTCGTTTTTCCGTTCGATCCGGTGATGCCGATGAGCTTTCCTTCCAGGAAGCGGTAGGCCAGTTCGATTTCGCTCCAGATGGTGATGCCCTTGGAACGTGCAGCTAGCAAGAAAGGGATCGTCGGCAGGAACGCCTGGGCTGGGGATGATCAAATCCTGAGCGAGGAAAGTTTTTTCGGTGTGGCCACCGAGTTCCAGAATCACGCCGGCTTCGCGGAGTTTCGTGGGGATGTCGGCGAGTTCTGATTCGGTGCGCGTTTCGGTGGCGGTGACCTCGGCGCTACGTGCGGCGCAGAAAAGTGCCGTGGCGACGCCAGTGCGAGCCAGTCCTATGACCAGCACGCGCTTTTTTCGCAGCTCCATCGATCCAGGCATCTTGTTTCCTGCAAATCTATTCCGCGCCTAGGGCTTGCCGGGCTAAAGCCCGGCACCTAGGTTGATCTCGCCTAACGCAGCTTTAGCGTGGTCAGCGCGAACAACGCGAAGACCAACGCGGCAATCCAGAAACGGACGATCACTTTGCTTTCGCTCCAACCGAGAAGTTCAAAGTGATGGTGGATTGGCGCCATGCGAAAAATTCGTTTACTGCGCAGCTTGAACGAGACCACCTGCAAAATTACGGAGAGCGCTTCGACGACAAAGATTCCGCCGACAAATACCAGAAGCACTTCCTGTTTGATGATGACTGCTATGGTGCCAAGCGCGCCGCCCAGACTGAGCGAGCCTACGTCTCCCATAAAAACTTCGGCGGGATGCGCGTTGTACCAGAGGAAACCGAGCGAGGCACCGACGAGCGCGCCACAAAAAACGGTGAGTTCGCCGACCCGTGGGATGTACTGAATCTCTAAATAATTTGCCCAACGGAAGTTGCTGCTGACGTAAGTAAGGACAGTGAGCGCGCCGGCGGCAATTACGGTGCAGCCAATCGCGAGTCCATCGAGGCCGTCAGTCAGATTAACGGCGTTTGAACTGCCGGTAATCACAATTGCGATAAAAACAAGAAACGGGATGAATGCCAGCGGCCAAAGATGGGGTGAATTCACGAGGCTGTGAATCACCAGGTCTGGCCGAAAGCGCTTGAGGAACGGAACAATGAGTTGCGTGGAATAGGCGCTGTGCGTGGAGAGCGCCAGAAGCGAGATGCCAACAACGCTGCTGACGAGAAGTTGCAGCATCAGCTTACGCTTTCCGGTCAAACCCAAATTACGGCGCTTGGCGACTTTGGCGTAGTCGTCCACGAAGCCAATAGCGGCAAAAGCCAAAAGTGCAAACAGCGCTAGCAGTACAAACGGATTCTGCAAATCTGCCCACAACAACGTGGGTACGGCGGTCGAGAGAACGATGAGCACACCACCCATCGTTGGTGTGCCGGCTTTCTTCTGGTGCGCCTGCGGACCCTCTTCGCGAATGTACTGGCCAATCTGCAATTCGCGCAGCTTACGAATCAGCCACGGGCCGAAAACCAATGCCAGAAACATGGCCGTCAGGCTGGCGTAGACGGTGCGGACCGTGATGTAGCGAAACACATTGAGCGGGCTGAAATATCTTTGCATTACGTGGTAGAGCAGGTAGTAGAGCATTCAGTGGGCTCCTCCCACCTTGAGCCGGGGATCATCTGGCGCGAATTGTGCAATGAGCGCGTCGACAATCTGCTCCATCTTTACACTGCGCGAACCCTTCACAAGCAGCAGATCACCAGGTTGAACAAATCGAGCGAGGAATTCCGCAGCGGCCGATGGCGCAGCAAAAAATCTGGTGTGTTCGCGGGCCATTCCGGTCACCGCTCCCTCGACAAGCGCGGCGGCATCGCCTTGCACGCCGATCACGAAGTCGATTTTTGCGGTTTTGGCGGCGAATTCTCCCCCTTCTCGATGCAATTGTCTTGAGCTGGGGCCGAGTTCGCGCATTTCGCCAGCGGCAAGTATGCGACGCTTGAAACCAGGTGTCGCGGCGAGGAGGGCGATCATGGCCTGCAAAGCAGCCGGACTGGAATTGTAGGAATCATTGATGAGCGCAAAACCGTTGGTGAAGCGGATGAGTTCGCCGCGCATGGAAGGCGTGCGCATCGTTGGCAGGACGTTTTGGGCTTCGGCAACACCGATATTCCACTGACTGGCCGCGGCAATGGCAGCGAGTGCATTCAACACGACGTGTCTGCCCGGGAGGGACATTTCAATGCGTGAACGCTTTCCGTTATGCACAAGAGTAAAAGCCGAACCGAGTGCTCCGCGATCTTCAATGTCCACCCCGTTGTACTCGGCCGGCTTCTCGATACCGTAGAAAATGACGCGCCCCGGCGCTTGCGCAGCCATTGCCGCCACGCGCGGATCATCGGCGTTCAACACCGCCACTGAGTTCGGTCCATTCAGTCCTTCCACCAGTTCTCGTTTTGCCAATGCAATTTCGTCCACCGACGAAAAATTCAGCAGGTGCGCAGGCGTAACGCGCAACTCGATGGCGACGTCAGGTTGAGCAATCGCCGCGAGGCGGCGCAATTCGCCCGGATACGACATGCCCATTTCAAGCACGGCAACGTCGTGTGTTTCGTCGAGACGAAAGATGGTCAACGGCAGACCAAATTCGTTATTAAAATTTCCTTCAGACTTCAGGACCCGTAACTTCGAGCCCAACAGTGCCGCCAGGATTTCTTTGGTTGTAGTTTTGCCGACGGAGCCAGTGATACCGCAAATTTTCTTGCCCCAATCCTTGCGGACGGCGCGTGCCAGATTGTGAAGTGCCTCGAGCGTGTTGGGAACGGTAATGCAGCGGTCCTGCATCCATCCGGGATAGCGCGAGACCAGCGGTTCCGCGACCACCGCGGCCACAGCGCCCGCCTCCAGGACTGCGTCCACGTAGTCGTGTCCATCGTTACGCGGACCACTAATGGCGATGAAGAGTTCTCCGCGACGTAGCGTGCGAGAATCAATCGACACACCGGCCACCCGGGCCAGGGCGTCGATTCCACTCCCCTGCTTTCCCGCCACCGCGTCAACCACCTGTTTAACCGTCCACCGCATAATTTCCTCAGTACGCTGGTCTCACTCAGGGCTCGGTCGCGACGATAGTTTGCCCGACCGTACGGCACTTCCAGATTTGTTCTCACCGGTTGAGGGCTCCTCCTGTATCTGCGAGTTACAACTTCGGCCCGCAGGCCCTCGTCCCACAGCAGGCGACGAGCGCGCTACGTGCCAAACCCTGGGCCGCTTTGCGGCTCCGTGTACCCGAGATCGCCGAGCGCCTTTCGCGCGACTTCGCGATCGTCAAAATGAATGGTGTGGTCGGCGAAGATTTGATAATCCTCGTGACCTTTTCCCGCGAGCAGAACGATGTCGCCCGCTTTGGCTTCGTCCATTGCTTGCTTGATGGCTTTTGCGCGGTCCGCTTCGATCAGATATTTGCCTGCGGATTTCTGCATGCCGACGACGATATCGCTGATAATTTTCAGCGGATCTTCCTGGCGCGGATTGTCACTGGTGAGGATGGTCAAGTTGCTGAGGCGACCGGAAGTTTCGCCCATGATGGGGCGCTTGGTGCGATCGCGAGAACCTCCGCAACCGAACATCGTGATGATGCGGCCTTTGGTGTTGAGCTCGCGCGCGGTGCGAATGAGATTTTCGAGGGCATCATCGGTATGCGCGTAGTCGACGACAACCAGAAAGGGTTGGCCCTGGTCGATGCGCTGGAATCTTCCGGCGACGGCTTCCAGATTGCGAATGCCCGCTTCGATGACTTCATTGGAAAGGCCGAGACCAATCCCGGCTCCAATGGCGGCAAGAATGTTATAGACGTTGATGCGGCCGACCAGCGCGGACTGCACGTTGATTTTTCCGTTGGGCGTCTGCGCCGTGAAATTCAGACCATTGAAACTGAGCGTGAATTTCTTTGCCGCAAGATCGCTACCGGTGGTCAGGCCGTAAGTAAGCGTGCTCTTGGCGAGCCCCTTCAGTTTCTTGCCCCATTCGTCGTCGGTATTGATTACGGCAACGTCCGGAGCCCCTGATCCGGTGCCTTCAAAAAGATGGCGCTTTGCGGCGAAGTAGGCTTCAAACGTTTTGTGAAAATCGATATGGTCGCGCGTGAGGTTTGTGAAGACGGCGGCGGCAAAGTGGCATCCCCAGAGGCGATCGAGGGCCAGCGCGTGCGAACTGGCTTCGAGGACAGCATGCGTGCCTTTGGCATCGCGCACTTCGGCGAAGAAGGCCTGGAGATCAACCGATTCTGGCGTGGTGTTCGGCGCGGGATAGACTCCCAGTGGTGTGTGATAGGCGATGGTGCCGAATAGACCAGGGTGTGCACCAGAGGCGCGAATGATGGAATCAATTAGAGAAGTTGTAGTGGTCTTACCGTTGGTGCCAGTGACACCGACGAGTTTCAGCGCGTTTGCGGGGCGTCCAAAAAAGTTGGCCGCGGTGATCGCTAACGCTTTGCGCGGCTCTCTGACTTGCAGCCACGTGGCCGGACTTGCCCAATCAGAAGGCTTCGGATCAGCGCTTAGAATCACAGAGGCGCCGCGGGTAGCAGCGTCCTTGGCGAAGAGATTGCCGTTGGTGGCAACGCCTTGAATCGCAACAAACAGAGCGCCGGCGTGCACCTTTCGCGAGTCGCAAGTTACCTGGGAGATTGGCAGGTTTTGGGAAGGCAGCGGCGAGCGCAGATCCAAGCCTTCCAGGATTGCGCGAATCGGCCGCCCTGCGGGGTGTTTCTCGCCAGCCACAGTGTGTCCTCGATCTTCCTCGAGCAATGAATTTGCCTTGCTTTTCCGCCTGGTCCGTGGCACTCAATCCCGTCGTCATTGTTTTCCTAAATCCTTTTCTTAGTGCTGCTTGCCCGGCTTTACCGGCTTGGCCGTCGCGCCGCCAAATTCCACGATAATCTTGGAACCGCGGCGCACCTTCGTACCCGGAGCCGGCGTTTGTTGAGATGCAAGGCTGCTGCCAACCAGTACCGGGTCGAGTCCGAGTCGCAAACAGGATTCGGTAACTTCGCGCATGGTCTTGCCGGTGAAATCGGGAACAGCAATTCCGCCATCTTCGTCCGCGGCAACCATGACTTCCGGCAATTTCTGCAACGCGCTTTTAGCTTTGGCTGCTTTTGGATCTTCTTCTTCGGCTGCGGCCTGAGCCGAAAGATCCACCGGAGTGAAATCGTCCATGGAAGAATCTTGTGTTTCTTCATCGGGATGATAAGAAGTCTGGATCAGGCGCGGGCTTAGAGGAACATCGCGGGGCACGTCGAGATACGGCAGAACTTGCTCCGCGATGCGTTTGAAGACTGGAGCGGCGACATCTCCGCCACCATGCGGGTAACCTCCGGGAGAATCGATGGAGACGAGAATGGCGACAGCCGGATTGTTAATAGGTGCAAATCCGTTGAATGACGCAATGACATTCGTGGGTGAATAGCGTTTCGTCTGGGGATCAATTTTTTGCGCGGTGCCGGTCTTGCCTGCGGCGGTCCAGCCATCCAGACGCGCGTTTTTGCCGGTACCGTGAAGGACTACGCCTTCCATCAAGTTGCGCAGTGTCGCGGCGGTTTGCGGTTGAATAATTCTGCGCGGATCTTCTGGAGCGGATGGTTCAGCCAAAGGCAAGATTTGATCGTCACGCCGCATTTGCTGCACAACATGCGGTTTATAGAGCAGGCCACCATTCGCAATCGCAGAAACCGCATTGATCATCTGAAGCGGAGTCACCCCGACTTCTTGTCCCATGGAAACGGAAGCGATGGAGAACGAACCCCAATGACTGAGACGCTGCACCAGGCCGCGACTTTCACCGGGAAGATCGACGCCCGTGGGCGTGCCGAAACCGAAGGCGCGGATGTAGTCGTAGAATCTCGGAGAGCCAATGCGCAGTGCAATTTTGATGGCGCCGACGTCGCTGGAATTCGCAAGAATGTCGGCAACGGTTAACATCCCGTAGCGCTTGTGGTCGTGAATCAAATGGCCGGCCACTCTTACCATGCCGTTTTCGCAGTCGAAGACTTCTTCAGCGCGAATCAGGTTTTGATCGAAGGCGGCGGCGAGGGTGATCAGTTTAAAAGTCGAGCCCGGTTCATATATCGAAGTAATAGCGCGGTTATTCCGGTTTTCCGCGGGAAAGTCTAACGGGGCATTGGGATTAAATTTAGGCCAATTGGCAAGAGCAAGGATGGCGCCGGAGTTGGGATCCTGCACGATGACGGTTCCCGCAGGGGCATGCGTTTTCTGAATGGCCGCAGCCAACTCACGTTCAGCGATGTACTGAATCTTTTCATCGATGGTAAGAACGATATTCACACCGCGATCGGCTTGCGCGGCGCCGCCATCGAACCAGCGCTGGCGGGCATCGGCCATAACCACAATTTTCTCGCCCTTGCTGCGAATCAGCGAATCGTACTCATGCTCGATGCCGCCCAGCCCCTTATCATCGACGTCCACAAAGCCCAACACGTGGGAAGCCATATCGCGCTTCGGATAGAAACGCTGATTTTCTTCCTGGAAATAGATGCCTTTCAGATTCAATGCGGCTATGGCCTGAACTTTTTCAGGGGGCAATTTTCGCTGGACCCAAACGAAAGTGGCACCGGATTCGAGTTTCTCGCGGATCAAGTCCTGCGGCATGCCGAGAACACCGGAGAGCAACCGCGCGGCCATCACGGAATCTTTCACTTCGGTGGGAACGGCAAATGCGGACTGCACGGGAATGCTCATGGCCAACGGGTGCATGTTGCGGTCGTAGATGCTGCCGCGCTTGGGAGTAATATCCAGAGTGCGCCGCTGTTGGCGCATGGCCCGGGCCATATATTCACTATGACGTGCGAGTTGCAGGTAGGCTAGTCGTCCGAAGACTGCGCCCATCCACAGGAGGGCCAAGCCGGCAAGAATTAGTATGCGAAGATGAACTTTGTTCTGCTGCATGGCTCGTTGCAGTTGGCTCTCACTTCGGGCGTTGGTTTAAGGTGCTACCAAAATCGTGGGATATAGCCTGCGCCCGCATGATGAACGAGCCTAGGGAGCGCGATTGGGGCGCACAAAGCGAACGGTTGCGACTTGCGCTCCATCCAAACCCGTGTACTCGCGCACTTGCGTGGGCGCTGTTTGCGTGAGGCCCAACTGATGACGCGCGATGACGTCAATGCGATGTGGATCGCGCAGTGTGGCAATCTCCAGTTTTAATTCGCCGTTATAGCCTTGGGCAGACTGCTGCTTGGCTTTCAGATCTTCCAACTGGAAGCTGAGATCGATGCAGCGAAAATGCTGGTAAACGTAGAGCATGCAGAAGGCGGCGACAATCGCCCCGAGCGCCGCTGTTTTGTAAAGATTTCGCAGTTTGACCGGTTCGACGTGGCGGACCACGCGTGAATTATCGATCCGCTTCACGGTATGAAATTCCATCATCACCGGTGGTTTCTTCTGCTTCTTCGATCTTGCCATTTCACACCTTCTCTGCGCACCGGAGTTTCGCGCTTCGCGATCTCGGGTTCGCATACTGCTCTTCGGGGCGGGGTACAATCACGTGTTTGGTGAGCACCCTCAGCGTTCCCTCTTTTTGCCCTTGCTGGAACGCTTGCTTCACGGGGCGGTCTTCGCGCGAGTGATACGTCAGCACAACAATGCGGCCGCCTGAATTTACTGTGGCAGGGGTCCGGAAAAGAAACTGCCCGAGTTCCTCCATCTCTCGATTCACCGCTATCCGCAGCGCCAGAAACGTTTTTGTTGCGGGATGCAGTCTCTGCCTTCCCCATTGCTTCCGAGCGCCTGCCACAACCGTTGCCAGGTGCGCGGTGTCCCGTATGGGCCGCGCGTTCATGATGGACCTGGCGATCCTTCTGGAATCATGCTCTTCCGCTTCCGTGTAGAGCAGGTCGGCAATTTCTTTCTCCGACCATTGATTCACAATCTCGTCTGCCGTCAACGTGTCTTCTTTCGCTTCGCCGCTGCTCATGCGCATATCTAACGGACCAGCCTCGCGAAACGAAAATCCGCGATCGGGCTGATCAAGCTGCATGCTCGAAACTCCCAAGTCGGCCAAGACCCCGTCCACCTTCGCTATCCCCAACTCGTGTACGGCCTCCGCAATCTTCGAGAACGGAGAGTGGACCAAATTCACCAAACTCCCAAACTCCTGCAAACGCTCGCGTGCGATCCGCAGCGCCTGTGCGTCCCGGTCCAGGCTGATCAAGCGACCGGACGGTTGCTCGGGACTTGCCAAGAAGACCATGCGTTGCGCGATGGCCGCCGAATGACCCGCTGCGCCCGTGGTGGCGTCTACGTAGATTCCGCTTGGCTTTATGTCCAGCCATTCCAACACCTCTTCCAACAACACCGGAGTGTGTGGCGCACCCAATTTGTTTTGCCTGCCCTGCCCCGTCTGCCCCAGGAGAACAACAACCCCAACTGCAACTGCACCCCAATTGCTACTCCAGAAAAAAACTCTTAAGGTTTCCAGGCTTCCAGTGCCCGATCGTCCTCGTCGGTGTACGGTTCGCTCTTCAACTGATCCAAAACCCTTGTATGATTCATTACTTCGATATGGTCCAGAGCGCCCAAAACGTCGACGTCGCCCTTGGTTTGCGCAGCTTCGCGCAAAACGGCAGGCATCAAGACCCTTCCCTGACTATCAATCTCGACCACTTGACCGTAATAGCTGGTGCGCATCAGAAATTTGCGTTTCGCCGGGTTCGTGCTCGGCATGCTGGCCAGCCGGTCTTCGATCTCGCCCCAAACTTTCATCGGGTAGATCCTCGCGGTCTCACCGGTGGTGCTGGTGATGTAAAACTGGTTCCCATACTCCTTGAGAGCGTCCAGAAAAATAGCGGGGATCTTCAAACGACCCTTCTCGTCGACCTTTGCCTGACAATTGCCCCGCAGCTTCATGAAATTCCGTCTCTTGGAGGTGTGTTTTGGCCCGAATCACCACAACCCTCTAAGTGCCGCTACTTTACTCTACCTCACTCTACTGCTATCCACTTTTTTCCACTTTCTGCCACATCTTAGGCTCATTCTGAGACTTGTCAAGAGGAATCCGTAAAATCTGTGCATAATTTGTTGATTTCTGTGAATTGGGAATTTTGCGGAGCACTCTACTACCGAATGCGGGAGTGACGGAGAAAAATGTCTATTGGTGGGGGTGGCTGTGCCGGATGCCCAAGGTGACGTTAGAACGCTGCCATTAAACGTTGCCGGCTAGATTCTGGTGGGAAACTCGACACTCCTCTGAACTGAGTCCACTCCAAAGTGAAAATCATGGCAGTTGAAATTGCCGCGATCTCATCGCGGCGGCGAAGCTCGCTCGGCAGCCGTGTCCGCAAGAGGATCGGTATTTTTGGGGGCGGAGATGCGCTGCTTGTCGTCGACAGAGAATAGTAGATAGTTGTCGAACTTGTGGTGACGGTGAGCGCGCTTTCCTTTCCAATCGTAGTAATACTCCACGGACTTGGGGAGCCAAAGCTCTTCGCGCGATTTCTTGAAATGCACGGGGCCGTATTCGACGACGGTGAAATCGGCGAACAATTGAATCGCGGGAATTGGCTCGACCAGCGCAGCTTCCATGCGGACGATTTGATAGCTGTCGGCGGAGATCCAGGCGCGTCCCTTAAGGGCGGCGGGATAGGCCTGCCCGGCAACGCCAATTCTGTAGTAACGCATGGTATTGGGCTGCTCCGGTTTTTGGCGGAAGTAGACCTGATAGGCCGACCCGCCATTCCAAGCCGCCATCCCCTCACATGTGATCGCATAGTTGCCGGAGTAGTACGGATGAAAGATCAGAGGCAGCGATGGAAGTCCATTGGTCACGACGTGATCAGGAAAGCTGGCGGGTGCACCTACAGATTCACGGTGTTCTTGAACAAAGAGTGAGCCGGGGCGGATTTCCTCAATTGAAACAAGGTAATTGAATGACAAGCGTTCTGAATTAGAAACCAATCCCCATTTATTGATTGATTCGTGGAAGAGCAACTCTGTGGCCGTGTATTTATCAACATTCGAGATGAGTTCCTGTATGCGGGCCGCAGCTTTTGACAGCACCGCATCAACATCGCAGGTATGGCCGGAAAGAACGGGAGGAACCTGTTCATCGATGTCGGGAGGCAGCCAGTTCGAAGGAACGGGGACGGCATCCGCAAGCGGAGTAAGCGAGGCAGGTGGGAGTTCGAGCGACGCAGCGGCGGGTTGTGCGGCGCTCTGAGGAGCCACGGAGTCTTCCAAATCCTGCAATTGTTTCCTACTTGCCAGATCGTCGGGATGAGACTGCACCTGAGCACGGAGAATATCCATAGCGCGCTGATTGTCGCCGTGTTGAAGCAAGGCGCGCACAAGGATGGGTTGAACGGAGAGGGCCTGAGTGTGGCCGAGTTCCAGAGCTCGTTCGGACTGTTGTATGCATTCCTGGTTTGCGCCTTGTAGCAGATAAGCCTCGGCAAGCAGGGCATGAGGACGCCAAGCGTCTGGAGAGGTTTCCACGGCGTGAGTGAGGAGTTTGACCGCCTCTGAATAGTTTTTTTCGTGAAGCAGCGCTTCGCTGAGTGCAAGAGTAGCGCGTTGGTGGTCGGGAGAGAAAGAGAGAGTCCTTTGCCAGTAGGCTTTGCCCTGGGACCAGTCTGAAGCTTTAGCAAAGTACAAACCTAAGAAGTAATTCACCTCAGGATTGTTGGGAGCGAGACGGTGAACAGCGTCGAGATGGATGCGAGCCTCCTTCAAATTATTAGCGCGCAGGGCTTCCGATGATTTGGCCAATTCCTTCTGAGCGGAGGGACTGAGAATTGGAGGCCCAACCGAAGCGTGGATTTCGCGGGCACCGCTGGACGGTTGGAGGAGGATATTGAAAAGGCCGCCGCCGCTTTCTCCAATTTCAAGGGACTCGACATGCTTCTCGTATCCTGCGGCAACTACTTCGAGGCTGTAGCCCCCAGTCTTGACACCATGAAACTCAGCGAAGCCACCGCGGGTGGTGGCCTGCTCGACGAGCTGGTTGAACTGATTTATCAGAGTGACTTGAGCAATTTGCGCGAGTTGTGATCCGTCTGCCGCACGGACGTAGACTTTGATGTCTTCGATCCCATTTCCACTGATCTGTAAGGCGGCTAAAGGGGGAGGTAGCCAAATTCCGGCAAAGCCTAGGGATATCCAAGCGAATAGAGAATAGACGTTAAGCTGCCGTTGGAGCGACGACATGTTGGTGCCAACTCATTCGGGCGAATGATACACCCTCGGCCGTGAGCGGTCACTGGTAATTGATGGCCATCCGGGCGGATTCCCTTTTGGGAAGGGCGTGTGGTATTTTCGGGTTGCCGGAAATTTCGCAGCTGAGTTGAGAAGTAATCGAATTAGCCGCCCAGTGACGATGGCGAACGATTTAGTGAAAATAGTTGGAACGTCGAGCTACTTCCCCGCCCCTTGCTGACGTCTCTACGCGGAGACAGAGTTCATGAAAATAAAAATAATGGGATCGGCGGGGAGTGGTGGATTCCCGCAATGGAATTGCGCGTGCGCGAATTGTGCCAGGATGCGATATGGCACGATTCAGGCGCAAGCGCGCACGCAGACGCAGGTGGCGTTTTCACCTATCGAGGGGATCTGGTTTCTGGTGGGAGCTTCGCCGGATTTGCGGACGCAGATTCTGGCGACTCCGGAACTCGCGCCGGATCCTGGGAACGCCGGTACTTCGCCAATCGCGGGTGTATTTCTGTTATCGGCAGACGTGGCATCCGCAATGGGCTTGCTGCATCTTCGGGAATTTCAGAATTTTTTTGTGTTTGCTACATCCGGGGTGCAGCGGCTGCTGAAGAACGAAAACCGGATGGTCAGGGTGCTGGACCGCGCGAATCCTCCGGTGCAGTGGCAGATGCTTTCGACGCGAGGAAGGATCGGCTGCCATCTTTCGGAGAATCCGGGCGATCCACCGACATTTTTCTATAGTTGCCTGCCGCTGGGCGGAGAATATCCAGAATTCGCCAGCGAAGATTTTCGGAGAAGCGCGGCTGCGGAAGAAGCGAAGGTTGCCTTGGTGATTGATCAGGACGGAAAGAAGCTTTTTATTGCACCGTCAGTTGCCGGGACAACTTCACAGTGGGTGAAAGTGGCTGGCGGCGCAGACCTGACGCTGATCGATGGCACATTCTGGTCGAATGAGGAGATGATCCAGGCTGGCCGCGGAGAGAAAACGGCGCGGGAAGTCGGACATCTTCCATTTTCCGGACAAGGCGGTTTGCTGGAGCAATATCCGAAGGAAGCGGAAGGACGCAAGATGTTGATCAACATGAACAGCACCAATCCAATTCTGGACGAAGCGAGCGCAGAGCATCGGGCGGTACGGGATGCGGGGTTTGAGATTGCGCACGACGGAATGGAACTGGAGTTGTGAGGGTGGGATTATCGCTAATTGCGTTAATCTGTTGCTGCAACACTGAGGAATACCGATGAAACCTGAATTGAGAGCGACACCGCGGTTGGCGGCTGGGTGCAAGTTGAATGATAAGACGCAAACGCCACGGCAACTGCTGACCGCAGGTGCGCCGATCCGATTGCAGGGGCCCAGCCTGGAGATTGTGCTGCGATGCGACGGGAAACATACTGTGCAGCAGATCGCAGAAGATCTGCATAAGCTTTATTCGAAGGCGGAGCCGCAACGGGTCACAGATGATCTGTTGAGCTATCTGGCGCTGCTACATGATCAGCGGGCTATTGAGTTTTAGGATTTGAACCCCCCGCGCTCGCCCAACGTATCTAATAATCTAGTCCCTTCCCTCTCAGGCGGCGGTCGGCGTTTCTGGTCTTTTAGTTATCCAGCCCAAGCAAATGAACGCACGACATATTTTATTTACAGCGGAGCAGAACGATGCCACTTATGCGGTTTCTTGACATAACGATAATTGTCTTAGCAGGGATGCTTGTGGGGAACGAATTGGCTATCGCGGCATTCGTCCATCCGACCCTCTGCCGCCTGGAAGATGCGGTGCACCGCGCGGCAGCCAACCCGATTGCCAAGGTGCTCGGTCGGGTGATGCCACTTTGGTATGCATTGGTATTTGTGTTGATCGCGGTAGATGCGTGGGTGAGGCATGCGGATGGACAGCAAGTATGGCTACTTATGCTGGCTGGGGCGCTTTGGGCCACGACAATATTGTTCACTGTCTCGATGCTGGTGCCTATCAATTCGCGGATCGCTTCGTGGACACGGGAAAAGTACACAGAAAATTGGCGCGAGGATCGCAAGCGTTGGGACGTCCTGCACCGCGTACGGGTTGCCATTTTGACGCTGGCGCTGATTTGCTTGACCGCAGGAATTATCTGAACAAGAAATTACAGCGGAGGCTCGGCTACGATCGCGGGATTAGAGCCTGCATCGTTCATCTTGGCGGCTACCAGGAAGATAAAAGCCATGCAGCCGACTAGAACTAATCCACCAAAGAGAAGAAGAGTGTTTGGGGCACCGATGCGTTTGGCTATGCCTCCGGCCAGCAACGCGCCGATGGGCATGATGCCCATAAACATGGTGGCGTAAACGGCCATCAGCCGGCTGCGCATCTCATCGGGCACGCGTTCCTGGATGATGGTGTTGGTAGCGGCCATCTGCGAGGTGGCGGCAAAGCCCACAATAAAAAGAAGCAGCGCACACAGCCAGAACGATGTGGCTTTCGAGAAAAAAATCAGGCCAATGGCGGAAACGGTGCAGGTGGTGGCGATCCAGCGAGCGAGACCCCTGTATTCGGTGCGCGCGGCGAACTGCAGAGCGCCTAAAACCGCGCCGACACCGGCTGCGCTCATCAACAGCCCCAGCGTACGCGCTTCGCCATGGAGAATGTCGTGGGCATAGATGGGGAGAAAGACAGAGTATTGCAATCCAAAAAAGCTGAGTACAGACAAAAGCAACAGCGCCGAACGAATGGGTAGGTCTGCCATGGCAAAGCGGAATCCCTGCACAAAACTGCGGACGGGAGATTCCTGCGAAGGAGTTTTCTCGACGCGGTCGATGCGCATCATTAGCAGAGCTATCAGCACAGCGACAAAACTGAGTCCGTTCAGAAGGAAGCAACCGCTTTCGCCAATCCACGCGATGGCGAAACCGCCGATGGCTGGACCGACGACGCGCGCCCCATTAAAAATTGAGGAGTTCAAAGCAATGGCGTTGGGCAGATCGTCTTTGCCGACCATGTGCACGAAAAAGGATTGGCGGATGGGCACGTCGAAGGCGTTGACGATACCGACCAGGAAAGCGATCAGGATCAGATTCCATTCACGGACAAGATGCGAGAGGGTGAGAAATGCGAGTAAGAATGCCAAGATCATGGAGCACGATTGCGTGACGATAACGCCTTTGTGGCGGTCGTAGCGATCGCCAACGTGGCCGCCGAGCCAAGCCAGAAAAAGCATGGGCACCTGATTCGCAAATGTGAAAATGCCGAGGATGGCGACCGATCCGGTGAGTTTATAAACCAGCCACTGCTGCGCAGTGGTTTGCATCCACGTGCCGATGAGAGAAATCAATTGACCAATGATAAAGAGTTGAAAATTGCGGTGCTTGAGCGCGCGAAATCGGTTGGACAGGGCCGGAATTGGAATCTCCCTCTGGTTTGATGATAACGCAGGAAATTGGTGACGTTGGAGGGAGATTGGGAAGTCAAACCATAAATTGAGAGCGCGGGCACAACGGCCAGCGCTACATGACTAGAACTGAACCGATCTAAAGACCGGCCAGTACACAAAAAGCGGGCAGAGCTATTCGTTGGGGGGATCGGGAGCGGAGCCTACGTGCATGTGGCTTAAATCTTGAAGAGTAGAGCGTTCTTCGTCGGTCATGCCACGAGTGAAATTGGGATCGGCCAGGCGCTGATTGCGAGCGGATTCCGGCATGTTTTTCAGAACGCCAAGTTTCTGGCGGATCATTTGCTGACGGTCCCAGGGCATCTGCTTCATGCGCGGGAGGACTTCGTTCTTGATGTGGTCGCGCTGCTGAGGAGTCAAGTTTCTCCAGGTATCTTCTTTTTCGCGGAGGTCGGCACGCTGCGCAGGAGTCATACGGTCCCACTGATTGAATTGCTGGCGAATTTTAGCCTGCTTGTCGGGGGAAAGATTCTGAAACGCTTTGCTATTCTGCAAAACACTGTCGCGCTGTTGCGGACTGAGCGAACGCATTTGATCGACCCATGGGCGCGCCGCACCGACACCCATCTGCTGCCGAGGAGTCAGTTTTGCTCCCCCATTCATATTTCCAGGACGATTGGGATTACTCCCTGAATTGAAATTCGATTGCGGATAGCCTCCGGATCCGGCGGAGCGATTGTAATTCGGATTCGAGGGAGGCCGATTCGCATCCTGTGTCGACGGTTGAGTGGTTGAAGGATGGGATTGCGCAGTCGGCGGATGTGACGCGGGTGGAGGCGTGTGCGTCGCAGGAGGATGCGCCTGCGGTTGCGATTGATGTTGCGGAGGACGATCGGGATGTGGATTCTGCGATTGCGCGCACCCAGGCCGTGCAGCGAGACTTAACATCGCCACCAGCACAACTCCGAATTGGATCCTGCGTTTCACGATCTTTGCTAGTTCCCTGCCCGTACGCTCCGCGATTACATCTTCTGCTGAGTTTGATCCGCATCATCTTCGTAAGGCTGTGACGGCAAATCTTTCAGCGGCTCAAAATTCTGTAACACGTCATGATCCTCGAGCACCGGCAAATCCTGCATCATCTGCGCGTCTGCTTGCTCTGGATTGATGGCCGGGCCAGCAGGGCCATTGCGCGAAATGCCCAGGTAAAGTGCAGCGATCAACAGCATGGAAGCGGCAAAGGCAATGCGCGGTGAAAAATCGAGCCACGCCCACCAATTCTGCTTCGGGGCAGGCTCTGCGGCAACCAGCGCATGAACGCGGGTGTCGAAGGCCTCCGACGGTTCAATCATCGGCAATTCGCTGAGAAGATCGGAGACGGCACGAAATTCGTTCATCCGCAAGGTGCACGGCGCGCAGGAGGCTAGATGCTTCTCGACCTCGAGACGCTCGGAGTCTTTCAGCCGTCCATCGACGTATCCGAGTATCCGGCTTTCCATTTTTTCACAACTCATAACAGCCTTCTTTCCCTACCCTACTGTCCCACCTGGTGCGCCACAAGTGGGGCTAGTTCCACTCGAAGCGCTTCATAAGCCCGAAAAAGCAGCGATTTTAACGCGCTCTCCGAACAGCTGAGAATCTTTGCAATCTCGGCGTAATCAAGCTCTTCGTATTTGTGCAGCAGCACGGCAGCGCGCTGCTTTTCCGGGAGCTTGTCGATGGCGTGGCGAATCATTTTCACGCGGGCATCCTCGACGAGGTGCTGTTCGATATTGGGATGCTTCTCCGCAATATCCAGCGGCCGCTCGTCGCCCTCCTCCGAATCGATTCGGACCGGCGCGTCAATCGAATCTTCGAGCTTTTGATAGCGATTGTCGCGCACTGAATTCAAAGCCAAGTTCGTCGCAATGCGGAAAAGCCAAGTGGTGAATTTTGCGCTAGGCACATATTCGGCGCGCGCGCGATACACCCGCAGAAAAACCTCCTGCGCGAGGTCTTCCGCCTGCTCCCTGTTTCGCACCATGCGATACAAGAAGTTGACGAGTGGCGTGCGATACCGGTGCAAAAGAAGCTCGAAGGAAGCTTCGTCGCCCGATTTCACGTCCAGCATGAGTTGGACGTCGGTTCTGACCATAGCTGCCACACTCTACCAAACACATTTGTTCTCAAAAAGTTGCAGATTGTGTACGCGCGACGGAGACGCCAAGGAGGGGAGGTTTGGTGGCAGAGATGTTCGGCTCCGATCAGCGGTGGCACGCGCCTAGAAGTGGAATAAAGCCTTTACTATCAATAAACTAACGATCCCGAGCGAAACCAGGAAGGCCATGCGCCAACCTGGCTCCCGATTCACTTCAGGGAGGAGGTCGGTGGCCGCGACGTAGAGGGTGACACCACCGGAAATGGGTAAGGCGTACTTGAGCTGGCCTTGAAGCTGGGTGGTCAATAGGACGCCGACGAGGGTGGCCAAACCCAAAAGGCCTGCGGCGCGCACGGCGCTTTTCTTGCTTTGGCCGCTGGCGAGGACCATGGAGGCAACGGTGAACCCTTCGGGGAGCTTATGGAGGAAGACGGCAAAAAAGATCACGACGCCGAGCCAGGTGGAAACCAGAAAGCCGGCACCGATGGCGACGCCGTCAAAAAAAGTGTGAATCGCCAGGCCGAGGATTACTGTAGCGCGCACGTGATGATGGCTGACTTCTTCGGTGTGTGTCTCTTCGCCAAAATGAAAGTGTTGGGCCAGGATATGTTCGAAGACGTGAACCAGGAAGAAACCGCCGAGGACGAAAAGGAGCGCGTTCTCTCCCGCGAGTTTCAGCGACTCTGGAATTACTTCCACCAAAGACACGGCCAGCATGTAGCCTGCGCCGAGGGCGAGAAAATATTGAAGATATTTGCGCGGCCACTCTCGATAGATGACGAAATAGCCGCCCAGCAAATTGCCGGCGCCGGCTACCAGGCCGAGGGCAACGGCGAGTCCGATGCGAAATGTCAGGTCATGCGGCATGGGAGGCCTGAGCTTGCAGCGCGATTGGCTCTCGTTCCAGCAGCATACGTATCACGAAATATCCGGAAATTCCCGCCGCGAGATGTTTCAGTGCGTGGCCACTGACAATCTGGTGATCGAGAGAGTAGATGAAACGATCGAAGGCTTCGAATGCCTTGGCCAGCAGATAAAACACGCCGACCCAAATTAAGTCGATGGTTCGTGTATAACGCGCCGGGAGAAACAAAAGAAAAACGAGTGCCAGGATCGCGTAAACCTGGACCGCCGCGTAGAAGCGCAGGTCTCCCGCGCCGCGCTGCTCGCTAAAATACCATTGCACGACGCTGAGAACGCCAACGCAGAGCAAAGGCAGCAGCAGCCGAACGCCGAGTTTGACGTCGATTCGTTCGGCGATCATGGCGGAAACCAGCGACATAAAAGTGATGGTCATGGGCAGGCGATCCCAAACCAGGCGCGAGTTATCAGGCATCAGGTGATAGTAACCGGAACCGAAGGCCGTCAGAAGCAGACCAGCGAAAAAAGCGAGGTAAGGCCAACGTTCACGGGAATCGAGGAAGGCTCTTGCGCTTGAGCTCTGCGAAAGAAACCACAGGCCCCAAATGCCAAAGACGGTGAAGAGCACATTCGAGGCAACGTCCTGAAAATTCGCGACGCCAGTGAAGGCTCGAGCATCGGCAAAATTATGATACGAAACCGGCTGCGCTGTGCGCGGCAGCAAGTATGGCAGCCAGCACGATTAGCGCGGTGAGGAGGACAAGGAGGATGGCGCCGGTTCGCTTGGAGATCATTGCTGGTTACTCCGTTTCGCTGAGCGCTTGAAGGCAAAAAGAGGGCGTAAAGCCGCCCCTGCGGGTGCCATCGGAAAATATCAAAGCGGCTATATGTCGGAGCTGCAGGCCCGACCCCCTATCCGCTGTGGCGGAAGAGGATAACATCCCCTTCCTGTACGAGATATTCTTTCCCTTCGAGACGAACCTGGGCTTTTTCCTTGGCAGCGGCGATGCTACCGGCGGCCAAGAGGTCTTCGCAGCGAACGACTTCGGCGCGGATGAAACCTTTTTCGATGTCGCTATGAATTTCGCCGGCGGCTTTCACTGCGGTGGCCCCTTTGCGAATGGTCCAGGCACGAACTTCGGGCTCGCCTGCGGTGAAGAAGGCAATCAGTCCCATCAGGTCGTAGGTGGCGCGAATCAGGCGGTTCAGGCCGGGTTCTTTCAAGCCGTAGGAGGCCAGCAGTTCCGCGGCTTCCTCTTCCTTCATTTCGGCGAGTTCGGCTTCCAGTCGGCCACAGACAGCAACGACGGCAGTGTTAGGACGACCCTGCAGTGCGGAGAGTTTGTGCTTCTCGATGGCTTTGTCCATTTCGGCGGCTTCTTCGTCACCGAGATTCAAGACATAGAGCATTGGGCGCATGGACATGAAGAGAAAGCCCCCGATGGGTTTGCGCTCTTCGGGAGTCAGATGGAGTTCGCGAAGTGGCTTTTCGGCTTCGAGATGCGCTTTACACTTTTCCAAAACGGTTTTTTCCAGCTCGAGCAACTTGTCCGACTTCTTCTTCAGGTCCTTGTCGATGCGTTCGAGGCGCTTGGAGATTTGCTCGTGATCGGAAAGGATCAGTTCGAGGTCGAGATTGGTGGCGTCGCGAAGAGGATCGATGGTGCCCTCGGAGTGGGGGACACTGGGATCGTCGAAGACACGAATAACGTGGGCGATGGCGTCGACGTCTCGGAGCGAGGCGAGGCTTTCGCGCATGCGCTCTTTCTGCATTCCGCCGAGATCAACGTATTGCACTGTGGCGTATGTGATTTTTTTCGGGTTGTAGAGCTTCGCGAGTTCCAGCAGGCGCGGCTCCGGCACTTTGGCAACGCCGACGTGAGTAGCCTGGCCACCTTTGCCCTCGACATTGGCTTTGGTCAGGATTCGGAACAGCGTGGTTTTTCCAACTTGTGGTAGTCCAATAATACCTGTCTGCATAAACCAGTAATTTTAGCACACACCCCGTGCTTACCTTCGGCACGGTCTGTGAATTTCGCTACAGGGAGCAGTTCCCAGATCTTGAAACCGAGGCAAGGAGGGCTACATGAAAGAGGTGGAGAAGGCGCGTGTTATGATGGCGGCCAGACTTGGAGTGGGGGTGTTCCATCCCATTTTCTCTATGCCTGCCCAGATTCCTGCTGCTCGTGATTCTTTCCGTTTGTTTGTTGCCCGTGCACGCTGATGCACAGCAACAACACGAGCTTTCGACAATCAGCGTGAGTGGATTTGTATTTGCCGAAGGATCAAATACACGAATTCGGGGAGCAGTGGTCCAGTTGTGCACCGCCGACGGACGAATGATTGAAGAGCGGCGCACCCGCGACCTTGGGGAATTTACTTTTGCGGGCATCCTGCCGGGCGTATACAAATTGGAAATTACCGCAGAAGGATATGAGCCAACTGAGTTCAAACCGGATATACGTCTGACAGCGGACCAGACATTTTCGATCTACATAAAGTCCGAGCAGGTGAGCGTAATTTCGAGCTCCACGGCGCGCACCGTGTCTGCCCACGTTTTGTCGATGCCGAGGAAAGCAAGGGATTTCTATCAATCCGGAATGAAGAAACTCTATGGCGACAAAAACGCGCAAGGGGCGTTGGAGGATTTTCAGAAAGCCGTAACACGTGCGCCGAAGTTCTATGAAGCTGAGCTTCAGATGGGAATGGCCTTGCTAAGCCTTGGAAGGGGAGAAGAGGCTGAAGCCAAGATTCGAAAGTCGATCGAACTAAGCGGCGACAAATTCGCCGGGTCCAATGTCGCACTCGGCGTGATTCTGTTCGATCGAAGAGACCTGGAGGGAGCCGAGTCGCAATTCCTCCACGCGCTTGAACAGAACCCATCGGCATGGATCGCGTGCTACAAACTTGGGGAAATTGCCTACCGGAGGGGAGACCTGGAGCAGGCCGAATCCTGGGCCAAGAAGGCCAAACAATTGGAAACAGATTCGCCGATGATGGATCAACTTCTGATAGAAGTTCACATCAAACAAAAAAATTATCCTGCTGCGATTCAAGACATCGATGCGTATCTGGAAAATGATCCCATCAGCGAAAATGCCGACCGCATGAGGGAATTGCAGGAAAAACTGAAGAGCCTGACGGATAAGTAACCGACCGCGGAAGCCGCCTGTCTCCAGAACTGACGTACTGCACAGGGCAAGAAGATTGAAACTAAATTCCGGGCTCAAGAACGCCGAAAACTTGGTACTCTACTGTCCCGTTTCCGGAATGGAGAGACCATGACCGTAAACACGCCGCCAAGCCAACTGGCGTTTGATCTGGCCGAGGCGGTTCGCCACCTATCCGAACGCGATGAGTGCCTGAAGCGATTGATTGCAGAGATGGTTCCTTTTCAAATTGACCTCGCCGACGCACAATCTCCTTACGAAGTGCTGTTGGAATCGATCACCTATCAATCGATTTCCGGAAAGGCCGCGGCCACGATTTTCGGGCGCATCAAGTCGCTCGGATCGAACGGACGTCCACCAACACCGGAAGAGATGCTGAAGATTGCGGCACGCAAACTGCGCAAAGCGGGACTTTCTGGCGCAAAAGTTCTGGCCATGAAAGATCTGGCGAAAAAGGCGCTGGAAGGGATTGTTCCGACGCATGAGGAGGCCCTGCAGCTATCCGATGAGGAGTTGGTCAAACGGCTGGTATCGGTGCGCGGAATTGGCGCATGGACCGTGGAGATGTTTTTGATTTTTAGATTGGGGCGGCCGGATGTGCTGCCGATCCATGATTTGGGAGTGAAAAAGGGCTGGTCGGTGGCCTATGGGAAAAAGCACATGCCTGCGCCGAAAGAATTGTTGAAATTTGGAGAGCGCTGGCGTCCGTATCGGACCGTTGCAAGCTGGTATATGTGGAGGGCGTTTGAACGCGCCGGATATGCGATGACGAACAAGATTCGGCCAAAACTGATCCGCAAGAAGAAAACGAACAAGACCGGCCAGGTTAATGCCCCTCACCTACACAAAACGGGGCGCAAGAAGACGAAATGAAAACGGAAAGCCCCGCCACTGGGACGCTTCTCCGTTGAACAGGTGCGATGCCCTGTCGCCGCGTAGTCTACTCTGTTCGACGTCGCGCCCAAACAGTTTCTGGAGATCGCCGGATCTGTGTCTATTGAAGGGCCGATTGCGTTACGCACCACTAAGGCTTCGTCGAAAATTCGTGCACAAGGAGAAACACTCCGGCTAACCCGAGGAGCAGCACGGCGCCTTCGTAGCGCACGGAGGCGTGGTGCAATCTATTGAACTCCACGCGACGGGAATCGTTTTCTGGCGTGTTCTGGACTGACACCATCTCTCGCTTCAGGGCTTCCATGCGCGTACTTACTGTGAATTGAGATGCAGTAGTGAGCACCACCATCAGCACCACGCACAATGCGGCGGGTGTAGTAAAACTGGCGAAGTTTTGCGTGCGGGCTAGCCGCACGACTAGGAAAATAAGCCCGAGAAAGATTCCGGCAACGTGCAGGCGGGCCAGCGAGAACCCCACCATCAGCCCGGCGGCATCCCGGTTGCCCAAAATTGCGAAGGCGCCTGGTGCCACCACAAAGCTGAGAAACGCGTCGGCGCCCAGCCACAATCCCAGGGTCAAAAACTCGAGAGTGCGAAGAAAAGTTTGCATAGGGCCACTATACAAGAGCCGTGAAAATGGTACAAAATGCGCGAATGCTAACCCTCAAAAACGCCATTCGATTGGCCGGAGTAGTACTTTTGTTTGGGTGGAATGCTGTCGCGCAGCAATTGCCCTCTGCGATCACAAACGACCCTCCTCCCGACAAAGAACATCCCGCTGGAGTTGAGGCCCCGGACATTGAGAGCCACGGTTCACGGTTAAACGCGGTGTTGTTCCTTGCTTCCGGCGCGCAGTCACACCCGACGGTTATACTGCTCCATGGATTTCCGGGCAATGAAAAGAATCTGGACTTGGCTTACATGTTGCGGCGGGCGGGGTGGAACGTCTTATTTCCCAATTATCGCGGCTCGTGGGGGAGCGGTGGCAGCTTCTCATTCTCAAACGCGCTGGAAGATACCCAAGTCTCGGTAGACTTTCTACGTGATCCGGCCAACGTGAAGAAATACCGTATCGATGCGAAGCGCATCGTGCTGATCGGACACAGCATGGGCGGCTTCATGACCGCTTATACCGCAGCGCATGATCCCGGAGTGTATGCGTTTTGCATGATGGCGGCGTGGAACATTGGCCCGACAGTGTTACGGGCCGCTGATAATGGCCGGGCTGATAACTATAAGAACTCATCGCCACGGCTGGCGGGTACCACGCCCGAAGGATTAATGGCCGAGGCAAAAGTCCATGCCTCACAATGGAACTACGTCGATTACGCCGGGGACCTGAAGGCACGCCCCGCGTTGATTTTTGAGGTGAAGGACCGGAACACGGCCGACAATCAAGCGATGGCAGAGGCGTTGCGCAAAGCGGGGAATATGCACGTGACCGAAAAATATATGGAAACCGATCACTCGTTTTCTGACCACCGGATTGCCCTGCAGGCGGCCATTCTCGAGTGGCTGCAATCACTGCCTGCCCCAGCGGGCAAATAACAAGTTCAACACAGGGACCGCGTGTTTACCGCCAGTTCCAGAGCGTAAGATGGGAGAATTCAGGAAATGGTGGGCGATAAAGGATTTGAACCTTTGACCTCTCGCGTGTGAGGCGAGCGCTCTAACCGCTGAGCTAATCGCCCGTTCTTGAACGGGTTATGATTTAATGGGAAACCCAGCCAGCGGGCAGCCCGTCAAAGCATTAGAAGGTATTACGGTCGCGTCAACGGCCCGCGCGTGCCTTCATCTATTTGTAGCAGGAAGAGTAAGGGTTTTCAACCGATGACGACCGCCACATCACACGTGGTCTCGCAACTTCAGCGCTCCATTGCTAGGGCCATATATGGCAAAGAAGACGTCATTCAGCTTGCCCTGGTGACGCTGCTGGCGCGCGGGCACCTGCTGATTGAAGACGTTCCGGGTGTGGGCAAGACGACGCTAGCGCAGGCGTTGGCAAAGTCTTTTCATTGTTCGTTTCAACGGATTCAGTTCACCAGCGATCTACTTCCCAGTGATGTCTTGGGCGTCAGCGTCTACAACCCGGAATCGCGCGATTTTGAATTTCGCCATGGCCCGATTTTTGCCAATGTGGTGCTGGCTGACGAGATCAACCGCACGACGCCGCGCACGCAATCCGCGTTGCTGGAGGCAATGAATGAGGCGCAGGTTACCGTTGACGGTCGAACGCTGCCATTGCCGCAACCTTTCCTGGTGATAGCCACGCAGAATCCTGTAGAGCATCACGGCACGTATCCTCTGCCCGAGTCGCAACTCGATCGATTTTTGATGCGCATCAAGATGGGCTATCCTTCGCACGAAACCGAGCGGGAGATTTTGCGCAGCCGCGCTTCCGATGATCCCATTGGCGCGCTGGAGCCGATTGCGGATGTGAGTGACGTGCTCTCCATGCAAGAGACCGTGACGCGCGTGAAAGTGGATTCCAGTTTGCACGACTACGCACTGGACATCGTTAACCGCACCCGCAAGTCCGACCAATTGGCGCTCGGTGTCAGCCCCCGTGGCACTTTGATGCTGCAACGAGCGGCGCAAGCCCGTGCCTTTCTGGATGGGCGCAATTTCTGCTTACCCGACGATTTCAAGCAATTGGCCGTGGCGGTTTTCTCTCATCGTGTGGTGGCCAGCGCGCGCCACGCTTCTTTGCAGAAAAAGGCGGAGACCACGGAAAACGTTTTGCGTGAGATTGTAGAATCCGTCCGCGTTCCCCTTTAGCTGCTGGGGATTTTCCCGCGCCCAATCGGCATGAAACTTTCTACCACACTCTCGCAACTCTGGGCTAAAGCCGATCGCCCCGCTATTCGCGCATTTTTTCTCTCGATGGCCGCACTTACCGTGGCATTGATCCTGGCGCTGTATTCAGGGGCCGCGGCGCGATTGGGAAATGTGGCGCTGGCTTCCGCATCAGCGCTGGCAGCGCTACTGGTCGCGGCCTGGGTCGCTGTAACGCTTGTGCCGACGCTAGCCAAGCGCACACCGCTCCGCTGGATCGGCTATCGGATGGAGTATCGCATCACCCGACAGGGCTGGATTTATATGGTCGGGATCATCCTGGTCGCGCTGGCCGCATTGAACACAGGCAATAATCTGCTATTTCTTATCCTCGCCAGCCTGATCGCCAGCATTCTGATGTCCGGCGTACTTTCGTCGGTGACCCTGGCCGGTGTCGAACTCAGTTTGCAGCTTCCAGAACATATTTTTGAGGGGCAGCCGGTTCGGGCCAAAGTGGAGCTCCGAAACGAAAAGATTACCTTGCCCTCGTTCTCACTGCGGGTCGAAGGAAGCACCAAGAAGGACGCTAACGGTGCAGCGCTGCTGGAAACACCGGTGTACTTTCCATATCTGCCGAGGCAGGAATCTGTGGTGCAGTCGGTCCCGCTGCTTTTTCCGAAACGAGGAGTGTACCGGCAGGAAGCGTTTCGCATCGTGACACGCTTCCCATTTGGTTTCTTGCAGAAGGCGCGGCGTCTGGACCTGCCGACGGAAGCGCTGGTCTACCCTTCTGTCGAGGCCACCGAAGAATTTCTCGACGTACGCCCGGGGATTCAGGGAGCAATGGAAAGTCTGGCAAAAGGTCGCGGCCAGGATCTGTACGCGTTGCGCGATTACATGCCCAACGACAGCGCGCGGCTGGTCCACTGGAAAGCTACGGCTCGGTTTGGCTCTCTGATGGTGCGGGAATTTGCGCGTGAAGATGACTGCAACGTGCTGCTGGTCTTCGATCCGTACAGCACAGCCGCGTTGCCAACGGCATCGGCCGCACAGAAGGATCGATTCGAACGGGCAGTCACGCTTTGCGCCGCCATCGCGTGGAACTTTCACGAGCGCAACGCGATGATGGAATTTCGCAGTGTGAACGCGGAGACAGCACTGGCTCCCGCCTCCGAAAATATCTTTTCCGTGCTTCGGCATCTTGCCGGGGTGCAGCCGATTGCCCCCACAACGGATTCGGCGATGCTGCAGAGCCTCGCGACGAATCCCGAGTCTTTCAAGATCGTCGTCACCTCGCAGCCGCATGGGACAATTGCAGCCGAACTCTGGCACTCGTCTTACATCGTTTTCGCCGATGACCTTCCCACTTGAACAGAACGAACTTTCCCGAAACTTCCGTCACAACAAGTAAGAGATACTGGCCAACAAAGCTCTGTGGCATAATCCGCGGATTATGGACAACAACAACTGGCGCGATCTGGGTCCAGCCGAGAAATTCGCCGAGGGTGCTGTAACCGAAGTGGAATTGGGACGCATGAAAGTTGCCGTGTCGTTCCGCGATGGAAAATTCGGTGTGGTTTCGGGAGTGTGCAATCACGTTGGCGGTCCACTCGGCCAGGGGCAATTGGAAGGTGAGTATCATCGTCTGCCCGTGGCATCACTGGAAGTTTCATCGCGTGACCGGAGAAGGTGAGCCGGGCTTCGAGGATGATGCCGTGCCACGCTACGAATTTCGCGTGATGAACGGTCATCTGCACATCAATACGGAACCCGCCACTACCCGCAAGAAGAAGCCGCATGAGCCGCATCCACTGGCTCGTAAGGTGCACCGCGCCGCAGGACCGATTCGCATTGTTGGCATCTCTACAACCGCCATGGATGCATCTTACCCGCGCTACTCCACATCCGATGCACTGCTGCAAGCCGCTCTAGATAGCGCGCGATCCGAAAGCTGCGACACCAAGCTCATCAAACTGAACGAACTGAAGTTTCGACCCTGCGAGGGGTACTATTCCAAAAGCGCGCACGCCTGCACGTGGCCCTGTTCCATCACGCAAATGGATACCACCGATCAGCTCGATCAGGTTTATGAGGCAATCGTGCACTGGTCGGATGTTCTGCTGGTTTCAACGCCTATACGTTGGGGAGCGGCCGGTTCTTTATTCTTTCGAATGGCCGAGCGGCTCAACTGCATTCAGAACCAAATCACGATTCACGATAATGTCTTGATTAAAAATAAGGTGGCGGCGTTCATCATCACGGGCGGACAGGACAACATTCAAGCAGTTGCGGGGCACCTGCTGACCTTTTTCTCGGAGTTGGGTTTCAACTTCCCGCAATTCCCTTTCATCGCGCACTCGCGTGGCTGGTCTGCGGAAGATATGGAACGAAACGTCGATTACGTGAAAAAGAGCACGGAGTTGAAGGATGGCGCGTGCCAGTTGCTGAAGCGCTCCATCGAGTTGGCGCAATTCCTGATGACCCGCAAAGAGACCGAGCGTCTGGAGCGCGGTGGCCGCAAAGCGCATCACCTTAAGATGCAGCACACCTCCGAGTCTGAATAATCTTTTTTTTGCTCGTTGTGCGAAACTAGCGGAGCGCATGTTCACCGGACATTCACTAACTCGCTTCCGCAAAAATCTTCACGCGTGGTTCCTGCAATTTCAGCGAGATCTTCCGTGGCGACGCGACAAGAATCCCTATCGCGTCTGGCTCTCGGAAGTCATGCTGCAGCAAACCCGCGTGGCGGCGGCAATTCCCTACTACGAGCGTTTCCTCTCGCACTTTCCAGATGTGAAGTCTCTCGCGGAAGCACCGGAGCAGGAAGTCTTGAGCTTGTGGTCAGGTCTGGGTTACTACTCGCGAGCGCAAAATTTGCAGAAAGCAGCACGGCAAATCGTTGCGAAGCATGGCGGAACGTTTCCTTCTTCACCTGAAGAAGCGCTGGAATTGCCGGGTATTGGAAACTACACGGCTGCGGCGATTCTCAGCATTGCGTATGACCGAAAGCTTGCAGGGCTTGACGGAAATGTCGCACGCGTGCTCGCTCGTCTTGGCGCGATAAAGGGAGACTTGCGCAGCGGATCGCGCTGGCAGGACTTGCAAAAAACTGCGGAAGCGCTGCTCGATCGGCAAAATCCAGGTGACTGGAATCAGGCGATGATGGAGCTGGGCGCGACGCTGTGTACTCCGCGCTCGCCGCAATGCCTGCTCTGTCCCGTTGGCGAATACTGTGAAGCGCGTAAGCAAGGCTTGGTCGATTCCATTCCAGAAAAGCGTTCGAAACGCGCCACGGAAGAAATCACGCTGGCAGCGCTGGTCTTCGTGGACGCACACGGGAAAACATTGCTGTTGCCGCCCCCCAAAAGTGCTCCGAAAATGGCAAAGGACGCCAATGTGACCGCGCTTCTCTCCAGGCTTTGGCACTTTCCCACTATCGAAGTGAACAGGGATGCCGCGCAGGAATTAGCGAGCTATGTTAAAGAAACTTTTCTCAACGGAAAGCGGCTGCACGGGAAGCTTCGCGCACTGAAGAAAGTGCGTCATGCGGTGACCTATCGCAGCATCACGCTTTTCCCGTTTCGCAGCAGTGTCGCTAAACTTCCTCGCCTGCCGAACGCCAAAACGATATTGCTGGAGGATCTTTCTTCGATCCCCATATCAAATTTGACGCGCAAAGTTGCTCGCGCGGCACTTCCTTGAACTCGCCAGGCTTGAGTCAGCTGCTATGCGGTTATCCTTTGGTTGCCGCCTGACCCGGCTGCGCGCCCCAGGGTGTTAATCTGGGTGCTTCACCATGGCGAGTTCTGTCTCCATCCCCGCGTCCACACTTCCCGCTGAGCGCTTTTATCGCACCTCATTGTTTTTCCTGGTTCTGACCGCGGTGAGCACGCTTAGCGCGACGGGCAAACTCGACCCCGTCACCACCGTTTTGGCGCCCTCGTTGATCCTTTACAAAGGGTTTCGCTGGTGGCGCGGCTTCCCTGCGGAGTTGCGACAAATTACGGCGACACGCTTCGTGCTTGGGTACCTTTTTCTTCTGCCGGTCGACGCCTTGTTCGTATCTCGTTTTCTCTCGCGCGGAATTTCGGACCCGGTCTTGTATGCCATAGTGCTTTCCGCGGTGCACTTTTTGCTGTTCGTCACGATTATACGGCTCTACAGCGCCGCTACCGACCGCGATGCGCTCTTTCTGGCAATGCTGGCATTCACTTGCCTCTTGGCCGCTGCCATCTTCACCGTGGACACATATTTCCTGGCGTTTTTCGTAGCGTTCCTTGTTTTCGCCGTGGCCACATTCGTTGGTCTGGAAGTTCGGCGGGGCGCCGCAAACTCAATCTATCCGGATTTCGACGCCAGGCCGCGCTCGGAACGTAAATTTCATCGCGCGCTGTCGCTGGCATCGCTAACGGTTGCATTGGGCGGTGTGCTTCTCGGCTCGATACTTTTCTTTTTCTTTCCACGCTTCCATGCCGGCTATCTTTCACGAGCTGGCCTGCAATCCACACTGATGAGCGGCTTCACGGATAACGTTGAGCTTGGCGAAATCGGCGAAATCAAGAAAAACACCACGGTAGTGATGCGAGTCAAAACCGGTAATCCGGTCAACTATTCCATGTTGCGCTGGCGTGGCATCGCACTCACAAATTTTGATGGCCGCCGGTGGTATTCCAGCGACAGGATGAGGGAAACTGTTTCGCCTTCTGGCAATGGATGGGTCTATTTTGCGGATCCTAAGGCGCCGCGGGATAATTCTGCGCAAGATCTTCGGTTCACTGTATTGATGCAGCCGATGGCCAGCGATGCGCTGTTTGCGCCGGCAAGTCTCGTTGGACTTCGCGGCAACTTTCTGGCCGAGTCTTCCAATTATCAGATCTTTCAGCGCCGCGGCTATCTTTCGCGAGATTCCACGGGTTCTGTCTACAACCCGTTTCATAATTATTCTCAGATTCAATATGAGGGAGATTCGCTTCTGCCCATCACCGATCCGGTGAAAGCGCGAAACGCGGGAACGGATTACCCAAATGAAATTCGCGACAGCTATTTACAGCTCCCGTCGGAACTCGATCCCCGCATTCCGGAGTTAGCACGAAAGAGCACGGCCGCTGCTAATAATCCATACGATAAATCTATTGCGTTGGAAGTTTTTCTCCGCCGCAATTATCACTACACGCTCAACCTGACCGGTTCGCCCGGCCGCGATCCTCTGGCGCATTTCCTGTTCGTCAACCGTGCCGGCCATTGCGAGTATTTTGCTTCCGCAATGGCCGTCATGCTGCGCACACTTGGCATCCCTTCGCGCGAGGTGAACGGCTTTCTACCCGGCGAGTATAACGATCTCGGTGGCGACTACATTGTCCGTGCCAGCGACGCACACAGTTGGGTGGAAGCCTATTTCCCTGGCAGCGGCTGGATCACTTTTGATCCCACGCCTCCTGGACCCGACCAATATTCCGGCATGTTCACGCGGCTCAATCATTACCTGGACTGGATGCAGCTAAACTGGAATGAATGGGTGGTGAACTACGATTTCGCGCACCAGATGTTGTTGGCGCAGAATGTGGAACGCGGTTCGCGCAACTGGAATGAAAGCGCGCGCGATTGGTTTCGTCGTACACAAGATCGCGGCATGAGCGGCTTGACGCGCTGGCAGGCGAATCACGCAAAACTGAGCCTGCTGTTCCCCGCGGCCCTGGTATTCATTTTGGTAGTATTCCGATTCAGCTGGATTCGCGCGGCTTTCCGCTGGCTCAGTCTTTACCTGCAACTTCGACGTTCGCCAGTGGATCGTGCTAATCCACAACTGGCTTCCAGGTTGTACGCGGATATGTTGCACTTGTTGGAAAGGCGTGGATTTCGGCGCGCTGAGACACAAACGCCATTGGAGTTTGCTGCGTCCTTAGGGCTGCAGCCGGAACTGGTGCCTGCTGTGCGCGAATTTACGCATCACTACGCCGAAGCCCGCTTCGGCAACACGCCTTGCGACACAAATCGACTACGCACATTGCTCGCGCAGATTCGCTCCACGCCCAAACAGCGGTGATGTTCCTACCATGAGCGTCTAGCGAAGAACCGGCTTGGCGCGGCATGCCATGCAAACGTAAGCGGAGTTACCAGTGGCCTTGCCCCATTCAAAGTGGCAAACCGCGCACAGGTCCATCGATTGGTAATCGCAGTCGGCGCAGATCTCGTCGGAACGAGATGTAAATTCCTTCGCAAATTCGCTGGTCGAGACTTTGGCGCCGCAACGCGTGCAGCGGATGGCGTTCATCTGGTGCGCGGCAATCGGAGCAGAGGCAAGCCTTTTGTCGAGCAAATCCAGAACGCGCTTGGCGATATGTTCCGCGGTCAGGCCGAAGTACTGCATCAGTTCCCACGAATTTCCAGAAATTCCGAAGCGATCGGCAACACCCACCATCGACAATTGCAGTGGGAGCCGGAAATTCTTACGGTGTTGCAGAATTGCGCCGGCTATGATATTTCCAAAGCCGCCGACTTGATGTTCTTCCGCCGTTACAACGACGCGTGTCTCGTCTGCGGCACGCAACAACGTCGTAATGTCCAACGGCTTGATGGTATGTACGTTCACAATACGCGTTTCGATTTCGTATTCCTCTTTCAAGAGCCAGGCAGCACGCATTGCTTCGGGGATCATGGGGCCACAGGCGATGATGGCCACCTGCTCGTCTTCGTTCTGATAGCTCGGCCCTTTGAAGGTATCAAACGCATCGAGGAATTTGGCCTGAGCGCCGCGGTAACGAATCACGTTGGCAACGCCGAACTCGTAAGGCGTATCCGCTTTACTGACGATGGGGGTGGCCTCGCGTGCGAAGCGCAGATAGCAGGGTCCCTGCAGCGTCAGCAGTGAATATTCCGTAGCCTTTTGTGTTTCCACGGAATCGCATGGCACAACCACATGCATGTTCGGCAGAATACTGGTTAGCGTGATTTCTTCCAGGGCCTGGTGGGTTGCGCCATCGGGGCCGACAGAGATGCCACCGTGAGCGCCGGCGATTTTCACATTCAGATTGGAGTAGCAGATCGTGGTACGGATCTGGTCCCAGGCGCGGCCGGAAGCAAACACACCGTACGTGCCGGTGACGGGAATAAGTCCCTCGCGCGCCAATCCTGCGGCAACACTCATCATGTTCTGTTCCGCGATGCCCACGCTAAACACGCGGTTGTTACGCTCCGGATGCTTGTTCTCAAAGTCGGTGATGCGGATCGATCCGGAAATGTCCGCGTGCAGTGTGACCACGCGGGGATCTTCTCCGGCACGTTCCAGGCCGCGTCCGAATCCCATGCGCGTGGGATCCATGTCGACTTTCATGTTGGTACCGCTATTCCACCAATATTCGCCCGCGAACTTGGGAATGCCGTCCTTAGCCTTGCCCGCAACCTCAATCGCATTTGTCGCGGCGCGCTTCAGCAGAGTCTCCACTCGATCGCGTGAGAAATCAGGCGGAAGCAATTCGTTCAGCGCTTGGTCCAATTGCTCTTTCTTCGGGGCGGTGCCATGCCAACTCGCCTGGTTCTCCATGAACGAGACGCCCTTGCCTTTGACCGTCGCCGCAAGAATCACCGTCGGCCGTCCGGTTGTTGCACGGGCCTGCGTGAACGCGTCAAGGAGCTGCGCGATGTCGTGTCCATCCACGGAGATTACGTTCCAACCAAACGCCGCATATTTTTCCGCCAGCGGTTCGACGTTCATCACGTCCTTCACCCAACCGTCGATTTGCAGGCGATTCACGTCGACGATGCCGCACAGGTTGTCCAGTTTGTGGTGCCCGGCGGCCATCGCTGCTTCCCAGATGCTGCCTTCCTGCTGCTCGCCGTCGCCCATGATGGTGTATACGCGGTGGGCAGAGCCGTGAAGTTTTGCGGCCAACGCGCTGCCAACTGCCGCACCCAGCCCTTGTCCCAGTGATCCACTGGAAATTTCCACGCCAGGAACTTTCAACCAATTCGGATGACCTTCGAATCCGGAACCGAGTTGGCGCAAGCAGCACCACATCGTCCAGCGGGAAATATCCGGCTCTGCCGAGCGCGACGTATAGTGCGGGAGCCTTGTGCCCCGCCGACCAGAAAACGCGATCGCGATCGGGCCAGTTGGGATTTGTGGGATCGTGATTGAGCGCGTGCAGATAGAGCGCGGCGGCAATATCCATCACGGAAAGCGTTCCGCCCGGATGTCCGGAGCCAGCGGCAAAAATACTAATGAGGT
The DNA here is from genome assembly GCA_963726725.1 of Candidatus Acidiferrales bacterium. Taxonomy (GTDB): domain Bacteria; phylum Acidobacteriota; class Terriglobia; order Acidiferrales; family UBA7541; genus Acidiferrum. The sequence goes on from CAVSDV010000016.1 coordinate 93,923, forward strand.
CCATGGCGCGCATTTCCACAGCAGCAACCTTCAATTCCGCAAGTGTGAGTTGAGGACCACGACGATTCGCACTGGGATTCATAGGAAGAACTCCTTTGGCCGACGATGAAGAGGTCGACGACGAGAAAACCGAGAATGAGCGAGAAGACTCAGTGGTTGCGGGGATTCGCTCGACCCAGAGGCAGAGGACAGTTTGAAAGAACGGGAACCAGAGGCGTCCCACCCTTGCCACAAACTGCGTAACTTTAGCTGCGTCAACACGTTAGGCGGATGTCCCGTCGCTGTCCCCTATGAACAGCACATCTCGGGGCTTCGAATCAGCATGCAACTGTAGTTGGTTAATGCAAGCACGAGGCCAGAACGAGATGGTTCGTGGGCGTACTTCAGTAGGATATCGGCAACCATGCTAAAATTGAAAGCTTGCGCTGTACTATGTCCAAGCTAACTATGACCAAGGTCGGATTTATTTCGCTCGGATGCCCCAAAAACCTCGTTGATAGCGAGGTCATGATGGGCTTGCTCGCACGTGATGGCTACGAACTGACGCCGCGCGCCGATGACGCGGAAATTCTCGTGGTGAATACTTGCAGCTTCATCGAATCCGCGCAAAAAGAGTCCATCGATACGATTCTGGAAATGGCCGAACACAAAAAATTCGGCTCGGCGAAGAAACTGATCGTGGCGGGCTGCCTGGTGGAGCGATTTCGCGATCAAATTCTCGAGCAGGTGCCGGAAGTGGATGCGGTCGTTGGCACCGGCGAAGTCGAGCGCATCATCGAGGCCGTCGAAGGAGACTTGCGCGTTCTGCCAGCGAAGCCGCCATCATTTCTCTATCACGACCTGACGCCGCGTGTTTTGACCACACCCAAGCATCAGGCTTACATCAAGATTGCCGAAGGTTGCGATCACCCGTGTACGTTCTGCATCATTCCGGAATTGCGCGGAGCGTTCCGTAGCCGCCGCTTTGAATCCGTGGTTCGCGAGGCGGAAAATCTGGCCGCGGCGGGTACGCGAGAAATCACATTGATTGGGCAAGACACGACCTCTTACGGGGAAGACCTTGGCTTGCGCGATGGTCTGGCGCAATTACTGGAAAAGCTGGCAGGCGTGGAAGATTTGCTGTGGGTGCGTTTTCTGTATGCGTATCCAAATCGCGTCACACAAAAGATGCTCGAGACGCTGGCGTCACATCCAAAGCTGGCGAGATACATTGATATGCCGCTGCAGCATGCCAGCCGCAATGTCCTAGCGCGCATGAAGCGCGGCTCGAATGGCGACGCGTTCCTGAAATTGCTTGATCGAATGCGCGCTACGATTCCCGGCGTGGCTTTGCGCACAAGCTTTATCGTCGGCTTCCCTGGCGAGACCAATGCGGATTTCGATGAGCTTTGCCAATTCGTTTCCGCCGCCAAGTTGGACTGGATGGGCGTGTTCGAATATTCCGATGTGGACAACGCCGAGAGTTTCCCGCTCGATGGAAAAGTTGATGCCGACACCATCACCGAGCGACGCAATCATCTGATGGCGCTGCAAAAGAAGATTTCGCGAGAGAAATTGCGCGCCTATAAAGGGCGCGTGGCTATCGCCCTTGTCGAAGGGCCGTCAAAGGACAATCCGCTAGTCTGGGAAGCGCGGCTGGAATCCATGGCGCCAGACATCGACGGCAAACTGTATTTGACCGACATCGAATTGCCGAGCGGCGAAATTGCCAGCACTGGCGACGTTACTCGCGTCGAAATCACCAAGACGGATGCATATGATCTGATCGGCCGGGTGGTGGAAATACTTCCGCGCCCCGCGATTCGCACCCTGGCGCAATCGTCCAGCGTGCCACTTCCTTCGCAGCAATTGACACGCATCTCCACCGGCGCTGCCCTCCGCGTTTTAAGCTAGCATTTTCGCTGGATTTTCCATGGTCTTCGATTGATGTAAACTAATCGCGGTTTTTATTTCATCTGACAGGCGATTTTCATGAAACACTACTGCCCGATCTGTAAAAATCCCACAGATTCTGAAAAAGACGACGACTTCCCGTTCTGCAGCGATCGTTGCAGCCAAAAGGATCTCGGCAACTGGGCCACGGAAAAATATGTGGTGTCCGAGTCGATATTCAACGAAGATGATCTGGCCGATGAGGACGAGAAGACCATCATTCTCGAACTAGACACCCCGAATGAATCCGAACACGAACGATAACGCTTCGACCTCTGCGCCGGGTCCAAAACCGCGATTCGCTTACGCCTTTGCTACGGCTTTCGGTGCTGGTTATCTGAAGCCTGGCCCTGGGACTTGGGGCTCTATTCTCGGCTTGCTCCTTGCGGTGGTTTCGCATCCGCTAACTTGGTTTTACTTCACAGGCACAGCGATGAAACTGAGTCTGGGTGCGGATCCTCCTTTGCTTTCTGGATCGTTTGGAACTTTTGTTTTGCTCGCCCCATCGCTCATTGTCTGGGTGGTCGTCGCTGCGCTGGGCGTTCGCACCAGCACGCAAGTGGCAAACTATGCCAACGTGAAAGATCCGCAGATCGTGGTGATCGACGAAGTTTCCGGCGTGCAACTCGCACTGATCCTTGCGCTTCTGCCAGCCGGCGGCCCCATGACGCTACTTGATCCGGCCAACGCCGCCGCATTCGCTCTCTTCACCGGCATGAGCATCCTCAACTGGAAATTCCTACTCGGCGGATTGGTGCTCTTCCGCATCTTCGACATCACCAAGCCGTTCCCCTGCCGCCGCCTTGAAAAACTGCCTGCGGGTTGGGGTATCATGGCAGACGACTGGATGGCTGGCATCTATGCTGCCATTTGTTTGCGTCTCGCGTTACACTTTCATCTGTTATGAAATTCGGGTTCGGCTCCTCTCCAGAAAAGAACGGCATTCCGCACATTGACCGTATCTCGCCCACCGCTGCCATTCCTGGTGGCGAAATCGCCATTTACGGCAGCGGATTCACATCGAGACACGGGGTGCGGCCTGTGGTTCGTTTTGGCGAAGCCGAAGCAGCACTGAGCCTCGCCAGCGGTAATCGCCTGATCGCCCGTGTGCCGGAAAACGCCAGCGGCAGTATGGTGCAGGTCGTCCAGTCGGAACATGAGAGTGAGCCTCATCATGTTTCCGTTGCATTTCAAATCGCCGACAATCTGCATCCCGTGTCGAATCCGGCCGTTGATGGCAATGGCAACATTTATGTGACCTTTAGCGGCCCTCGAGGCCAGCGCGTTCCCGTTTCGCTGTACAAGATCAGTTCGGACTACACGGTAAAGCCGTTCGTTACTTCGTTAGTGAATCCCACAGGCCTTGCGCTCGATCGCAACGGCAACCTGTTTGTCTCCTGCCGCCACGACGGCACAATTTATCGCGTGCCGCCCGATGGTCGCGCGGAGCAATGGATGGAAGGCATGGGCATCGCGACCGGTATCGCGTTCGACGGCCACGGAAATCTTTTCGTTGGTGACCGCAGCGGCACCATTTTTAAAATCAATTCCAGCCGCGAGATCTTTGTATTCGCCACGCTGGAACCGTCGATGGCCGCGTATCATCTGGCGTTTCATCCCAGCGGCGATTTATATGTCACCGGACCGACGACCTCCAGCTACGATCGCGTGTACCGTATTTCTCCCGGTGGAGAAGTAAGTGTTTTCTATCGCGGGTTGGGACGCCCGCAAGGCATGGCCTTCGATCGTGAATCCAATCTCTATCTGGCCGCTTCGCTTGGCGGACGCCGCGGCATCGTGCGCATCACGCCGCAAGGTCACGCGGAGCATGTGTTAAGCGGGTCGGCGTTGGTGGGGCTGGCACTGTTATCCTCGGGTCGCGCTATTCTTGCTGCTAACAGCGCGCTGTTCACCCTCGACTGGGACGTTCGCGGTTTGCCCCTTCTCGGTTAGAGTTGCTCGCACTGGAAGGAATCCCAACCGTCCAAACTTCGAGCAATCCACCATCCTTGACACCAACAGTTCTCCGGCGTAAACCGTGAGGTAGAAGCCCAATTGACCCGGTGCCTTTTAGGAGGTCCCTATGCCTCGCTACGAGTTTTACTGCGAAGACTGCAAGAAGCCTTTTGAAGTCATCCTCTCACTTCATGAATACGAAAAAGGTGAAATCAAGTGCCCCACATGCGGGCGCAAACACGTGCATCAGGAAGCCGCCGCCTTCTTTGCCGTGACTTCCAAGAAGAGTTGAACGTAACCTCACATCGCATCGCGAGGAGAGAGGGTTACCGGGACTGCGTAGCCGACCGGGCCCTTACATCCTGTCATCACTGTGGAAATACGCCGCGGTACGCAACAAAACAACCGCGCCATTTCTCGTTTGCCGAAAGTAGTTCCATTCATTCGGCCCAGAATCGTGGAGGACAACATGAAGATCCTACTTGCTTCTGATGGCTCGCAAAACTCCATCAATGCCATGAAGTCTCTTGCGGGCGGTTTTCGCATGCAGGACACCGAAGTGCTCGTTTTAAGAGTGGTTGAACCGCGTGGAATCGCTACGCCGCCGCAGATGGCACCTGGTTGGGCGCCCGATTTGGCGGAAATCCGTAAAGCCGTTTACAGAGAGGCCGAAGAATGTATTGCGCGTTCTGGCGAATCGTTGCGTGAATCTGGCTTCAAAGTGCAAACACGGGTAGTGGAGGGAGAAATCCGCTCGGGAATCTTGGATGTCGCTGCGGAATGGAAGGCCGATCTGATCGTGCTGGGAGCGCGTGGACTGACAGGCCTGAAGCACATGTTGCTGGGCAGCGTTGCTGAGGCCGTCGCGCGTCACGCGCATTGCTCCGTTCTGTTGGTGCGCTCTACGATGAATAGTTAGTAGATAAGTTCATAATAGGCGCTGAATGCGCTGGGCTTCGCGCCCAGTTGCAAACCCTGTAACCGGCCGTGATGCGCGAATCGAGGGAATCAAAGAAATGAACTTTTCTGGAAGGGTGGCGCTGATCACTGGCGCAGGCAGCCCGCTCGGGATAGGTTTCGCAACGGCTCGTTTGCTGGCACAACAGGGCTCGAAAATCGCGATCACTTCCACGACGGCAAGAATCCAAGATCGAGCCGCCGAACTTGCGGCAGAAGGCGCCGACGTCTTCGGCTTCGCAGCAGACCTTCGGGATTCGGCGCGAACTGACTTACTGATTCTTGAAGTACTGGCTCGCTACAGCCGCCTCGATATTCTTGTAAACAACGCCGGAATGACGCAGATCGAAAAGCCTGCCGAGACACTTTCTTTACCTCTGGCTGAGTTAAGTGAAGCCGACTGGGATTACAGTCTTGCGATCAACCTGAAGAGCGCTTTTAATGTTACCAAAGCGGTTCTGCAATCCATGCTGGCTGCAAAGTATGGCCGTATTGTGAATGTTTCTTCCGTCACCGGCCCGGTCGTCAGCAATCCCGGCTCGACCGCCTACAGTGCCGCCAAGGCGGGAATGTTGGGGCTCACTCGTAGTCTTGCCCTTGAAGTTGCCCGCAAAGGAATTACCGTAAATGCCGTCGCGCCAGGCTGGATTGAAACCGCGTCCTCGACAGCGCAGGAAATTAATGCTGGTAAAAATACTCCCGTCGGTCGTCCCGGTCGTCCCGACGAGATCGCGGCTGCCATAGCATTTCTCGCCACTGAATCTGCGTCCTACGTGACTGGTCAACTATTCGTCGTTGATGGCGGGAATTCTATTCAGGAGTACAAAGGGCCGCCCGATCAGTATTACTGAATATCCAGCCATATCAAATTAGTCCCATGCCCAAGTAATGCCTCACTCGAAAACTGGCTACGACCACAATGAGTGTCGGCGGTGGCCCTCGCCTCCACTCGATATACAATGTCTAGCCTTATGGAGCCTTCCCCGCATTGGCAGAAAATTAAGCAGATCGTTGGCGACGCGCTCGAGCTCTCCCCCGGCCAGCGTCCCGAGTTTCTAGATCAGGCCTGCGCGCAAAGCCCCGAACTGCGTGCTGAAGTTGAGTCTCTTCTTTCCGCGCACGCCGAAGCGGACGGGCTTTCTTTTGCACCTTGGTCGGAACAGTCACTTGAAGCAGCGCTCCTGGGCCAATTCATCGGTCCCTATCGTCTGGTACAAAGACTGGGCGAAGGCGGCATGGGACAAGTTTGGCTGGCGGAACAGACCAGCCCCGTTCGCCGTCATGTTGCGCTAAAACTGATTCGCGGTGGCTTCTTTGACACGGTCCTACTCCAACGCTTTCAGGCCGAGCGGCAATCACTGGCTATCATGGATCATCCTTCCATCGCCAAGGTTTTTGACGCGGGAGCCACGCCGCAAGCCCAACCGTATTTTGTAATGGAATATGTCGAAGGTCGGCCCATCACGGCCTATTGCGACGTCAAAAAACTTTCGATTCCCGAGCGTCTTCGACTTTTCATTCAGGTCTGCGATGGCATTCAACACGCGCACCAGAAAGCTATCATTCATCGAGACATCAAGCCTGCCAACATTCTCGTTGTCGAGGTCGACGGCAAACCCACGCCGCGCATCATCGATTTTGGTCTCGCCAAGACCGTTGCGGCCGCTGACCCTGGAAAAATGCTTTTCACACAGGCTGGTTCGTTTCTCGGCACGCCCGGTTACACCAGCCCGGAGCAAACCGATCCTACGATCCAGGACATCGATACGCGAACCGATGTGTACTCCCTTGGTGTGGTTCTGTACGAATTGCTCACTGGCAATCTGCCATTCGATCCTCAGCGTTTGAAGAAAGAGTCACTTGAGAAAGTGCTTCGCCTGCTCAGAGAGGAGGATCCTCTAACGCCGAGTAAGAAAGTGAGCGGTGCGCCGAACACTTCCCCGGCGCTTGCAGCGCTTCGTCGAACGGATTCAACGCAACTTGCAACGCTGCTTCGCGGCGATCTCGACTGGATCACCATGAAAGCGCTCGAGCGTGACCGCGAACGACGCTACGCCTCGCCATCTGATTTGGGCGCCGATCTAGAGCATTACCTCGCGAATCGTCCTGTGCTGGCGCGGCCTGCCAGCGCCGGCTACCGGTTTCAAAAATATGTGCGCCGCAATCGGGTGGGAGTCTCGGTGGCTGCCGGCGCCTTGGCCCTGCTGATTGCTTTCACGGTGATGCAAGCGTTCCAACTGCGTCGCATTACCCGCGAACGCGACCGCGCCAACCGCATCACCGATTTCATGACCAGTATGTTCAAGGTCTCCGATCCCAGCGAGGCCCGCGGCAACTCGATTACCGCGCGCGAGATCCTCGACAAATCTTCCCAGGAAATCGAGACTGGCCTATCCAAGGATCCGGAACTGCAGGCCAAGATGATGGCCGTGATGGGGGAGGTGTATCTGAATCTGGGACTCGAAGAAAAAGCGCAGTCACTCATTGAACGGTCCGTCGAGATTCGCCGCCAGCTTCTTGGTCTTCGAAACCGCGAAACTCTGGATTCCCTCGATAAACTGGCCTGGACACTTCAGGATCAGGGCAAGTATGCGGAGGCTGAACAAATTGAACGGGAAATTTTGCCCATACGCCGCGAACTTTTTGGACCAGAGGACAAGGACACGCTCGGTTCCCAGCTAAATCTGGCTAATGATCTGTGCGGGCAGGCAAAGTATGCTGAATCTGAAAAGATAGACCGTGAAGCTCTGGCGATTCGCCAACGGTTATTTCCCGAAGATCAGTTAACGCTCATCGAGATGAGCAATCTCGCCGTCACCATTTCTTTGATGGGGCGCTACAAGGAATCCGATCAGATTCTCACCGAGGCTCTGGCCAAGATGAATCGCACACTCGGGCCGGAGCATCCTTTCACCATCAAGGCCCTCAGCAACCTGGCCGACAATTACGACAAGGAAGGCCGCCTCGCCGAAGCCGAAGCAATCACCAGAAAAACGCTGGAGATTCGCCGCCGAGTCCTTGGACCAGACCATCCCGACACCATCACCAATGACGGCGATCTTGGCACTCTGCTCAACGAGCAGGGCCGCTATGCCGAAGCAGAAGCAATTCACCGCGAAATACTGGAGAAGCAGAAGCGCATCACCGGCGCCGAACATCCGCAAACCCTTCTCACCATGAATAATCTTGCAGATGATCTCAGCGCACTCCATCGCTATGCGGAGGCGGAGCAACTCTCTCGCGAGAGTTGGGAAATTGAACAGAGAGTTCTTGGCGCGGAACACCCCAGTACTCTTCTCACTGCGGTTGGCCTCGCGGCCATCTATCGTCTGGAAGGGCGTTTCGCAGAAGCAGAGCGCCTCACGCGCAGTTCACTCGCCTCTCAGCGCAAGGTTCTTGGCAACGCCCACGCAGATTGCGCTTTCTCCGAATACAATCTCGCGCTCATCGCGGCTGCGCAGAATAATCGCGATTCAGCCTTTGCTCTTCTTGAGGCCGCATTGTCGCATAATCTCCGGCCCGACCTCGCCGCGGGACTTGAAACCGCTCCGTTGCTCAAACCGCTGCACTCCGATCCTCGCTTCGTGACTCTCGTGGCAACGGCCAAAAACCTTGCTTCTGCAAACCAACCACAGTTGGCGCACTAAGCAACTTCGCTAGCCGGTCATTTCAGGTGAATGCGAACTGTCGTGAGGCGGGAAGAATAAAAGTCATCAATGCAGGAGACGGTGCAAAAAATTGAGGGCGACTCGGTGTGACCGCGTCGCCCTCTTTTGATTGATTCGCGAAGTTTTCGCTCCCCGATCTCATTACTTGGGAGGCGATCTGGTTTGAGCCCGATCGCCCCCTGTAAATTGATTCGTGAAGCTCGACTTCTTGGCTAAGCTCGCGATTACAGCTCGGTTTTACCCTTGCTGCATCTTTGAGTTCGCCGCAAAGCGTTTCGCTTCCGCTTGCATTCAAGAGCTTCCCGGTTTTACCCGTATTGCCTTGAATTCCGCTGCAAAGCTCACTCTTCGATTCGCGTTTCATGGAGATTGGCTCGGTGTAACCCTCACCTATTCCATGGAATCGAATCGCGCAGCCTGTCCCCACAATTCCAGCCATTCGAGGACGACTCGGTTTTACCCTCATCACCTCGTTGACTTGAATTGCAGAGTCGGCACTTCTACATCAACTCCAGATTGACGACTCGGTTTTACCCTCGCTGTCATCTTTGAATTGAGTCGTGAAGTTTTTCTTCCCGATCAATCTGAGGCGCATCCTACGAGTATTGCGAAATGCGCGCAAGAGTTAATTGACGGAAACGTTGTGGAAATCTGTGCATGACTGTGCAAGAAAGTCTGCACAATTTGTGTGCGAATCATTTCCCTATCATGGCCCCCGCTACGGTAATCCATTCACAAGCTGGCGGCAGTCTCCAGTAGAGATACAATAGTTGCAGCCATGAAAGCCGAAATTATTGCTGTGGGTTCGGAGTTGCTCACTCCGGATCGCCTCGATACTAACTCCCTCTTCCTCACCGAAGAGTTGAACAAACTGGGCGTGGAAGTTCTGCGCAAAACAATAGTTGGAGACAATCGCGAGCTTCTTGCCGAAGCGTTTCGTGACGCACTTAAGCGCGTGCCGATCGTGATCTCCAGCGGCGGGCTGGGTCCCACGGAAGACGATCTCACACGCGAGACTGTTGCCGAATTGCTTGGTCGAAGATTACAGCGCAGCGATGAAGTCGTCCGCACCATCGAAGCACGTTTCCGGAGTTTCAAACGCGATATGCCCGCCGTGAATCTACGCCAGGCCATGGTTCCCGAAGGCGCCGAGGTGCTGAACAATCCGCGCGGCACCGCTCCCGGCCTGTGGCTGGAAGATTCCGGCCGCATGATCGCACTGCTTCCTGGACCGCCCCGCGAGCTGAAACCCCTCTTCCTGGAAGAGGTATTGCCGCGCCTGCAGCGACGTATCTCTGGCGTGCGCATGGTCAAGCGCGAACTTCGCGTCACTGGCCTCGGCGAATCGCACGTCGAAGAGCGCATTCGGCCGATCTATACACGCTACAAAGATGTGAATACCACCATCCTGGCGTCACCTGGCGAGATTCAGATTCACTTGCGCGTCTGGACCGAGGACATCGCGCACGCGGAGAGAGTTCTCGACGAAATGGTGCGCAGCTTTGAACTGGCACTTGGCGATCGTATCTTCGCGCACTCCGCCGCTTCGCTCGAAGAAGTTGTCGCCGCGATACTTACCGACAATCGCGCCACCATCGCCGCTGCCGAGAGTTGCACCGGTGGACTTTTTGCTGAGCGACTGACGCGCATTCCCGGCAGTTCCACGTATTTTCTCGGTGGCGTCGTTTGCTACAGCAATGAATTGAAAAGCGCGTGGGCCGATGTGTCGCCCGACCTGATCGCCGCTAAAGGCGCGGTCAGCAGCGAAGTGGCCATCGCGCTGGCGGAGGGAATTCGCCATCGCACTGGCAGCATGCTGGGCGTCGGAATTACGGGAGTGGCCGGACCTGGCGGCGGCAGTGAAGAAAAGCCGGTAGGCACAGTCCATATCGCGCTGTCGTCTCCCCTCGGTGTGAAAGAGCGGCAAGTCCATCTTCCTGGCGACCGCGAAATGATTCGCTATCACGCCTCGCAGATCGCTCTCGACATTGTGCGCATGCACTTTCTCTATAACGGCAACCCGCAACCCCGCCGCGTCAATTCCGGCAACTGACGAGACCGCAAGATCATGCGCCTGTTCGTCGCCATCGAAATCCCAGACGAGGTACGCAGAAATCTGGCGGTGCTTCTTCGAGAATTTCGTGCCATTTCTCCCGAAACGAAGTGGGTTCGTCCTGAAAATCTGCACCTTACTCTGAAATTCCTGGGCGAGACCGATCCTGTAAAATTAGACTGATTTAAAAACCGCGCTGGTTGCTGTCCATTCTCCGCAACCTGTCGAGCTGGAATTCCTCGGCCTTGGCTTCTTTCCGAACTCTAAACGCCCCCGTGTTTTCTGGGCCGGCATCGGGGGCTCTGCGAATCTTCCATCCATCGCCGCCGAGATTGATCAAGCACTCCACCCGCTTGGCTTTCCTCTCGAAGATCGCCCGTTCACTCCACATCTGACGCTTGCCCGTTTCAACCAACCTTCGATTGCACCTGCGCTACAAGCTGCTGCAACGCAAAACGCCTCGCGCAGCTTCGGCTCTTTTTCCGCCAGCCAGTTTCATCTCATCGAAAGCAAGCTGAAATCCACCGGTGCGGAGTACACTACTCTCCAGTCTTTTTCTTTTGTGTCGGAGGCCTAGCGGTTAATGCTTCTCGTTTCCCTGACCCTGCCCATGCTGCTGTTGACTGCGTATCTGCTGGGTTCGATTCCCTTTGGACTGCTCTTCGCGCGAATCTTCGCGAAAAAAGATGTTCGCGAAGTGGGTAGTGGAAACATCGGTGCCACAAACGTTACCCGCGTAGCTGGTCCACTTCCGGGTATCCTCACGCTTCTATTCGACGCTGGCAAAGGCGCTCTCGCGGTCCTTCTCGCGGTCATTTCACCGACCACAACGCGACATCCATGATGCTGGCGGCTCTATTCGCGCTGATCGGTCACTGCTACCCAGTTTGGCTGCGCTTTAAGGGCGGCAAAGGTGTTGCCGCGGGACTCGGCGTATTCACGGCGCTCTGCCCCTTCGCTGGTCTTGGTTCATTGGCCGTGTTCATCATAGTGGTCATCGCTTGGCGCTATGCCTCACTCGGCTCGATTGCGGCTGCGGCCTCCATGCCCCTGCTGGTCTATCTATTCTGGGCACCGGGACATGCCCCACCGCTAGTCATCGTTTTCGGCACGCTTTTTGCAACCTCGCTTGTCATCTACAAGCACAACGCAAATCTGCAGCGCCTGGTCGAAGGAACCGAGCCGCGCTTCGGCTCCGACAAATCTGACAAATCCGAGGATTCGTCCGAGTGAGCAAAATCGCCATTCTCGGTGGCGGTGCCTGGGGCACGGCACTTTCCGTCGTGCTTTCGCGCAGCCGTCATGCGCACGACATCTATTTGTGGGTGCGCGAAGCTTCCCTGGCGCAATCCATCGCCTCAACTCGGGAAAACAAGACTTATCTCCCAAGTATCGAAATCCCCGCGCGCATCACGCCTTCCAGCGATCTCGCCACGGTCCTCGAACACGCGCAAATTATTGTCGGCGCCGTCCCCTCGGCCCACACGCGCGAAGTCTTCACCCTGGCGATTCCCCACATTTCTCAAGACGCGATCATCGTCAGCGCCACGAAAGGCCTGGAGCCAGCCACCCATCTACGCATAACGCAAGTTCTCGAGCAGGTCTGCTCGCAACGATTTGTGCCGCAACTCGCGGTGCTCTCCGGTCCGTCGTTCGCTCTAGAAGCCGCTCGTGGTGAACCCACCGCCGTGGTCATCGCGTCCGGGGAGACTTATCCACACACAGAAGGTGTGCGCCATCTTTCGCTTCGCACCGCCGAATATCTCCAGGAGCAATTCGCCGGGCCCACCTTTCGTCTGTACACCAACGACGACGTGCTCGGCGTTGAACTTGCCGGCGCCATGAAAAATGTGATGGCCATCGCCGCTGGCGCCTGCCAAGGATTGGGACTCGGCGCCAATTCCCTGGCCGCACTGATCACACGCGGATTGGCGGAGATGACTCGTCTGGCTATGAAGGTTGGTGCGAAACCTGAAACACTCAGCGGTCTGGCTGGGCTCGGCGATCTCGTGCTTACCTGCCATGGTGCGCTCAGCCGCAATCGTCATGTTGGATTTGAGCTAGGCAAGGGCCGTTCCCTTGATGAAATTCTTGCCGACATGTCCTCAGTCGCCGAGGGTGTCGGCACCGCCACCGCGTTGCTGGCACTTGGCCAGGAGTACCGCATCGAACTGCCCATCACTGAACAGGTCAATGCCATCCTGCGGCAGTGGAAGTCTCCCACCGAGGCCATTCGCGACATCATGGAGCGCCCCCTGAAGCCCGAGTAAGTTGCCTTCCGTGCTGCTCTGGTACTTCCAGCCTAGTTGCACTTCCGCGTCGCCTGTACTTTCGGACAGCCCCTCTTCTTCACTCCTGTCACCTAAAATCAATGTGTTGTTATGGCTTCGAATCTCATGACTCTCTTCACCCGGCTCCGCACTGGGCGGGTGCGTATTCTTTGGCTCGTGCTCGGAGCACTGCTCCTTGTCAGCGCGCTCCCTATTGGTCTGTACCATCGCCAGGTGCTTGAACTCAGCCAGGAAAAATTGGTAGATACCGAGCGAGTGCAACAAACCGAACTGACCCGCTCGCTTGCCCAGGAAGTGCAATTCTTCGAGACCAACATTACGCAACAACTCGTCAGCGAGCGCCAAATCCTGGCGTTGACCGGGCACATCGAGAATGTCGAAGATTCAGTTTCCGAGCCCATCGTCACCCGCATGCTCGAGAATTTCGTCGACTCCAATCGCAACACGTTCATCTATCTCACCGCCGTCAGCCGCGATGGCAAAGGCACCAGCGCCTCGCAGGGAAATTTCCGCGCCGAGCGCGATCCTTTCGTGGCCAAGGCCCTGCAACGCGCTTTCAGCAGCGTCATGCAGACGGACAAATTTCGAAGCGACCCACTGGCCCTGGCTCCCGACAATCGTCCGGCATTCATCATTGCCGTCCCGTTAAAAAACCTCCAGAACCAGTTCACGGGTATGCTTGCGGCTGTCGTTTCGCTCGACCCCATTCTGCATCGCCTGCAGGACGACAGCGTTCGTGGTCGCAGCGTCTTCATCGTTGACCATTACGGCCATATCGTCGCCCATCCCGACACCAAGAATTTCGTGCCGGGCGAGGATCTGAGCGAAAAATCCCATCTTGTCAGCAAAATAAAATCATTGCCCAAGGAACTGCGTAACACCGAAACCCTGCGCTTCGCCGAAAAGGAAAAGAATCATCGGCCCATTGAGATGGTTGGCACCTACAGCACCTTTCCAGAAGTGAATTGGGCGGTCGTAGCGCAACGCAGCCTGAACGAAGCGCGCGCCGACGCCGGTGTGACCGAACTGAATCGCCAAGCCCTGGCCTTCGTCAGCGTTGTGGTGCTCGTCGCCGTTTTGTTCGGGTACTTCTTTGCCGTGGGCATCAGCACACCGATTCGCGGTTTAGCCGCTTCCACACGCGCCATCAGTCGCGGTGAATTCCATCAACGCACACCCGTGCGTGGGGCTGCCGAAATTAGCGAACTGGCCGAAAACTTCAATTTGATGGCCAACGATATCGAGGAGTACATCGAACGGCTCAAAGAAGCCGCCGAGGAAAATCGAGAGCTGTTCATCGGCTCCATTCGCATGCTTGCCGCCGCGATCGACGAAAAGGATCCGTACACCCGTGGTCACTCTGGCCGTGTGGCAAAATATTCCAGCATCATTGCTCAGGAAATGAAGCTGGCCGCGGAAGAGCTGGATAAATTGAAGATTGCCGCGCTGCTGCACGACGTTGGAAAAATTGGCGTGGACGATCGGGTCTTGAAGAAGCCCGGCTCACTGACCCCTGAAGAATTCGACATCATGAAGACGCACACCACCAAGGGTGCGAACATCATGCGTCCGGTCTCTCAGCTTAAGGATATGCTTCCTGGCATCGAACTCCACCACGAGCACATGGATGGGCGCGGTTATCCGTACGGTCTCTCTGGTCCGCAAATTCCGTTGATGGCGCGCATCATTGGCGTGGCCGACACGCTTGATGCCATGACCACCAATCGCCCCTACCAATCCGCCATGGATCTGGATTTCGCGCTCGGCCGCATCAAGGCCCTCACGGGCTCAAAGTTCGACCAAGCCGTCGTGTCTGCACTTGAATCCGCTGTGAGGTCCGGCAAGATCCGCCTCACCGCCGTCGAAGTCCACGTCTGACGATCTGCTTCGGGATGCAAGGTTGCCCGCAGTCGGATAATTTATTTTGGCTTCCTGGAAAGCCAAGCCGCCGCCAACAGACAAAGAGTAATCACACTCGAGAAAACTCCAGGAATCACAAAGAAGTAGTTCCAACTCAGAAACGTAACCGCTCCAAAACAGAGCGACAGTCCCCAAGCCATGAATTGCATCGAGGTTAATGTCCCGGCACTCATCCCGGCCAGGTGCCAAGTGACAATTGCCACGAACACTAGCAATACGCTCACGAAAAGGCCGAAGCCCACGTAAAAATCCCAGTAGGTTCGGTCGAAGCCCTGGGCATCGAAGTGAATCGCTCGAAGTGCAGCTAGCGCAGTGTCCACTCCCCACCGTGGGTCCGTCTTGCGAAAGCCGAGCGTGTGTCCCGCGGCGAAGAGAAGCAACAAAATTGAAGAAATACGGTAAAGCACGGATGAACTCACGGTTATCCCTCCTGAGTGTCTCTATGGCTGTGACCGATTGACTTTCGTTTACTTCGGGAAATTCGGATCGGCTTTCACTTCCAGAATTTGCGCCGTGTGCCTGCGCATGTGCGCCGATATCAGCAGCATCCATTGATAGGTATCTAGCGTTTTCAACACCGGATGATCCATGAAGTGGTTGCGCAAATCCTGGTCGGTCGTGTTCACGAATGCCAAGGTTTTCGCGCGATTCTCCAGCACGTGTTTGGTGATTTCTTCAGGAGTAGTCCACCGCCGCGTCGGCTGCATCGCTTCAGGCGCCTTGAATTTTGCTGTGCGATCGAGCGCCATAGGAATAATGGCGTCGTCCTGCATCTTATCCAGTTCCCTTTTTTGCGGCTCGGCAGGCCCCTTCAGAGCCTTCTCCGTAACCATCGTGAAAACTGTTTCCTCCGTCACGCCGATGTGCTCCGCGCATTCCGCCACAGACCAGCGATCCGGCGCGGGCTTGAAATTCCACTGCGCATCCGAAAGTCCCCGCGTAGCATCGAGAAATACCTTCTGAGAACCCTCGAGTTCTGTCACCGCCTTGTCACGTTCCGCCTGAGAAATTGTCGGCCCCATCACCGGAGTCAACAGTAGTGCCACCCCCAGCAATGCGATTTTCATAATTCTCCTCCCCTTTCTTTATTTATCTCCTACTGAAATCAGAGCAGATTGCAGGTTCTCGATAACTGATCGCCGAAATCTGATATCCGCCGTCCGATACCACGCACCCGCACAACTCCCTCAGCCCCTCTACTTCGCCGCCGCAACATAACCCGCCAGAACCTGGCCCCATCCCGGATCCACACTGGCGCGCAACTTCTCCCATCCTTCGCCGTGGCGATCGATGTGCCTGTGCTCAAACTCAACTCGCGTCGATTCCGGACTCTCGGCGATAAATTCCAGCGCCACCTCGCTAGCGCGCGACTTGTCGGGGCTGTATTTGAAATCGGGCTGCAGGTGCCACGCCAATACCAGTTTCTTCGGCGGTTCGTACGCGATCACGCTTCCCCACTCGCATTCCGCACCCTTGGCGTCTCGTTCAAACCACCGGCCGCCTGCATGCGGCTCCACGATCACTTCCTGAAACGCCGTTCCTCCAATGTGGTGCGTTGCAGGCCACCACGTTCCCATGCGCTCCGCGAACACCTGGAATGCCCTTTCAACTGGAACTGCCACGTGAAGGGTCTTTTTTACCGTGGTGCTTTGAACCGTTTCTGCCGCCATGCTCTTTCTCCTTTTTGTATTCTTCTTCCGCAACTCGTTTGAAAGCCGCCAGGGCCTTGTCCCACAACTCCGAGAAGTGATCGCGCAATTCTGCAATGCCCTGCGGGTCCAGATCGTAAATGCGACGGGTCCCCTCTCGCCGGTCGCGCACCAGGCGTGCGTGCTTCAACACACGCAGGTGCTGCGATACCGCCGGACGCGACACCGGTAGTCCTGCCGCAAGTTGGTTGACCGCGTGGGGATGCTTGGAAAGCATGGCGAAGATCGCCTGGCGTGTGGGGTCGCCCAGTGCCGCCAGTCCGTTTTGTACGTAAGTATTCACTTACGGTAAGCTATTACTTACCAATGAACGCGTCAAGTCTTTTTTTGATGTTTTGTGATTCAGACTTTGCGGTTTTAGGAGTGTTCCCAGTTCAGGATGGTTACTTCAGCTTCTGCTCCAGCTCCACCCATCGCGTATACAGATCATCTATCGTCTTTTGTGCTGCTTCCAATTCCAAGGACGCTGCGTGCAGCCGGCTCCCGTCGCTCATGATCGCCGGATCGAGCAGCGCATCATGCTTGCTCTGCAGTTCCCTTTCCGCATCCGCGATCCGTGTCTCAATCGTTTCGAGCTCTCGAGTCTCCTTGAACGACAGCTTCTTTTTTGTCAGCGAGGCCCTGTTAGCATTCGCCGCAGCGCTCGGACTCTGCGTTTCCACGGAGGCATTGCTCTTCCCCGCCGCCTGTTGCCCGCGCTGCCAGGCCTCCCACTGCTGGTAATCTGCAAACCGCTCCGCCCCACCCAGTCCATCGAGTCCCAGCACAACAGTCGACACGCGATCCAGCATGTAACGGTCATGCGTAACCAGCACCAGCGCTCCTCGGTATTCCAGCAGGCTTTCTTCCAAAATTTCTAGCGTCGGGATATCCAGGTCGTTGGTCGGCTCATCCAGCAGCAACACATCCGCCGGTTGCAGCATCAATTGAGCGATCAGTACGCGCGCACGTTCTCCGCCCGAAAGCCGCCCAATCTTCTGGTTTAGATTTTCGCCAGTAAATAGAAATCGCGCCGCCCACGCGGCTACGTGGATCACGCGCTCCTGATAAATCACCGAATCGCTGTCTGGCGCCAGCGCGCGGCGCAGCGTAATGTCCGGATCGAGCTCGCGGTTCTGATCGAAATAGACGATGCGCAACGATTCCGCCTTGCGAATGGTGCCTTGCGTTGGTTTCAACTCGCCATTCAGAAGACGCAGTAGTGTGGTCTTGCCGCTGCCATTCGGGCCCACCAGTCCAACGCGCATGCCCGAGGTCATGATGAAATGCACATCCTTGAACAGCGTGCGCTCTCCCATCGCATAGCTCACGTCATCGAGCGTCACTAACTGCTTGGTTTGCCGGTTCGACGCGGAAAAATCAATTTGCGCGCTGGTGCTCTTGGTGCGCTCTTTCATTTCCCCCAGTTCGCCGATTAATTCGTGGGCCTTGTCGATGCGCGCCTTCGATTTTGTGGTGCGCGCCTTCGGTCCCCGCCGCAACCAGTCAATTTCCGTGTGCACGCGATTTTCGAGCGCGGCCTGACGGTTTCTTTGGGCATGGAGATATTGCTCCTTGGCCTCCAGAAACGTGCTGTAGTTTCCTGCAACGCGCAGCGCGCCGTCATCGTAAGCGGCACTCAGTTCCACGATGCCGTTCGCCACATTCTCCAGAAAATACCGATCGTGGCTGACGATCACGCAAGCAAATGGCGCGTTCTGCAAGAGGGTTTCCAGCCACTTGATCCCTGCCAGGTCCAGATGGTTGGTCGGCTCATCCAGCAACAATATGTTCGGTTGTTGCACCAGTGCTTCGACAATCGCCAGACGCTTGCGCCATCCGCCAGAAAGCGTTGCCGCCTCCGCGTCTAAATCAGTGAACCCGGCGCGTCCCAGAATTTCCGCAATGCGCGAAAGCCTTTCGCTCTCTGCAACGTGTGCGCGGTCCAGAGCCGCGTTGACCACCGATCGAATGGTGTCGCTTTTCGCGAATTCTGAAACCTGCAGCACCGCGCTCAGCCGCATTCCCTTGCGGACCGCTACATCCCCCGTGTCGGGCGTAACGCTGCCATTCAGCATCGCCAAAAGCGTGGATTTGCCCGACCCATTCGGACCGATGATTCCGATGCGATCACCTTCCGACACCGTAAACGAAATATTCTTAAAAAGCGGGGATACTCCGTAACGTTTGGAAAGTCCCTGTGCGCTGATAATCGGTGGCAAGTGTCTCGCTCTTCTCTAATGTCGCTCTGCTCAATTTGTACTCTTCCAGAATAACAGCAGCACGAATCGAACACGAACTTAGGGAGGTTTTCCTACGGGCAACTATGATTGGGGGGAGGTGTCGGAAGGGGGAATTGTGGGTGTTCCGGGCGTCGCCCTCCGTGTGCCAACGCTTATCTCAATCGCCGTATGCTTCGCAAACACCACATCTCTTCCACGGGCGATGAAGTGGTCATAAATCGACCGGCTGGCCCCGAAAGCGCCCATGGCCAGGGCAAGAGGCTGCGAGTGAACGGTCGCGCCAATCACGATGCCCACGACTTTAAAACCGCCCGCGCCTCCAGCGACGCGATTGAGAGTGTCGTCATGTTGCGCAAGCCATGGCCAACGTCACGGAAACTGCCGTCCACAAATATCGGGTCTTGGGATTCTGCGGTTGAGCACCGCCCTCCGAATCGAGATTCATATTGTCGGCCGACCCCGCTTGCACGCCCTGGACCATAGCTTCAATCTTTTCCTCGACGCCGTCCGGCATTACCACATCGTGAAACACAAACCGAAGCTGCCCATTGCGCTTCCAGTACCGCGCCGGCTTCACTTGCACCACTGTGCCTTTCAGCAGTGTTCCCTGCGGCAGAATCAGACGGCCATCGTCCAGCAAAGGCTGCGAGAGAATCGCCTCCACATCTGCCCCCCTCTGCGTGGTCGAGGAACTAAGCGTCGTCATCAGCCGCGCGTGTACAAAACTTCCCGGCGGAATTTCTGTTTGCAGTGTCGTGGTCAGTTCCGGATTCAGCGGTTCGCTTCCAAACTCCAGCGAACTTTTCAACTCCGCGAAGTACACCGTTCCCGCATCGATATATTGCGGATGCACGGGCAATTGCGCGATGGCCAATCGCTCGATGCGGTGCATCTTGTCCGGGCCCTTTACCTGCTGCATAGCCGCGTCCCACTCGCGCTTCGCTTCTTCCTTGGCCTGTCGCTCTCGTTCTGTAACGGTGTTCTTGACGCCTTGCTTCTCCTTACTCTCCGCAGCGGTTACAAACTCGATCACCTGTCCCGAACCTGGGACAACGCTAGTGTGCACCGGAATGCGCGTTCCGCCCGCCAAATCAAGTTCCGTAAACTCAACATCAATCTTCCGTGTAGGCGTGAGATTTGCGTCCAGCGCCGCAAGCGTTCGCGCGCCTGGCGAAACTTCCCCTATTCCCGAAATCTGGCCGGCCACTTCCGTTCCCACCGGCACGACCAGTTTGTCGAAGGCATAAACGGGCGCCACGATGCGGCCATGAATCGCTTGCCCAACTCTTTGCACACGTACTTCTTTGTCCAGCGCCACTTGCAACGCTGTTCCTTTAGCTACCGTCAGTTCGACGCTTTCCTTCAGGACAGGCTTTGGCGTTTCGACAGCTTCTGCCGGTCGGTGCTTCAAGATAGGGTTGGAGTCCGCAGAAGTTTCGGGTATGGAAGCAGGAGGAGTTTCTTGTCCGCGCGCCAAAGTGCCACACAAGCACGCAAGACAAATCACGCCGATCAATCGAAGAAATTTCATCGCGCTTCCCCTCGTCAGTACCTTTCGGTACTTTTCAACCGAGCAATCCTGCGGAGGACATTTCTCTTCTAGATGCATAGGCCAAATCGCTTTTCGCACCGTCTACGGGAATGGATGCCACTTTCCGACCGCGCGTTGTAGCTGCTTGCATCCAGATTGCAGTCGCCGTTGGCCAGGGTGCAAGTGAGTCGTTGAAAACTGAGCACACGAGAGTGCTAACGCAGCTTAGCGTGTTCAGACTTTGCCATGATGAGAACAGGAATGCCGGGATCAGCATCTTTCCATAGGGTGAAGAAATCCTGATAAGCGGCTTTGGCCTTAGCTTTGTCCCCTTGCATCGCGTATGCCCGCGCAAGTCCAACATGGGCGAGTGCAGCGATAGGCTCGTTCACCGCAACGCCTGGCCAATCGAGAATCTTCTGAAACTCGGTGGCCGCCTCAGTTGCCTGGTGAGCAGCCAGAAACGCTTCGCCGCGCACATACACAGGATAGAGGTTGGTCCAGAACGTACTGCTGCCGGGCACTCCCAGTTCGTAGGGAGTAGTTGGAGCAAGAGCCTCCACAGCCTTCGCTCCATTGTCGGGGGAAGAAAGCGCAATCTGGGCACGCAACGTTGGCAAGTAATTGAAACGGACGATCGTGTCCTCAGGAAAGCGTTTCTCTAAATCATCGGCAAGCGCTTGCGCACGCGCCAAGTCGTCGATCAAAGCCAGAGCCAACGCGGCAACGAACTGGGCATCGCGTCCGTTAGATAGAGCCAGAGTGGCGGCGGCCCGCTGGTGCGTCTCCGAACCGTTTCCGTAGAGCGCTTCCCACAAGGCTGCCGCGGATTGGCAGCCCGCGGCCATCTCTTTCTCACCAGCACGCGTTGCAGACGTCGCCGCCTGCCGCGAGAGTTCGCGAGCCGCGGTCAGCTTGCCGGAATACGCGGCGGTGCCAGCCTCCAGATACAGCATGATGTTTTCTTTACCGGGCTTGCCCGCTGACCAGGCAACCTGATCCGCCATGCCCTGCGCATCGTTCTTCAGGAAAGCCAACTGATAGAGATTCACCCGCAGGTCGCCGGAATCGAGGTTTTTTGACAGGGCTTCGTCGGCGGCGCTGCGGGCTTCATCCAGGCGATTGAGATGAATATAGCCAAGCACGAGATTGCCGAAATTGAGGCCATCTGCAGGGCTGATGCGAAGTGCTTCGCGATATTGTGCCACCGATTTATCGTGCTGCCCCAAGGTTTGATAGATTACGCCCAGGTTCGTTGGCGCCACCTGCTCGCGGGGATAGATCTGCACCCAAAGTTCATAAATTTGCCGCGCCTTCTCCAAATCACCTGTGACAAAATGATAGTAGTGGGATTCGATGTAGAACTTTTCCCATTCACTGACGTGGCCGCGAAGCTCGTAAGACTTCCGCGTGTTTTCCGCCGCAAGAATTTTTTCACCAAGATTGTGATACGTGGTGCCCAACATCGCATAAGCCATCGCAAAATTCGGGTCAAGCTGTATGGAACGCTGGAACAGTGGCACAGCGGCGGTGAAATCCGCCTTACCTGTCATGGTCTTGCGCCCAAGGCTGTAGGCCTGGAGCGCTTCAAGCGAGGGCGTGCTGGCCTGTTCGATTGGAGTGTCCAATTTCTGCACAGTCTTCAGCGACTCTCCCAGTTTTTCGCGCAACTTCGTGGAAGCTTCGCCGAGCGACTTCAGCACATTTTCTTTGCCGTTCGCCGTAAATTGTTCTTTCGCAATGTAGTCGCCGGTCTGACAATTTACCGCGCTGACGTCCATCACGTATTGGCTACCTATGCTGGAGATGGAGCCGCTCAAATATGCCTTGCTTCCGGCGCGTTGGCAGACTTCGCCGGCAATTGAGGGAGAGAGTTTCGTTTCTGCCGGCTTTCCCATCATGCGCAAAGTCTGCTGGATTCGCTGCTCAGAAACGAGGCTCAAGAATGGGGATTGCTGAAGCTGTGCCGCAAGTCCCTGGCGCAAAGTGTCGTCAAAGATCGGGTCACCCGTTTTGTTCGTGAAATCCGCAAGAACGATAGTGTCCAACTGCGTCAGGGCGTGAGCGCGACGCGTGTTATAGAACCAGCCACCCACAGCAACTGCAGCGACAAGGCCAACGACTCCGGCCGCAATCGCTTTCCATCCGAAGCGACGCGCCGCAGGAGGCGCAGTAGACGCGGCCGCAGCGGCCATAACACCAGAGGCGCTAATTTGTCCCGACTCGCTGACACGCTTCAGCATTTGCAGGTCAGCGCGAACTTCAGCCGCCGTTGCGTAACGAAAGTCTCTATCCTTGTTGAGGCACTTCCCGATGATCTCTTCGAGTTGCGGCGGAATCTGCGGATTTACGGTTCGCACGGGCGCAGGAGCGCGCGTAAGGATGGCTTCGATGATGGCCCCTCCAGTCCTCCCGCTGAACGCCTGTCGTCCCGTGGCCATCTCATAAAGCAACAGGCCCAGCGCAAAAATATCTGTGCGCCGGTCCAGGTCGTCGCCGCGAACCTGCTCTGGCGACATGTAGGCGGGAGTGCCGCTAATGATGCCGACAATCGACACAGCATCCTGCGTTGCCCTGGAAGAAGAATCCTCAGGACTGAGGGGCAGCGCTTCTTGGGCAACAAGCTTGGCCAAGCCGAAATCGAGAACCTTCGCTTGTCCGCGCTTCGTTACGAAAACGTTGGATGGTTTAATGTCTCGATGGATGATGCCGCTGCTGTGAGCGACGTCCAGAGCGTCGGAAATCTGAATACCCAGGTCGAGGATTTCTTCCAAAGGAAGCGGTTGGCCATTGATGTGTTGTCGGAGCGTCTCGCCGTCGATGAATTCCATGGCGATGAACGGCCGGTTGTCCTGCTCCCCAATGTCGTAAATCGTGCAGATGCCCGGATGGTTGAGCGCAGAAGCAGCGAGGGCTTCGCGGCGAAAACGTTCCAATGCCTGCGCGTCCTGCACCATGTTGTCGGGCAGAAATTTCAGCGCGACTGGACGGGCGAGGCGGGTATCCTGCGCTTTGTAGACCACGCCCATTCCCCCAGCACCCAGTTTCTCAATGATCCGGAAGTGAGAGATGGTCTCGTCAATCATGCGTGAATCCGCGCTTCAGGATAGCAACGATCAAGATCAGAGTGTTTGGTCGTTCATTGCGGAGTCTCCTGCGGGCTTTTCGCGCGGCGCAGTTGGCGGTTTCGGCGAGCCCAGCATGTTTAGCACGCGCGAGCCCTCTCCGTAGGACGCGACGTCGGCTCGATGTTCGAGCTCAAACGTCACGTTCTTGTTGCACACGGGACAGACCAGTGCGGCGTACGCTAGGCCACCTGGTTGGACAAACATGTTGAAGCGCATCACCCGCTCGCAACATACGGGAATCCAGACATTTGGAGTTTGCGTTTGATCCAAGAGCCACCTGTCTTAAACAGATTGACCGGGATTATACACTGAAAAACCAGTTGCAAGCGGCAATCCGCAGTGCGCCGGTACCGCAGGTCGCCAAACGCGCGAACGTATCAGCCTCCGCGCAAGATGGGATGAGAAGGACTTGGGGCAGTTTACTTTGAGTTCGCGATTTCTTTTTGCCAGTTGTGTCGACTTTCGTGCTAGTCGATCACACGGCGGGCAATGCTAGCCATTTGCTTCTCGGTGGATGGTGGCGAAGTCAATCGCGGGCAGCGCCATGGGAATTCCGTACCCAGAATTCGGGTCAATTCCTGGCGCCATGTTGCCCAGCGCCGTTCTCCTTAGGGCTGCCTTGACTTGCGCAGGGGTGTAGTCGGGCCTTACCTGTAGCACCAAGGCAGCAAGGGCTGCGGCGTGTGGCGCAGCGGCAGAGGTGCCAAAGAACGGCGCGAACCCCGGCGTCCTGGTATTAACGCCATCTGCCGCAGTTAGATCTGACTTCAAGAGGGTCGTGCCGCCGTTGGTGGCGAACAGAACATTCTCCAGCGTGATTGGGCTGCCGTCCGGATTATAGAAGATCTTGCGAGGTCCATCGGAACTGAAGACTTCAATCGGATTGGCAGCGCCGGTGAATGGGCGCGTGCCAGTGTGGGCCCTGTTCCAATAGGTGGCCGCTATGGACACGGTGTTCAATCCGGCGTTGTGTCCAAATGTGGCCTCATTCGTATTGATGGAGAGCATGCCACGCTCTGCCAAGATCTCATTTACTAAAAGCACTTCGAGGTTTCATCAAGTTCCGCGAAACACGAATCGCTATGTCTGCAAAACTTTACACATAATTCGCAAGGAACTTCACTATCCTACTAAACAGCACGCGGGTATCGAACGAATCGAGACCTATTCGCGTTCCAAGTGCTACCCTCAACGAATGCTGCATGGCACAACCATCGTTTCGACGGTTCTGATTTCCCTCAGTATCGGACTCCTGGTGGCGCCGCAGAGTCGAAAGAGTGCGCAGAACTCCGGACACGTCAACTCCGAAACTTCCCAAGAGCCCAATCCACGGCAACCAGCCAATGAATACCCAGCCGGACATCTTTCCGAACCGCGTCACCAAGTATGGTGCCCGGAAGTGTTTCGATTCACTGGACACCAGCCCTCCTGGGCCCATGGCTATCTTGCGCAATTGACGGAAGAAACCACTCCCGGCAAACCGAACGCCGAGGTGTATGACAAACGGGGAAAACTTTTCAGCGCAGCACGCATCTGGTTCCCTGATGCTCTACAGATAACGTTGATAGACGCGGTCCCATCTGTGAGTGGCGGTGTTGTTGCGAGTGGAAGCGCCGAAACAACCGAAGGAAGCACCTACTTCTTGGCGAAAACTGATGTTTCCGGGGCTATCGTCTCGCTGCTTCGAAACCAAAGAATGGCAGGGCGCGTCTGCGAGGCGGCCGATGGCACAATTTGGACATTTGAACGCGACATTTTGAAAGAGTCTGAGAATGACCGCAATTACCCGCTCGTTCAGCAGTACAGCTTCGAGAAGGACGTGCTCCACAGCTTTCTACCGAGAGAGCTAGTCGGGTTGAATTCTCGCGCCGTCGTCGGAGGGGGAGGGCCAAACGGTAGCTTTCTGGTTTGTGGCAAGGACCGAATTTTGATTTACCTAAACCAAACTAATGAATTTAAGGAAATTGATTCATCGACGTATATTCTTCAACGCTGGAAGATGGATACGACACCCCTCGCGCAAGCCAAAGTCACCGGACTGGACATCACAGAGAATGGCCACGTGTACGCAAGTCTGTATGAACTTCAGACGGAAACAGAAAGGAAGACCCATGGCCTCTTTGAATTGAATAGGGAGCCGGGTAAGACAACAGCCAAGTGGCTTGCGCTCGCGGGAACTCTTAACTCCCACACAGAGGGCGAGAACGTTCCGGAGAATACTTTTTGGCGGCTCTGGGGTACCGAGGGAGACGACTTGATTATCGGCCGGCAGTACGACGCAGAATTTTCTTGGGTTCGCGTGATTCATTAGGACGAGGTGTCAGAGTTCCTGTGTCATCAGGTCCGCGGCAGGACAAAATCCGAAGTGGTCAATTTTCTCAGATAGTCCGAACATTTAAAGTACTAGAGCCTATTTGGCTCTGTTGACATCCTCAGGAAAACGCGGCGATGTTTCAACCGATACAGATTGAAACTCAATCCGAGCAGCAGAGCTTGGCGCATCTGCGTGCGCAGCGAGCGGCCCGGGGCACGCGCCGAGAGTTTGCGTTTCACGGAAGAGAACATGCTCTCGATCAGGGCGCGGCGGCGGTAAATCCGTTGTGGGAATGCACGCCGCATCTCGGCGCGCACTCCATGGACCCGCCAGGTTTTCTTTCCGCGCTTGGCGGGAATCACGCTCTGCGCTCCGAGGTGTTGGCGGATGTAGGTATGATTGCGCTCGCTGTCGAACTCCGCGTCGGCCAGCACCAGCCCGATGCGGGTTTGCTGGGAAGCCGCTTCAACGACGGCAGGCAAATTCGCGCAGTCGTTCCACGGACCGCGCCGCGCGAGTTGCGACAACACGAACTGCTGATCCAAATCCACGGCCACCACCCACTTCAGCCAGTGCCGCCACGGCAGCGGTTTCTGCCCGTGATGATGCATGCGCCGAACAAAGAACGTGCTCACCGCGCCTTGCGCCAAACCGCTGGCGTCCACGGCGACGCGAGCACGCTTCCGTTTTTGGCGCAGCGAACCGCGCAGCCGGCGCACGGTTTCGCCCACCGCACGGTCGATGGTTTGATCGTCGAGACGCTGCAAAAAACGATACAATGTCGTGAAATCAGGCACACTCACAAGGCCCAGCACCTGGCGCAATTCGCGATGCTCGCCCAAACGCACCTCGGCTTCACGAAAGGTCCAGTCTTCGTAACGCATCAGGCAGAGAATGGCCCGCAACTGCGGCTGGGTGAATTGATGCTTGCTGAAACGGCTTCGGTAGCGAGGGAGCACCGCCCGGGAAACTTGCAGAGCGATGCGGGCAAAAGGCAGGAGTCCAACTTCGGCCATCGCACCTCCTGCTTTCATAGCAGACCACAAATGCATCCAAAGGCCGGCTCGAATTTCAATGTGGTTGCGAGGATGTCAACAGAGCCAAATAGCTTCTAGGATGGTTGAGCGCGGCAGCAGACTTCGCCTCCTGTTCAAAACGCTTAAGGCGATCGGGGTCGGAGGAGAGATGCGCAGGTAGAACCTTAATGAGGACATCGCGGCCCAGAAGCGTGTCGCGGGCACGGTACACCACGCCCATGCCACCCGAGCCGATCTGGGAGAGTATTTCGTAATCGCCGAGAATTGCTCCCGGCATTAGGGTCTTTGGGACAAGCGGCGGCGAGTCAAGGAAGCTGGAGCGGGCTTGATCGTCGGCAGAAAGCAGCGATTGCACTTCGCGACGAAGAGTGTGATCGGAAGAACAGGCTACGTCCAGAAAACGCGAGCGCTTATCAGGGGCGAGCTCGAGCGCCTGCTCCAATATGTCCCGGTCCTTCTGCCAGCGTTCAGGCGTTAACATCTGTGGGCTCTAGTCGCACGCAAGTAGCCGAGCTGTGTTGCTAAAAACGCTAAAATCAGGGTTGCCACGTAGCTACCGCGCACGAGAGTGTACCCCAAACCCGGCAGAAATCGTATTAGGTCCCGATAAACGTTACCGGCCAAGTGGCTAATGGTACGCAAATACCCGCTAACCACAGAGAGTATGCAAGAAGCGTGCGCGTCGTCACAAAACTACTGGATTGGACCCTATAGAGTAATCCACGTTTGGCACAGCCTGTTTCTGTTCTCAGGTTTCCGCAGGAGACTCCCTTGAGGCTCTTCCTCCTGGGATGTTTGCAATCGACGAAGATAAGTCCGCCGTCGCTCACGGCAAAACAAAGGAAGTAAAAAATGCATTTAACTGCCCTTCTTGTATTGTTCGTTGGCGGAAGTCTCACGACCTATGTCGGCTTCTTCTTGGTCAAGTCTGCTGCGCGTCACGATGATGCCGAAGACGAAAGGTTGTGGCACTATTTGCTCCACCCCGACACACTCTAATCCTGGCGTAACGCATTCACAGTATTACGCAACGTCCTGTCCACGACGACACATTGAACTACCCGCATCAAGGGCGGCGTGAAGTTGCAAAGGAAGCGATACAAGTGTCTTCGTTGACTTGCCTCCTCCTACCACATAACATGTCCCGCTAATGTCGGATTCCTCTTCGCTGATTGGACAGGCCTTTTCCCACTACCGCATCCTCGAAAAAATCGGTGGCGGGGGCATGGGTGTTGTCTACAAGGCGGAAGACACGGAACTAGGCCGGCCGGTCGCTATCAAATTCCTGCCCGACGACCTTTCTCAGGATCCGCAGGCTCTGGAACGATTTCGCCGTGAAGCCCGCGCCGCTTCCGCGCTGAATCATCCCAACATTTGCACCATTTACGAAATTGGATCGCAGGATGGCCGCGTTTTCATCGCCATGGAATTTCTTGAGGGCCAGACGCTCAAGCATTTGATCCAGAGCAGGCCACTTCCGTTTGAGCAGATCCTCGACCTCGGCATAGAAATCTCCGACGCCCTCGATGCTGCTCACTCTAAGGGCATCATTCACCGCGACATCAAGCCCGCCAACATTTTTGTTGTCGCGCGCGGTCACGCGAAAGTTCTCGACTTCGGCCTCGCCAAAATGAGTGCGCCCGGCGATACTCAGGAAGCTACCGCGGCAACCGACGCTTTTCTGACCAGTCCCGGCACCACCATCGGCACCATCGCCTACATGTCACCCGAGCAAGCCGAAGGCAAAGAACTCGACGCGCGCTCTGACCTGTTTTCATTTGGCTCCGTGCTCTATGAAATGAGCACGGGCGCAATGCCCTTCCCTGGCAACACCAGCGCGGTTATTTTCAGCGCCATCCTGGAGCGCCCGCCGGTGCCACCGGTTCGCCTGAATCCCAGCGTTCCACCAAAACTCGAGGAGATTATCCAGAAGGCTCTTGAAAAAGATCGCAAACTCCGGTATCAATCCGCCGCCGAGATGCGCACGGATTTAGCGCGCCTGAAACGCGACACAGATTCACGCCCAGTGGCAGTCTCAACGGCAAAAGTGGCAGGCACCGGTCCTTCAAAGCGCAGATTCGTTTACCCTTGGCGCGATCCTCGGCGTATCCATTCTGTCTATCACTGGCTTCCTCTGGTCCAGGAAGTCTTCCCCGTCGCCTGCCGCAATAACCACAGCGCGTCCATCCATCGCCGTACTTGCATTACAGAATTTAAGTTCGGAACCAGACAGTGCCTACCTCACCGATGGAATGGCCGACGAAATAGCAACGAAGCTATCCAAAATTCAGGGAATTGATGTCGCTCCTCGTTCCGCGGTTGCCGTGCTAAAGGGTTCAGCTGCCACCGCCACTGAAAAGGGTCACCAACTTGGCGTGCGTTACTTACTGGAAGGCAGCGTTCGGAAAGCGGGTAATCAGGTAAAGATCAACGTCCAACTAATAGATTCCACCACCGGTTTTCAAACCTGGGCCGACGATTTCGGCGGAACCCTGCAAGATGTCTTCTCACTTCAAGAGCAAACGGCACTCAAAATTGCTGAGGCGCTGAACCTTCATCTAAGCCCGCAGGAACAACAAGCCGTCCAGCGCCGATACACGCAGAACCCTCAGGCCTACCAGGAATTCCTCATTGGCAGGTCGCTTCTTGCTCGCGAAGATCAAACTCAATCGCTCGAAGCTGCGCGCAAACATTTTGAAGCTGCTCTAAAGCTCGACCCTAACTACGCTCCCGCTCTCGCCGGTCTCTCACACGTTGAGGGTTACTACTATCGCGACGTCGATCCCGATCCCGCTCACAAGAAACGCGCTGCCGATCTCGCCAAGCAGGCCTTGGCCATCGATCCACAACTTCCCGAGGCCCATGTAGCTCTTTCTCGGTCCTATGGCGAGAACTACGAATACTCCGATGCCGCGCGCGAAGCACGGATCGCCATTCAGGAGGAACCCGATAACGCACTTGCCTGGGACCAGTTGTCGTGGGCCCTTGCTTACCAGACGCCAGCCTGAACCGGTCGAGTCGGAAAAAGCTGCGCGTGAAGCCATTCGCCTCAACCCGGCTCTGATCTACGCGCAGTATCACCTCGGTCGTGCCCTCTATCTTCAGGGCCGGTACACGGAAGCCATGGCCGCTTTCGATCGCTGCGAAGAAGTCGCTGGAGAATCCAGTGCAGCGGATTTTGGACGTTCTCAGGCGCTCGCGGCTCAAGGTCGCTACACGGATGCGATTGCCACCATCCTCAAGCGTGGCCAACCCAAAAGCATGATGGATACCTACTGGTTGAGCACCTACTATGCCGGCGCTGGTGACAAAGAAAAAGCTATCGGCACTCTTGAGAAGGCGTTTGACCGCGGTTTCCATGATCTCGCCGCCGTCAACGCCAGTCCCTCCTTTGTTTCCCTTCGCAACGATCCCCGGTTCCAGACACTCCTGCAGCGATTCAAAAATTAAGACCGTACTCTCAGGAATCTCAACAAACCGGTGTCATCTTGAGATGCGCGACTCCTGCACCCGAAGGATCTCAACCGATCTGACGGAGGATTTGTTCCAGATCAAAACCTTCTTCGAAACGTCGCAATCATCTCGCTGAACGCCTGGTCTGTGGCCTCCGGATCAAATCGCGGGCCTTCATCGCGCATAAATGCGTGCTCCGCGGGATAAAGAGATAACCGGTATCGCGCGTCGGCAACGCGCAACCCCAGTTCGACAATCTCTCGCCCATCGCTGGGCACGTGCGGATCGTTCGCTCCGAACACCATCAGCAGTTCACCACGAATTTCTCTGGCGCGCGCAAGCGAACCCGCATCCGCATCCTTTCCCAACTTTCCGTTATGAATCCCTGTTCCGTAGAAACAGACGCTGGCCAGAACATCCGCTTGCAGCGCGGCCCGAAATGCCAAATGACCTCCGATGCAAAATCCCATCGCGCCAAGTTTTCCCTTAGCCACCTTCGGATGCTTCGACAACCAGTCCAGCGCGCTTCGAGCATCTTCATCGAAGTACGCCACGGGCATCTTCGCCGCGTCTTCCATTCCGCGCTCTCGCCCTGCATCATCAAACGCAATTGCCGTGCCCGGAGGTTCGATCCGTCCATAAATTTCCGGTGCTGCTGCAACGAAGCCATATCCCGCCAGCCGAGTGCACACGCGCAGCATCGGCCCCGTCAGCTGAAAAATGTCCGAGTAACACAAAATCCCTGGGTAGATGCCTTCAACTTTCGGCGCAGCTACAAAAGTTCGCAGCACCCCACCTTGCCCAGGTATGTTTTCGTAGCTTGTGGTCACGATCATAAATGGAAAGCTCCCGTGGTGATGGCTCACATCATCCCGGGAGCTTTCTGCCAATTCAAGTTTTTACTTGCGTGATTCCTAGCGTCCCCTTCCACCGGGATGTCCGCCACCGGGGTGCTGCTCCTGCGGATGGCTCTGCTGAGGCGGATGTTCCGCATGCGGATGTGGCGCATTCTGGTTCGGGTTGTTGGGATGCGAAGCATTCGGATGCGCGGTGTTCGTGTGCGCGGTGTTGTTCGGCATCGTATTGGGGTGAGCGGTATTCATTTGTCCGTTCGCCGAGTGTGCATGATTCATCTCCGTGCTGTTCGGGCGATTCGGATTTCCGTTCGTGTGGCCTGTCGCGTTCTCGGTCGCCGCGGTATTTGTCCTGGCACTGGGCGGACGGTCGTTCTGCATCGCAGCAGCCTTGCCGCCGTTCGTGCCGGGATGATTTGCGTTTGCATTCGCCATGTTTTCCGAAACTGGCCGAGCCGGTACGACTCCCGGCCCCTTGAATACTCCCGGTTTTGCACTCGCAGCAACGACGGGTTGGCCATGGTTTTCCGAAACCAACAGCGAGCGATTTGAGCTGGCGGCCTGCTGATGTTGCGTTTGCAGTACCGTGGGAGGCGCATGTCGCTCTCGCTCCACTGTCTGTTCCACTGCCGTCGGTTGCGCGGTAACGCCGCCCGTTCCGCCGTTGTAGCTGACTCGGTTCACGGTCGTATTGTTGTTAGTCACCGTGTTGTTATAGGTGTTGTGCACAATCGTGGTGTTCACGTTCGTCACGGCCGTGTTGTAGTGATACACTCCACCACGCCATTCGCCGCCGTAGAATCCAGAACCGGAATATCCAAATCCGTAATTAATTCCGCCATAGAAACCAACGTGTGGTCCCCAGTACCCCGCATGCCAGAAGTATCCTCCGCCGCCCCAACCCCAATACCCTGGCGTCCAGAGATATCCGGGCGTCGGCGCCAGTACCCACGTGCCGGGGACCCAAAAATAGCCGTCCGGTCCGTAGGCCCAATAACCGGGCGTCCAGATGTAACCCACTCCCGGGCAAACCGGCTGCGCGTACACTGGCAACGCTGGAGGCCCGACGTGAATCGCCACACCAACGGAAATTTGCGCCTGCGTGGCCGCCGGTATTGCCAAGGCGCCGAAAACAAAAAGAATCACGCAAACTATTTTTGCCGCACGAGCCATCAGATTGTTCCTCTCCTAAGGAATTCCAGACATGTAACCTTTGGTCTGGTGAGCTTCCGTCTAGCCCAGTACCTTGATTCGGATTTGAACCCAGCGTAGCCCAAAAAGTTTCTGCGCCCGGCTCCGTCTCCCCTTTTTTGTCTATTCGCAAACTTGTCCCAAAGAACAGGGTCCGCTTTCGGCGTCTATGTAAAATTGTGGCAGGCTGGCCGCGGTGACTTTTCCACCTTCGCAACCGTAGAAGAGGTTAGAAATTAACCCCATCATGGTCAAACTTTTACCCCTGATGGTTTATTCACCCCGAATGGTTCCTTGTGATTTTTTCTCCCCTCGCGCAACTCATTCTTTGTCCGGCGCTTATGAATTCTTCGTGCGCGTTTCTGTTTTTCGCTCCGATTGGCAATTCGCCTGCCTATGACTTCCGCGTCGTCAGGCCAGGGGACGAACCAAGGGGGTAGTCAATGAAAATGAAAAACATTATCTGGATAAATTCGATTGTGATCGGAATAGCCGCGGCTCTGTTTTTCACCGCTTCCGTGCAGGCTCAGGAAATCGAGAATACCGCCTGGAACGACAGTGCCAACGTCAGTGCGAATGTTCAGCCGAGCCCATCCCCAGCTCCAGCGCCGACTGCCAATAATTCAAGCTCTTTTGCAACGGATAATCTGGCCATCAGTGCCAGCGCGTTGATCTCCGGGCCGACTGCAAAGCAGGATGCCAACACTTCGCAGTGGGCTACTGTCCAACTTTGGCTGCTCGTCTCCCTGTTAGCTGGTATCGCCATGGTCGCAATCTACGCGCTGGCTGACGCGAGACGCGCCAATCGAAATATCGCAGCTCGTATGAGCACTATCAATCCCCGACCCACCCTCTTCTGACCGCCGCCTCTGCCCGTCCACCCAGTGCCCTGCCACAACGCTCCGGGAGTTTCCCTCAAACTCCCCGGAGCGTTGATTTTTGAACCGAGACGTAACCGCACAAGTTGCTTCTGCGTTCCTTCCCGCTGGTTTCGGCAATTTATCGGTTCACTCCATTCAAGTCAACCAATCTTCCTGCTCTCTCTTTGCGTCAAAACCTTTCAATAAACTAACTTTTGACTTTCCGGCTAATGAGCGCGTCAGAAGTGTCCATTTCGTGCACATGTGAGTGGCCAGAACAAGTGGATCGCAATGAATGCACTGCCCAATGCCCTAAGGTTGCCATGCAGAGACAGGTCTTGCTTGACTGCAAAACAGGTTCGGCAGATAGTAGCGGCAATTCCAGTTGATACTCGGGCCAATCTATTTCAGACAATAGGGGCGTGTCATGCAGACTTCCCAGCCAGCGGCCAGCCCTCTTGGGCTTCTTCTCATTGTGGCAATAATCTATCTGATCTTTAAGAGTCCAAAGAAACTACAAACCTTTGTTCGCATGGTGATCGCATTCCTGGTGACAGTTCTTGTCTTCCTCATTCCCGGCGCGATTCTGCACACGGGCGACCCGCAAGCGCAAGGAAGAATTGCCGGCTTGGTTGCCTTCCTGGTCGCGGTGACAGTCGGCTGGTGGCACCTGCGATCTCTGAAGCGGGCCAGCCCTGCGGCTTCCGCCCAACCACCACAAAAGCCATAACGCCTGGACTCGGCCGCCTCCGGCTATCAAGAACCGAAAGTGTCCAATATTTTGCAGTTTTGAGCCTTGGCAACGTTGCATGCTGGTGCCATGACGAAGCCGCAATTCCGTTCTGATTGCTGCATTTCGGTGCTTTGCTCCAAATGTGCAGTCGCCGCGCGGATGCGTTGTATGTTAAATTTAGTAAGTCGTCGCTCCTATCCACGTGCAGACCGGAAGTTTTCCCGATTGAGAATCTACGAGGAAATCGGCCTAATCCGCGACTCGTCGCAATGTTGAACGTGTGTAGCTTCTTCGCGTCGGAAACCGTGCATGAGAGGTAGGCAACAGCCCCTACTCTGTATCTCCTCGCCGATCGTCGCGCCTGTTTCCGGAAAGGATCTGCTTCTCTATCTTCGTCGCGGTTTGACAAAACAACTATGAAGACCAAACATCCATTCATTATTCAGGGTGGCATGGGGGCCGGAGTCTCCAATTGGCGGCTCGCCCAAACCGTTTCACGACTCGGTCAGCTCGGTGTGGTCTCCGGCACAGCCCTCGACCACATCCTCGCCAGGCGACTCCAGAACGGCGATCCCGGCGGCCACATGCGGCGCGGCCTCGACCATTTTCCTTTTCACAAAATGACGGAGCGAATCTGGGAAAAATATTATGTCCCTGGTGGCAAAGCTGAAAACGAACCCTTCCAAGTCCTGACCAAGCATTCCAAAGACAGTCCGCGCGAAACCATCGAACTGTGCGTCGTTGCCAATTTCGTTGAAGTCTTTCTGGCACGTGAAGGCCACGGCAATCCCGTGGGCATCAATTTCCTCGAAAAAATACAAATCCCTCATCTTCCGTCGATTTATGGAGCCATGCTTGCCGGCGTCGCCTACGTCCTGATGGGCGCGGGTATCCCGCTGAAGATCCCCGGTGTTCTTGATTCCCTCGCCAATCACCAACCCGCTTCCTACGAACTCCAGGTTGTCGGTGCTCAGAATGGCGACGACACCACCATGCACTTTGCGCCGCGGGATTTCATGGAGTTCGAGCTCCCTCCGCTCTCGCGTCCACACTTTCTGGCGATCGTCGCCTCGAACACTTTGGCGACCACTCTCGTGAAGCGCGCAAATGGAAGAGTCGACGGTTTTATCGTCGAAGGACCCACAGCCGGCGGCCACAACGCCCCGCCACGCGGAAAAATGCAGCTCAGCGACCTGGGCGAGCCGATCTACGGTGAACGCGACGTCGTTGATCTCGTAAAACTAGGTGAACTTGGCCTCCCCTTCTGGCTCGCAGGCGGCTACGGTACCGCCGACAAGCTCCGCGAAGCACTGGCTAGCGGCGCGACCGGGGTGCAAGTCGGCACCGCTTTCGCTTACTGCGCGGAATCGGGACTGCGCGAGGATTACAAACAAGCTCTCTTGAAAAAAGCTGTCGCTGGCGATGCACAAATCTTTACCGACCCTTCGGCTTCGCCCACCGGTTATCCGTTCAAAGCTGCACTACTTGAAGGCACCCTCTCCGATTCTGAGGTCTACCTGGCCCGGCCGCGTATCTGCGATCTGGGCTATCTCCGCGAATCCTATCGCACCGAAGAAGGCTCGATCGACTATCGCTGCGCCGCAGAACCCGTCAGTGTGTACCTCTCCAAGGGCGGGCAGGAAGAAGCCACGGTGGGAAGAAAGTGCCTCTGCAACGCCTTGCTGGCGAACATTGGAATTCCCCAAGTACGCGGGGCCAACGGCAAATACGTGGAAAGCGGCATGGTCACTTCCGGCGACGACCTCACCGAAATCCCCGCGTTCATTCCGCCGGGCCAGTCCACCTATACCGCCGCTGACGTGATCGCCAAGCTGCTTGATGCAGAATCTCTACAGGAAACATCGGCCGTGGGTTCGTCGGAATGTGCCTAGCACGGGGAGAAAAACAGGCGAATCCTGCATATTGCAGCTTCAAGCATCCGGTTAAGTCATTGGAATGATTCAAGTTGCGACTTCGATTGTAGAGAAAGTGAGTTCGCGTCTTTTCACCGTTCTTGCGGTCCCGCGTCCTTGCCTCCCCCGCCGCCCTTCCGCTAAACTCTTCTCGCCACACTCTTGCTCCTCAGGGGGGAGCG
This sequence comes from Candidatus Acidiferrales bacterium, assembly GCA_963726725.1. Taxonomy (GTDB): domain Bacteria; phylum Acidobacteriota; class Terriglobia; order Acidiferrales; family UBA7541; genus Acidiferrum. The sequence continues at coordinate 129,827 of CAVSDV010000016.1, forward strand.
AGTCACATGCCTGGATTCTTACAACGGTTCATGCCCCATGATGGGGATTTTTTTGTCCTTTTCCAGAAGCAGGCGGAGAATATCGTTTCCGGCGCCCACGCCTTTACCAAGATGCTGGAGCATTACACTGGCGTGCCCGAACAGGTTCAGATTATCAAGGCCATTGAGCATAACGGCGACGAAATCACTCACCAGATCTTCCGTAAGCTCAATCGCACATTCATCACGCCGTTCGACCGCGAAGACATCCACGAACTCTGCAGCACCATGGACGATGTCATCGACTTGATCGACGCCGCCGCCAGCCGCTTCGTTCTGTACCGTGTCGACGCCATTCGCGCAGGCACGATCGAATTGGCCAAAGTCCTCGCTTCCGCCACTAGCGAGCTCAGTTCCGCGATCCATGCAATGGAATCGCCAGACAAAGCTCTGCAGCACGTCATTGAAATCAACCGCCTGGAAAATGAGAGCGACCGCATCTGCCGCACCCTCATCGCCCAGCTTTTCGAGGAAGAGAGAGATTCAGTTCAGATCATCAAGTGGAAGGAAATTTTTGAAGTTATCGAAACCGCTGTCGACAAATGTGAAGATGTCTCCAATGTCATCGAGAGCGTCATCTTGAAGAACGCCTGATCCCCGTGGATAGATTCACTCTCGTACTCATCACCGTATTCCTGACACTGGCCTTTGAATTTTCCAATGGCTGGCACGATGCCGCTAATTCCATTGCCACCGTCGTTTCAACTCGCGTTTTAACTCCTTTCCGCGCCGTGCTCTGGGCCGCGTTCTGGAATTTCATCGCGGCGTTTGTCTTTGGCACCGCCGTCGCCAAAACCATCGGCAAGGGCCTCGTGCACATCGATATGGTCGATGAAAAAGTTCTTCTCGCCGGACTTCTCGGCGCCATCGTCTGGAATTTGATCACTCTCACCCTGGGCCTTCCCACAAGCTCTTCTCACGCCCTCATGGGTGGCTACGGTGGCGCAGCAGTCGCCCATGCCGGATTTAAAACGCTCATCCTCAGCGGGTGGAAATTACCAGTCCTCTTTATTTTTCTTTCGCCCGTCCTCGGCATGATCGTCGGCATTGTCGTCACCATCATCACCACCTGGATCGTGAAAGATCAGCGACCTAAAAGAGTCGATAAATGGTTCCGACGACTGCAACTCTTGTCCGCGGCGGGCTACAGCCTCGGTCACGGCACCAACGACGCGCAAAAGGGGATGGGCATCATCACTGCTGCACTGGTTGCCGGCGGCCTCATGAAGACCTACGAAGTTCATTACTGGGTCATCATCTGCTGCCACCTGGCTATGGGTGGCGGCACCATGGCCGGTGGTTGGCGCATTATCAAGACCATGGGCCAGCGCATTACCAAGCTCACTCCCTTTGGCGGATTTGCCGCGGAAACCGCCGGCGCGCTCACCTTGATGGGTACCGCCCACTTCGGCATTCCCGTCAGCACCACGCACACCATCACCGGTGCCATCGTTGGTGTAGGTGCTTCCCGCCGCCTCACCGCCGTTCGCTGGGGCGTCACCCGCCGCATCGTCTGGGCCTGGGTCCTGACTATGCCAGGCGCCGCCCTTCTAGGCGCAGGCCTCTACCACTTCGTTCTCCCATTCCTCCGCTAACAAGCACACAAGTAGTCTCTTCGGCCTTCCGGATTTCCTCGGTCCTCTGGTCTTTCTGCGGGTGCCCCACTCTCGCCTTTTGAGGGTGGAGCCTTTTCCTTCTCTGATCTGTGAAATCTGCGCCTCTGCGTTACTTTCGCCTTTGCGCTATCCTGTCCTTGCTTCCAACCCATTCTTGCTAAACAATGCTGCTAACAATCGCTCACAAAAAAAAGGATCACCATGAAAACATCCTTCGCCATTCGCACCCTCTTGTTCGCGCTCGCTCTTTCCACCATCGCCACCACTCTCTGCTTCGCACAATCCCAAGACTGGCTTTCTTCTCTTCCCGAGCCGCGCAACTACACGCTGAGGCGTTCCTCCAGCTTCGACCGTTCCGGCGGCAACGCCGACATGCGCACGATCCCTCCCGGGGAAACACTCACTCTCCTCGACGACAACGGCCCGGGCACGATCACCCACATCTGGTTCACCATCGCCGATGACGAAGCCTACCACCTCAAAAAAATCGTCCTGCGCATGTATTGGGATGGCGAAACCACGCCCAGCGTCGAAACTCCTCTCGGCGATTTCTTCGGTCTGGGACTCGGCGAATACTACACCTATCAATCCGCTCCCCTCGCCGTAGCTCCCAACAAAGGCCTCAACTCGTTCTTCCCGATGCCGTTCCAGAGACACGCGCGCATCACCGTCAGCAACATGGGCCACGACAAAGTCGACGCTTTTTACTTCAACATCGATTACCAGGCCCTCAACAAACCGCTGCCCGCCGACACGCTCTACTTCCACGCGCAATATCATCAACAATCTCCCACGCACGGGCTCACCACTCCCTGGACCGACAACGGCGACGACGTCATCAGCAACAAGAAGAATTTGCGTGGCGAGGACAATTACCTCTGGCTGGAAGCCACCGGCCGTGGACACTTCGTCGGCGTCACCATGTCCGTCTTGCAGAATCAGGATTATTGGTTTGGCGAAGGCGACGACATGTTTTTCGTCGATGGCGCGCCCGATCCTGTCATCACCGGCACCGGCACCGAAGATTATTTCCTCGGCGCTTATGATTTCGCCAGCAAGCCCTTCGCGTATCAGCTATTCGGCGCTCCCGTAATCGTTGGGGATGAGAAAGCCGGCAGCCGCTATTCACTCTACCGCTTCCATCTCGATTCCCCCATCACCTTCACCAAATCATTCAAGGCCTCCATCGAGCACGGCCATGCCAACGTCCGCTCCGACAATTTTTTCTCCGTAGCCTACTGGTATCAGACCGAACCTCACGCCGCGTTTCCCCCGCTGCCGCCAGTCGATGAACGCCTCCCGCGACTGCATCCAGTCGGCGGCCCCGGCAACACGCTCAAATAAGCGATTGACGAAGCAGGTTTCAACTCAGCTCCGTACGTCTCGGGTAATCTTCTGCCCTCTAGCTGCGTAGCTAGTTGTAAGCGGGCACGAGTAAGTCGAGACCGTCCTCGCCAAGTGGAGGGCATCCATGCCTACCGGCGGGTCCCCTGGCAGAACGGCTGGTCGAGCACCCAGTATTTGGGAGAAGTTGCCCGTTTCACTCCGCGCCATAATCTCTGGCCTGCTCCTTACACTCATCGCCATCAATGTATGGCCAGTGTTGCTTTTTAATCTCGGCGCGCCGTTCGCTGTATTGGCCGAGGTGCTATTTCTTCTCTTCTTTCTTTGGTGGACCGGCGGTGCAGGCCCGCCCCGCTCGACGAAACCCATCCGCTCTGCAGCATTCCGAAACAAAAAACTCTCGCTCAAACAGTGGTGCTGGGGCACGGTTGCTGCGATCTTCTTTGCCGCGACAATTCATGCTTCAATTGTTTTGTTGTTTCGCGTGGTGCCTCTTCCGATCGCAGCGTTTCGCCACGGATACGATCTTTCTTTCCTCCCGTCTCAGTGCTTCAAGTGGTTAGCCGTTCTGATCTCTGCCATATCGGCCGGGATTTGCGAAGAGACCGGCATTCGCGGTTACCTCCAGCAGCCGATTGAACAGCGCCATCGTGCTCCGATCGCCATTCTGCTTTCTTCGCTCTTCTTCACCATCATTCATCTCAACCAATCCTGGGCATCACCGGCGATGGTCCCCATCGTGTTTGGCGCTGGCTTACTACTCGGACTGCTTGCCTGGTCCTCCAGATCGCTCATTCCCGGCATGGTTGGCCACGTTCTGATGGACATTGGTCTGTTCGCTTACTGGTGGACGGGTATTGCGGGTGACTTCACGGCACGGACGATTGCCGAGACCGGTGTAGACCGCGGTTTCATTGCCGCTTTGGCCGCGTTCGTGACTTCGCTGAGCATCACGCTTCTCGCGATTTCCAAACTCCGGGGGCTTGGCTTGCCCACATCGTGATTGGAATTGCTGGGGATCATGGACTCATCCACGAGTGCCCCCGTTCCACCCATCATCTCGACTATAGGTATACTAGAGACAGGAAAACTCCCATGACTCCGACCTCTAACGCTTTCTGTACCGTCGAAGAAGCTGTCGAAGAAATTCGCCAGGGACGCATGATCGTCCTCATCGACGACGAGGACCGCGAAAACGAAGGCGACCTCACCATGGCCGCCGAAAAAATCACTCCCGAAGCCATCAACTTCATGGCCAAGTTCGGCCGCGGGCTCATCTGCCTGGCGCTCACCGAGCAGCGCTGCGAAGAACTGAATCTTCCGCTGATGTCCGCGATTAACACCTCCGTGCACGGCACCGCGTTCACCGAAGCTGTCGACGCCAAGCTCGGCGTCACCACCGGCATCAGCGCCTCCGACCGCGCCATCACCGTGCTCACCGCCATCGATCCCAAAACGCGTCCGCAGGATCTCGCGCGTCCCGGACACATGTTCCCGCTGCGCGCGCGCAATGGTGGCGTGCTCGTCCGCGCTGGCCAGACCGAAGCCTCCGTCGACCTCGCGCGCATCGCCGGCCTGAATCCTTCCGGCGTGATCTGCGAAATTATGAATGAAGACGGCACCATGTCTCGTGTGCCGCAATTGCTGGAATTTTGCCGCGAACACAACCTCAAAATGCTCACGGTCGCGGACCTGATTCGCTATCGCATGAACCACGAGCGCTACGTGCGCCGCGTAGCCGAAGCCGTGCTCCCCACCCGTTTCGGCGAGTTCCGCATGATCGCCTATTCCAGTGATGTCGATCACGACATGCACATCGCGCTGATCCGTGGAGACCTTGTCGGCCCCACGCCGCCGCTCGTCCGCGTGCACTCTCACTGCCTCACGGGTGATGTGTTTGGTTCGCTAGCCTGCGATTGCCCCGACCTCGTCGCCAAGTCCTTGGAAAAAATCGCCGAAGAAGGCCGAGGCGTCTTCCTCTACCTGCACCACACCGGCCGCGGCTTTTCCATCGACACGCCCGATACTCCGGGCACCCTGCCGCAGATTCATTTCCACTCGCGCGGTCAACTCGATCGCGAACCCGCCCGCCAGCGCATGGTCCAACATGAAAGCGGCATCGGCGCACAAATCCTGATCGACCTAGGCCTGAAAGACATCCGCGTAGTCACGAATCATCCGAAGAAAGTAGTCGCCCTCGAAGGCTACGGAATCCGAATAGCCGACCAGGTCCCCTTGCAGCTAAGCGCGCCCCCAAAGCCCAGCCACCAAAAACTGTAACTGCAGATCTTGCGGCAGGGTCACTCCAGACTGTGAACTGTGGTTCGATTTGTTTTAGCTTGAACTTTCTTCGGGTGCCGCACCCTTCGAAGTTTAGGATGCGGTTTTCTCTTTAGGTTGCACTTGTAGGGACCGTCTTCTGAGGCGGTCGCCAACCGAGCTCCATCACGCGTCAATCCCTACGGCTCCTCATCCTCACTAACCTTAGGGGGTCACCGGCACCTTCGCCACTGCCGCACCCTTCGCAGGAGCCGCCTTGTTCTCCGACACCGATGCCGCCTGAGCCCCACTCGCCGGCTTCTTCTTGGCTGAGACGACAGGTCCGAAACACACGGGCAAGGATGAAAAAAAACAGAACAGGACGCTCTTACAGTCTGCAAAAATCAGGGCTGATGCTCCGCAAGCAACGTACGTTGATTCAAACTATTGTTGAGGACTCTTTTGCTCTCGCGTCCGCCTGGCACGGACTACTCCCCAGACCAGCATGCACGATCCCGCGAATGAAATGGCCAGCCCGGCCAAAAGGAAGGCAATGACTCGCTTCAGGTCCCCATCACTGTGCTTCAGCCCGCCTAGCAATCCAGTAGAGCCCAGGAACCCGACTAGTCCGCCGAGGGCTATCGTGAAGACGCCATGCCATGGTTTCAGAAAGCGTACATTCGTACCGCTGCCGTTCACCACTCCAACGAGCACCGCAATCAACACAACTCCGAGCAACGCCGACAAAGGGAGTAAACCCAATTCATCCCTGCACTAGCCGACAGGCTTGGTATCCCAGGCGGCATGAAACCAGGATTCGCTCATCCAATTCGCTTCGCCTGGTTGTCGTAAACCTCGAGGTCCCCAAACAATCGCGACTGCTCTTCAATCTGTCCGCGATCGCCCACCACCACAATCTGCATATTCGCTGAATCCAGATATTTCCTCGCCGTCGTCAGCAGATCCGCTGAAGTCAGCGCACGAATCTTCTCGCGGTACGTCTCCAGATAATCTGCCGGTAACTCATTCAATTCTACCGTGGAGAATTGCGACAGTAATCCCTCCTGCGTCGCCAATCCCATCGAGAACACGCCCGTCAGGTAATTTTGCGCGTCGGCCAACTCCGCATCCGGCACCGGGAGCGATCGCAGCTTATCCATCTCGTAGAATATTTCTGTCAGCGAGGCTGCTACCACATCGTTTCGCACCGCCGCCGAAACCGTGAAATATCCGTGCTGCTTCAGCGGGTTCGCTGCGCTCCGCGGGCTGTACGTATAGCCCTTGTCCTCGCGGATATTCATCACCAGCCGCGAATTGAACGCGCCGCCATACAAACTGTTCGTCAGTCCCAGCCGCAGCCAGTCCGGATGCTTCCGCGTAATCGCGTGGCAACCCGCCAGGATCTGCGTCTGCACTGATCCCGGATTGTGAACCAGATACACAAGCCGCCCGTGCACTTCCGGTGGTGCTGCTGCCGTCTTCACCTCGGGCTTCTTGCCTGTCCAGCCACCAAACACTTTTTCGATCGTTTTCAGCAACGCCTGAGAATCGAAATCGCCCACCATCATCAGCAGCGCGTTCTCTGGCGTATAAATCTCGCGGTACACCGCGGCAAGGTCTTCCCGCTTGTACGCCGCCACTTGCGCTTCATTCGGCGAAATCTCCGCGTACGGATGTTTGCCAAATAGAATTTTGCGCAGTCGCTCCCCCGCCAGGAATCCCGGAGAAGTTCGTTCCAGCTTCACTTCTTCCAGTTTTTGCCGCCGCTCGCGCTCCAGTTCTGCTTCAGGGAAAGAAGCCTCGCGCGCCAATTCATCCACCAGTTGCAACAGCGGCTCTGCGAATTCGCTCAATCCCGCAAACGAAATGGCGCTGGTATCCTGCCCTGCGCTCGTTCCCAAATCCGCGCCCAGTCGTCGCAAGTCTTCTTCAATCTGCCGGCTGGTCCGCTTGCTCGTTCCTGTTCGCACTAGCGTAGCAGTCATCTCCGCCAGACTCGGCGAACGGTCCGCCACCAGCGCATTCCCCGCCTTAAAATACAGCTCCCCGTGGAACTTCGGGATCGAATGCGCTTCGGCCAGCACTACCTGCAAACCATTCGGCAGGGTCACGCGCATACGCTTCGGCCAGACAACCGGCCGTTCCTGCGCCAATCCCGGAACCAGATTAGAGAGCTCAGTCGTCAGTGTCGCCATCACGCCGCCTCCTTTGCATCTGTCTTCAGCGGCGTGCGGAACACAATCGCGCGATTATCCGGCCGCAAATATTTTTTCGCAGCGGCGTGGACCTCTTCCCTCGTCACCGCCAGAAATCCATCGAGTATCGTGTTCACCAGTGCCGGCTCGTTGTCGAACAGCGTGAAGCACGCCAGCAGGTGCATCAATCCGTAGCGCGGCATGTATCCGCCCCGCCCGCCCTCCAGCGTTGAGAAATAATCCGAACGCCATTTCACTTTGATCTGCTGCAGTTCTTCTTCTGTGATTCCGTTTTCCTGCACCTCGCGAATCACCGCGTCAAACGCCTTCAACGTGTCGTCACTCGAATACTCCGGCTTGTGCAGAATCCTGGTAGTCATCTGAGTCGGCCCGTTGTAGCCGAAAATATCGTCGATCCCGCCATCCGCCTCCACCGCTATCTGCTTCTCCAGCACCAGTTCGCGATAGAGTCTTCCCACGCGCCCACCGTGCAAAGCCTGATCCAGCAGCGCCATCGCGCACCACTCGCTGGTGCGACGTTTCGGCATCACGTAGCCAATCGCCATCGCTGGCAGCGTCCCAAACTTCTCATCGACATGCCCGCGCCGCTCTTCGTTCTGGACAGGTTCCGTTGAATCCGTAAACGGAGGCGCCGCCCCTGCTGGAATGCCCGTAAAATATTTCGTGGCTAGCGCCACTCCCTCATCGACCTTGATGTCACCCAGCAACAGCAGCACCGCATTGTTCGGCACGTAATACGTTTTGAAAAATTTCTGCACATCCACCAGATTCGCCGCATCCAGGTCTGCGAAATCCCCATAGAAATTGTGCGCGTTCGCCCAGTTCCGAAACGCCACGGGAGGCATATCCAGCCACGGAAAGCCTCCATACGGCTGGTTCATCACATTCACGCGCACTTCTTCTTTCACCACATCGCGCTGGTTCCGCAAATTATCTTCGTCCACTTTCAGGGCCCGCATGCGGTCGGCTTCCAGCCACAGGACGCGCTCAATCGCGTTCGACGGCACCGCCTCGTAATAATTCGTCACGTCGTACATCGTCGATCCATTCAGCACGCCGCCACTCGAATTGATCAGCTTGATGTGTTGCATCTTCGGCGCGTTTTCCGAGCCCTGGAACATCATGTGTTCGAACAAGTGCGCAAATCCGCTGCGCCCCTGCGGTTCCAGCCTAAATCCAATCTTGTAGTAGATTCCGACGGTAATTACCGGCGCCGTCGCGTCAGGCACAATCACCACGCGTAATCCGTTCGGCAATTTGCTGCTGTGAATTGGAATTTGCAGTCGACTCATCCCGCTCCCCTTGTGTCCGCGTCAAACGCTTTTCTCTTCCATGCTAGGATACCTTGAGGCTGCCGTCCGATACCAATCATGCACATCGCTGGAATTATTTTTTTCGGTCTAATTGCGTCTCTTCTGGCTCACCTTCGGACTGCAAACCGTTTTCGGCGCAGTCCGGCTCCCCTGGCTGAGAGCATTCGAACCCGCCAATGACGACGATTGCCCGCGTATTTCGCTGATTTTCGCCGCCCTCAACGAAGCAGAAACTCTGCCGACGGCTCTCGTCACTCTCATCGAACTCGATTATCCCAATCTCGAGATCATCGCCGTCAACGACCGCTCCACCGACGCCACACCGCGCATCCTCGACGAGTTTGCTTCCACTCATCCCCGCCTGAAGGTCGTTCACATCAACGATCTTCCTCCCGGCTGGCTGGGCAAACCTCACGCACTCCAGAAAGCGTACGAAATTTCCACTGGCAAATGGCTGCTCTTCACTGATGCCGACGTCCGCTTCCACTCAGCTACTCTACGCCGCTGTGCAACATTAATCCGCACACTCAAACTCGACCATCTAGCCCTTTTCGTCGGCATGGAAATGATTGGCTTCTGGGAACGGGTGCTCATTTCTTTCTTTGGCATGTCTTTCAATCTGGCCATTCAGCCACATCGTGTCATCAACCCAAATTCGCGCGCGTACGTCGGCGTCGGTGCATTCCAGATGGTCCGCCGCACCTCCTACGAAGCGTGCGGTACTCATCGCCGACTCGCTCTCGAAGTCCTGGAGGACGTGAAACTAGGTAAAATCATTAAGCTTGGTGGTTTCCGCTCGGACGTGGCCATTGCGCCAGATTCAGTGACCGTCCGTTGGCATGCTGGTCTCACAAATGTGATCCGCGGTGTCGAGAAAAATTTCTTTGCCGGAGCACAATTCAAAGTTTCCCAAGTCGTGCTTCAAGTCATCGCGCTTCTCACCTTCAATGTCACGCCCACGCTCGGCGTAATCTTCACACACGGTTGGCCGCGTCTCTTTGCACTTATCGCCCTACTAGTTCCACTGGGTTTCCTGGCCGGCGTCGACACCGTGATGCGCATCTCTCCCCTCTACGCGTTCACATTGCCCCTCGCAGCGCTCGTCTTCACCTACATGCTCATCCGTTCCACCATCATCACTCTCAACCAAGGTGGCATCCTCTGGCGTGGCACATTCTATCCTCTGAATGATCTCCGCCGCGGCGTGGTGTAGCACACTCTCGGTCAACCCGGGTAAACTCAGACATGCCTCAGCACATTGGAATTGTTGCCTGCTCCGCGGAAGGTGCCGCGCTCTGCTATCGAACCATCTGCGTCGAGGGCGCGCAGTTACTCGGCCCACACGATCATCCCGAAGTCTCCATGCACACGCACTCTCTCGCCGAGTACATGAAGTGCATTAATCGTGGCGACTGGCAAGGCGTTGGCGAACTGATGCTCTCCTCCGCCAACAAACTCGGAAAAATCGGCGCCGATTTCCTGATCTGCCCGGACAACACCATCCACCAGGCACTTCGCTACGTCGAACCGCAATCACCCCTACCCTGGCTTCACATCGCTGAAGTCGTCACTACCGAAGCCGCAGCACGCAACTTTCGCAGCATTGGCCTGACGGGAACTCGCTGGCTCGTCGAGAGCGAGGTCTACCCGGAAAAACTCACCGCGCGGGGACTCCAATGCGTTCGCCCGAACGCCGCCGAACGAGATGCAATCAATCGCATCATTATGGATGAGTTGGTTTACGGTGTGTTCAAGCCAGATTCCGTCGCATGTTTCCAGCAGGTTATCGCTCGAATGAAAGAGCAAGGATGCGACGGCGTGGTGCTGGGCTGCACCGAAATCCCCTTGATCATGAGCGACGCAAATTCTCCTCTGCCCACGCTGGACTCCACGCGTTTGCTGGCACGCGCCGCGTTACGTCGCGCAGTACAATCCGCGGCAGCGAAGCCTTAAGCCGAGGCCGCCTCGTCCATTTCTTTTCCAAATGTCCCCACCAGATCCTGCTGCTTCAGCGATTTGATCCGGTCCCGCAACTGCGCCGCCTTCTCAAACTCGAATTTCTTTGCCGCTTCCCTCATCTGCCCTTCCAATTGCTGCAATAATTCCGCAAGTTGCGCTTCCGTTTTCACGTTGGCCGTCGCCGCATCCAGTTCCGTCGTATCCAGCGGTATGGTCACGTAGTCCGCTTCAACGATGCGCGCCAATTCCATGTCGACGCTCTTAATGATCGACAGTGGCGTAATATTGTGTTCCGAGTTGTACTCCTCCTGCTTCGCGCGTCTTCGGTTCGTTTCCCCAATCGCCTCGTTCATCGATTTCGTCTGCCGGTCCGCATACAAAATCGCGCGGCCTTCCACGTGCCGAGCGCATCGACCCATCGTTTGTATCAACGAAGTGGCGCTACGCAAATAGCCTTCCTTATCCGCGTCCAGAATCGCCACCAGTGACACTTCTGGCAAATCCAGACCTTCGCGCAACAGATTGATGCCGATCAGCACGTCAAACTCGCCCCTGCGCAAATCTCTCAGTATCTTGATGCGGTCCAGCGTCTCCACTTCCGCATGGAGATACCTGCATTTCACGCCAATCTCCGAAAAGTATTCGCTCAGATCTTCTGCCATTCGCTTCGTCAAAGTCGTCACCAGCACGCGCTCACTCTTCTCGGAACGGATCCGAATCTCCTCCAGCAGATCGTCCACTTGCCCCTTCACCGGACGCACTTCCACCTGCGGGTCAATCAGTCCTGTCGGCCGGATCACTTGCTCCACGATCACGCCGCCCGCCTTCGTCAATTCGTATGGCCCCGGCGTCGCGGATACATAAATCGTCTGGTTCAGTCGGTTCTCAAACTCTTCAAACGTCAGCGGCCGGTTATCCAGCGCGGAGGGCATGCGAAAACCGTAATCCACCAGCGTCTGCTTCCGTGAACGGTCTCCGTGATACATCCCGCGCACCTGCGGCATGCTCACATGCGATTCATCCGCAAACAGAATGTAATCCTGCGGCAGATAATCCAGCAGCGTCGGTGGAGCCTCCCCTGGCAACCGTCCACTCAAATGCCGCGAGTAATTTTCCACCCCGTGGCAATACCCGATGGTACGCATCATCTCTATATCAAACATCGTGCGCTGCACCACTCGTTGCGCTTCCACAAATTTTCCCTGCTTCTCCAACTCCTTCTTCCACCACCCCAATTCCTCCTGGATGCTTACGATCGCGCGGTCACGCTGTTCCTGCGGCATTACGTAGTGCGTCTTCGGAAAAATCGTCACGCGCGAGAGATTTTCCTGCCCCGTGCGTATCTCACCCGTCAGTGGATCAATCTGTCGTATCGTATCGATCTGCTCGCCCCACATTTCAAACCGGTACGCCTGATCCTCGTACGTTGGATAGATCTCGATGATGTCGCCGCGTACGCGAAACGTTCCGCGCCGTAGATCTTCAGACCGGTCATACTGCATATCCACAAACCGCCTCAGCAGCGCCTCGCGCGATGTCTGAAAGCCTTTTTCCAGCATCACCAGCATTCCGTAATACGCTTCCGGCGAGCCGATGCCGTAAATACACGACACCGACGCTACGATCACCACGTCTCGCCGTTCGAACAACGAACGCGTCGCGCTCATCCGTAATTTATCCAATTCGTCGTTGATGGTCGCTTCTTTATCGATATACATATCCGCGGCGGGTACGTACGCTTCCGGCTGGTAAAAATCGTAATAACTCACAAAATATTCCACGGCATTCTCGGGGAAAAAACTTTTGAACTCATGATAAAGCTGTGCCGCCAGCGTCTTGTTGTGTGCCAGCACCAGCGCCGGGCGATTGACCTGCTCGATCACCTTGGCCATCGTGAAGGTCTTGCCCGATCCCGTTACGCCCAACAGCACCTGATTTTTCTCGCCTGCATCTAGTCCCCGGCAAAGCTGCTCAATCGCCGCAGGCTGGTCGCCGCGTGGTTGATATCCGCTATGTAGTTTGAATTCCATCCCCAGGGTCTCCTGCAACTTCGCCGGTCAATGCCGAAACACTGATTATACCAAGCCCGTCAAATTTGCATTTTGTGGCACGGTCACTCCTGACTGTGCTCCTGGGTTTGCCTTTCCCTCTTAGCTTTCCGACGCAAATTTAGGACTCGAGGGCCAGATATCACCGTGCACGAAGGCCCGTCCGTCTTTGCCGGACCGCAACCGAAGGATCTCAACTCCGACACCTCACTGCCCCGCTCCAGTCCCATCCTCTGCCAACACCATCTCGAAATGGCTCGCCGCCTCAATGGTGTACTTCACCCCATTCGATCCATCACTCTTCGCAATCACCACATTCATCGACTGCCGCACATCTTCCGTTCCGCGCACCACCATACCCGTCTTCTCAGAAATCGTGGTATAGATTTCGTTCGTTCCCGTCGCCGTCCCGCTTGTTATTAATTCATGCAGCTTGTAATCCTCTGGGGTACTGTCCTTACTCGATGATTTCTGCTTCAACACCGCGTTGGTAAAAAACACCGCGCACGCTTCCGTGGAAGTCATCGGACATCTTCCATCGTCCCCAAAGGTCGTCTCCCGCTCCCACACCAGACGGGCAATTGGCGCAGGGTTATTTTCCGACTCTTCGCTTTTCCATTTCTCGCCGCGCTTTAGATTCGCCCCAGGCAGAGTCCATCCAAACGCAAACCGCGAAATCCAGAATTGCCAGGCCATTCGCTCGATAGGGTCCAGATCGTCGAATCCGGAAAGATTCCTGACTTGTCCGTTTGCACTTATCGTGAACTCTATTGACCGCTTGTTCGCAGCAGAATTCGCTTCCGGTGGGCTCCCTGGATACGCAAATTTCGCATTCGCACGGATTACTGGCCGTCCGCTTTCCGCTCCCACGTCTGCGATTTTGACGTGCAATTGCCCGGAAAACTCCTGCTTTTCTTCGGCCGGTTTCAGAATCGTCGCAACGCGGCTTTCCGTTTTCACCTTCCGCTGTACACGGCCGTGAATTTCAAAAACTAGGCTTTGCTCTTTCTGCAACGACGGCACAAACCTGGCGTTCTTCTCGCGAGACGACAATCCGTTTTGCGCGCACACCACCAAAAATGCAATCCCAACCGGGCCCCAAAACAGTCTCATCCTTCTGCCGTCAATGATTCGACTGAACCTCATTTCTGCGGCATCTGAAATTGCCGGTCAAAGAAATCGCTTGTCGCCTGATAAGCCTTCATCCAATTCCCGTTCAGCAGGAAATCATGCACTTCGTCGGGAAATACCAACACTTCCAGATGTACGCCTTTGGCCCGCAACCGCGCCACCAGGTCCACCGTCTGCGAAAACATCACGTTGCGGTCATCATCGCCATGAATGAACAGCACGGGAGACTTCCACGTTTCCACCGCCGTCACTGGAGAGGAATCATGTGCCAACTTCGTCATCTCTGGCGAAATGTTCTTCCCTTCCCAGTTGTCAGTCGGCCAATCGTGCACTCCATGCATGTCGGCGCCCGCCGCAAACAGATCGGAATTACGTCCCAGTCCCAGCGCTGTCAAATATCCGCCGTAGCTCCCTCCCCACAATCCGATCCGCTTCCCATCTACATCGTTTCGCGTCTGCAGATATTTCCCCGCCGCCACCACGTCTTGATATTCGGTCGTTCCGCGTCCCGCTCTTCCGGGTGCCTCTCGAAATGCGCGTCCGTATCCGATTCCACTCCGATAATTGATCGCCAACACCACATACCCGCGCAGTGCCAGAAATTGATTCATCGCATAAGAGTTCGAGTAATAGAACATGTAATGCCAGCCAAGCAACATCTGCCGCATCGATCCGCCGTGCAGGAAAATCAACGCTGGACGATTCTCTTCGGCTTTCAGGTTCCTGGGCAAAAACAATTGTCCATGAATTTCCAATCCGTCCGCGGATTTGAAAATCACTTGTTGCGGAGTAACCAATTCCCTATCAGGAAAACTATTCGGCAATTTCGGCGAAACCAATGTGGCTTGCTTATCCGCTCCAACATAGCGCACAAATACTTGCCCTGGATGCGTCGCGTCCGATCCCAGGTACGCGATCTTCCCGGAATTTCCTGCGTACACCCCGTTCCATTCCACACTCGCGCCCTTCGTTAACTCTTGTGGCGCTGCATTACCATTCACGCCCACTGTCCAGAGGTGCCGCCGGTCCACGTCGCCGCAATTGGAATTGAACACAATATTCTTCCGCCCGGCATCAAACGACCACTGCTCCACCTCGCACTGTCCAGGCGTCAACAACTTCGCTGCTCCCCCGTCCACCTTCAGAGCGTACAAGTGCTGCCATCCATCCGCCTCATTCGCAAATATCAGTGTATTATCAGCCACCCAGCTCAATATCCCGCCACCTGTGTCGCCTGCCATATAAGGATAGGAAGCCTGCATCTCCGTGCCGCTGCTCCAAATCTCTCGCCCCTCGCCGGTTTTCGCATCCGCCACCCAGATTGCCCACGGGTGCGCACGATCCGGTTGAATGAAATATCCTTCCGGCGTGTCTCGGCGCACCGCAGGTTGGCGCACGAACGCCACGCGGTTTCCATCTGGCGACCAGACCGCAGCTCCGTCAGAATCCACTGAAGGCGCCATGAACTTCACCGACTGAGCCGCTAAATCGTAAATCCCAATAAAACTGTGATCTCCGCGGTCGGAAACAAACAACAACTTCGTTCCATCCGCAGACCAATCCACGGGCTGATTTTTTCCACGTACCACAAGTTGTTTCGGTTTGTCGCTCTCGCCATTTCCAGCGCCTGCAATCCACAGTTGTCCTGCGCGTGCATAGGCGATTTTTCCCTGCGCGGACTGACGCGGTGAATGCCCTGCATCGATCTTCACCGGTGTTCCGCCACCAAATGGCGCCAGCCAGACCGTCTGCTCTACGCCCGCTGGATTGCTCGTCGGATTCGCGTAATCACCCGCCAAATCTTTTCCTTCTCCCCGCACATACACGATTGCGTTCCCGTCCGCCGTAAACGCCAATTCCGACAACTCCGCACCATCATCCGCACTGTAGTTCGTCAACTGCCGCCCGCTAAACGTCGGACCTTCCGAGACCCAGATGTTTCGCCGCCCCTGCTCATTCACGCTCCATGCCAGCCGGTTTCCCGTCTTGGAAACAATCAGGTCCGCGGGAAACGGCGCGCTCAATACTTGCTCCAAGGTAAACGACTGCTGCGCTGCCACTTGCACCGCAAACATCATCACAAAAGCAATCATGCCGAACAGCATTCGCTTCATCCGTATTCTCCTGTTTTCCGTAAATCCTTGCGTCTAAGACTTAGGCTTTGAAGCACTCACCGTTTGCACCGCCACCTTCGGCGTTTCCGGCGGTCCAGTCAACTGCAGTACTCGCACATCGCCACCAACCACCACTCCTCTTGTGTCCGATGGAGCCCCTCGAAATGTCAACGAAACTTCCTTCGCGAATCCCAGCGATCCAGTCAGCCACAATTTCGTTCGCGGGCCATCCAGTTGAATCGCTTCAAAACTCAACCCACGATCCTTCACCAGAAATTCCCCTTCTCCGCTTGACCAACGGGAGATACCCGCTTTCGGCGCCCCGCTCTCCAGACTGCTGGCCACATCCCATCCGCGAAACTCGACATTCTTGAACTGGATATCTCCACGTCCCGCAATCTGATTCAACAATTCTTCGCGTCCCACTCCCGCCGTCGTCAATCGCACCGCACCCGAAGCAGTTCCATTCCACCGTTCCGCCCATCCTGCTTTCCAAGGCAATTGCGACAGGTTCGCCCGATCGATCTGCGCGAGAATTTCATACTTGGGCGCCGCCGAAAATTCTGCCTGCATCGATCCGCGCACCGTTCCGCCGGCCCATTGTGCCTCTGCGTCGCGAACCATCAACTGCAAATTCTGCAAACTGATGCGCGCCCTCGCCTTCGACAATTTAATCTTTTCCACACTCACCGTGTCCGCGGTGATTTCTCCCTCCGCCGACACTCGCCGCAACAGTTCACTAGGCTTGCCACCAGGATTGGCATTTCCCAGCAGCGAAGGTAACAATCGCTGCAGCCAGTTGGGCCGCGCGCGCGGTCCAACCCAGCGGTCGAATTCCGTTGCGTCCAGATGATCGGCATGCAGTTTGAACTGCCACCTTGGCACCTCTCCATCAATCGCCGCATGCGTCTCGCAAGCCGTACCCGACCACGTTGCACCAAACGCGGCTGCGGAAGTAATCGTCGCGTTTCGCTGGCCCGCTTTCCATTCCAGCCTTGCATCTTCCAACTTGATCGGCTGATTCAGTCCCGCCGCCTGCAGTTCTGTTTTCGTAAAGTGCAGCGAGCCGTTCCATCGTCCGTTTCGAAAAAGCCCGTCGTGCCACCCCCATTCAATTGCGCTACTGACTCCCCCACCAAGCTCCCATCCGTGATTCACGGTTTTTCCAATCGCCAACGCCATTTTAAAGAAATTGGCGGCCTCATCGACGTGTCCATCCACATGAATCGACCCGTTCTTCAACGAAATATCATGCAGTAGCCGAATATCCGTCCAATTCTGTGAATCACGCGGCCCTATGAGGCTCTTGTCTGATTTCGCGCTGGCACTCGCTTCGCTTTTTGATGCACTCAGCATCACTCGCACCGGTTCTAGCTGAAATGTATTTCCGCGCAATTCGCCGTGCACTGCTCCCACGCGAATTGCATCCGTCAGTCCCGGCACGCGTACTCTTCCGCCTTCGCTCGACAATCGGCCTTCTTCCCATCGCAGAGGCCATCCACTCACCGCTCCCTTACCCGTAAAGAACTGGTCTACCGCCAATCCTTCGGCAACGTCCGGATAGAAGGCGCGATACCACGCCAGTGCATCTTGCGCTTCGATCGCCGCCGAGTCGATCTGCGCCCTCCAGGATGCATCCGCCGTCGTTCCGAATTGTCCTGTCCCGCGAATATTCGAATGCGGCAAATCCACGCTCATCTCTTTCGCACGAGCTTCTCGCGCCGCCAGATCCCACACGCCTTTCAATCGCAGCCTCACTCTCGGATTATCGCTGCGCTCCGTCAGGTCCCATCGGTGTACCTGCACCGCACGGGCCTGCAATTCGTACTTCCATTGGCCCAGCCCAGGAGTGGCCTCTCCCGATTCCGCCACCCCAACGCTCGCCGTTCCATCCAGCCCAAATTCGCCGCGGATTCCGAAATCGTTTCCGCTGATCAGTCGAGATAAATCCGCCAGTGACACCTTGTCCCAATGCACTTGTACTTTCGCCGGCTGCAATCGCGCCGACGTTCCCGCCACATCTCCCTGCACGTACAGAATTCCTGCCGTTTGCAGCACTACGCCGCTCCGCCACGGCTTCGCTTGCAATTTCAATTGCCAGCGTCCCGGCCCAGTCTGTTCCACGTTCCCGGTAACTTCCGTAAACGCGAACGGCCGTTTTTCATCGCCGGTCTTGAAATTTATTCGGCCATCGTCGAACTCGATTTTTCGCAGGTAATTGCTGCTACTCGCGGAGGGTTGCGGCCCGTAAGCCGGGACGCCGCCACTCACTCTATTCATCGGACGGGGCAGCCATTCTTCCAGGTTCCATTGCCCGCTGGGATTCCGCACCAGGATCAGGCTAGGTCTCGTCAAACTCATCGTGCCCAATTCAACGTGGCCCCGCAGCAGACCCGTCCATCGCAAACTGGCCTGCATGCTCTGCGCGCGCAGGAAATATTCGGATCCAAACGCCGGGTCTTCTCCAACTGTGATGCCTTCCATGTCCAACCGTGGTATCGGCAGCAGTTGCACAGAGAACTCACCGACCTGCACCGGCCGCCCGAAGGCTCGCTCCAATTGTGCGATCAAGTACCCATGCATCCGCTTTGTCCGCAATGCAAACGAAGCGCCAAGCTGTGCCGCGACAAACAGCACCACCGCAAACGCAGCCCATTTTCCGAATTTCCGCAGGCGATTCATGTTGTTGGGAGTTTCTCAGACCAGCAGATAAAAGTGTAGTTGTCTCTTCTTGCATTCGCTCAATGCACGGTGTGCAGCATGCGTGACCATCGCGTCCGTGCCGGTAAATGCAGCAGTGTATCGAAGATCCCCACAATTCGCTGCCCGAACGATGTTTCTCCGTAATCCGTGGTATTCGCTTCCACCGACCAGTAAATCAGGAACGGCCGCCCCATGATTGCGTCGCGATCCACAAATCCCCAATACCGGCTGTCCAGACTGTGATCGCGATTGTCTCCCATCGCAAAATATTTGTCAGGAGGCACAACGATCTCGTCACCCTGTATGTATTGCTTTATTTCGTGCGCCCATTCCGGCTGCACCGGCGATAGAAATATCTGGTTTCCCACCGGCGGGAACGAATAATTTAGTGGATCATTCCCAAACGTCGTATCGTGCACCACGTACGGTTCGATCAGCGCTTTCCCATTGATGTACACCTGCTGATCCACGACCTTCAGGTGATCTCCTGGCAATCCAATCACCCGCTTCACGAAATGGGGATGGTCCTGATACGGAAACTTGAAAACGATGATGTCCCCGCGTTGCA
The DNA here is from genome assembly GCA_963726725.1 of Candidatus Acidiferrales bacterium. GTDB lineage: Bacteria > Acidobacteriota > Terriglobia > Acidiferrales > UBA7541 > Acidiferrum. The sequence continues at coordinate 149,137 of CAVSDV010000016.1, forward strand.
GTTCCCGGTATGGCAATAATTTGTCATACCAATGCCCGCGCCCGCCAAAAATAAATTTGTTTACCAGCAGGTGATCGCCCACCAACAGCGTCTTCTCCATGGAGGGCGAAGGAATCTTGAACGCCTGCACTACAAAACTGGTGCCAAACAGCGCCAGGATCACCGTCACCAACAGCGATTCCAGATATTCCGAAATTGTCGTTTGATTGGCGCGGTGCTCTTCCGCCACCCCCGACCTTACCTCAATCGCTGGCTCGGCCGTCGCTACTGCTTCCACCGGCGAAATCCCTTCATCGGGCATCGGATTCCGCCTCTTCCTTTTTCTCTTCCTTCGCCAGGGCCAACTTCTCCAGCGTGCGGCGGGCCGCTTTCTGCTCCGCCTCTTTCTTCGTGCTCCCTTCTGCGCTGGCCATCCGCTCGCCTTTCACCCACACTTCCACGAGGAATGTTTTCTGGTGATCTGGACCGCTCTCCCCGGCCAGCTTGTATTCCGCCGGCTGTTCGCCTCTTCCCTGTAGGAATTCCTGCAAAGCGCTCTTCCGGTCAGACTCTGAAATATTCTCTCCGGTTTCCAGCGCCTGCAAAAATACCGTTCGCGATAGCAGTTCTCGCGCCGGGTTTAATCCGCCATCCAAATAAATCGCCGCCACCACCGCCTCGAACGCGTCCGCCAGCAGCGCCGGCTTTTCGCGCCCTCCGGTCTTCTCTTCGCCTCGCCCCAGTCGCAGGTGATCTCCCAGGCACAACCGCCGTGCGCTGATTTCCAGCGAATGCGCATTCACAATTCGCGCCCGGCTCTTCGACAATTGCCCTTCCGACCATCCCGGATAATTGAGCAGCAGGTATTCGCTCGTCAACAACTCCAGCACCGCATCGCCAAGGAATTCCAGCCGCTCGTTGTCCTGAACTTCGGAGCCCTCGAACGATATTTCTTCCCCGCGCGCCAGACGCAATTCCGGCACCGCCGAACTATGCGTCAACGCGCGTTCCAGCAGGCTTCGGTCACGGAATTCATAGCCGAGCCGTTCCACTAGCCGGTCATCCTCTTCGCGCGGCATACTCTTTGTCCACACATCGACTGCAGTTCAATCGGCTCTTCTACTTTGGCACGCTCAACTGCGTCGCGCCCAACTTCTTCGCTTCCTCAATTCCCTTCGTGCATGTCGCCGCCAACGAACTCTGTATCGCTGCGCACTTCGTGAACGCCGTAACCGCATCCTCAAAATGCGAGGCCTTCTCGTTGGAAATTCCCAGAACAAAATAAATCACCGGATCGGGGTTCGGGTCGTATTTTGCCGACTGTTCCAGATTCGGAATCGCATCGACAAATTTCGCACGCCGGAACGCCACCAGCCCCAGTCCGCCATACGCCATTGCTTGTATTTGATTCTTTGCCTGGATGAACTGCTCGTCAGTGACTCCTGGCGGCTTCGGCAACGTCGGTGTCAATTCCAGCGCCTTCTTTGAATAGGCCTCCGCTTGGGCCAGCAATTTCGTTTTTTGCTCTTCCGTCAGATTGCCAGCCATCCCTCGTGGCAGCGACGATCCCATGATTGCCATCGTCTGTGCGTCGTTTGGTTCCAGCTCCAATTCTTTTTCGCCCGCAACTTCCATCTTGTCGATTTGGCCGACCGCCAGATATCCCTTCACTTGCCATGCGTAAACCTCGGCGCGGTACCGGCTCTGCGGATATTTCTGCAGGAAATCCTCGCCAATCTGCATCTTCTTTGGCAAGTCGTTCAGCGACGCATCCCGGAAGGCCTTCATCGCCGCGTCTTCCTCCGCGCTCACTGGCGGTTGCGCTGCATCCAACGTCAGCGGCGCTACGGGTGCTGGCGACTTCTCGCCCGCTGCCGGGGGTGCTGGATTCGTCGGCGGCGCCGGAGTTGGCGCCTGTCCATACACGGCGGCTCCTCCCAACGTCATTGCGGCCAACATTGCGGCTGTCCACATCGCTTTCATCATGTTGTTCATCCCTCAATCTCCTTCATTTATTAGGGCCGTTCCGTCGGCTTCCTCGTTTCTAGATCGCTCAATCCCCTCTTCGCAGCCTGCTGTGCTTGCGCCGGTGCTCCCTGAACCTCCAACGCTCCCCGATATTCATTCTTTGCGCGGTCCAATTGTCCTTCATCTTCCAATACACGGCCCAGATACACGTGCGACCATGCCAGCACCATGGGATCATCCGTCGCCGCGTGTTCCCCCGTCGTCAATCGTCCAAACACATCCTTGGCACGTACTCCATCGTGATCCAGCAGCGCCACCAATCCCAATCCGTACCACGCCCGGATCTGATCGGGGTATTTCTGCAACACCACTTTGAACGAAGTTTCCGCTCCTCGCGCATTCTTCGCCGCAATCTGCTTTTCACCCTCGGTAAGCGCGTTCAACATCTCCTGATCATTCGGCACCGTGGTCACCGCAGCACCGCGCCTCTTAGTCAGGTCCTCTTCGCTTAACTTTTCCGTCTGCTCCTGCGATCCCGCGCGCGCATACACCAGTGCCGCTACGCGGGCCTGCTCCGCCTTTACGTCGATCCCCCGCACCAACTCAGGAAAATAAATCTTCATCGATGGTTCGCTCTTTTCAAATCCAGCCAGCGCCGCAAACAGCGGCCGTACCATCACGTAGCCAGCGCTATCGTCCGCCCGCAACACCGCTTCCTTTTCACCTGGTGAACCATGCTTTAGTTTCAATTCCACGGCCTTTACCATGCACTCCGAAAACCACGCAAAGTAATCTTCACGCAAAGCAGGCGGCATCAGAGGCGCCTTTGCCGCAAGTTCAAATAAAGGCCTCTTCACCACCACCACGTGCGGATACTTCAGTGGCAGGGGATCGATCAGAAAATGCAGGAAGGCGTGCCTTACCACGTCGACGGGGACATCGTCTGATCCGCTCAGAATGATCGAATAATGATCGCCGTAGTTGCGCACATTCGTGATCCGTCCTACCAGCGGCTCGATCAATATCGTAAACGTACGTGGCACGGTGGCATCCGGCATCTCTCGCAGGTACACTGTCGATACCAGCACAATCTGCGAAATCGATTCGTGCAACCGCTCGATCGCACGGTTATATTCCGGCTGCACCTGCCTCCACAGTATTCCGATCTTCTGTTCCGTGTAGTAACTCGAAAGTATTTCGCTGAACCCTTCCAACTCCAGGACTTCGGGCGGCAACTCATCGCGCCGCAACACTGGTTGGAATTTTGGCGCCGGCCCGGACACTAATCCGAACCACACGTACCGCGACAAGGTTGCTCCAGGGTCTTTCAATTTATGTTGCTGATAAAACTCTCGCACCGCATCCACGGCGGGTCCTTGCTGGTGCCTCGCCTGTTCTCGCATTTGGGCACGGAATGTTGTCCACGTGTCCGCGCTTATATTCGCCTCATATCCCGAGGCATACAGTGCCATCATCGTCGTGAACATGGCTTCGCTTCCGTCCACCGAAATATTCGTTACCGGTGCCGCTTGTCGCACCGGTCTTTGCGAAGGGGTCGGCGCCGGGGCAGGCACTTGCGCCGGTTTCTGCGCTTCCGCGCCGCACACCAATACCCCGAGCATCGCCAGAAGTGCACCGCTAATTGAGCCCAATCGTTTCGTCATTAGTATTTGTGGAGCGCGGCAGTTTGCTTCAATTCGGACTATCTATAACCGGCTTGGGAGGCTTCCAGGGCGGTTCCCGTGAACAATCCTGCTTCACAATTCGCTCTGCCGCTGCCTTCTGCCAATGTACAAGCGCCCTCCCTATCCGTCAAGGAATCGCCTGCATTTCTTTCCCCACTCCCGCTCCACGATTCTTGGATGGCTCCCTCCTCCTTGCCGGTGGCCTGCCCAAAACCGCGTCTCGCCAACAGGGTGCCACAGTCATCGACTTTAGGGGTGCGGAGTTTGACTCTTCCAAAAAGGTTCTCCCGTCGCTGCCGGTGCGCGCGGTGCTCTTCCCCGGCCCTTGCCTTTCTCTCTACACTTTTGTTACCTATGAACTGCTGCCCGCACGGAGGCAGCCCCGGATGTCACGAACGATTCGATCGACAATCATTCTCTCTCTTTCCATATTCTCTGCCCTTCACTTCTCCCCAGCTCGAATCTCCGCGCAACTCGTTGGTGAAGACCGCGTCATGACCCCCACTGAATCGCCAACTCCTGCCGAAAAAATTCCTCCTCAGACCAGCCAAACCCCAGCTCCCTCAGGCACACGGATCGCCTTAAAAGAATTCACACTTGCTGGCAATAAGATCTGGACAGATACGGGCATCACCCTTGAGCCGGGCCAGCGCATCATCGTCACCGCTGAAGGCAAACTCCGCTACTCCGATGCCAAAGCCGACAACGGTCCGGAAGGACTCCCTCGCGGTTTCAAAGATCTCCTCCGCGTCCTCCCACTCAACACCGAAGGCCGTGGGGCGCTGATCGCCAAGATCGGCGATCCCGACATAGCCGAAACCTTTCTGCTCGGCCCTAAAAAAGATACGGTCTCACCGATCAGCGGCAAACTCTCCATCGGTATCAATCAATCTGGCAGCGATACTGGCGATGGCTCCTACAAAGTCAATATCGAAGTTTATGCCTCCACGGATACGACTCCTCGAGAAATTGCGCGCGTCGTTCCCTCCGTCCCCGGCATTGACAACCAGCTTTTCTCCAAAATTCCGCGCCGCATTTCCGACAAAGACGGCAATCCCGGCGACATGGTCAACTTCCTCCTCCTCGGCACGGAAAACCAAATGAAGCAGGCGTTCACCACCGCGGGCTGGGTAAAGGTCGATCCCGACGTGAAAGGCACCATCCTCGCCGGCGTCCTCGCTAGCGTCTCCAAAGAGTCTTACCTCACTATGCCAATGAGCCAGCTCTATCTCTTCGACCGTCCTCAGGATTACGGTTGGGCACATGCCGAACCCATCGCGGTCGTCGCTTCCCGCAATCACCTTCGCGTTTGGAAAGCTCCGTTCACCGTAAGTGGACAAGTTCTCTGGGTTGGCGCCGCCACGCACGATATCGGCTTTGAGCGCGATCAGCGCAACAATGGCGTGACTCACAAAATCGATCCCGACATCGATCTCGAGCGCGACTACGTCGAAAAGACGCTTTCTTCCACCGGCCTCGTCTCCGAGGTCACCCACTTTCGTCCGCAACACCCCATGCAGGAAGCAAAAACCGCTACCGGTGGCTCCTTTCACTCCAACGGCCAGGTGCTGGTCCTCAAACTCGCGGGCGCAGGCAAGGATCTCGCATCCCACTTTGCCTCAGCTTTCTGCGACCTTCTGCAGACGGAAAATCCCGATGGCGGTTCCTGGCAGGCATGCTCCAACTATTTGCAAATCCCCGCTGGCTCAGCGCTCGCCTCCTCTGCGCTGCCACCACTCAACAATTCCTATCGCGTCCTCGTCGTTCCCGGAATCCTCAGCTCCTGTCAGGAAGATACACAAGCGTTTCAGCAAGGGCAGGCTTACCTCCGCGATAAACATGGTATGACTGTGGAATTCCTGCAAACTCCGAACTCGAGTACCGCCGAAAACGGCCAATTAATCGCCACGTATCTCCGCAACGCCATGAAGAACGATGCCCGTAAATTCATCATCGTCTTTTACAGCAAAGGTTCGCCAGATGTTCAGGAAGCCCTTGCCGCGAATCCCGACGCACGCGCCACTGTCGTGGCGCACGTCACCGTTTCCGGTGCGATTGGTGGTTCCCCTATCGCGGAAGCGATGCCATCCATCGTCGACCGCTATGCCTCCGCGCTAAATCTCGGCACAAGTAAGGGCAATCTGGTGGAAGCCTTCCGCAGCCTAGGCCAAAATGTTCGCCAGCAATTCCTGCGCGATCATCCCGCCCCAGACGTCCCCTCGTTCTCTCTCGCCGCCGTTTCGGATGCCAACAACACCTCGAAATTGCTTCTCGAGGCCTGGCGACTTCTCGCCGCCATTGATGCACGCACCGATGGCCAGATCCTCGAAGATGACGCGGTAATTCCCGGCGGCAATTCCTTTGGAGTTCTCCGCGGCGATCATCTCGCCGTCGCTCTGAATTACGGCAGCGCCTCACCCGAAGCCAGCGCCGCCGCAAGCGCCAATCGCTACCCCCGCGCCGCTCTCTTTGAAGCCGCCGTCCGCGTAGCCACCGCCTCCATCACTCCATAACCGCAGTTCCGCCTTTTCTTCCGGTGCCCCACTCTCGGTTTTCGGGGGTGGGGTCATTTCTTGGGTTTCTTTCCCCGGGTGCCGCACACTTCGATTTTAAGGGTGCGGCTTTTGACTTTTGTTTCCGCCTCTCTTACCGTGCCGCCGCCGAAGCCAACTCCTTATCCCTCGCCAATTGCCACAACGCGATGTACGGCTTCAACTCTTCCATCATCTTCGCGAACTGTGTCAGGTCCAGCGACTGCGCTCCGTCGCTGATCGCCTTTTCCGGCGCGGGGTGCACCTCCACAATCAATCCGTCCGCGCCAATCGCCACGCCTGCGCGCGCAACCGCCGGCACCAGGCTGCGCTTCCCCGTCGCATGACTTGGATCAAGAAGCACCGGCAAGTGTGTCAACTCATTCAAAACTGGTATTGCCGAAATATCGCACGTGTTCCGCGTAGCCGTTTCAAACGTGCGGATTCCCCGCTCGCACAAAATCACGTCCGGATTTCCGTGTGCCACGATATATTCCGCGCTCATTAGCAATTCCTTGATGCTGCTGCTCAATCCACGCTTCAGCAGCACTGGCCGGCCGCATTTTCCGAGCGCCTTCAGAAGCATAAAGTTCTGCATGTTTCGCGCGCCCACCTGCATCACGTCCGTGTACTGTGCCACCAATTCCACATCGCGATCACCCATCACTTCCGTGACGATTCCCAGCCCGGTGGCTTTCTTCGCTTTCTGCAACAGCTTCAATCCCTCTTCTTCCATCCCTTGAAAATCGTAAGGAGAGGTCCGCGGCTTATACGCTCCGCCGCGCAACAGTTTCGCGCCCGCCTTCGCCACGCCTTCCGCCGATCGCATAATCTGTTCTTCCGACTCCACCGAACATGGCCCGGCAATCACTACGAATTCATCACCGCCAATTTCCGTCCCGGCAATCTTGATGCGCGTCCTCCCCTTCCGGAATTCCTTGCTCACAAACTTATAGGGCGCGGTAATCCGCATCACGTTATCCACCTGCGGCATCGCTTCCACCGATTCCATGCACGCCGTTACATCACCCACGCCCACCACGCCGATGACCACGCGTTCCTCCCCCTCGATCGAATGCACCTTGTACCCGAAGTGCTTCACGATTCCAGTCACTTCCTCAATTTCTTCTTTCGTCGAATGCAGTTTCATCGAAATGATCATCGTTGTTCCCTTATCCTTTGGCGTTTTTGCCGCCCGAAAATAAAAAAGCCCACTCAAGAGCGAGTGGGCCAAAACTCTGTGAATTCGCTGTGACTAGATAGAAGCCCCTCGCTGCCGGTTGCTCCGGTACGTAAATCGCCACCAATACGAGTAGGCCACAAAATTCATAAGGGAGAGTTTATCGATTCCATCAAAAAACGCAAGCCAATATTCGCTTGTATTCTATCGCCGCTGGACTTATGAGCTTAGGCGCTCCGAAGGCCGCTTACTGGAACAACAGAATCGCGACCCGGAATCGCGTAAATCCCGCTGCTCCGCCTGCATCGCAAGCTCCTACTTCGGCGCTGTGGTATTTTGCGCTTTGTACTTTCTGCGCAATGTCATCCGGCAAACGACTCAGATCCGTCGCTTCGTAACGCACAACCGCGTACGGTTTCTGTCCGGCCCAACCGCGATCCATATCGCACGTTCTGCGGGCATCGGGAGAGACGCTTACTGACTGGATTCCGCGTGCCGCGAGCAATCTTGCCACTTGCGATTCCTGCGCATCCAGATGGAGCACTGGAACCGCTTCGGAAAAGTCTTCCACCGCGAACAGCATATTCCCGCTTTGCACCACGGCAATTCCGACGGAGTTCATGTCGTTGGCCAGCAGATTCGCGCGGTGCGGCGCGGAATTCATCCACTGAACATGCAATCCGCTTACGCTTGGACCTTCGGCAACATTCTCGGCAATCACGCTGAAGCGCGCTCCTGCATGTGTAGCGCGCTGTTGTACCGGCAATTCGCCGGGAAACTGGTGTGTGAGCATATTGTGCTGCGCCATCATCAGCGCGTGCATCTTGGCGCAGATTGCCAACGAAGCATCCCATTGAAGCGGCGGCAAGCCAGCAGCTGCGCGATCGCGATTCGCGGCTTCGAGCAGCACAGCTTCGGGAGCTCCTGCTTGCGGACGAGCCGCGCGAGCAGCGGCTGCGGCGTACAAGGTTGGCGTCAACAGCAAAACTAGAATTGCTAGCCCAGCAAGAATGGCAAAGCGGCGCAGGGTCGGGGACATATCTGTGCTCCTGCAATTATTGAACACTGCGGCGCGAATAAAGTTGAGGGAATAAAGGTACAGGTCAGCGCAAATTGAGAAGCTGGCACTTCGTACAGGGGGTTGGCGAAATCAGCCGCGCACGTGCACCTCGCTGAAGCTGAGCACAACATGCCCACCGGCAGTGGGCCGGCCGAAGCTCAACATCGGACGGAAGCGCGAGAACAACAACATTTGGTCAAGCTGATGGCGCAGATTCGGTGAGTCCGGGCCGGACAGAATGCGATAGCTGCTCATTCCACCCTGCGCGTCGACGGTGACGTCTACCAGCAGATCGTGATCCAGGATAACGTCGGGATGTTGCAGCTCGGGATCCATTCCGCCGGGGTTGTCCGACAGCGAAATCAGTTCGGCGGGACGCAGTAGACCGAGCGGCAAATCATTCGGGTCCGCCTGGACGGTAATACCAGGCAGAATCATGTGCAGGACGAATACAAACACCACAATTGCAGAGAACAAGCCTCCGGTAGCCGGCACAGTCAGAGGACGGTAGGTATTCTCGAATAGAATCTCTGTACGATCCTTGAAATGCTGCCAGCGGCTGGACCAATCCTGGTTGGCTTTCGCCCGCGCTGCCGCTACTTTAATGCGCACGGCCAGATCGGCAGGAGGTATCGCCCGCGGCATACGCGAAAGCAGCACGCCCAGCTTGCGGTAGCGCTGCAATTCCTCGCGGCAATCCGCGCAGTCATCCAGATGCGTCCGGACTTCATTGCGTCCTTCGGGACGCGTGGCCGAAGCCACCGCATCGTCCAGATAACCGGCGAGTTTTGTATGAACCTTCTCGCACGTCATGATAGTTCCTCGGGCGTCACATGGTGACGCGGTATTGACAGCTCATCAGAAAATGTCGAATCCGCCCGGACGTAGGCAACCTGCAATCCCACTTGCGATCCGAACGTTGGACTGGGTGCAGATTCACGGCGTGTTGTTTCACGGCGCATGGCCAATTCTTTTTCGCCCAGCAGCGGCTCCAGAATTTCCTTTAGCGAGCGGCGCCCGCGAAGGATGCGAGACTTCACCGTGCCTACGCTACAATCCAAAACTTCTGCTACTTCTTCGTAGCTGAGACCTTCCAGATCGCGCAGGATTACCGCACTGCGAAACACCTCGGGAACCTGCTGCAGCGCGCCCTGCACCGCCACTTGAATTTCGTGCGCGGCCAGTTGATCAAACGGGGTGGCCGACAAATCTTCAATCTCAATGGGAGCAATTCCCTCTTCGGGTTCCGTGTCGATGGAAACGTTCTTCTGCAGGTGGCGTTTGAACCAGCGACGGTGATTCAGTGCTTCGCGAATCGCAATGCGGTAAAGCCAGGTCTTCAGCGAGCTGCCTTGGCGAAAACGGCGAATTCCCTTGAAGGCTTTCAAGAACACTTCCTGTGAAGCGTCGGCGGCGTCCGCAGTGTCTCCCAGCATGCCCAGAATCAAGCTGTACACGGGGGCATGGTAGTGATTCACGAGCCAGTCGAAAGCGGTCTCCGAGCCCGCTTGCAGCTCAGTGACAAGCTCGGTCTCGTCCTGAACCCATGATAAGGCGCTGGCCCAATCGGACACGGGATGCCTTTCCAGCTCCGTCTTCCCGCTTGCTACGGAGCGTGCTGGCTAGCTGGTTGGCGGATGCTGCGCGCCAACCTTTGTCCGCTCTTAGTATTAGACACCGGAGCGGGGAGAAGTGTTTCCCGGGAAGATGAAGTTCCCGAGACGTGGTCATTGTTGCACCAGCAAGACGGGGATGCAATGGCGCGGAGGTCATGGGCCGGGATGGCGGAAGTGTTGGCAAGAATATTATCCCCCACCCCCGGGGTGGGGGTCTTGTATGTGCGGGAATGATTGCACTTAGGGGAGGGGAGGCGGGCAGAGGGCGGCATTGGGCTTGGTGGAAGCCCGGAAGAGGCGAACGATTCACCACAGCGGACGCCGGGTTCGCGGAGATGTCGAGACGAAGAGGTGGGAGCGCGGTGGAGATTCGACCTAGATGGCATCCATAGAACACAGGGAAGAATATCATGTAGATGGTTACCATATAAATAGCTATCCTATATGTATTAAACTCGAATGGGGTGAGGGTTGCACCGGTCTGCTGCGCCTTCGGCGCTGTTATGGGTGGGCTGCATTCATGATTGAAAATCTAATCGAGGGGGATGGCCGGGATTCGATACAATGTTGCGCATGGTCATACACACATTTGCGTTTCGATGGAAGGCTGGGGTCACTGAGGAGCAAGAATTGCGGGCGCAGAAGGAGATTCGCGCGCTGCAGGGACAGATTCCCGGACTGCTGGAGACTCACGCGGGCGTCAACTTCTCTCCACGCGGCCAGGGGTACGGGTTTGGCGGGGTGATGAAGTTTGTGGATCGCGCGGCGTTGGAGGCGTACGGGCCTAGTCCGGTGCACCAGAAATTGCTGGAGTGGCTGCTGCCGTTGATACAGGCGATCGAGGTGGATTTCGAGGTTTGAGCGGCGAGCGGTTGGAAGTGCGGGCAGGGAGAAGGAAGCGGCGGTGGACGGGGCGCACGGCGCTGGCATAAAAGCCAGCGCTACAGGCCGATCTAAAGATCGGCCACTACCAAAGGCGGGCGGCGTAAAGCCGCCCCTACAGGGACAAACCTAAGAGCACAGTCAGGAGTGGTTGTGCCACCAGGACCTCCAGCGATCGAGTGCACCACAAGGTCCTAAGCAAAGTCAAAACCAACGTCAAAAACAAAGTCAAAAGAACCGTCCAAAAGTTCGGCCACTACCTGGGGCGCCAACGCGGACAAAATCAGAGGGAGCGGCCGGCGGCGATGGCGGAGGCCCAGGCCCACTGGAAGTTGAAGCCGCCCAAATGGCCGCTGACGTCGACCACTTCGCCGATGAAGAACAGGCCAGGGACTTTGCGCGATTCCATGGTTTTGCTGGAAAGTTCGCGCGTGTCGATGCCTCCAGCAGTGACTTCGGCTTTCTCGTAGCCCTCGGTGCCGGCGGGAGTGATGACCCAGGTGTGGACTTGTTGTTCGAGTGCAGCGAGCGACGCGTTGGTCCAGGATGTGGGAGAGTGCAGATCAAGCCAGCGCGTGGCCAAGCGATTCGCGAGGAAGGTCTGGAAAGCTTTTCGGGCGGCGGCTTCGTTGCGTGTTTTGGCTTCGCGGATGGGCAGGGTGGCATCGAGTTCTGGAGCTAGATCGATGTGGATGGACTGACCTTCGTTCCAATACGAGGAAATCTGAAGGATAGCGGGGCCGCTTAGTCCCCGATGCGTAAAGAGCATTTTTTCTCGGAACTGCTGGCGACCAGCGGAGGCGATGACGTCGGCGGACACTCCTGCCAAGTCGGCGTAGCGGTTGCGATCAGAGGGATGAAAGACGAGTGGAACTAGCGCGGGGCGCGGCGGAATAACTTTCAAGCCGAACTGGCGGGCGAGGTCGTAACCAAAAGAGGTAGCGCCCATTTTGGGGATGGAGAGGCCGCCGGTGGCGATTACCAGAGCGGGTGCATGAAATTCTTCGGATTCACAACGAACGACAAACTCCGTGGTGCGACTTACTTCCTTAATCTTCGTGTTCAGGGAGATTTGTACTTGCGCGGCGCGACATTCCACTTCGAGCATGCCGGTGATTTGTGTAGCTGAGTGATCGCAGAAGAGTTGGCCCAATGTTTTCTCGTGATATGAGATTTTATGTTTCTGCACCAAGCGCGATGAAATCGGCGGGGGTGTAGCGCGCTAGTGCCGACTTGGCAAAGTGAGGATCGGCGGAGAGGAAATCTTCTGGCGTGCAATGCAGGTTGGTGAAATTACAGCGGCCTCCGCCGGAGATGAGGATTTTTTTGCCGATGCGTTCGGCGTGTTCGAGGAGGGCGACGCGGCGGCCGCGATTGCCAGCTTCGATGGCGCACATAAGGCCGGCGGCGCCAGCACCCAGGATGAGAACGTCAAAGGATCGAGACAGAAGGGCCTCACGGAAGATGAGTCGTGCATTTCAGTGTAGGCCAGATGAATAGCGCAGAGAAGAGTTAAAGGATGCCGGCAAGATGTCGACGGTACAGGAGTACGACATCGCTCGCGTTGCCGGTGGATGGTGAAAGTAAGGATGTGACTTGGCTATGGCAGTTTTTGCGTGGGCAGGGCGATCACGCCCGTTGGGGAATACTCGAAGCGGATCAGCCATTGGCTTGGGAGGCTGTGGCCTTCGGAAACCGGTGACGTGAATTCCCAACGCTGGGCGGCTTTGAGGGCGAGGTCTGCAAAATACTTGCTAGGGCCGGGAGAATCGAGTTCGGCGGAAGAAACATTTCCGGCGGGATCCACTTGCACGCGAACGAGTACGCGGACCGTGCCGTGGATGGTGGAGAGGGCTTTGGCGGAGGCTTGCGGGAGTACTTGATCGAGGACTTCGCCGCGCTCGGGAAAGTCGGCAGAAGATTTTGCGATTAGCGGAGCGGAAGGTGCAGTTGCCGCGCGGATTGCGGGGGCGGGAGTTGGTTCAACGGGATGGCTCGATGTTGGAGCAGGCTTTGGCTCGTTTGATGCTGCGGCTGAATTTTGTGCTGGTGATTGAGTTGGTGATGGAGTTGCGGCGGACTTCGCGGGACTCGACGAAGAGTTCGCTTTGGCGGCAGCGGGTGAGGAAGTGGAAGCGGTGGAGGCAGTTGTGCTGGGCAGGCTACGGAAAATTTTGGGAAGAGTGAAGATGGCGCCGAGCACGAGAACGATTCCGAGAACAATGGGAATCAAGTAGCTTGGCAACGCAACAGTCTTCCCTGGCACTGATTGGACGTAGCGACGAGTTGCCGGCACCTGCGGAGGAGGCAACTTCGCGAGCGGGACGGCGGGCTCAGTGGACAATGAGATATCGACTGGCGAAACCGGAGTGGAGGCGAGAGCGGGTGGAGGCACGGGAGAAGGCGCTGCCGTTGACAAAGCGGAAACGGGCGACGGCGCGGCAGAGGCAGAAGCTGTTGCGGCGGCCGCGAGAAGTGCAGGATTGAGATGCGAAGCGATTCCTGCGATGGTCCAGCGATGCACCGGATCGCGCACCACCGAATGACACGCAATTTCTAGAAATGGCTGCGGAAGAGTCTCGGGGATTGCAGGCTCGGCAGAATCGTCAAATGGGAGCGGAGGGGGCTGCTGTGTCAGCATTTCGACCAGCGTAATGCCAAGCGACCATACGTCAGCGGAAGTGGAAGCAGCGATCGTGGATTGTGCAGAATTTTCGGGAGCATCGTAGACGTCGTGATCGCGATAAGCTTCGCGGGAATCGCCGAGGGGAAGAATCGTGTCGCTGGAAAGTTTTAGTTGATCGGCAATGGCCAACAGATTAGAAGGCTTTACGTGGAAATGACTGAGACCCTGTCCATGAAGGTAGCCGAGTGCGTCGACAAGTGGCTCCAGGACGTCGCGCGTTTCTTCAGGATTGAGCGGCCTGACGGGGAGAAACTGCGCGAGATTTTCGTCAGCGTGTTCCATGATGACGTAAAGAAGATCCATGCCGGCGAGGCGGCAGCGGCCGTGATGAAACAGCTGCAATAGATGCGGATGAGCGAACTTTTCGACGCGCTGCCAGATGGCCAACTGCTGATCGGGAGCGGGAATGTCGGAAGAAATGAATTTAAGGGCAGCTTTGCGGGGTTGGGGCTGCTGAATCTCGGTAAGGAATACGGCGCTATGATTGGTGTTGGCGAGGAATTTTAACAGCGGAAACTGGTTGTCGACAAGCTGGCCTTCGCATTGTTTCCAAATGTCGGACATGTTGCGCCCCTCCAGATGAATGAATGATACGCCGAAGAGAGCAGCTGGGTCTGCGCGCACTTCCGCGATACAGGGATAGGCACCGAAGCGAGCGAAATAGGCCGGGGTGAACTAGCGAGCGCGCCGGGGGCTGGGCGCTTATCGAGAGTATTCTCGCATGAAAGAACGGGAAGATGATAAAGAGAGTGTTAACCGATAGGAAAGTACGCGATGCGCGGAACGCATGTCCGGAGGCAGCGCCCTTTTGCCTAATCGAATGACGTGGGCAACTCCGGATGGCGGTAGTGCTCAAACAGATGCGCGATCTGTTTGGGCATGACGCGTGACAGAGAGAGCGGCGGTAGGCTGTCTTCGGCGAAAAATTCCGCCCCGCCCGTTTCGATGCTGCCGGTGGCAGCTCCGCCGACGACTTCGCCCACAAATAAAAGCTTGTAGCTGTGGAACGCAAATGGCGGATGGCCATGGAGATCTCGATCATAGATGGCAGCAAGTTTGCTGATGCGTACATCGTAGCCAGATTCTTCGCGCACTTCGCGAGCGGCCGCAATCGAAGGCGCTTCTCCAATATCGGCCCACCCACCGGGCAAGTGTCCAGCAGCCATCTTCCAGTTCGCGAACAAGCAGGACGCGACCGTCGCGGAAGCATGCTGAACGCACATCGACCTTGGGAGTAGCGTAGCCCGCTTGTTGCGAGAAAAGGTCGGCAAGATGCGCGGTATCGGGGTGGCCGGCGCCTGCGGCCAGCATCTCGGCGGCGATTCCGCGGACTTCCTCATATCGTTGAATATCAAATTTATCTTTGCAGAAGTGAAGACCGGTTTGCGATAGGGCCTGGAGACGGCGCGCCCAGGCCAGCCATTGAGGTGTCGACATGGAATAATTCTCGCAGCGAGCGTGTGAAGGGACAAGGGAGTTCAATTGACGGCGACCGGCGAAAACTACACCAACGTGAGGAAAGATGCAGCGGTTCGGGCGACTGTCTGGAGGACGCATAACAGCAGCGCAGAAATTGGCGAAATTCGTGGCGAAGTATGAGCCGGGAATTGTGCAGCAGGCGAAACAGGCGCTGGTGAAATTGCGTCAGCGGACTCCGGGGGCGATCGAGACGGTGTACGACAACTGGAACGGGCTGGTGATTGGATCTTGTCCGAACGAAGAACCGAGTCTGGCAATATTGTCAATTTTGATGGCGCCCGATCATTTGTCGCTGTGTATTCTCTGCAAGGCCAGGGCCTGCCTGCTCCTGGAAAACGGCTGCAGGGTTCTGGAAATGTGGTATGGCACGTGCGGCTGGCCGGATTGGAAACATTGGACGAGCCCGAAGTTCAGGAATTGATGAGCCTAGCAATGCAGCGTGCCAAAGTAGGATTTGAAGCGAAGCAGAAGCGTAAGCTGGTTATTAAATCTTTGTCGAATAAGCAGCGGCCAAGAAGGCCTACTGGCAAAAAGTGAATTTTGATTTTGAAAAAGAACAAGGAAGGAAGAATCCCCACCCTCAAACGGCGAGCGTGGGGATCCGGAGAAAAATTCAACAAAAAAAGCACCGCGTTGTGAGGCGTGGAGGGGGTCGGCAATCCAAAAGGCGGATTTTGTGCTTACTTGTCGCATAAGACTGGGTTGGCCGATCTAAAGATCGGCCACCACAAAAAGCGGGGCGGCGTGAAGCCGCACCTACACAAGGCAAGAGCAAAGAATCAAACAATCCAGAGCGGGTGGGGAGGGCGTAGTTAGTGTGGAGCCTCACAGTTCCGCTCCGTCGGTGGAACAGGGAAAGCGGAGCTTCGCAGCAGAGCTTTCCCCGTTTCTTTTGGGCAGTTGAGGCGGAGACAAAATGGAATCTGAAGGGCCGCCGCCGGCACACTTTGGGCTGGTGTGCCCGCGGCCTTTTTGGTGGGCCAATTCCCTTCCCATACTGTCGATTTAGGTTGCGCAACTGTCTTGAAGTCCGTTGTGAGAAACTTCCAGCATGCAGATTTTAATGCTTGATGGAGCGATGGGGACGGAGTTGGCGCGGCGCGGGTGGGACGTGAGCGATTCGCTGTGGTCGGCGCGGGTGTTACTGGAACATCCGGAAGCTATCGAGCAAATTCACTATGATTACCTGCACGCGGGAGCGGACTGCATTACGACCGCAAGCTATCAAGTATCGTTTGCGGGATTCGAGCAGGCAAGAAAGTCGCGAGAGGCTACCGTGCTGGCATTGACGGAAAGCGTTCGGCTAGCCAAGCAAGCACGCGCCCGGTTCGCGAATTCGTTAGGGCGGCGACGGGAACCACTGGTGGCTGCCTCCGTGGGGCCTTATGGTGCTTCGCTGGCGGACGGATCGGAGTATCACGGCAATTATGGGTGCGGTCCGGATGAGCTACTCAGGTTCCACTTGCAGCGAATGTTTTGTCTGAGCGCAGCGGAACCGGATCTGTTTGCCTGCGAAACGATTCCTTCCTGGGAGGAAGCGGAGATTTTGTTGCAGGCCGTGCACCAGTTTCCGCACCTGTCCGCGTGGTTTTCGTTTGCGTGCAAAGACGGACAGCGAACCGTGCATGGCGAACTCATTCGTGATTGCGCGAGGGCTCTGTCGGCGGAGCGACAGGTGGTGGCTGATCGGAGTGAATTGCACCGCGCCAGAACACGTAAAAACATTGATCGCAGAACTTCGTGCGGAAACGAACAAAGCAATTGTGGTGTATCCAAATTTGGGGAAGACCTGGGATGCGCGTGCGCAGAGCTGGATTGGAGAAGCTTCGGTGCAGACTTGGGGAGAGTCCGCGGTCGAGTGGGTTAAAAACGGAGCGAGTTGGATTGGGGGATGCTGCGGGACGACACCGGAGGATATTCGGCGGATTCGGGTGGCGCTGGAGAAGAAATTTCCGGAAGGGTTTGCGTCCGTTGGAGAGGACGCGAAATAAGAAACTTCCTCCAGGCAACTGCTGGGCGGCGTAAAGCCGCCCCTACAAGGGCAAAAGCAGATTCCTCAGCCCTCCAAATGGCGAACGGCTGAAGAATGACAAACGCATCCAAATTCCGATAAATCATGAATTGCGGAAACTGGTGCTGAGTCACATGGGGATGGGATCGTTGGAGTGCCGAATGACGTACCAGCAAGGCTTCTGCGTGGAGTGCGGAAAAAGCGAATGGGCGCAAGGGACGTCTTCTTCGGGGTGTAAGGCATCGGTGGCGTACTCGGTCTTGTTGCCTTTGTTCGAGATGGCCAGGATGCGGATGCGGTGAACAGAGCCAGAGGCCTGGCCCAGTTGGGGATGGTTCCTGCGGACATAAAACCAGAAGACATCAAGCAGATAAACCGCGAGCAGGAGGAGTAGAGCGAGCCGCAAAAGCCGGGAAAGTTTCGCGACGGGCGAAAGGTAAATTTCGGCAGGATTGTTGGGCATTGGGATACCGACGATAGTGTACCGTCTTTGACTTCGACCGAGAGGACAAAGTCAGTTTAGACCAAAATGGCGATGGTGATGCCCTCGTTGCTGCGGTTCAGATCGCGATCATTGCGCAGATCGGGGCAATGTTCGATGGCATAGCGCGTGTCTTCTTCGAATACGCTCCATTTTTCACCAAAGATCACCCGGGTAACGAGGCCTTCTTTCTTGCGGCGCAACAAAGATGAGCGCAGCGCGCCGCGGAGCGCACCGCCCTTCCCCGTCGAGCCGTAGCCATGAATGACCTTCAGAGCCTTAATGCCGCTCTGTTTTGCCTGCTTGACCTCCGCGAGAAGCAATTGACGCGCTTCTTCCACCGTGGGGAGTCCGGCTTCGATATTGACGATTTTCAGGGCAGGCATGGAATCCCTCTAAGAAAAACAAGGCCTCGGAACAGCATTGTCGAATTCTCGAACTAGCGGACATCGGGCACAGCAGGGCTGTGCCCTTAGACTGAGTTGATGACGGCTCCGACACAAACGATATTCTGACAGCACGTAGAAAAACAACACGCGTGAGTAGTATGACGCAGTGAGAGGAGAAACACGCAGCCCGGAATTAGCCGCTGCGTTCGAGATTCTGGCGATGATTGAAACGGTAGGACATAGACAGAAAGCGAATTACGCGAACTGGCCCTGTGGATGCACCATTCACTGCGGACTGGTATCGGCGTGGGTGTTTACACTCATTCATCGTTCTGGTCTCATCTCCTGTTCATTCTCCTTTTCCTCACGCCAGTACCGAGCGAGTTAAGCCATGTCGTTCTCGCATCTGCGGCGAAGCAGTTCAAGCGGGGGGCGTCATGAAAATCCTGATCGCGTTGGATGGATCGGCAGCTTCGCAAGTATCCATCGAGGAAGCAATGTCACGTCCGTGGCCGACAGGGGCGGAGTTTAGCCTGATTACGGCCGTGGATCCGTATTTCTTTGTGCGAGCGCCACTTTTGCTGGCGGAAGCGAAAAGAAGCACGGAAGAAGATTTGGCGGAAAACGCAAAGAAACTAAGGAGTGCTGGATGGGAAACCACCGCCAGTGTGGTGATGGAAAATCCCCGGCATGCCATTTCAAAATTTGCAACGGAATGGAAGGCTGACCTGATTCTGCTGGGCTCCAGAGGGCGCAGCACGCTGCAACGGTTGTTAATCGGCAGCACGGCGCAGGCAGTATTGCGGCATGCGCACTGCTCCGTGGAAATTGTGAGAGCTGCCAGAAACCGACCGCTTGGGCAACCACCAGGGATGAAAATTTTGGTCCCGACGGACGGCTCCGAGTGCGCGGAGAAGGCACTGAAATCTTTGGCGGCGACGGCCCTGGCCTGCGGGATCACGCTTCAAGGTGATTGGCTGCCCCGAGTTCCCTGTGCTTATCGGCAACTATCCATACCTGGACCCCGAGTTGGTAACGGAGATGATGAAAACCAGCGAATTGCATTCCAGCGAAGCAGCGAAGGAGTCTACTGAGACATTACGGAAGAGTGGTTTCGCGGTGGAGACCGAAGTCACCGAGCCGCGAGAGTCACCAGTACATGGAATCCTTGCCGCCGCGGATCACTGGCAGGCGGATCTGATTGTCATGGGTTCACACGGACGGCGCGGATTTGACCGGTTGGTGCTGGGCAGTGTGTCTGAATCAGTAGCAATGCACGCGCACTGCTCGGTAGAAGTTGCGCGCTAGCGGCTCCGCAGTCGGGTGCGATCAAACCGCAAATCATTCTCACAGACAATTCCACCGGAACCAAGGACGAATTTTTGGGGAAGGAGAGATTCCATGAAAGTGAAAGAAGTGATGATGATGACTCCGTATGCGTGCCACCCGGAAACCAATCTAGGCGCCGCCACGGAGCTGATGTGGAAAGGAAACTGCGGTTTTCTGCCGGTGCTGGAGGGCACTGGCCGAATCAGGGGAGTGATCACGGATCGCGATATCTGCGTGGCACTGGGCACGCGAAACACAACAGCAGGCAGCGTCACGGTGGGCGACGTGATGCACGGGAAATTGTTCAGCTGTTCACCGGAAGATGATGTTCATGTCGCGCTGGAGGTGATGAGAGAAGGGCAAGTACGCAGGCTGCCGGTGATCACTGTCGATGCGAAACTGGTGGGTGTACTGTCACTGCACGATATTGTCTTGAAAGCGCAGCCCACACATCCGGGGAAGGAACCGGAGCTTTCGACGGATGAGGTGATGCGTACGTATCGCGCGATCATGCAGAAGGAATTGCCGATGGCAGCGAAAAAGGCAGCTGGCTAAACGTTAGCGGGCTTCGACAAGCCAATTTCAGGTGTCGGCACATACGAAAAATCCACAATTTGATTGATGGCGTAGATCGATTCCTTGCGGCAGCAATGGCAACGCAAGACGAATACCTGCGAGACAAGGTGAAATTCCATATCGTCGGGCGCATGCAGCTGGTGCGAGGCGGACTCTTTCTTGGCCACCAGGGCGGGGACGCGGACGGGCTTGCCACACCGACGACATTTCACTCCGCGGAAGTGTTGGGCGATGGATTCAACAGACATGGGGTTTAAGACTCCTTGGGCTTATGAAGTGGTGATCGGAGCCCGGTGAGAATACCGAAGGGCCTGGGAACTTGTCTAGTCGAAGATAGTGGGCAAGGGCGATAAATACTAGTGATGGGAGTCACAAGCTCAAAAATTAACAAGCCATTAACAATTAAAGGCTAAAAGAGCAAGGTTCTGCCGTTATGGGGCCAGAAACGGCCAGATATCCACAGGAATTCAAAGAAGTTTTCCACGTACTGGGTGATGCTATTTCCTACTCGACCTGGGTGTTTGGACGCCGCCGCAACAGATGGCGCGATGATGACGGGGACAGCGCAATCCAGCAAGTGAGCGTAGGGCAAGGGCGGGGTTGTTGTGGTAAAATTTTAAAGTTGAACGAGTGGGGCCGTGGCGCAGTTGGGAGCGCGCCTCGATGGCATCGAGGAGGTCGTGGGTTCGAATCCCATCGGCTCCACCAACTTATCCCTTTGCACGCTCTACCTCTCTGCCTTAGAAGCCGGCACGTTAGACCAAGGCGACTTCGCGGTCGAAATGGGGCTTCTTTTCAGCGTGAAGCCTTAGCGCCACACCACAAGCTAACGCGATACGTTCCAGCGTCGCGAGAGAATGACCTGTGTATTCGGCGTCTTCAAGCCGAGCAATCACAGATTGCGTCGTGCCGGCCCTCTTGGCTAATTCAGTCTGTGTCAGGCCGGCGTCTTCTCGCATCTCTCGAACTAGGAGCGCGAGGTCAATCTGGTGCAGAGTGCGGGCGAAGGACTTCCTGTACGTCGCGCTCTTGCGAATCCGCTTCTCCACAATTTCACTGTGGCGGTCCCGTTTCATAGTCCCAACTCCTTCAGGATAGCTTCCCTTTCCTTCTGTGATCCCGTATATCGGTTTCGATATCTTATCCAGAGCTTTCTCAGTTGTTCGGCCCTAGTAATCTCACCCGGCGGAGTTTGTTCCGTCTTCTTCTGGAAACCCGACGTAATCACAATCAGCATTCCGGGCTGGTAGAAATAGAGAATCCGAAAAATCCGGTCAAACTGTTTGACTCGTAGTTCGAATATGTGATCCGTTAGCTTCTTAACGAACTTTCCTTGCATCTGATTGCCATAGACCCGCAAGCGCTCGATAAATGCGTCAATGCGGGCAGCAGCCCGGTCATCCAGGCCGTCAACAAACTCTCTGGCGCGCACCCGGCCATTCGGAAGTTCGACATACTCAATCCTAAATTCCCCGTTCAATCCCGCTCCCGGACATGACTATATTGTGGAATATAGCATTATTGCGATATACAGGTCAAATAGATCATGCCAGGCTGCCTGCTTGGTTCAGTTCAGAGAGGGCTTGCACTTGGCCGCTAAAACGGCTATCGCCAGTTTGGGTCTTTGCAATTATTCTCCTCCTTAAAAACGGCCTCGGTCCTCTCTTTGCCCCAGATCTTCTTGCCAGCGCGTCTGGGGTTTGCAGTAAAGGCCATGTTTCGTTCATAAAAATATCTATCAATCGCCATAGTGCACTCGTTAACCGACTGATAATCACTATTGTGGAGGATTGCTTTAGACATCCCGCTAAATACCGATTCAATTACAGTTCAGGAATTGGGCCCCTGTCGGCAAAGGCACAAGCTCGACTAAGGGAGTCATATTGTTGCTGCGATATTTCTCGCTGTTCACTTCTTCAACCTTCTCGTAAGCGATACAGATCCGCGGTGAAGCACTCGAACCGGCGTACCGGTTGCGAATCACGATCCGGTCTCACGGCCGCGTAATGCGCTCCATTGCCCACATCGATCCCTGCGGCGTGGGGATGGACTACCTCCAGACCAGGGTTCTCCGATTGCAACCGCCGTGTTAGTTCCTTCTTCGCTTTTCGATTTCGCCACAGCTTCTCGTCCGTTCTCATCTCTGTCCTCCTCGGTGGTAATGAGGATCCGGTTCGGCCCGGTGACGAACGGTTTAAGAAACTCTCCAACGGGGTCAAAGGACTGTTACAGCTTGGTCCTTGCCACCACACTACTGATCGCCAGTACCGGAGCCATGCTAATCGTCGGGCACGAAGCGCCATGTCGGATATCGGCATTGCTTGCCGAATCGAATCCCTGCATCAGACTGGCAAAGAGGGAGACTCTAGACAAGTTTCTGGCACTAGCGACGCGTCGAAGACGCAGTTAAGGCTAATCGGGACTTAGTGAAAAAGGATCGGTGGAACCCAGAAGAGATTGAAAAGAAAAAGGGCACACAAGGGACCGTACTCAGCTCGTGCCCTTTTGGACAAGCTCCACAGGCATGTGGCTTAGCTTTTCATAGATCCGGCTCCGCCGCAGCAGCGGCCACCAATCGTAAAGATAGATTTGCATCGGCCGCCACATGGCGACCCACCCTGCAATCGTAAGGCTCTCCCGTACGATGGCAGCCCAGGTGCCCTCCTCATGACCTAACAACATCTTGCTGAGAAGTAGACAAGCAACCAAGAAAAACACCCCAATAAAAAGACTAGTGCGGCCCTCCCTCAGGAGACGCTTGAATTCCAATTCAGTAATCTTGGCACGTTGAGTAAAGTGGTTATGGACAGCCGTCTTGATCAGTTCTTTGGGGTCTTCGACCGGCCACTGCTCCAAGTAGATACGCAATTTGATCGGATCATCTGGAGAGAATTCGCGGGCCCAGCTGACAATGAATTCTTCTGCATCGTCGTCGAGATCCTTTTCAATAAACGGAGAAGGGTCCATCGAATTGAACAGCTGGCTCATCTCGCGCAGCTTCAGTTTTATCGTGTGCGGATGCCCCCGATCAGTCTTGCTAGTGACTCGTGACCAGGTTTGTCTCAGGCTAGGCACAGTTTGGGTTCCATGCTGAATCTAGCTTGCATCATGATCTGGTGCCCTACTAATCCACCTCAAAATACCCAGTTATCCAACACGGTTACCGATCTCATCGCGTTTGCAACGCGATCAAATTCATAGCCGAACCGCTCCTTGATTTGCTCAGCCCACTCTATTTGATTGGCTGTAAGGGCATGGGCGTCCCCATGAAGGTGACTCCGCGGAGTGCCGATGGGAGTTTCGTGGGAGAAGCCTCGCATAAGGTAATGGGCTTAAGACTTATGTGATTTTACTTAGCGAAATACGTGCAGATACTACACCCGATGCGCGCTCGTCGCCTATGGCGCGCCTCACAGTCATATCAGGCTCTCTTCTTATTGCGCTTCGCTGTGTGACCCTTCAACTTGCGTTCCACTTTTTGAAGTTGACGGATAGTAAACGCGAGATCCCTTGCAATCTCCTTATCAACTTCACGACGCGCGGCAGCGTTGATTCTGAGCGCCGCGTCGGTCAATCGTTTTAGATTGCTCGGTCTATTCTTCTTCATCGCACACCTCTCATTCGTCTCAGATACTACGCCCGAAG
Source organism: Candidatus Acidiferrales bacterium (assembly GCA_963726725.1). GTDB lineage: Bacteria > Acidobacteriota > Terriglobia > Acidiferrales > UBA7541 > Acidiferrum. The sequence goes on from CAVSDV010000016.1 coordinate 172,634, forward strand.
CGCTTGCATCGCGTGTGGCGCGCGTCACAGCTGCGAGCTGAGCAGGCGCGAAGATTAGCTCGTGGAGTTAGGTGGGTGACCGAGTAGCCCGTAATGGAAAAGATTTGGCGGCACCCTTTGGGATTGGCAGATGTCAACTATCCTTTATCCGCTGTCCTCGTCTATAAAGCAGGAGTAGTGAAATCTAATTTTATGGATACAATGCGTTTACACAAGGTTTTTGTCGTCCTGCTCTTCATCTGGGTTCCCTCGAGTTGTCTTCCGCAAGTAGAATCCGAGGCTGGGGCAGGAAACAAGGCACACCTCGCCAAAATCTCAAAGAGTCCAGACGATTCCATGGTGTTAGTGCGCGGCGGCACCATTCAAGTGGGGATCGATGCTACTGAAATCTCGCGGTTCGAAGAAATATTCGGTATCCCCGATTCGCAACTATTTCAGGATGAGGTCCCAAAACATTTGGTCACTGTCGACGACTTCTATATAGACAAGCACTTGGTAACAAACGAGCAGTTCAAAAGTTTTACCGATGCTAATCCCGAGTGGCGGCCAGGCCACGTTCCTCCCCAGTTCGACAACGGCAACTACCTCAAGCATTGGACAACGCCGACCGCACTCGCCGCGAAAGCGAATCACCCGGCAGTGAACGTGAACTGGTATGCGGCCGTGGCCTACTGCAGATGGGCCGGGAAGCGACTGCCATCGGAAGCGGAGTGGGAATATGCTGCTCGTGGTGGCCTTGATGCGCTTTTCCCTTGGGGAAATGAGCCGGTGGACAAAACTCGCGCAAACTATGGGGGCAGCGGACTCGGGACTACCTCTCCAGTCGGCACATATTCAGCCAACCGGTATGGGCTTTTCGACATGGCTGGTAATGTTTGGGAATTCATCCTCGACGAATGGAAACCCTATCCTTCAACCCCTGCAAATAACACGGCTGCAAGTGAAAAGCAATTCCTCGACGCAGCGGAATTCCTCCAAGTGAAGACCAGGCGGGTCATTCGAGGCGGCAGTTTTGACGGAGCGCCGGTAAATCTTTGGGTTGATTATCGTGACAGCCATCCCCCGAACGGCTCGCGTGACTTTGTCGGTTTCCGTTGCGCGAAGTAGTTCATACCGGAAGCACTCCAACCATGAACGTGTCTCGGATTATTCACAACCCACGGCGTACTTGGAAGTAATCCACATGCCCGATTAACGCGGAAACTTAAAGTACTAGCCCGAACATGTCCGGTTTGTTGACTACACAGGCACTTGACTGCGAAAAGTTCTCTCGTGAGCGAGATTCACGGACACACAGGAGCCGGAAATCCGGGAAGTGGTTGACTCTTCGACTGCTCCTCACTACCAACGAAAAACATGAACATCCGCATTTTGCCGCCACGCGAACCAGGCGTTTTGCGCCAAATCATCCCATTACCGTTTCGATAATCCGCTGCCAAATCTCGCTCAGAACCGCCTGCCGAGTAGTAAACGTACCGACGTTCGGCTGCGGTCTCAGGCATCGGGGAAGAAGTCTCCAGCACGTTTGTACCGGTGAAGCGAAAAATGGTTATTCCACTCTCAACTGGAACAGGAGAAGCGCACTCCACATCGTGTTCCACGCGCAGCCAGCCCACGTAACCATTGGGAATCAAAAACTTTGAAATCGGGAGAACGGTGTTTGCTGTTGGGCTCAAGAGGATGTCGAGATGTGCTTCCGAGCCTGGCTCCATCCGCAGCGGTTGCGGGGCAAAATTCGGGCCAGGATAAACCCAAGTATCGTACCCGGGTGCCGAGACTTTCAGTTCTATGTCTTTTGAGGATGGAATTAAGACCCGAAAATGTGGTGCGGCCCCGCTGCCCATCCATTTGGTGCGGTCTTTCATCTGAACCAAGTCGAAACCCGCCGAAATGGGTTTGCCTGTGACAGCGTCACGAATCGTTCCGATGAGGATTCCGGCTTTTGGCCCAAGGCTGACAACGACATCGGCGATTCTCGTTTGAGCTGAAACTTGAACGGTTGCAAGCGGCTTGTCATTGAAGAATGACCAGAACATTCCTCCGTAGCCGTCCTGCTCTTTCATCGCCTCAACGTAGTAAGTACCAAATTTAAGGCGGTCGATTACGAATAGACCGTTTTGGTCCGACTCGACGAAGCGAATCGCCTTCGACATTGCGACGCCCTTCAATTCTGCGTGGACTTTGGCTCCCGGAAGCGGATTCCCAATGTCGTCCAAGACCACACCTTGTATCCCTCCTTCTCCAATTTCGGTGTTTCGGCCGGAAGTGAAAAAGGGAACGAGGAGGAAAAAAAAGGAGAGTGCTCGTAGGCGTCGCATCGGTACCCCACGTTCAGAGAGCTGGGAGTAATTATCCTGCCGCGACCGCTGCTAAGCAACAATCCCAGTCCAACTGCTCGATTAACGCACTGATCGTCCATGTGGGTACTGGGCCGAAGTTTACCGGTTTGCCGTGCCAGTTCAGACGGTCGATGCAACACCATTCAATCAGTTGATCCGACAATACTCCCCTTGGAGAACCGATCTGTTTGGCCGTACCCGGTCAAAACCTAGCCAGGCTAGCGTTCCGGCTGCTCAAACCTAGCGAGAGATTTTTAGTTTTTGTTTTCAATGCAAAGTGGGTGCAAGCTGAGTGTTGCGTCGACCCATTGAGACCACCCGCAAACCAGGATATAAGACTTACCCCACGTCTGCCGCTGGGTAGCTTTCAACGCATTCTTCGCCTGTCGCTCCGTAGTAGGTGCATGTGCGTGCCGCGAAATCGACATCATAACGGACAACTCCTGCACACCACGATGCATTCAGAAACTCAGGAAAGGTGCTTTGACCAGCTTGGTCGATACGCAGAGCGGCGACCAGAGCTTCACGGTCAAATGCTGGAACGTCAGTTATCTCAGACACTAGGGGCGTGCCGAGCTGCACGACCGGACCGTGTTCTGTCAGGTAGAGACTCTGGCAAGCCGGGAGGTACCAGAGGTTTCGCTTTACTCCAGCACGTCGAAGAGTTTCGGCTAGATATGGGAACCCGCCAACCTTTGGTCGACCCGCCATGGCACGCTGCATCGCAGCTTGCAAGATGCTAATTGCTTTGCTCATCTCTTTTGCTCCTTCGCACCATAGGAGTATCTCCTATTCTTGGAACCGTGATAAACGAAGAAACCGGTAAAGCAGGCGGGTACAATAGGACTTCTCCGGTAAGCCGACCGGGACCTATCGGCAGAATACCGACAGACAACTCATCAGGCCACCACTTACGCCATTTAGACATCGGAACTCTTGTTGCATCCATACGCGGAAGGAATGACCTGTGTTCAGATGCGTCTACGAGAAGGCGCTAATTGTGATATCAACCGTCCTCATAACGTGTTTTGGAACGATGAGAGTGTCTTCGTCGCAGCAAGAACAGCAGCCCCAGACAAGGGTTCGCATTACTTCCGACCTTGTGGTTCTTTCTGTCAGCGTGAGAAACCGCGCTGGAAATCTTGTCCCAGACCTGCGACGAGAACAGTTCCGGCTTCTTGATGATGGTATCGAACAAGAAATTAAAGTCTTTACTGAAGAGAGTCTTCCGCTCTGAGATTGGCTCCGCAAGGGAAACAGACGCGGGTAGAGGTGAAATATGATTGGACATCGCTAAACGAAGAAGCCGATCTGCGAGTGCAGCACATGGCGGAAAAGGACCGGGCTGCGGGCCCTGAATGGCAGGAGCAGGTGAACGGATATATGGAGAGACTCCCGAGATAAGTGACCTATCGTCTGTCTGGCTTGCTGATTTGGAATAGGCCAGTGGCAGTGGCCAGATAATTCAGTAGAATGCAAAGACCATGGCGAAACTTACTTTCTTGGGCGCGGCAGGCTGTGTAACAGGATCCAAATATCTGGTCGAGGCGGCTGGAAAGCGGCTGCTGGTGGACTGCGGGCTGTTCCAAGGACTCGCAGACTTGAAGGAGCGGAACTGGAATCCGCTGCCGATCGACCCGCGAACATTCGACTATGCGATATTGACGCACGCGCACCTGGACCACACCGGATGGCTGCCGGTGTTGGTGCGCAGTGGCTTCAACAAAACCATTTTTGCGAATCCCGCGACGATTGAGTTGACAGAAATCCTGTTGAAAGATTCCGGGCACCTGCAACAGGAAGATACCGAGAACGCCATCCGGAACAAGTGGAGCAAACACGCAAGTCCGGAGCCGCTATACACCAGTGATGACGTGGAACCAGTCTTGAAATTGTTGCGGCCGATGCCGCGCAATGGCTGCTTCGACATTTCGCCGGTGTTTCATGTGGAGTCTTGCGATGCCGGCCACATTCTTGGCTCGTCGAGCCTGGAATTGACGATCAACGAAAATGGCAAGAAGACCGTGGTGGTTTTTTCCGGTGATATCGGGCGATACGACCAACCGATTTTGAACGATCCCGCGCCTCCAGCGACCGAGCAGATCGATGTGCTGTTGTGTGAATCGACTTACGGCGACCGCGAGCATCCAGAAGGCGATCCGTTGGCGCTGCTGGCGGAGATTGTGAATCGCGTGGTGAAACGCGGCGGTTCGATCGTGATTCCAGCGTTTGCGATCGGGCGGACGCAGACGTTCATGTTTTACCTGAAACAATTGGAAGATCAGCAACGCGTACCGGAAGTGCCTGTTTATGTGGACAGCCCGATGGCATTGAGTGCGACAGATTTATATTTGAAGCACAAGGAAGATCACGACCTTCAGTTCTCGCGCGACGAACAGAATGGCGGCGACCCTCTGAATGTGCGGGGATTCCATCTGGCGCGGACGGTGCAGGAGTCGAAATCCATCAACAACGTGAAAACGCCATGCATCATTATTTCGGCGAGCGGAATGATCACTGGAGGGCGCGTGCTGCATCATCTGGCGAATCGGCTGGGAGACGCAAGAAATGCCGTGATTCTCGGTGGATTCCAGGCAGAGGGCACGCGGGGCCGCGCTCTGCAAGACGGCGCGAAGACGTTGAATCTGTATGGCCAGGTGGTTCCGGTGAAAGCGGAGATCATTGAGATGGGGCAGTTTTCGGCACATGCGGGAAAAAGCGAATTGTTGCGCTGGTTGGGATCGCTACAGGCCCAGCCCGAGCAGGTTTACTTGACACATGGAGAACCGGAAGCGGCCCAGTCGCTGCAAAAAGCGGTTGTGGAGAAGTTCCACTGGAAGGCAAGCGTGGCGCGGTACCTGGATACAGTGGAATTGGGATAGAGCGCGAAGATGGGGTCAAATTTACGTTAAGAATATAAATAAATAAGTGGGGACGGAGCCGGGCTAGAGGCTAAAGCTACAAAACCGGGTACAGATTACGCTGTATACGAAGTGAAATAACGCCCGGGCGAGTTACTACAGAAAACCATAGTGACTTGCGTGAAAAGTCATCCCAAATTGAAAAATGTTCGAAAGGTGAGGAAACATTTTGCGGTGATGCTTCGTCTATATAGGCAAGACCACTCGCGGGGTAGGAGACTAACCACCACAGGGCAACCGACCGTCAGTCTCCTACCCCATCTTCCTCCCGGAACTACCGGGTTGAAGGCCTTTTGCGAAACGCCTTAGCGCGATGCCAAAGCCGCGCGGTTCGTCGGTAGATCACGGGACATCGGAGCGATTTCCGCCAGCGTAAGCCCGGCGACGAACATCGGCAGAGGCGAAACGCGTCCCCACCGATTCAATTCCCATTTTGCTCGCAGGAACTTTACCTCCGGTCGCAGGGAAACGTCCAGCACCATTTTGCAGGTACCCTGATAAAACTGCTGAGGGAGTTTCAGGAGCGGCTTCTTGCCGAAGTCCTGGCCGTCGGGGGAACCCCAGATGGAGACGTCGAGGGATTCCTGTTCGATCTGTTCAGTGATGGTGAGGGTGCAGAAAAAAGTGCGCGTGGAGCTTTCGGAAATGTCGAAGGGTGCGCCGTCGGCGTTGGATTCCATCTTAGTTCCGACAGGGATAAGTGCGAGTTCGAGTACCACTGGATAGTCCTTCCTGGTCTGACCGGATAATAGCACGAACTGGCCAATTCAGGCCGTGATGCGTGCCTCACGATTGCTCGAGCGGCTCTGCGGCAGTGAGTAACTTGCCCAAGAGCGGCTGATAGACATTCCTGCCGCGAAGCGCCTTCTGCCACCGGACCGGAATGGCAGAGATCCCGTAGCGAATACCGGCAAGACCACCGGCAAACGCAGGGGGTTGTGTCGGTATCATTTCCAAAGGCGATGGCCGCACGGACAATGTTTTCGTAGGAATCTTCCTGAAGAGCAATGCGTGCACTCCAGAGCGTGTTAGAGACGTAGCCAGAACCAACCGCGGAGCGCTTGTGCGCAGAATCAAGAATGAATGACGCTTCCCCGGCGGCGTGAGGGTCAGATTGACTGAGGTGTACAAATTTCTCAGCGACAAGTTTCCAGCCGTCTTCGGAGCCGCGCAAAAGTTCGCGAGCCCAGAGACAATACATTGCGCAACACAGTTGCGATCTAAGGTGCCCATGCGTGACAAGGGATTGGCGACGCGCATCAGCATAGAGTTCCTCGTTTTTCCCCTTATGCCAAAAAGCGAGCGGCAAGACGCGCATGAGAGAACCGTTGCCATTCTGATCTTCGGAGGAGCGGCCAGCCTTGTGCGGGGGAGTGCCGTTGGCCAAAGAGCGGAGCGCCGCCCGGGTTTGGATTCCACAATCAAAAACCTTGTCGTCCGGCGTGTACGCATCCCGATGGAACCATGCCAGAAGTTTTGCAGCAAAATCCGCGAGGTCAAGTCGATTGCTTTCCAGCAGGGACGCCAGCAAGCACAGTGCTTGGGCACCATCGTCGGATCAGGTACCGGGAGGAACTGCGTGGGCGGGTCGGCCAAAACTCGGCGAAGGAACAAAATCGATTTCGGAAAGATCGGGTATTTTCGATGGCGCGGCAAACTCGTAGAGAACTCCGAGCGCATCACCGACCAGGAGACCAACCAGTCCACCAGAGATCCTTTCTTTGGGACTTGTCATGTTGAAAAGCCACTCAAGAAGAGAGTATTTAGCGAGAGTCACTCTGTGCGCCAAGGGGAGCGCTCGGGCCAGCGGCGCATGGCTTCGGTGGCCCAGGTAGTGGTTTTGTCGGCGTGGCAGGTGGTACAGGGATTGGAGATTTTGTATTTGTCGGTCATGGCGGGAGTGATGAAAGGCGAAAGTGTGTGAGCGCGACTTTCAGGTCGGCAATTTCCGTGGCGATTTTGGGCATGTGGCAGGCGATGCAACTGCTGCCGGTCGAGCCCTTTTTGTGATGGGTGTGTTCTTCGATGGTGCCGGTGCGCGGGCCGTTGAGCGATTGCGGGCCGTGGCAGTCCATGCAAATTTGATCGCCGGGCTTTCGCAATTGGGCGTAATTTTCGGTGCCGTGCACGTCGTGGCAATTGGAGCAGGTGACGCCGCGGCGGTACATCAAGCTCTGCACGAAATCGTTGCCCTGCATGCGGTTCTTGTGTGCGGAGCCGTCAGCGAAGTGCGTGAAGGTAGTTTCGCCAAGGGTGTGCTCTTCGAGCTTCCAGTAATCGCGCAGGTTTAGGCCCACCTGATAGCCTACGGGCCAATCGTAATATTTCCCTTCGAAGGGGATTTGCAGCGGGCGGCCCTGCGAATGGCACTGAATACAGGAATCATTAGCTTGAACGTAATCCATGCGCCCGGGATTGAGAATGTTTCCGGTCGTGGGATGCGCGGTGTGTTCACTGCCGGGGCCATGGCACTTTTCGCAGCCGACATTCCATTCGACCACTTGCTTGGTGTGAATGTTGTACCCGACAGAATGGCAGCCATCGCAGGTGGGACCGGTGGGCCGCTGCATGTTGTCAGGCGGATAAAACGGCACCCACCAGTCGGTGCCTTGCGGAACAAAATAAGAAAGCCATTTATGTTGCGAGACGTACCACTGCGCTCCGAGTGGATAGTAGTCGTCGCCTACTTTGGTGAAATAGCGCTGCTTCCAGAGGCTGCCGTAGACCAGCGCGACCTGATCTTTCGTGAATTTGGAAATTGTGTTGGTGGCGAGATCGGGAATGATGGCGTCGGGAAATTCACGCGGATCGCGGACGACATTGGCCATGGGCGTTTTTTGCCAATGCTCATAAATTTGCGCGTGGCATTTCTGGCAGGATTTGGAGCCGGCGTAGTGAGCGGAAATTGCGGTGGCGGCTTGCTGCGGGTGCTCTTCGGTCGTTGCTTGGCGAAGGCTGCGGATGAACAAAACCAATTTCCAACTGTCGTCGGAGTCTTCGTCGTGCGGTTTGGCCCACCCTGGCATGCCGGTGAGACGTACTCCATTGCGGATGATGTAGCGGATTTCGCCATCAGTGAGATTTTGTGTTTGCGGAGCGCGCAAATCGGGAGTCTTGGGATAGAGATTGCGACCGACGGTGGTTTGCCCGGAGCCGTCGGGCCCATGGCAGACGGCGCAGCGATTGAGGTAACTTTCGCGTGCTTCTTTCAGAACGTCGGGAGTGGGTTTCCGCGGATTAGTTTCGAGGCGTGCGTTGTGCGGGACGGAAAGCTGGCGTGCGGCATGAGCAACAGTTTTTTCTGCCAGAGACGGCTCGTCGGCGGTGCTGAAACCCTGCCGGATCAGGTGCGTTGCGTAGAGACCAACGGCGACGAGTGCCGCGGCGAGAAGGAGTAGGAGGAATTTCCTGGTAGTCATGGCAAAGCAGTCCGCAAAGCGCTGGACAGGAGATCGACCAACTGAGGATAGCACCCAAATCTAAACGTCAGATAAATCGGGTCACCAGATGAGCGAGACTGGTTGGTCGTTGAGATCCTTCGACTTCGCGACCCGACGAGCCCAAAAACGGCGCGACGAGAAACGTCGGGTCGCCTCGCTCAGGATGACGACTCTGAAATGCAAGTGGCCGCCTAAAGGCGTCCGCTACAAGGCGGTTTAGGCGTGGAGGTTGGCGAGGTGAGCTTCGGCGGCGGCGAGGGTTTCTTCTTTTTTGCAGAAGGTGAAGCGGACCTGGCTGGCACCGTCCTGCGCATCGTTGTAGAAGCTGGAGCCGGGGACGCAGGCTACGCCGATATTTTCGACCAAATATTTGGCGAAGGAAACGTCGCGTGAATCGGCGGGATATTTCTTCTCTTCGAACTTGAAGCGGGAGATGTCGGTCATGATGTAGTACGCGCCGCGGGGCTTGTAGACGGTGAAACCGGACTTTTCGAGGATGGCGAGGAGGCGCGCGCGTTTTTTGTCGTAAGTGGCGGCGAGCTTGTCGTAGTAGGACTGCGGTGATTTCAGCGCCAGGACACCGGCCTGCTGGAGGGGTGCGGCAGCTCCTACGGTTAGAAAATCGTGGACCTTGCGGATGGATTGAGTGGCATCCGGCGGAGCAAGGGCCCAGCCAACGCGCCAACCAGTGACGCTGTAGGTTTTGGACATGCCATTGATGACGATGGTGCGATCGCGCATGCCGTCGATTTGCGCCATGGATATGTGTTCGGTACCGTCGTAGAGAATGTGCTCGTAGATTTCATCGGTGATGCAGTAGGCGTTCCAGCGCAAGCAGAGGTCGCGGATAAATTCCAGTTCGCGGCGCGAAAACACCTTTCCGGTGGGATTGTTCGGCGTGTTGAGGATGATGGCTTTGGTGCGCGGGCCAAACGCGGCGGCCAGTTCCCTTTCATCGAAGGTCCAATCCGGTGGCTGTAGCTTCACGAAGCGCGGAGAGGCGCCGGAAAGAATCGCGTCGGGGCCGTAATTTTCGTAGAAGGGCTCGAAGACCACGATTTCGTCGCCGGGATTGATGATGGCCATCATGGAAGACATCATCGCTTCGGTGGAGCCGCAGCAGATGGTGATTTCGCGCTCGGGATCGTAGGTGACGTGTTGAGTGCGTGCGAATTTTTCGACGATGGCGTCGCGCAACGGCTTGGCACCCCAGGTGATGGCGTATTGATTGATGTCGTCGGCAATGGCCTGGCGCGCGGCTTGCTTGATTTCTTCGGGTGCGGCGAAATCGGGAAAGCCCTGCGAAAGATTGACCGCGTTGTGCTTCATGGCCAGGCGCGTCATTTCGCGGATGACGGATTCGGTGAACTGTTCGGCCTTGGCGGAAAGCATGCGGCGAGCGATTTGCGACATGTTGGTTTCGGGTGTACACATGGGATTTTATTGTAGCAAAGGGGAGGAGAGTTTTTGTGCGAGGGAATGGGTAGGAATATCAAAGACCAGTGATCAGATATCAGTAGGCGGTTGCTGGCGACACGAGTGAATGTTGCTGGGAGATCAGTTGAGATGCTTCTGTCGTAAGACGGCCTCAGGACGACAACATCTGTGTATGACTTAAGAACACAGTCCCTTCGATCTTCAGGGCAAGCAGGAGTGACTGTGCCACGGGAGTGAGAATAAAGAGTCTTTGACATTAGATCGTAGGAGCCCACCCTTTGCACAAAACGCAAAGGATGGGGCACCCTCAAGTTCATGCGGTGGGCGCCATAACCAAGAAAAACCAAGAGGAGAATTATTAGCGGGATTGGATGGCGGCGGAGACGGTGGTGGACTTGGGAGTTTCGCCGTAGATGAGGCGGTACATTCCGGCATTGCGGACTACGATCTGGACGTACTCTCGCGTTTCGGTGAAAGGGATGGATTCGACAAGTTCAGGAACTTCGTCGTAAGTGCGTTCGGACTTCCAGAGGGCGATGCGATCTTCGCCTGCGTTATAGGCAGCGGCGGCATATTCGGGGCCGCCGGTGGCGCGGGTCAGGTCTGCGATGTACATCATGCCGAGCTGAATATTGACGTTGGGATCAAAGAGTGAAGCCTTGGTGTACCTCACTTTGCGCTGTTTGGCGAGAATGCGTCCGGTCTTTGGAACGATCTGCATGAGGCCGATGGCGTTGGCGTGGGAGACAGCATCAGCCTGGAAGGTGGATTCCTGTCGAATCAGGCCCGCGGCGAACATGGGATCGAAATCGTTGCGCTCGGCTTCGCGGCGAAGCGAAGATTCATAGGGTAGCGGGAATAAAACTTTCCATACATTGACTGGTACTTCGGAGAATTTGCGCGCGTCGAAATTAGGAATCGCCAGGCGCCCATAAGCCATGCCTGCTGCGAAGTGGCCCTGATCGAAAGCGGCTTGTGCGGCCTCGACCAGAAAGCGTGGCGACGCAGTGCCGGCGTAGGCGGCTTTCAATTCGAGTTCGGCGGAGCTGTCGAAGGCGATGGTGCGGAGAGCTTGCGCGCGATTCCAATGATCGACGACATTCGCGGGGATGGGCTCGTCGAAGGGCCGCAACGACGGAGCAGCCGGAATTTGCGCGAGTACATCTGTGGGATCTTCTTCGCCGGGCCCTAATTTTTCCAAGTGCTTCGCCGCGTATTGGCCGAAGTAGGTGGTGGGGAAACGTTCCGCGGCTTCGCGATAGTAACTGCGGGCGTGACCGGGATTGCCACCGCGTTCGGCGTTGCGTCCCAACCAGTAGAGCGCGTTGACGGCACCGCCGCTGACGGGATATTTGCGCAGGAAGATGGTGATTTTTTCGTCGGCGTTGGGCAAGCCCTGAAGGTAAGAGACCCAAGCAGTGCGCCATTCGGCGTTGTAGGCATTTTTTCCACCGGGGTAGGCGTCCAGAATGCGCTGGTAATAACCTACGGCCTTGGAGCGATCGAGCAACACCCAGTAGTAGTTGCCAGTGGACATCAGCGATTCTTCGCTCCAGCGACTGAGCGGATATTTCGCGACGCATTTCTCAACGGTGGAGAGCATCGCGCCTTCGTTTTTTTCGGAGCGATAGGCCTGAGAAAGGGCATAGAGGCGTTCGGCATCCGCGTCGGGATCGGAAATGTTGAACGAAGCTAGCAAAGAAGGAACCTGTTTGGGATGCTGGCGGCATTCGGCGACACGCACGAGGGCGCGCTGCCGCGTGGGATTGGATGGATCCTTCAGCATGGCCGCGAGTTTCTCGTACTCTGCGCGTGCTTCTCTCCATTTATGTGCGTCGTAGAAGGCTTGCGCGCGCTGATCCTGCAATTCGGCAGTGACATAAGGAAATTCGCCGTGGAGAACTTTGTTCAGGCGAGTGAGCGCGAGGCCGGCATCTTTCGATTCGTCGGATAGCGGAAATTTGTAGAAAATTGCCTGATAGTCTTTCGCGGCGGGAACCAATTTGTGAACGGCTTCCTGCGCGCGGGCGCGAACCAGGAGCAGAGCGGGTTTCGAGGCGGCGGCAGGATAAGCGGCCAGGGCGTCCAATCCATCCTGCGCTTTGCCGATATCGACGGTGGTTGGCACGTACGCTTGCAGGACAATGTCCTTGATTACGGTGTTTGGGTGATCGCGCAAAAGCGTGGTGAGATCCTGAGCGGCTTCGCCGTTTTTGTGCAGGGTGCGTTCGGTTTGTGCGGTCCAGAAGAGGGTGTACTCGTCCAGCAGAGTGTCGCTTTTGGCTTTCGCCAGCCAAACGAGCGCCTGAGGCGAACGGGCCTTGGTGTAATCGTCGTAGCCAAGCGCGAGCGCCGCGCGCTGTCCCCAAACACTTTTGGGATTTTTGTTGGCGAACGCGGCGAGCTTGTCGTAGGAACCGGGAACTCCCTGATGAAGTTCGCGTGCGAGACTGGCTACTTCCTTTTGCAGGCTGGCATCTTCTGGTGTTGTGGCATCGAGTGCAGGTGTCGTGGTGTCTGGCTTGCAGCCGGTGCGACACGCAGGAGATTTGGGGTGTGCGGGCTTTTTCTTTTTGGTTGTAGTTTGCGCTGAGAGGTCGAGCGAGCCGGTGAGTGCGAGGCACAGAATCAAAGAGAAAGAGAACATGTGCGAAAGGACGTGCTTCGGCGAAATCGAAGTTGCAGAAGAAGGATTCCTCAGGGGCTGAAGCCCATCGGGAGGTAGCATGTGGATGTCGGAGCTAAAACTCCGACCCCCTAAACGCCAGAAATGGTTCTTAGCGGGCTTTGCCTGCTGTGGCGTAGGGATATTCGCCGAGGGCAGAGGCATCACCTTCGGCAAGGATTTCCACCATCCAGCGGTAAAAATAATCCACCGGATGGTCCATGATGGGCTTGAATCTACGATCGTACTCGCGATGAGCTTTCTCAATGTCGTCTTTCAATCTGATGCAGATATCCCTGTTTTCGCGGCCCAGTCTAACCTGTTCCGGTCTTAACATCTTAATATCTTGCATCGAAACTTTGGCCACACGATTCGCGCGGCGATGAAGCTCTTGTTCCTCAGAAGTTAACCGGTTGATATCGAACTCATCGGTCACTTCAATGGCTGCTTCGGATGGTTCCAATTCTACAGGAGCGGGTTCAGGAGCGGGAGGTTCGTGTCGTGCGACACGAATTTCTTCGGCGGGCGCGGGAGCAGAAACAGCGGCTTGTGGGGGCGGCGGGGGAGATGCCGGGCGGACGGGAGCTGGTGGAGGTTCGGGGGCCTGCAGGCCAATGACTTGGGTGATCTTGTCTTCCAGTGGAGAACGCGGAGCGGGATTCAACGCTAGGGTAATAAAGCGCGATAGTACTTCGAGAGAGGCGGCCAGTGCGGCGGCACCGGATTGCGCACGCAGCATCGGCGGCAGGGCGTTGGTGGGGCGGCTGCTGGAGCAGGCGGCCACAACGTCGTTGACGGCCTGATTCAGCTCGTCGCTAGTGCGCTGAATGCGTTCGAGATTGTCACGTAGCGCGCGGGCTACGGCTTGTTCGAAGGCGTTGGGTTCTGGTGACATACCCTGTTTCCGGGGTGTTTTTGCCCGTAATTCTCCCGTTTCCTCATTCTGTAGGCCTTTGGGGTAGGCGTCAATCATCCTGGTGGAGGGATGTGCCCAGAAGTGACCTTGCGGTTTCGGCTACCAAGCGGGGTGGAGGTGATAGGGATTAAAAGAAGAGGGGGCAGGCGCCACAGTCTACCCCGGGCGGAAATGGCGCTTTGCCCCAGGCGGAGACGTTGAGGTTTGCGGGGGTGGCAGAACCCGAAGATGCGGATGTGGAGGAGCTGGAAATGTTACCCAAGGCAAATCGTTGAAGGTCCTGCTGAAGTGTCGAATAGGCTTGTAGGGCCGCGGCCAGATTCCCAGAACTGAGTGACTGCCCTGGCCGGCTAAAGAGACTGGAAATCTCCTGCTGTTGGCTGGAACTCTGGTTGGAGTTTGCGTTGTCGGAGTGCTGGTGGTGATGGTGATCAGCGTGGCCAGCACCCTGTTGTTGACCGATGTGCTGAACGTCTTGCTGCACGGTGGCGAAATCGGCCTGAGCCACGGTGAGGTTGCCGGATTGCAGATCCGAAGCCAGTTGCGAAACGGCGGCAGAGAGTGAGTTGCTGCTCTGAGTGCTTGATATGCTCGTGCCTGAGGACGCGGTGGAAGTTGTCGGTGAAGAGGCGGCCGTGCCCTGTTACCCGCCTGGAAGATACTCCTCGAGCGCTGCGAATTCACTCTGCGCCTGACTCAGATTGCCAGCTTGCAAGTCCTCACCGAGTTGCTGAAAGTCCTGTTTGACCTGTTGGAACTCGCATTGACCACTAGCGTGGCTGGTAGCCTGATTGAGGACATTGAAGATGTTGCTGCTCAGAATGCCTGCGACCCCCATGCGTGCCTCCTTGTCGAGCCAGTCTGAAGTTTCCTGTCTTCGTACCGACACCGTGTCCAACGGCTGAATGCGGCGGGGCTTTACGGAGACGTTGTCGCGCTGCAGGAGTAGGCAGTTCGCCTCCAAAAGCCTCAGCGTTGAAAAGGCAAGCGAAGCCTCAAAACAGGCGACGTCGAGAGATGGAAATGGTGCTGAATTGAATGCACTTATCTTATAGAAACGAGGATTGCGGAAGCGGTGTGCCAGGTTGGAGCATGGCAGGTGATGACCACTACTCCACGGCGAACTCGGTAATCCTTGCCTGAGTCGAACGCGACTTGTGCTTCATTCGGACTCAAGCGTTTGAAGGCGGAAGATTACGACCTCCGGGTAGGTGCCAACGCGCAGGGGAGCTCCCCAGGTTCCAGCACCGTAAGAGGTGTAAACCTGGAGGGCGCCGAGCTGCGATAGACCATGGACGAACCGACGATAGATTCTGGTGGCGAACCAGGTGTGCGGAAAAAATTGTCCCCCGTGGGTGTGACCGGAGACTTGCAGGGAGATGCCGGCTTCTTCAGCTACGGCGGGACGATCCGGGGCGTGGGTGATCAGGATACTGGCGCGGGTTCTGTCGATTTGCATTCCGGCGAGGACGGAGCGCATGTGCTCGGTGTGCGTGGCATCGCGATAGGGCACGCCGAGAAGCTGCAGGCCATCAAGGTCGACATTCTTCTTGTCGAGATTGCGGATGCCGGCTTTTGAAATGGCGGAGAGAAATGGGCGTGGATCGCGAAACTCCTCGTGGTTCCCTTCACAAAAAAATGTGCCGAGAGGAGGATGGAGATCGCGGAACGGAACGGTGGCGTGTTCGGCGTTGATGGCGGTGCCGTCGAAGAGATCTCCCGCGATGACGGCGAAGTGGGGGTTTTCGCGATTGAGAATGCGGACGATTCGGGCGGCAAAACCGCGGTTGCGGACGTGACCGAGGTGAAGGTCGCTGACGAGAGCGAAGGTGCGGTTGTGCCAGTTGGCAGGGAGATTCTTGAGGCGAACGGTGATCCGTTTCACGCGGGGTATCGCGGCGTTGATCAGGCCGTAGAGACTGATGACAAGCGCCGTACCGAATAAGACGATGGCTGCGATTGGATTGGGGATATGAATGTTCAACGAGGTGGTTGCGCCGTGGAACAGCCACCATGCCGTTGCGGCGAGAAATAAATAGTTGAAGATGCCGAGCCAAATGGCGGCGGGGACATAAAGGACGCGCACGATGGGCAATGAATAGCGAAATGCAAGAAGCGACGTGGTTAAGAAACTGGCGGCGAGCAGCGCGAGAATTATTCCCAGAGGCAAAACGAAGGAATGGAGCATAGAGCCGAAGGCGGCTAGAAGCGTTTTGAAAAGGAAGAAATGGGCTAGGAATAAGATCGATTGGAAAGCGAACAGGAAGACAGCAAATCGACGGAGCATCCGGGTGGGTTTTGTCTCCTTGGGTCGGCAGCAATCAGTTCTCGAGCCTACTATTTGATGAAGCGAACGGTTCCGCGGGCATAAGGAGGCGCGAAGGAATTTGAAGTGGGTGGCCGCCTGAAGGCGGCCGCAATGAGGGATCACCTCAAGAAGGGCGGCGTACGTCCCTACATCGGAAGCAGTGGCCGGGCTAAAGCCCGGCACCTACATTGGCTACGGCACGAGCGGGAGGATCAGCGCGGAGGGATGCTCCGCGTCATGAAGGATCGTGTTCGTGGCGATAGTGGACTTGGAACTGTTTGCGGCGGATTCGCCGGTGTTTAGGTTGCGGTCGAAGCGCGGGAAATTGCTGCTGGCAATTTCCAGGCGGATGCGATGTCCAGCGCGAAACACGTTGCTGGTGGCCCATAGATCGATGTTGAGCGGATAGACCTTGCCTGGAATCAGGAGCGCGGGAATTTCCTGCGAATCGCGATAACGAGCGCGAACGATCCCTTCGCTGATATTAATGGCAGAGCCGTCAGGAAAAACGTCGACGAGTTTGGCAGTGAAATCGGTGTCAACCGCGGAGGAAGAAGCAAAGAGTTCGAGGCGGACCGGGCCGGTCACTTCAAGGTCGTGATCGAGTGGCGACGTGGAATAGATCAGGACGTCTTCCCGATCTTCTACAAGGCGTTGGTCGCGCGGGCCGGGAGCGAGATGGCCACCATCGCAGCAGAGCGGGCCGCCGATGGTTGGAACTGGTTTCATCGGATCGTAGGTGAACTTGTCGGAAGGCTCGGACGCAGGGGCAGCCGTGGAAAGCGAGCCATTCCCTTTGGCAGAGTTGGCTGCGACTTGCGAATGCAGAAAGTATTTGGTGTTTTTGGCGCGAGCTAGCGGCCAGTCGGCTTCTTCGCGCCATTGATTCGAGCCCATGACGAAAATTTTGACGCGATTGCTACTGGCGAAATCGTTTTGCACGCCTTTAAAGAGGAAGTCGTACCAGCGGAGTGTGATTTCGGTTTCGTCGAATTTCTCGGCTTCGGGGCCGTAATCGAGTTCACCGATTTTGCGACCGCCGCCGGAGTGGCCGCCGATGGTGACGAGGAGTTGCTGGCCTTTGCGGGCTTCTTCGGTACCAGCGGAGGCTTTCAGACCTTCGTAGTTGCGCAGCGAGCCGCCAAGAAAAATGTCGTACCACGCGGCGATGTGCAGTGCGGGAACCTTAATGTCGGCAAAATGCGCTTCGATGCTGACGGTCTTCCAGTAATCGTCGTAGGAGGGGTGTTTGAGCCAATCGAGGAAATAGGGTGCTAGCACGGGTGTGGTGGGGTTGGCCGCTCCTGGAGTCTGAAGATTGAAGAGCGGATAGTTGGTGAGCGGGAGCACATCCTGGCCGAGGCGGGCATTGGAAGCTTTTTGAATCGAACGATTGAACGTGTCCTGCGCGAGACCCGAAGTCCAGGATTCGTTGAACCATTGTTCAAATGCGCCGCCCTGATAGGTCCAATTTTCGTGATAGTTGCTGGCAGTGACGACGGGGCAAATCCCGGCGAGATGCGGTGGATGAGCGATGGCCGCGAGCATTTGCGTAGCGCCGACGTACGAACCGCTCCACATGCCGACGCGGCCGTCGGAATTCGGAAGGGTGGCGGCCCATTCGACGGTATCGTAACCGTCGTCCGCTTCGTGGACGAAAGGATACCAGTCGCCTTCGGAAGAGTAACGTCCGCGAACATCCTGCATGATCACTAGGTAGCCGCGCGAGGCAGCTTTGCGCGCGAATTCAGTTTCATGACCCGAGCCTGATTTGTTGTAGGGAGTGCGCTTGAGGAGAACGGGAAATTTTCCGTCGGCATCGGGGCGATAGATATCGGCACGAAGAGTGACGCCATCGCGCATCTTCACGGGAACGCCGTCCTCCACTTTGACGGGAAGAGTCTGGGCGTGGAGAAGTGAGGAGAGAGACAGGATGAAGAAGAACAGGAACGTGAGTTGAGGAAGGCGAGTGAATTTAGAGGTCATTCCAGATTCTCCAATGTTGCTGGAAGTGATGGTAGCGCGGGTGGGGCGATGGCAGGGAGCGGAAAATGGAGTTGGCGATAGTGCGCGGATTGTAGAGCGATGGTATTGGATCGGTTGAGATCCTTCGCTTCGCTCAGAGGCTGTGACTTATTGTCAAAAAGGATTTTTTCGGCCAAAAGTGATGCTGAAAACAAGCAGTTTAGGCACGAAAAAATCGCTTTTTGGCAATTTAAGTCACATCCTCTCAGGATGACAAGTTTTTTTGATAGCGGTCAGGGGATGGAGCGCGCACTTATCTACACGCCACTTAAGTACGTTTGAGCCATTTGGTCATCAGATATCGGTGATGATCGACGAAACCGCGACGGCGGTAGAGTTCGATGGCGTGATTGCCGTGGGTAACTTCGAGATGCAGTGTCTTTGCGCCGTGGTCGAGAGACGCACGTTCGGCAAGGTCGAGAAGTTGGGAGCAATTCCCTTTCCGCGATATGCGGGTTCAACGAAGAGTTCGTCAACCCACGCACCTTTGCCGTGATACTCCAAGCTGAAATCGAAGCAGATAACAAGGTAGGCGATGGGAGTGTGCTCCTCTCGCGCGATGAGGATCAGCCCGCAAGTGGAATCTTGCAGTAGCTGCAGCAAATTATTTCGGACGGTGGATTCGTCGGGTGGCTGATCCCAGGGATCGTCGAGCTGCATGTGGCGCATAAGCAGAAGCAAGGAGTCGACGTCTCTGGGTGTGGCGAGATGAATAGAGATGGGCATGAATTCGTCAGCGATGAGAGAGATAGGGCTGAAGACTGAGCCAAAGAGCGACGATTTGGAAGACAGCGACACCGACAAAGGAGATGATGCGTGTGGGGGGCTTTGCCGAAGGAGGCGAAGTGAAAAAACGGAACAGGCCAATAAGGCTCCAGCCGCCAATGAAGATGGTTAGGATTATTTCTGGCCGGGTGAAATTTCCGGTGAGCACGTGAGCGAGGCCAAGAAGATAGAGCCAGATGAGCACCATGATGAGCAGCCAAAAGCAGAAGATTGCGAGGGCAGCGTAACGTCCCCAGGGAGTGGGCCGGCTGAGCGCCACAAGGATGATGCATGCGGGAAGAACCTGGACGACGTGGCGGAGCGGGGTACCGCTGACGATGCCAACGAGGATCAGCCCCAGGATGATCCCCATCAGGCAGGAGTTGAGGCGGCGGTCGGTTTGCGGCATGGGCGGCTCCAGTGAAATTGGCCAGGTTTGCCGGGCGGAGAGGCGGCAAGTGGGCGGCGATGCGGTGCCAAGTCGTAGATGATAATATAGGAGAGTCAGAGGGGGCGACACGGTTTCGACGGAAGTTGTCGCGTCTCGAAGGCATGCCGGGGCCCACCCGCCCGTAACAGGATGGAAACTAGAACTGCCAACAACAACTTGGCACTTGCTGCTTAATTAATTAAGCGCAACGCTTCCCTGGGCTTTGCTCATGGGCCCAGTCAGAAGCGTCACACAGTGAGCTGGCCCGAGCCTTTCGGTCCGTAAGGCTTGGGCGAGAACCATCGGACTAGTCGGCCGCGTTTCTTGCTCATTCTGAGCGCGGAAGGCGAAACAAACGGAATTGAGCTAAGCATGTAGGCTTCGTGGCGTAGCGCTTTTCGGACGGGGGTTCGACTCCCCCCGCCTCCACCATATTTTCACCTGTGTTTTATTGGCGATTTATGCTATAGTGATTTAACCGTACGTCGTTTTGTACGTCTTAAATCTCCGGCAGGGAGTCGCCAACCTTGCCCACTTTCACCAGCGCAGAAGCCGCCGAACTGGCGGACATCAAACCCGCCCAGCTAAAGCTGTGGTGCGAAACGGGCAAGTTCACGCCGTCAACTGTGGCCACCCGGTCCGTGTGGGACGTCGAGGAGAAGTCGTTCTACTTCAACGAGGCCGACATTCAGCGTCTCATCGAGTTCGCCGCCAGTCAACAGAAACGGAAGCCTTCGAAGGAAAATCGTTTCGTGGACGACGGCACGCAGACGGATTTCACGGTCGCACAAATCGCTTCCATGTGGCAGTTGTCTACGGACACAATCCAGCGGCTATTCGAGGACGAACCCGGCGTCGTGGCTCTTGGCGATAAGAACCCACGCGGCAAACGGAGGCGGGTGACGTTACGGATACCCCGGCCGTTATGGAGCGAGTGAAGAAGCTTCGCTCGAACCCCAAGTAATGTTAGCCGTATACAAACGACACTCAGCAACGTGCCCTCACAAGGAGCGGAGCTACCGTCGCTGCAATTGCCCGTGCTGGGCCGAGGGCACCGTCGAGGGAAAGTATTTCCGCGAATCTTTGAAGACGCGAAGTTGGACGCGAGCAACCGAAATCGTACGCGAACGGGAGCAGAGCGGTGGCGAGGACGTCCGCCGAATCACCATCGAGGAAGCGACGGAAGCGTTCATCCGCGATGCTGAGGCTCGTGGCCTGCGGACCACCGAGCAGTCTACAAATACAAGTTGTTGTTCAAGCAGTTGAAGGCGTTCGCCGAAGATAAAGGATTGCAGTTCATTTCCGAGTGCGATGTCCAGAATCTTGCGCCTGTTTCGAGAGTCATGGTCCAACAAGAACTTCAGCGCACGTAAGAAGCTGGAAGCTATGCGCACGTTCTTCAAGTTCGTACACGAAACCGGGCTGGCTGCCGACTAATCCTGCGAAACTCATTAAGCCGCCAAAGGTCGACGACCCGCCAACACTTCCCTATTCGAAAGATGAGTTCGACCAGTGTCCTCGCGGCCTGCGACGAATATCCACACAAACAAAATGCCATCCGACTTCGTGCTCTGGTCTTGCTGCTGCGTTATAGCGGTTTGCGCATCTCCGACGCAGTGACCCTCACGAAGCACCGTATTAAGGATGGTGTGCTGATATTGCGAACAGCAAAAACTGGGACGGATGTTCGCATTCCGTTGCCAAAGATTGCGCTCGACGCCTTAGCTGCAATCAAGACTGACAACTTCTATTTTTGGTCTGGTCTCGGGACGAAGAAGTCGTGCGTCGGCGACTACCAGCGAGCATTTAAGAAGTTGTACGAACTTGCAAAGGTCGAGGGTGGACATGCACACCGCTGGCGAGACACGTTCGCAGTGGAGTTGCTTCTAGCAGGCGTTCCGCTGGAGCAGGTTAGCATTCTGCTAGGCCACCAATCTATCAAGGTTACGGAGCGGCATTATTCGCCCTTTGTTAAGGCGCGGCAGGAACAGCTTGAGGACGCTGTCCGCAAGTCGTGGGTGAGTGAACAACCGCGAGCCTGACGACTTCTTCGTTGCGCTGAAGATTCTGGCGGACACCCGCGAAAGAATCGATAAGACATGCTAGGACCTCAAGGGGGCAATACTTCAAGGGCCAACCACTGTTTCCCGTTGTCAAAACTTAATTCAACACGTCTAAGCGGATAAGAGGTCGTATGAGGGTTGGGACCGTCAGAGAAACTTACGGTGATGTAGTGCTCGTTGCAGTCCAATAGGACGGCTATATACTGTCCCACAATCGCACCCATTCTGAGGCGCTCCACTTCGGGGCGAAGCACAGTGAGGGTTACATTCTTCCCTTTCCACTTGAGCATCTCGGCGATTTTGCTGGTGCGGCGTGCTATAAACTGCTCGATATGTTGCTCGGATGCATCTACGGTCTTCGTGCCATCGCGACGGTAGGCTTTGCCAGCGAAATGTGGGCGGTTAGGACTGCCATAGATAATGATGGCTAGGAATTTTCTGCCCTCACTTTGCCTTACCAGAATCAACGGATAGATTGGCGGATAGATGTTACTTAACTCGTCGCTGACGCGCTTCTGGAGTTTTTCAAAATTCTGATTGTCGTCGGCTTCGATTTGACCTTTGTCGCGGACTCCAACAAAAAGCACACCCGGCTCGTCGTTCTCCAATGTGTTGCTAAGGGCCACTGCTGCCTTAACCCAATCGCGGGAATCAGAAGCGGTTTTTCTCTCAACGGTTCCGTGCTCGACCGCGGTTAGTCTCGCTAAAATATCATCATCGGTCAGTGTCATGCCGTGACTCCGACTGGATGTTAGCACGCGAAATCGTGCTTGTTGTAAATCAGCCTCCCGTAATCCACGCCTCTCGGAAAGAATCCCAATGGACGAAGGTCGCAAACGAACACTCGGTGTTATCGTTGCAATTTTTATGTGCCGGAAGTTGGGTGCGTTGGAAGGAAGGCCATCACCCACAAGGGACATAGCATTCCGCAGCAGCATCGCTCTAGCTGAGGAATTGATGCGAAGAATCGACGAACACTGGCCTGCTGGCAGATAGCAATCGAGTACTTAATCGCCATCAACCCATTTGAGTATTATTCCTACGAACATCGGCGTCTGTGATAATTCGTCGCATTCGAATCTTTCGTCAGCGAGACACCGATGAAAATACTAACCGTAAACTTTGAACACCCAACAAACGGGGCCGACTGGCGCTTTGTCGCAGAGACCGACGAAGGCATGCCCAACAGAGATAAGAGTTTCGGCGGCACTCTCTTGCAGGTGGATAACGGCTGGAAGGCTCGCGCTCACGTTGCCCCCGAGTGGGGAGAAATGGCGGAGAGCCGGGAGCAGGCAGTTCAAAATTGCTTCGCGGACGCCATCAGAATATCCGCCGAACGCGAAGCCACGAAGCTACGACAGGATGCAGAAGTTGAACGATGGCGACTGCACGCTGCTTATCGAAGCGAGTGGTTGCGCCGCGCTAACATCAATCTCCCGCAGACCGGGGAGCAATCGATTTATCGCAGCGTGCTCGGGTTGAGCCAAGACGATGTTAAAGGTTATGTTGGTCTGATGGTTGAGGTTTTCAAGCGCGGCAGTTGATGGAGACGATGCGGCACGCTTCAATCTCGTCTGGGGTCATCCTACCTAACGTCGTTTCAGATAGCAAACATTTCGTGGTACAGGTCATTCCCACTGATTCCAAAAGCAAAATGCACCGGACGAGTGGTCCGCACCCAGTAATCTTTGCAAGCGCAAAATCCGGCAGCAATGCGGGCTGTTGTGGCATTCACACAATATTGACTTGCTGTTTGGGTGACTTGAAGGCAAACTCGAAGCAATTCTACTGACCATTCGATACACCCCAAAGGCCCGGTGCGAATCTGGGCCTTTTCCCTTTGGCGCAAAACCCTAAGCACCAACTGGGGTGTTACGCTGCCCAGCCCAAGTTTTGCCCGCAACACAGCGGAGGTCAGTTTAAGCGCGGGAAAGATTTGTTTTGACATCCTCCCCTCCCTAAACGACCGACAAAGAATCGAAAAGCGAACTCAGCATCGCACTGCCTTTTATCTTCGGCGTCGCCGCAATCTTCTGCGGGA
Organism: Candidatus Acidiferrales bacterium; assembly: GCA_963726725.1. Classification (GTDB taxonomy): domain Bacteria; phylum Acidobacteriota; class Terriglobia; order Acidiferrales; family UBA7541; genus Acidiferrum. Next base: position 195,984 of record CAVSDV010000016.1, read on the forward strand.
TTATCGGAATCATCCTCTTTGTGGAATGGGTCTGGAGATATTCAGCTTGAGAGGGAGATAGTTCTTGCAGTTGCAGCCGGAGTGGTAGCAGCAAAATTTTAGCCCACTTCTACTTCGTATCGGATAGTGAATTGTCTTTCCGTGTCCGCACGTACATGGTTGTTTTCTGGCCATGCTGAACGGAAGACGATAGGTGTCGGGGTCGTTCGAACCAATTGATAGTAGATGGATATTTTGGTTCAAGCCCGATGAACAATGGCATCGTTCATTGCTTTAACGATGTTCGAAATCTTAGCTTGGTCGCCTGAATGCATCGGAGTTGACTCACCGGAGGCACTAACAATGCAAAGATGGAACACGGGCTTTGCGCCTTGGTATCCGAAATAGCCCACCGCCGTGAGCACCCCACCAAAAACGACCCCGGTAAAGCCAAGTCCGCCGCCTGAAATAGTGCCGAAGCCATACAGAATTAAAAACAGTCCGAGGAGAATGAGCACTATGTAGACCGTCCTACTGGGAGTCACTACTTTGGTGGAGACTGACGTGATGTTTGCCATCGAATAGGTTGTGCTATCAACCATCAGGCGTTTGTCTGTTACGTAGACACTACGTAGACATGGCTCGTGTCGTCAGAATAGTAGTTCACTTCGTCGGCCATTTCGCCTCCCTCAGGATGGCGACGAAGCATAGCCAAAATTGGCCAAAACCGAGTGTGATTTGCGTCACCATGTCGTGCTTCGCGGGCGCGTTCCTTCGTGGTTGCGCGAACGGGGTCTCCCGGCTACCATCCGCCGATGGTCGACATTTTCATCGGTACAAGTGCATTCACCGCAGAAGGCTGGACAGGCTCGTTCTACCCGAAGGGCATGAAGCCTGCCGATTTTCTTTCCTTTTACGCCACGAAGTTCAACACCGTCGAGCTGGACAATACATTTTATCGAGTGCCTTCGGCTTCCAGGGTCGAAGGCTGGAATATCAAGACGCCGAAGGGTTTTATCTTTGCGGCAAAGGTGCCACAGGTAATCACGCACGAGAAAGTGTTGGTTGATTGTCAGGACGACTTGAAGTACTTCCTTAACACGATGGACCTGTTGGGCGATAAAATCGGCCCACTTCTCTTCCAGTTCGGTTACTTCAACAAGAAAGCGTTTAAGGAACAAGCCGATTTTCTCGCTGTGCTGAAACCGTTCTTAAAGAAGCTGCCGAAGGGTTATCAGTTCGCCTTGGAGATTCGGAACAAGAATTGGCTGGACGCCGTATTCGATGATGTACTTCGCGAGCATGGGATAGCCTTGGCTCTGATTGACCAAAGCTGGGTGCCGCGCCCGTGGGAGTTGAAACAAAAGTTCGACTTGGTGACCGCCAATTTTAGTTACGTTCGTTGGCTGGGCGACCGCAAGGGTATCGAGGCTCTGACTGAAACATGGGACAAGGTAATCGTTGATCGCAAAAAGGATATGACCAACTGGGATGAACTATTCAGGACGTTCGTTAAGAAGAATCTGAAAATATTTGCGTATGCCAACAACCACTACGCAGGGCATGGGCCTGCGACTATCGCCCAATTTTTGGAAATATGGGACAAGAAGTAGACTGAATTTCCACATAGTACGTTTCCGCATAAGCGGAGAGGTGTACGAACCACTGCGCAATAGCCAAAAAGCGATACGCGCCGTGGCCTAGAGAGTTTCGATCCAGACAGCTGAGCTCGACCGCCGAGTCCAGGTGACTGCGGCTAGGTCCTGGGGCCCAACTCCCACCCAAAAGGTAGGAGGAGAGGTCGATTATCAGGTAGCAGCACCTAATTTGGGAACGCCCACCATGCACCGGGCGAATATCGCTCACAAAAGAGTGCGGATGGAAGGATGGTGACAGGAGCGGCTTGGCTGAATGGGAACAGACTCACGGAAAGAAGAAAGCGAAAGTGTGCCTTGACATCAACCTGTCTTCTCATGGAAGGACTTGAGACTATCCCCTATCGATTCACATTATTCAGCATCCAGATATTGCCCGAGACCTGTGCCACCGAAAGTACGAGGCGGTCCTGGGTGAGCGAAAGCTCCACCCTCCCCATATGCCTTGGAATCATTAGACTCGGACTGTTAAACGCGGATACAGCAAATGGATCGCCCACTATCTCGCCTTTTGTGGGATCGAAATGTATTCCCCAGACATTAAAGAAACCGCCGCGGCTGGACAGGAAATAAATCGTTTTCCCGTCGGGAGACCACCGTGGCTTGTCGTCCCAATACTTGCCGTCAGTAATGTGAATCCAGGCACCTCCATCAGCCGCCATCACGTAGAGAGTTGATTCCCAGCTTCGTGATTGGTTTCTTGAGGCCTCAAAAACTATCCAACGTCCGTTCGGTGAGAAGTGTTCCTCCCAGAGACTATGATTTGGATCCGAGATAATCTTACGGGCGGGCTGCGCATCAGGGCTTGTTGAGTTTGTGGGCACCAACCAGACTTCCGCCTTGTGGGTAGTGCTGTCTCCTACTGACACCAAGAGCGATTTTCCATCGGGGGACCAATCTTGCGGCGTTTTCGAGACCGTGCTTGCTTCCGTGACGGGCTCTTCCTTTTGGCTCGGGCTGGACCAAATCATAAGCTGATGTTCACCGCTCAGCGGTTTGCTTCGCCTATAGGCAATCCGCGCCCCATCGGGTGACCATTGCGGAAAAGCGCGCTCATAGGAATCGTCCGCAACAACCAGGGCCTCCCGTTGGTCCAATATTGACGTTTCCCACAGTTCCCACTTGCCTGATCGGTTGCCACCAAAAACTAGCTTCTTGCCATTCGGCGACAGGTTCGTCCGCCAAGCGTCAATTCCAGGTGAGGTCACGACTTGGCCCGGGCCGGTAATCCGACCTCGTGTCGCGTCGAACGGAAACATCCAGCCTCGGACATGCTTGGATTCACCCGTAAATGCCGCTTTACTTCCATCTGGAGAGAGAGAAGGCTCGGAATCAAAACCCGGACCAGTGGTCAGGCGCTCGAGTGCGATGGCCTGCAATGTTCGAGGATCGATGGCCATCCGCCAAATATTTCTCGCTCCTCTGAAGGTGCGTTCAAAGTAGATTGCTGTCCCCGAAGGTGCCCAGCAGAACTTAAAATCCCCAGACCAGCCTGTGACCACAAGTCCTCCGGCTAGATCTTCGAATTGTTTCCGGATCTCAGGACTAATTTCTGATTTGATCGCTGCGCCCCCCGTGACAGATCCCGTCCAAAAGCTGTGGGCGGATCCTAAGTAGTCCCAAACCCAAACGGAAATTCTTCTACCATCCGGATGCCACGTCGCTGAATTGCCGGCTTCCGGGTTCCCTGAGATCAATTCCTTCAAGACCTGGGGGTGCGCTATCGTCCAGACTCACCACAAAGAAAGCGTTGGAGTATGCAAATTGGGTTGTTTGAAACAAGATCTGCGAACTGTCCGGGGACCAACGTGGGTAATATCCGAAAGAAGCGATCTTGCGCTCTAATCCTTCACCGCCGAGCGCGGGTACAACGAACAAGCCGCCCTCGCCGTCTTCAGAACGATACGCAATGTATTTGCCGTCCGGCGACCAGTCGGCTGCCAATTGTGCCCGGGCCCTTGGTGACTTGAACTGGGTCGCCGCCGCTCACCTGCTGAACCCAAATGTCGAATTTTCCACCGCGATCGGAACTGTAGGCGATGTAACGGCCGTCCGGTGACCACGTGGCTCCAATCTGCAGGCCGTCGTCAAAAGTGACACGCGTGAGCGTGCGCTGCATCGTCGGCCCGGAAACTTGGCGGCCGCTTGTACATAAAGAAACCCGCTCCGGCCAGCAACACGCATGCACCGATCAGCATTGAGACACGAAGAGACCTGCCGCGTGGTGGCGCAGGCGGTTGGAGTAGGCTCCGCGCCTTCGATCGGCGCGATGAAGCGATAACCCCGCCGCGGCAGAGTCTCGACAAAACGTGGGTTCTCCGCCGAGTCGCCCAGCACTTCTCGAATCTTGTTTACGGATGTGTTCAGGCTGTGATCTACATCGACAAAGGTGTCCGGCCACAGGCGCTTCTGCAATTCCTCCCGGGTCACGACTGCGCCGGGGTGCTCCAGCAGAATGGCCAGAACCTGAAACGGCAGGCCAGTGAGTTTCAACTTCAGCCCACTCTTGCGCAATTCTCCCGATTGCGGATCGAGTTCAAAGGTCCCGAACCGGATTAATCGAGGGGAGCGGACGGTTTCTTCCACTGATTTTTGCCTCAAGGGCCGCTAGTCTAGCACCCATTCCCAATTAAACAAGCATCTGGCCCGTATCCTGGACGTAGACCTGATCCTCGCAATCTTCTCAAGCCAAGCAAGTTATTCAGGGACTTTCTTTTTACCTGTCACTTACCCGCAGTAGAGCCCCCGTGCATTGAGGTAGCCACACCTGTAGCCGAACGTCGCCCCTACCGCGCAACTCGCGGAGGAGGGCGACATGAAAGTAAGCATCAGGCAGCAGGATGCGGTACTCAACGAAAGTATCAGGAGTAAACGGCTTCGCGGACTTCGGCTAAGGCTTCGGATCGCAGCAGTGTTGCTTGGTGTTATGGGGTTCGTTTTTTCAGATACTGCTTACGCCAGCCCGGCAGAACCAAATCCAACGATGAGGGTGCGGGTTCTAAACTACACGCAAGCCACACCGGCGACAGTGGCTCAGGCCGAACGTGAAGCTGCCCGAATCCTCGGCGAAGCCGGCTTGAAGACTGTCTGGCTAGACTGCCCGCTGGTGGAAGCCAAGGTTGTCCCGCAAGATCCATGTCAGCAACCGTTCGAAGCTAACGAGATTATGGTCCGAGTGCTCTCGGACAAGACGCGAAATGGGTATCAAGACAACGCCTTTGGTTTTGCAGTTGCCCCACTGCTTGCCAGCGTCTACTACGAACATGCTGTGCGTCTCTCCAGAATTGACGACGCTAAGTTCGAGGTACCCATAATTCTGGGTTGCGTCATGGTCCATGAGATCGGTCACCTGCTGCTTGGTTACAACAGCCACTCGGACTCCGGAATTATGCAGCAGCGCTGGGAGCGCAAGCAGGTTCGTCAATTGATGATGGGCGGCCTGACTTTCAGCGACTCAGCAGTCGAAACGCATTCAAGCAGAGGTGCAGACACGAATTAGCCACCAGTCAGCTCAACTTGGCGATCCAAATTAGATCGGATCAATTGTGTTCGTTTCTGAGCTAATCGTCGCCTAGTCGAAACCAATGTCAAAACCCGAATCTAGTGAGGCCGACTCGAAGACTTTCGGAAGAGCTTAGCACGACTTGCAATCAACCAGGCGGCTAACCTGATTAGTTTGTTCTGGTATCTCTCTTACCATTTTGTACGGTTCAGATTCGGGCTTCTGATGCACCAAACAATGTGAAGCAGAACTTTCCAAAATGACCGACCCAGTTCCAAGTGCCCGTTGTTAATGTTTTGGAACCAAATGACCGAACTGTTCGGCCAGTGGCTGCTCACCCTTAGCAGCTCGGACAGCTTCTTCGATGTGAAACTTCACTAGAGCTCCTACGTTTGAGTCTTCACTGAGGATTTGAAAATCCTGAAGAACGCAGATGATCTGTTCTTTCAAGAAATCCCCAGTGGCGAGCCTGTCCTCGATGGCTTTCAAGCGAGATTGAACATTGTTTGCAGTTGTGAGAATTCGTTCGTTCGCATCTTCATAAAGAGCTTTCGCCGCGGCCTGCAACTTGTTGGCGCGTTCCTGAGCTTCTGCGGAAACTTTCTTCGCCGCGTCCGTATACGTGATGCGAGCTTCGGTCGCGTTCCTTACGGCAGCGGAAATATCGCCCGCTGGACCTCCCCTTCGAGAGCGGTTAGCTCTCCAAACTCCACTTCTAGAATTGGAAGAGCGCACAGCTCTCGTGCTAATTGATCGCGCACAACTCTCACGCACTGACTATCTCAAAATCTTCAAGCAGGGCTTGATGAAAGGAAATGCCAGCTGCATCAAATTGTGGATGGACGCTGCCGTCCCGCATATTGGGTGGCGTAGGACCTTTTCGGTTTTGCGTGCGTGTTTGGCTACCAATCCCAGTGGAGGCGCATTCGCTCTGTATCAGGTTACTGGGGTCTGTCGTCCCAAGGGAGAATTGTCGGGTGTTCTCCCTACTCGCGAGATTGCCGTAGAATGCGTTCAGCTGATTTTGCAGTATCACGAGAAAGGACAGCGTGTGGTCGACGACAGCACTCTTGCCTCTTTTAGAAAGGCCTTATCGAGTTCCAAGTGAATCGAAAGTCGCAACGGATTTGCCTGACGTGTCGGCACTATCCGGCACTTTACCGGTTAGCAGGGAGTTGGGAGACGTTGGACAAAGTGCGGCGCTGTATCATTGACGATACGAGGAGCCGCAAAGTGAAACACGACTTCGCCCAGTACGGATTCGTTCATCAAGAAAACCTAATCATGGCGTGTATCGGCGGGTCGCAAGCGCACGGTGCAAAACTGGGCGCGACAGACGACACTGATTGGTACGGGCTCTATATTCCGCCGCCGACCAAAGTCCTTGGGCTCGAACGCGAGGAGCATTTCGTTTTCACGACCGGAGGCAAACTCGGAGGCAACGGGCCACTAGACGTGGACGTCTGCCTATATACCCTAATGAAATGGGCAGGACTCGCGGTCAAGGGCAATCCATCGGCTCTGCATTTCTTGTTCGCGCCACTTGAGTTTACGACCAACACGTGGGACCAATTTTCTTCCCGGCCCGAGCTTTTCCTCGCAAAGGGCCATGTGAAGCCATTCCTCGGATTCGCAGACGACCAGATGAAACGATTGCTCGGGCAAAAGGGGCAGAAGAACGTTCACCGAGCTGAACTCGAAGCTAAACACGGATACGACACGCAAGTACGCTATGCATGTAATCCGTCTGTACGGAGAAGCTAAAGAGTTGATGGAGCACGGACGCATTACGCTGCCGAGACCAAACCGGGACGAGTTGATCGAAATACGTAGGGGCAAGTATTCTCTTACCGAAATTCAAGAGCTTGGCGTTCAACTTGAATCAGAAGCACTAGCTGCTCAGGCAACGTCGCCGCTTCCAGAAGAAGTGGACCGAGATGCGATTAGTCGACTACTGGCCGATGCTCACCTTCGATTCTGGGGCAATTGTCCTCAGAGCCTTACGCGACGCGCGATAGCGTGCTAGTATCTCGCCAATTCCTGAGCCCGACTTCACTGGTTTACTCCAACTGCGAAGCGCGGGGAAGGCATACTGTTGGATCCGTCTGGAGAAGATGCTTGCACTTCTTGTGCCAACGATTTGCGTTATCTACGCTCATTCTCTTATTTGCCGCAACCCTGCTCGCACAAGTTGATCTTTCCCGGAGATCGGAGTTGATCGAGAATCTCATGAAATCGGGAGAATTTGCGAAGGCAGAACCGCTCGTCCGCGAATGCCTGCGAGAGGTGCCTCAAGAGATTTATTTTCTGGGCCAGCTGGAGATGTCCCTGAATGGACAAGGGAAGTACGATGAAGCCGACCAGGTGGCCGCACGCGTTCGGCAGATATGGAAGACCGAGTACAAAGAGAAATGGATTGCAGATGGATCTCCTGTCGCCACGGCGTCCTGGGCCAGGATCATGATTTTTTCAAGAGATTACTATGTGATTGGTACGGAGTACTTCATACCTCACTCGGTGTACATGGATCCGCCGCCCAAAAGTAAAGGGCTTGCTTTGATGGCCGATTACAAAGTAATCGCTAGGCCAAGGCGGAAAGACGGTGTGTCGAGAATATTCATGCTGGATAAATCGGCTTATGAGAAACACTACTTTCTTGAGGAGTTCTCAGCCAATGCCATCCTAATGGTGGCCACGTACGGCAATGAAAAACCCGACATTCGGACTCTGACCAAGGTGGTGGCGGACTATCTCGACAAGGGCAGCACGGATGGCCCAGGATTTTACCCGGGTCGACCTTGATGTCCACCAGCAGAGGCATCACCAGTCACATGCCTGATAAACGCTAACTCTCTATCGGAAGTGGTCGGGCAGTGGAGTTGGGGGGACACGGCGGAATTAATTCCAGAGCACGTTCGATAAACCCGTTTGGACGAACCAACTAATGATGTCGGCTGGTCCTTACTTGTCTGGGATTGGACGAGACCAGCCAAGGCCAGGATGAAAAACGTAAAGACGATGTGCCATTTCATGTGACCATTCCTGGAGAATGGCCGACGCTTGAGACTATAGCCAAGCAACCTTTGTTTCTTTCGCGATGCTGGAATCGAGATAGGAAACTTTTCCGGGAGAGACAACTGTAAACAGATCGGCGCGGTACTTAGCACGCACGACCTCTTTGCTGGCATTTGGCTGCACGTCGATCCAAATTCGCGACCGTTGTCATCCCAAGAGTTCCGCTACACGGCGGCCTCTCGCCCCTCAGTCAGTATTGAATCTCGCCGGTTTCTTCCGCGGCAAGAAGCTCCTGGACGGATTGTTTAGCGTGCAGAAATTCGAGAAAGGCCGTTGCTTCCCTGAGCACCTGTTTCTCCTTTAGGGAGAGCGCGATCTTGCCCAGGAGGAGATGAAGGCGCGCGGAGTCCGTGGTGACATGCTGGATGGCTTCGAGGGCGACTTCTTTGGCCTCCTGCAATTCACCGCGCTGTGCGGCCGCCTTGGCGCGAGCGAAATACAGAGACTCTCGCGCAAGTTCGCCCGACTTATAAATGGCCCAGATCTTCACGACATCCACAGGAGTCAACATGGAATTTGTATTCAGTGCGGGGAAAGTCATGCAATCGGGACACACATCCAGCGCAAAACTCTGAATGTTCCCACAACGCCTCAGGTCGCCAAGCATCTGAACAAATTCCTTCGGACTCGAGGACAGATACCTTAACTGCAGCGTCCCCGCATGGATGCGCGCGTACTCGGCTGCCCGGAGGGGAGTCGAAAAAGTGAGGAGGCAAGGTGTGGAATTGGGCAGAGTTATTGTAAAGAGACCTGATGGAGCGATATGGAGACTCGTCAGTAGAGGGTCATCTTCCGTCGGGCGTCGAGGAGGACAGAGCAATTCAGACTCAAATTCATCACGGAGCCGATCGATCTCCGGGGAGTTTTCCAGGTCGCAGAAATCGCGACGATCTTCTCCGTAACGGCTTCTCTTCAGGGCAGTGTAATTGGGCAAATCGGGACGGGACTGCGAGGCCCTTGGCGAAACAAACTCCACGACGCGATTCCACAATGTCATCGACATACCTACCCCTGTGACTAGACTCTTAACACACAATCCTCGACTTTCCTCTGGCGCAGTTTGCGGGGCGGGTCATTGGGGTTTGGTCCCGAAACGGGCTCGATTCAGATGGTGAGGGTCAGAGACCGTTTGCTTAATTGGAAGCGAGCCACCTTCCCAACTGCTTCGGTGGCTCGTTCCGAGTGTGGAATCGGCAGATCTTTGCCAGCCGTTTGCGTTTAACTCGCTGCAGGCGTACCGCAGGACGAGTCCGGAAACGAGTGACAATGCTCGCTATCACTCATCACAATTGGCCGGTGTGGCGATGAAACCATGCCGAGTACTAGTGTCTGGGAATGGTGTGTAGTTGCCGGTGAGTTGCCCCTTGTTGTTGATGCCATGAAGCTGGGTCGCGGCAACGTTAGGCACATCAATGGATAAGTAAGTGTCGCGAGCCGAATCGAATAGGTACCCGTGATTCGGACCAGCGCTTGAGTAAATCCCAACCATCTGTCCCAAATTGTTCAGCTTGCCATCGACAGTATTCCCTGCCATGGGGAAATCCACTGTCCTGAAGTTCACCCCGTCAAATAGAAACGAGTGGTTTATTCCAGCCGCATCTAAGAAGTATCCGGAAATTACGCTTCTGTCGTTTACGTCGAACGGATTTGTTTGCATTGGCGCTGCCTCGGGATCTTCCAAAGACCGGAACGTCCCCTGCTTCAGGACAAAACCAGTACTCGTTACATCGTCCCCATAGCTGCCAACCATAACCCCCAAATTGTTGATGTCGGTCACGCCCGACTCGAACGCCCCCGGGTAGTCAATAGTTGTGATTGTGCCGTCCGCGCTACGCTTGAAGCCATGTCCTATACCGTTCGAATCTAAGTAGGTACCGACCACAACTCCCGCATTGTTGATCCCAAGTGCTTGTAGGAGTGTCGCCTCCGCGATGTCGATTGTCGTGTACGTCCCCTTTGAAGTCCTTTGATACCCATGCTGGAGGCCATTGCTGTCCGTATAGTCACCCACGGTCGTGCCCAGATCGTTTATGCCCCAACTTCTGGTCTGCACCGCCCCCGGATAATCGAAGTACTGAAAAGCGTAATTCAAAACTCCGGGCTTAGATCGCGTGGAAATGGCCACATCCACCGCCTGCCGATGTATTGCCAACGACGTTACGGTATTCGTCGTCGTATCGATCGCCGAAACGGTGCGGTCGCCAAAGTTCGCTACATAGGCCACGCCTTGTGGCGTCATTGCCATACCCCAGGGACTCGAGCCGACTGTGACCGATTGCAGAAATGTTCCGCCAAGGACGTCCAACACAGACACTGTGTTCGATCCAAAGTTCGAAACGTAGGCTCGCGTTCCATCTGGTGTAAATGCGATGCCGCGTGGTATCGGCCCCACTGGAATGTCCTTCACAGCCTTTTTCGCTCCCGTATCGAACACGCGGACAACTTGTTCGCCCTGGATACTCACCCATAGACTCCGGCCGTCACGGGCAAACGCCGACTGAAATGGCAGAGAGCCGATGAGAACAGCATTTGTGACCGTGTTGGTTGAGGTGGATATGATGCTGAGTGTGCCTTCATCCTGGTTGGATACATAGGCGTGTGAACCATCCGGCGACACCGTCACCCACACTGGTCCGTAGCCCACCGGAACCGTTGCCACGACAGTGTTTGTCGCTGTGGCGATAACCGAAACACTATTTGAATTCTGGTTGGCGACGTACAGATGGGAGCCATCCCTGGTCATCCCAATTCCAATGGGGTTTGCTCCCACCTCGATCTCCTGCAGCGGCACATTCGTCGCCGTATCGTACACCGTAACGCTGGAGACTTCGTGGTTGCTGACATACATCCGCTGGCCGTCTGGGGTGATCACTATTCCTCCATTCGAGCCGTGGCGGTAAGCTGCTCGACCAAATACGACGTTATCCGAAGCTCTCAATTCGGTAATGTCCGTAGCCAAGTTGACTACGTAAACCAGCGGACTATTCCCGTTCTGTTGGGCAGCGATTCGCTCGCCGCGTCCGCACAACACGATCAACATTGCTATCGCCAACTTGAGCCTCATAACCTCTCCTTTTTAACCTGAATCGTTCGCCCTGCAGGGAGCACACTAGCGATTGCCAGCTGCCGTATCAAGCGACACGGCACGACAATGGCGACACTACTTCGCTTGTCGTGTTTTGCCGCCTCTATTTCTCTATTCTTGAAATGGGTCTTGCGTCTATCCGATGGCCCGGTCGAGCGTTTTCGATTAGCGTCCTCAAGGAAGCGGTTAGGGGATTTATCCGCGCAGCCTGAAAAACTAGCTGTCGGTCCACGAGAAACGCTTTTCAGAAGAGGATAAATTTATTCTCGTTAATGTCAAGTACTTTATAGCACCAGTATAGTACCAATAAGGTAACGCGAGGTAGATTGGGCCGCAAGGCCGCCTGTCTACTCGGTCAACTCCAAATCGCCCGCGCCTACGCCATGCAAGGCGACACCGAGAAGACCAAGGCGGCGTATCAGGACTTCCTCACACTCTGGAAAGACGCCGACCCTGATATTCCCATTCTCATCGCTGCGAAGGCGGAGTACGCGAAGCTACAGTGACCTATGGTGCAGCGGCTTCATCGAACGGACGCCAGAGCATCGCGCCCACGCGCCCATTCTTGTCAAATGCGCGCCTCCGGCGAAACACTAACGTAAATCACGAGTTACCGATAAACTGAGAATGAGTTGTCATTGTTAATTCTCGGAATTCATCTTTGGACCTACGGCGATTTCGGGCACAAAAAAGGCCGCCCAGAGACCAAGGCGGCCTTGAGCAGTGCTCAGACCGAGGGGGAAGTCGTATTCTTTACCTAGCCCCACTGTCGGGGGGCCGGAATTGCATTGCAGCGGCGCAACCCTGCGGGCACTTGTCGGACCAATAGCCTCCGACGACCATTCTGAAGTTGTTCACCTTGTTTGCGACACCGAGGTATCCGCTGAAGTCCAGCAGTTGGGCGGAACTGGGATTCTTTGTGCTCCAGTAGGCAGGAAAAGGATTCCCGTCGGCATCATAACTGGTTCCGACGATGTCGCCGAGGTCATTGATTGCTGCCGGATAACTCGAGTTCTCCGGGATTCCTGATGGCGAACCCAGCACGATCATCTTGTAGAGCTGCCTGTAGGGATCCAGTGGCTGCCACACCACAGCAAAGCCTTCGCTGTAGTCCGCTGTCCAGATATTGCCAACGATTTCTCCATTCTCGTTGATGCCACCTACAGCCGTGTTGGTAAAGTCTCGATACTTGCGAGGAACAGGGAGTTGAAGAATTTTCCAGCCTCCGCCTCGGAGAGGATTCCAAACAAACCCCAATTGATTGCCATTATCGTCAAATGCAAACCCAACGACCTGGCGAAAGTTGTCCGCCGTCTCTGCTACCCAATATGGGAATTGTTCATAGCCACTTATTTCGAGTTGATAAATCTTCCAATTTTGAACAAGCTCACCGTTTTTATATCCCAGGTCTGGTGTCCAGGCTACGGGCAACGCGGGCAGACTGAAGGAATCACTCCCGCCGCTCCAACCCACAATCACCGTGCCAAGCCTGTTCGCACCGATCGCATTGCTGTAGTAGTAGCCGAGATCTTCGAGCGCCCCGAGATCAATCAGTCCGGACTGATGTGTCCAGGCGAATGCACGCACGTATTTCATAATTCTCGTAGCCGGGTTATCGGTTGTAGGTGCAAGACCGACAATCATGCCGGTGTTGGTGATTGCCGAGCATGCTGTGTCCGCGGTTTGATATGAATCCTGGAACGATTCGCCGCCAAAGGTACCGAGATCGAACCACTTCAGTGTACGCGGGCCAACCAACGGGACTCCGATGGGCCGGGTGTAGCCTCTCGGCGGATCCAGGGCCTCATCGAAACCCTCGCCGGCGTCTCCCAATCCCACCGCAACGCCCCAATCGTTGATGTCCATCAACTGAGCCCAGGTGCCCTTGGGGAAGGTGGTGAGATCATAGAATTTAATTGTTTCGGGAGTGGTCAATGCTGAGGTTGCAGGAGAACTTCTTGCCATGCTGGTTGAGCTCGGACTTGCGTTCAGGGTTCCATGATGGGGAATGCCACGTTTGCCGATGTGCGGAATGCCAGTTGACTGTTGAGCTTGTGCTGCAGGGAACAAGCACACGCTTAGAAATAGAACCAAAATCCCAGTTCGTTTCATGAGTGCCCTCCATGAATTAAGCGCATGTTGACTTGCTGGCCCGATCAAGATGGGTGCCCGAAACTCGCCTCAGGGGGTGTTGCGTCTCGAATGGGGAGGTGCTCTTCGGGGAGGCGACGATGGCCTGAGAGGAAGTACACGCCGGCCCCGTCGGGAGATGTTACTTCCGGGAGGTCAATGGCACTTTGTTACTCCAAAATCTCACGCAAATCTGTGCCCGGAGTCACCCTGCCCAGTCTAAATGAACATTTGCGTCGCTTCGGAATGCACTAATCTTGGTTAGAAAATCGGAAAGGTGACTTCTAGTACTGCCTGAAAATGGTTTGCACTTGAAGGCCGAGTTGCCCCGGCCTTTCAGCTACGTCTTGCCCGGCTTGAGCACGACGCCGGAATCGTTCTTCAACTGCTTGAAGACTAGCTTCCCGACTGTGCCCTTTGCTGCGTGGTTAGTCCGATGCAGCACTGCGGATGGTCCGACGATTCTGCATGGATTGTCGGCAATCCCGAAGTTTGGCAGAAACAGCGTTCTGGGAAATAGCCTCTTCTCCCTTCGCGTTCCAGAATCCCCATCATCTACGGCCTTCTAACTCAATGAAGTCATGAAGGGTGATCCGTGGACTATCGGTGTTCGATATTCACCAGTTTCTGAACGCTGAACCGGAAGTCCTACGAAGCCGCCCGTATCATGGGGGTGGTGGGAAACCTAAGGACAAGCTATTGCATAAGGTCCGGAACTTCTATCCTTTATCATTCCCTGCCCTCAGAGATCGGAACAAACGGAACACGCCAAGCAATCGTCGACACTCCCGACGATAGGCTCGCGAGTATGGCGGAGAGGGGGGGACTTAAACCCCAGGTTTTCCGGAAGCCGCGTTTTACGAGGGAAATTGGTGCCATCTCCTTTACTACCGCGAACTTTCGATTTGTCCTCGTGAAGTGCCGCGAAATCCCGTGAAGCGCTAAGAAGCCCAAAAAGTGGCGAAAAACAATAGCCCGCCGTAGCCCGAGAGGTAAGTCGATAGTTCTTGACTCCAGCCTGTGCGCGAAGTACCGACGATTTAACCGAATGACTTTCTCACTCGAACTTCCCCGAATCGGACTTCTGGACAGCCAGGAGAGTCTGAGTACAGCGAACCGAACCTAGCATCCCGGATAGTTCAACACAACCCTAAGACTTATCAGACTAATCCCTTCCAAGGGCGCAGTTTGACTAAAATGTGCCTGATGTACTCCGGAGAGAAGAAATCTTTGTCTGTTTGCCTGTAGTCAAACGAGTGTCCTCTTTCCATCGCCCTTCGAGTCATCTCAGGGAGATGGAACAGCTAATCCTTCATGAACTCAGGAGTGGAACCCTTCACTACGGCCAGCGCTAACGTCGTATGCGACTGAACCTTACCGCACAGATAAATTTGGTCAACGGAACGCTGCCGCGAACGAGCGTTGGAGGAAGAATTGTTTTTGTAACCAGCCGTCTTGCTCTTTATGGAACCGGATCATCTTCGCGGCTGGCATTCCACGCCCACATCCAGTTGCCAAGACTAGGATTCCAGCAGAGTTCGTAACTTGTGAGCGTATCTGCGGCTCGACGTGACCACCGTTCCTTCTGCCAGTACGATGTCGTAAACCCCATCGAACATTGGACGAATCTCGCTAATACAGGCACCGTTCACGATGGCCGATTTCCGCACGCGGATGAAGTGGTGTGGTGCCAGCTTCTCTTCCAGTCGTGCTAGGGTTTCCCGCAACAGGTGACTGTCTTTGGCGGTGTGTATGCAGGCATAGTTCCCCGTGGCTTCGATCCACAAAACGTTGGAAACGGGAACAAAGAAAATCCGCTTCTTGTCCTTCACCACAAAGCGTTCGAACGGCCGGAGACTACGGAGAGATTTTAGCAGTGGTTCGAGACCTCGATTTGCTTTCCCGCGCTGTTCGAGGACCTGGCGTGCGTGCACCAGGGCCTTGGCAAATCGCTCCTTATCATACGGTTTCAGGAGGTAATCAACAGCGTGCACTTCGAATGCACGAATGGCGTGCGCATCGTGAGCCGTGACGAAGATATATACGGGAGCGGGGCCGGTCAATGGCTCCACATTTTCGATGACTCCAAAACCATCCAGATCAGGCATCTGCACATCGAGAAAAACGATGTCGGGATGAAGTTCATTGATCTGCTCCACCGCACTTATTCCGTTCGCCGCCTCGCCTACAACTTCAATGCCGTTGTGTTCGGCCAGATAGCGACGGATACCGCGGCGGGCGATCGGTTCGTCATCGACGATGAGGACTCGTGTCTTCATGCGAACTCCTCAGTGGAATGGTGATGATGGCCTCACAGCCTCGACCGTTGCCCCCGGTAAGTTCCAGCGACGACTCGTCCCCGTAGAGCTGTTTCAAGCGTGACTGGACGTTGGTGAGTCCGACGCCGAATCGCAGGCGCGATCCCGGTGCCGGACCCGGGCCATCATCGCGGACGCAGAGCAGAACTCTGCCGTTGTGGTGTTTGGCAGCGATCTCTAGCCGGCCTGCGGCGGAATCGACGCTGATGCCGTGCTTGATGGCATTCTCAACCAGTGGCTGAAGCGCCAGGCTCGGTACATAGACTGCGAGAAGGTCAGGTGGCACGTCCATGTGAACTTTCAAGCGATCATGAAAGCGTGTCTGTTCGATCTCCAGATACTTGCCGACGAACTCGAGCTCGCTCTGCAAGGTGATCTCGTTTTCCCGCCGTTCGAGGGCCATGCGCAGCAAGTCGCCGAGGCAGACTAGCAGATGGCTCGCAGCATCGACGTCTTCCTGCATCAGGATTCCAATGGTGTGAAGACTGTTGAACAAAAAGTGCGGATGTAACTGGCTCTTAAGGTTCTCAAGTTCGGCATGGGAGAGCTGCGTCTCCAGTTGCGCCGCTATAGTCTGGCGCTCCATAGCGGCCTGGTAAAAGTGGATCGACTGATACAATCCCATAACTAACCAGTACGTAAGCATGCCAGTAAAGCTCATAGATAGAACACTGACTGCGAACGGCGGGAGAAGGCGCAACACGCCAGGATCAGTTATGCGAAAAACTGACCGCAGAAGTCCACGGCTCAGAAAGTATTCGGTGACAGATGCCAGGGGAGCCATCATGAGCGACGTGATTGTGTGGATCGCTATATGAGGAACAAACCTCGGCCCCGTCAACGGGAACCGTTTGGCCAGACCAATCACAAGCGGTGTGTACGCCGCCCATACGTACCAGTAGACAAATTCGGGCGCACCCACGATCATCCAGCTGACGTGCGTACCCTGTACCTTCACGACCATGATCCTGCGCACCGCAAACAACAGTCCTACAATCGTCCACGCACATAGGATCAAAATCCATCTCGTCCGTCCCATATCTGGTGTGGCCTTGAGCAATGGGTGTGTCGACCTCTCCGGGACGGATTATAGCTGAGCCTTCGAAGGAGACATCACTGAGGACGGCCAACTCTGACCGCTTGTCTCATTTCGGACACCGCATGTCACTTTTCCTGCAAACACTGGTTCTTCGCGGCATATTGTTCCGTGAGCAGGAGCATCGCCAAGAACGTATTGGCGTTGGGATGACGCTGTGGCCGACAGGGGCTCAAACCCCACCCTCGCGCCATCCTGCTCTCCGCACAGATTCACCGAAAAATGAGGACAAAAATGAAGAGAACTATCGTGATCCCTGCGTTGCTTTTACTCGCCGCGTCGGCGACCGCACAAACAACATTCGCACAAATGAAGGACCCGGTCGGCGCCGCCCTAAGAAACATCCTGCCCGGCCGGCAGAAAAACACCGTCGCGGCCGTCGAAGCCATGCCCGCAGACAAATTCAACTACAAGCCCAGCGCCGACCAGATGACATTCGGCCATCTCGTCGCCCACATGGTCGAAACGAATAACCTGCTGTGCAGCAAAGCCGCCGCCGTCCCGGCCACCAATATCAAGCAGGTGAAAGACACGGACTCGAAAGACAATCTGGTCGCCGCGCTCAAGGCCTCCTTCGATTTCTGCTCCGACGCGTTGGCGAAAATGGACGACTCAAAACTAGGGGAGACCACGGAAGGATTCGGCGGAAAACAGGTGACGCGTGCCTGGCTCAGCCTGGTCCTAGCCGGTACTTGGGCCGACCACTACGCCGAAGCCGCAATGTATCTACGCCTGAACGGTGTGTTGCCGCCGACCGCCAAGAAGTAAGAGCGATGCTCCCATTTGTAAAGCTGTAAACGTCGAAACGGAGATCCGTACGAAGTGACCAATCTGAGAACTTGATTCATTGGGGGAATCATGGAAATACTGTGTAATGATATCCGGTACGCCTTCCGATTCATGCGGAAGAGCCCCGGCTTTACTCTCGTAATCATTCTCACGCTGGCATTGGGAATTGGAGCGAACACATCGATTTTCAGCATCGTAAACGCGGTGCTATTGCGTTCCCTGCCGTACTACGACCCCAGTCGTTTGGTGAAGATCACTTTCAACAATCCTGGAGTAGGGTTGCGTGACATCCCCTTCTCTGTCCCCGAGTTGGAAGATCTGAAGTCAAGAGCTGGTGTCTTCGAGGAAGTAAGCGTTGTCCTCTCTGGACCTACCAACTTGACCGACGCCAAACAACCGGAACATCTTGAAATGCTTGAGGTGAGCCCCAACTATTTTTCCATGCTCGGCACAACACCAGAAATTGGCCGGTTATTTGGTCCGCAGGATTTTGCGCTGGGTTTTGCGGAAGCAACTGTAATTAGCGATGGCTTGTGGCGCCGCTCTTACGGCGGCGACCCGAATATTCTCGGGAAGCGTCTGAGGATGGACAACGATCCGTACACGATTGTGGGAGTAGTTCCTGCTGGATTTCGCCACCCCGGGACGACGGTCGCGAAGGATGTGGAAGTGTGGGTCACGTGCGGGTTCAGCGGGGATCCTTATCCGAAACCCGCGCGCAACGTGAAGGTGGCGCGCGAGGCAATCGGACGGCTGAAACCTGGCATCGATGTAACGCAGGCTCAGGCGAGACTGACGCTAATGGCCAGCGAACTCCGAACTGACTTCCCGAATGATTATCCTCCTGAGGCCAAATGGTCCATCGAGATCCAACCTTTGCAGGACGCACTCGTAGGCAATGTGCGTCCCCAACTGCTGGTATTGATGGCCGCAGTAGTCCTGGTTGTACTAATTGCATCCGTGAATATCGCAAACCTTCTACTGGCTCGCGCTTCAGGAAGACAGAGAGAAATGGCACTTCGCATGGCGCTTGGGGCTGGCCGTACCCGCATGGTGCGCCAGATGCTGACGGAGGCTCTCGTGCTCTCCTTTATCTCGGGTGTAGCAGGCGTGCTCGCAGCGAAATTGACATTGAGTTTCATCCTTCGCTTTGTTCCCGCTTCGGTTCCCCGGCTTGCCGAAGTGGGTGTCGACCGGACTGTGCTGCTTTTTGCTCTTCTGATTTCCATCTTCACCGGAATCATATTTGGGCTCGCTCCAGCTTTTCAGGCAATGAAAGCCGATATGACTGCCGCAATTCGGGAAGGTGCTCAAGGCTCCGGTTACAGCGCTAAGACATTCCGGTTGAGGAGTCTGCTGATTGTGTCTGAACTGGCGCTTGCTGTTGTGTTGATGGTTGGAGCCGGCTTGCTCCTGCGGACCTTCTGGGGATTGATTCAGGAAAATCCGGGCTTCAATCCTTCGAGTGTAGTCACTGCAAGCTTCTACCTACCGAACCCGAACGATCCCAAGACGGATGTGTTGTATGGAGACTTCTCAAAAAGGACATCTTTTTTCCGAGACGTCATTCGGCGTGTGGCCACGATTCCAGGAATCGATCGGGCTGCCATGACCTCGGATTTGCCAGGCGCACGTCCAACAACAACCGCCGCACTGGTGATTGAGGACCGCGTGGCCGATTCATCACAAGGGGTAACAGCGGAAGTAATTCGAGTGAGTCCCGATTATTTCATGCTGATGCAATCCCCATTGATTCGTGGGCGTTTTTTCCTAGAAAGCGATGAAAGCGGAAAGCAGGAGGTAGCCATCATTGATGAGACTACGGCGCGACGCTATTGGTCGGGCATCGATCCTGTCGGCAGGCGCTTCCGGATGGGGGTAAATCCCAGGCTTCCTTGGGTAACCGTGGTCGTGGTCGTGGTCGGAATTGTCAAGGATATGAAGCAAGACGGACTCGACACAGATGGTGTCCCCCACATTTTCAGACCAATCTATCAACAATCGCCACTACGCTCGCGGGCCGTGAGCGTGGTGGCGAGGACGCCTCTGCCCGCATCACTCCTCGAATCACAAATTCGGAAAGAGATACAGACATTGGATCCCGCATTGCCGGTATTCAACGTGCGCTCGATGAACGATGTGATGGATGCTTCGATAGCGCCGCGCCGATTCTCGGCGGAATTGGTTGGAGTGTTCGCGGCCGTCGCGATGCTTTTATCCTCCATTGGCATCTATGGATTGCTGGCTTACATGGTTGGGCAGAGGTCTCGTGAGATTGGAATCCGAGTCGCCTTGGGAGCCCAGGGGCCTGATATTCTCAAACTCATTCTCGGCAAAGGGCTATTGCTCGCCGGTACTGGAATTGCGATTGGATTGATCCTTTCTGCAATCTCAGCACCCATGATTGCAGGTCTTCTGTATGGCGTTCATCCGATTGATGTGATCGTCTTCGTCACAGTCCCGCTGATTTTGTTGGTTGTCGCCCTTCTGGCGACTTACATTCCCGCTCGTCGTGCGACGATCGTGGATCCAATCATTGCCTTACATGAAAGCTAGAACTGCGAGGCTAGAAACGTAACCGACTGCCACAAGGAGAAGAAAGTGTCCGTTTACGAAAGGCTATAGGCTCTCAACATCGCACTTCCAAAACTCACGCCGCCGGTAGCAGCTTTTGTACCCTTCCTGCGCAGCGGCAATTTGATTTTCTTGGCTGGTCACATTGCCAAACTCGACGGCCAGCCATGGGTCGGTCAGTTGGGTGCGAATCTAACGACCGAGCAAGGGGAAAACGCCGCACGCGCGGTGGCCATCGATCTGATGGGCGAATTGTCGACAACCCTTACCTAATGGCGTTACGTCAGAGTTGCCCGTCATTCACCCGGAATCGGCCAATTTCAGGCGCGATGGCGTTAGAACAGCAAGGGCACCAGCGCCCATGTGTGATGCCGGTAAGCGTCGAACTCAGCGCCAAAAGTCTGAGCTAGGATCTGATCTTCCAGCCGCGTTTTTCGCAAGTATGCCACCACCAATAACGCCAACCCGACGAGCGCGTGAACTTGGCTGGAGGCGATGGCCGTTCCCAGGAACATGCCGAGCATCGCCGTGTAGATAGGGTGCCGCAAAAAACGGTATGGGCCGGTGCGTATCAATTGATGGTCCATCGCGATTCTGACTTCTGCGCTCCAGTTGCGTCCCAGGTGCCGCCGCGCCCAAACCGCCAGCAGAAGAAATGCTGCTTGGACGATCGCGCCCGCGACAACGAGAAAATGAAGCCGCTCAGGCAGAAACCAGCCGTTCAACCCCGGCACGGGGAGTATGAGCAGCAGGAGGGCTGCGCCGAGCATGAATTGATGGAAATAGGTTGACATCCAGGATTCGGAGCTCTTGGTTGGCGCAGAGTTTAGTCCCGCGATACCCCAATAGAGGCTGAATATTACCCAGAGTACGAGAGCGGGGATCAGTCTGTTGTCTAATGACGGTGGGTGCCACCCTAGCTTGCTCAGCGCGAACCGCAATGTGACGCCAATCGCAAGAGTCAACGCCAACTGTTTGACAAGTTTCGTCTTCGCCATAACATCCTCCTTACTCTGCGATGTTCCGCATCTCCTGCCATTGCATCAAAGCTGTAAGGGCGGACTCTCAATCATCCCGTCATTGCCCCGGAATCATGGTGGATGGGATACGAGCGGGATAAAGACACACGTCTCCCCTCCCGTTTTCATCGAGTTCCTGTCTTCGATTTGTTTCTAGAACCTGTTCGCTAGCGGCTCACCGGCAAAATGACGAATAGCGCAACCAAACCGATCAAATAAGCAGCGCCGAGAGGTGTGAGCGTGTTCGCAAGATTCAATGAATAACCGTGTGCACCCTTCAGAATCAACATAGGCGCGGAGGGCTGGTAGCACACCGGCCATCTGGCGATCTCGGACTGGTGCAAGAAGTCCGGCAGCTTCACGGGACGCGCGCGCAGCGCCAACGTCACCAGTTGCTTTCTCTTAATTTCCACCCAAACTGTAACTACTACGCCGATCACGAGCCAGACTGCAAACCAGATGCTCATCAGGTGATTAAGTCCGGCCGGAGAGGCACTAATCTTTATAGGCCAAAAAAGGATCCCTGCTGATGCGACGGCGCGGTTCCAATCACATACCCGGAGGTAATACTTACGAGTTTCTTCGCGGGCTTCCATGTGCTCGGCCGCCTGGGCCTGCGGAACCGGAGTGCGCCATGCCACCACTACACGCTTGATGAACAAGATACCGAGCTGCACGTAAAGCAGGAAAGCTGGAACTCCAAATACCAAGTGCAAATTGTGGTGTTCCGGCGCGGCGAAGTAGTAGCGGACCAACCATGCAAAAGCAAGCAGGGAGGACAGCGCCAATGCTAATTCTACATTGCGATTGGTGTAATCTCGCAGCCGTCGCGACGTAAGGGACAAAGCCACGGAAGCAACTGGCTGCTCGGCCCCCAGGGCCGCAAAAGGCCGGGCCTGCCGCTCTGCTAGATCCACGGAGAACGAGTGGTTGATGTGAATCAAGGCCGCCAGCCCAACCATCAGCCAGTTCAAGAGTAGAAGGTGGCCAGAGAGGAAAATTCGGATCGCCACAGGGATGTCGACTACAAAAGGTATGAACATCCGCATCCAGTAACGATGCAAAATCTTCCTGCCCGCGCCGGTGTAAAAATCGGGCTGCACATGAACGTTGAAAAACCATTCGGAGCCACGAAGCAGCGGCTGGCGTCCCCGACGGACACAACCGTTGATGCGAACCGCCCAGAACAAGATGTAGAAGATTACGAGGTACTGGTCGACATGCATTTATTTGTTCTCCTTCCCCGCCACAGACGAATGTTCGAACGCGAATTCCGCTTCACTCCCGATAAAAAGACTCACCCACTGCTGCCGCGATGAGTGCCGGAAGGAATACCGCCATCGGTGTCAGAACGGCCTGCCCGTCCCCGCTCGCACAAGAAAGCGAAACAGCCAATACCGCTAGCAGAAGGAGAAACATCGACCTGACGCAACCGTTCAGGCGGACTACGCAAAACAAGACACGGATCGTCCAGAACGAAACATAGAAGATTGCGATGCACTGGTTGATGCGCATCTATTTGCTTTCTTTTCCCACCATGTTTAGCTCTCGCGCCACCATGCTCAGAATCTTGCTCGACGACAGGCCGGCTAGCACTAACTCGGTTAGCGCCGTGCGTAGGGGCCGCAGCAGCTCGTCCTGGCCGCGTTGGGTAGTTGTGCGCGATGCAACCACTGAACCCGATCCGTGCTTGATTACAATCAACCCGTCCTTCTGCAGCTCGCGATAGGCAGTTGCAATGGTGTTGAGGTTGACTCCCAGGTCCGCCGCCAACTGCCGGACCGGTGGCAACGAGGCACCCTCCGCCAGCTTCCCTCTCGCGATCAGTTCTTTGATCCCATCAGCAACCTGCTGATAGATCGGGCGAGGATCGGTGGTATCAATAGTCAGGAACATGCCACTGTGCTGTGTATGTATACTCCATACACTTTTCGGACGTCAAGAAGAAATTCATGCGAAATTCCTGTATTGACCGGGCCGAGTCCCGGATTGTCGGCAATGCGAAAGTTATCCAAAAACCGTCAGCACCTCACTGGCAAGAAACGGCGTTCGAGGAGATGAGAACGCGAGAAACCTCCACCGAGAACTCACTTCCTCGAACCGGACTTCTGGTCCGCGTCGTGGAATTCAAATTGCCAATGGCAACTTTTCCTGGCGGTGCTCCGTTCAATTCCCGCCACATAGGCCAACGAGAGAATCAATCGCGGAGGATGCGGGCGGCATCGGTGCGCGTGGCGCGCCAAGCGGGCAAAAAACACGCTGCCAACGACACGATGATCATCGCTGCGAACGCGGCGCCGAAGGCGAGCGGGTCGTGTGGACTTACCTCGTAAAGTAAGTTTCCCAGCGATCGCGTCAACGCCAGGGCCACCACAGCGCCCAGCAGGACGCCACCTACCGTTAACGCCAAACCTCGCGAAATCACCAGCCGCAACAAATTGGATGCATCCGCGCCGAGCGCCATCCGCAGCCCCAGTTCGCGACTGCTTTCCGACACTGCACAAGACATCACGCCACACAATCCAATAGCAGCGAGCAATAATGCCAGCCCGCCCAATACTCCCACTAGAATCACGGCCACCATCTGCGCCGATGTCGAGCGATCCACCTGCTCCTGTAGAGTGATCACCTCGTAGAGCGCCAGGCCCGGATCAAGTGCTCGCACCTCGTGCGTCAGCGCAGCTGCCATTGCCCCCGGTGGCAGCGCGGTGCGGATATTCAACGCCGCTCCCACCGAGAAATTTTGCCGCAAAGGCACATAGAAAAAGGGTTTGGGTAGCTCGCGAACGCTTTCGTACTTCGCATCTTTTGCTATGCCTACCACCCGCATCCACTGGCCTTTCACTTGAAGCCGCTCCCCGATTGGATTCTTCCCGTTCCAATACCTTGCAACCATCGTCTCATTCACGACAGCCACCAAGGCAGCCTTCTCGTCGTCCCCGCGCGTGAATTCGCGGCCCGAAACTACCGGGATTCCCATCGTCAGAAAATATTCCGGCCCCACTTCGTTGTACTCCACCGTGGGCTGTTCGTCAGGCGCCGGCTGATACCCATCCGTGGCAACTGGCGTCGAAGAAAAACTTCCGTAGCTCATCGGCGTTGATCGCGCGAACACAGCCGACTCGACGCCGGGCAGTGCCTTCACGCGAGTTATAAGTTCGTCTTCAAAAGTCCGGGCGCGCTGCGCATCGTATCCGGCCGAGACCAAAGCGACCGAAGTGTGCAATACGTTGCGTGACGAAAATCCCGGGCTGGCAGTCCGGATTTTCTGCAGGCTCTGTAGCAAAAGTCCCGTTCCCACCAGCAATACGAAGCTCAACGACACTTGCACCAAAACCAGGCCCGAGCGGAACCACGCTGTTCCCCGGCTCCCCACCACTCCCGCCGATTCCGCTTTCAGCGCGCCGGCAAGATCGATCTTGAGTGTTTGCATCGCGGGAACTAGCCCGAGTAGGAGCGTGGCAACCAGGCAAACCCCAGCGCTCAACCCCAGTACACGCCAATCGATTTGGTTCGGTAGGTACATCGTCACGCCCCCCCTTGCCGGGAAGAGCAGAACGAGCGCGTCGCGGCACCAGTAAGCAACGACTAGCCCGCCAACCGCGCCAAATGTCGACAGGATCAGTCCTTCAGTGAAAAGTTGCTTCACCAGCCGCCTGCGACCAGCGCCGATTGCGAGCCGAACAGTCATTTCACGTCGCCGCGCCAGCGACCTGACCAACAGCAGATTCCCTACGTTGGCGCACGCGATCAGAAGGACAAAAACCACGACCGCCAGCATGATTTCGAACGTGGGGAGCAGCGTTCGAGCGTTATTGAATGGCGTTTGCCATAATGGCCATAGCTTGACGCCGCGGCCGCGGTTGGTCTCCGGATAGTCCGCTTCCAATTGTTTCGCTACCGCCGATATTTCCCCCTGCGCCTGCGCCAACGTCACGCCGGGCTTGAGCCGCACGTAGGATTCTATCCACCGCGCACCGCGATCCTCTAGTTTGTAGCCGTCCTCTTCGAATATTTCCTCCATCGAAGCAGGGACCCAAAACTGCATTGCCCAGCCCACGAACGTCCCATAAAACCCTTCCGGCGCGACTCCTACAATGGTGTGCAACACACCGCTCAGCCGTTGCGCCTTGCCGATTATTTCGCGGTCGCCCTTGAATCGCCTTTGCCACAGTTGATAGCTGATAACCACTACGGAATGAGCGTTTCGCCCTGTATCTTCGCCAGGCTCGAATCCACGGCCGAGAATCGGATGCACCCCGATTGCATCAAAATAGTTCGCCGATACGATGCTCCCCGTCGTGCTCTCGGCCCGCTCGCCGACACTCAGGGTGGTCCCAGTAATCTTGGTCACAAAAAACGCGTCAATCTGCGTGCAGTTCTTCTGCAAATCGAGGAAATCTGGCCAGGAAATGTAATCGGGTTCAGACCCGCCGCGCACCGTTCCGGTGACAGCCATCAGCCGCTCCTGGTGGACTACGGCCGGGTACGGACGGAACAAAATCCCTTCGATCCAACTGAACACAGCTGCATTGGCACCAATGCCCAACGTTAAGCAAAGAATAGCCACGATTGAGAAGCCCGGACTACGCCGGAGCATCCTTAGGCCGAAGCGGACATCTTGCAGGGCGGTCTCGATTATCGGCAGCCCTCTTTGATCCCGGCAGGTCTCTTTAACCTGCTCGACGCCGCCGAAGCTTCGCAACGCTTCGCGGCGGGCCTCTGCGGCGCTCATGCCCTTTCGCAGGTTAAATTCCACGGCCATCGCCAGGTGCGAGGCTAGTTCCGCGTCGAGGTCTTCTTCGAGATGCCGCCGGCGGAATGGCTCGGCGACGCGTTGGAGGATCGTGGTAAGAAGCTCGCGCATGGCTAGCTTGTTTCCAGAACCCGGTTGATCATGGCGGACATGCGCGTCCAGCTTTCCGCTTCTTCCTCAAGCTGCTTGCGTCCCAATCGCGTTAGCGAGTAATACTTCGCCTTGCGGTTATTTTCCGAAACACCCCATTTGGCCGCAATCCAGCGCCGCTGCTCCAGTCGTAGCAGCGCGGGGTACAGCGTTCCCTGGTTCAATTTCAGCATTTCTTCCGACACTTGCTGGATACGCAAGGCAATCCCGAAGCCATGCATCGGTCCCATCGAATCAAGCGTCTTCAGCACCAGCAAATCGAGTGTTCCCTGCAGGACTTCTGTTTTGGAAGTAGGCATAAACTCCTTTAGACGATCAACAGGAGCTTACCACGGTTCTGTTGGCTGTCAACAGGAGTGTTGAAAGGATAGGAGGCGTCTGCGCTGAACAGTAATGGAGGGATTAGCCGATTTCGGATTCTGCCTCGATGTGGCCATTATGGTCCACAAACGGGATTCGAGGAGATGAGAACGCGAGAAACTTCCACCGAGAACTCACTTCCTCGAATGGGACTTCTGGCCCGTGATAACTTCCGGGTTGCCCGTCCGGGAGTTAAGACCCTTGGTGCTTTGTAGTACTGCGAATCGCCGTAGAGTTGGCTAGAGAGAGCTCAAGAACGCGACCAAGTCCGATTCCTCCTGGGGCGTCAGAGCCAGATCGAACCGCGTTTCATAGAAACGCACGGCATCCAAGAGAGTTCGGGCCGAACCGTTATGAAAGTACGGGGCGCGCGCCGAGAGGCCCCGCAGAATCGGTCCCTTAATCTTGCCAACGTGGTCGAAGTTTCCATCGATCAGAGCTTGCCCCAGATCGCTGGTGGTCTTGCAGGTGCTTGTTGGAGATCCCGTGGCCGGGTCAGTCTTGCACACCGTGATGGACGGCAAGTAGCTGATGTCGAGTCCACCCAGATTGACTGACGGGTTGGACAGGCTGGGGTCGCCAGTTCCAATGTTCAGCGGGGTCGGGAAAGAGTGATTTCCCACGTTCGGCGTATCGTGGCACGTGCCGCAGGTCCCCTGCAGAGAAGGAATGCCCCCCGATACCAGACCACCTGCCGACACGTCGTCGTTTATGCCTGCCACGCCGATGATGTTGATGGGCTTGGAATTGAAGATGGCCTGGCCGCGTGCAATGGCGGCTCTCGGATCGCTATGCGGAAAAGCCGCCCAAGCGCCGTATGTGTTGAAAATCGCCGACGTGAACTGGCCGTCACCCGGTGTCACCAGCCCGCCCGGCTGTTCGAGTGCCGGCACCAAAGGATGGACGCTGGAGTTGATGGTTATGAAGAAAGGTTGAGTGAGCAGAGCTGCCGGTCCTCCATTTGCTCCCCAGGCGTTCAATAACCCTGCGCGGTGATCAAATGCTTGCGCCGTCGCGAGCCCCATCTCAAAGTTAACAATTGCCTGTTGCTCCGCGGGAGTTGGCCTCGTTCCATCGCCCTGCGCATGCCCGGTCGTGGCATCCACAGACTGATGCGCCAGGTCGCTCAGCAGCGAATTCGGATAGTTCGCGTAAAGGATTTTGGTGGTGCCGGTAGCAGGCGAAGATTCCCGTCCGTCGAACATCACCGCACTCAGGAAACGCAAATTGGTAGCGGGCAGGGGGCGGCGATACATCGAGATCACATCCGATTCGTTACAGCCGTAGGGATTGTTGACGCTGACGACCTGATAGTTCGCGTTTGCGGGCACGCCGACAGCGATACGGATCAAGCCGCGCGTTCGCAACAAGCTGTAGGCGGCCGCTCTCCCGGCGAGGGTCGAGACGTCTGTGTTGTGATTGCAGTTGGAGCCGTCCACAGGACGGAAAATCGGGTCCTGCCCTTGGGTTAGCAAGAACCGCAGTTGGATATTAGCAGCGGAGACGGACATGCCGTCGCTGGGTTGGTGGCAGGTACCACACGTGCGGCCGTTCGTGCCCATGCTTTGGAAGAAAGGCCCGGTGAAGTCGATGCCACCGCCGTTCGTGCTGTAGGTCTGAGACGCGCCATGCGGGTTCGGGAAAAATACCCCGTTCGGAATGAAGGTCACGAAAGGAATCTGCTGTCCACTTGCCGCCGCAATGGCCAAAGGCACCGCCGCAGCCAAAAAAACAGCGGCAAGGACGTTGACCTTGTACCTGCGCGTTGTTGCCAGTCCCCTGTTCCGAACGCCTGACACGCAATCGACAAAGCTGC
Source organism: Candidatus Acidiferrales bacterium (assembly GCA_963726725.1). Taxonomy (GTDB): domain Bacteria; phylum Acidobacteriota; class Terriglobia; order Acidiferrales; family UBA7541; genus Acidiferrum. Next base: position 224,288 of record CAVSDV010000016.1, read on the forward strand.
TAATCGAAACCGCAAACCCGTTAGTTTTGTTGGGCTGAGACATGGCAACCTCCCGCTTTTCCTGGCACCATTCGAACAAAGGAAGCCGTCTGCGAGACGTTTCTGGCCCTCGACGAATTTTGTCAAACGCGAACGCCGACAGGGCGACAGAACGTTTCGGGGCTTCTATATATGAAATCGGAAACGGCGGGCAAAAGACGACAGCCAGCAATAAAGATTTCTTCCAGAACCCTGGGGTCAGAGGCGTTTCCGCAGGTACGGACGCTCTCGTAGGGGCGAACCTAATTGGACGTTTCCGCATCAGCGAGCTTCTTGGCGTGGGCAACCAAAGCGGCGAAGCGCGGATCGCCGTGAAGCGAATTGAACATGGGGTCTGTTTCAATCCCCAAGTCAACCCGGGGCGGCAACCCGTGGTCAATAGCTTGGAGCAAAAGCGAAAGCGCCACCTCGATTTGACCACGTTGTGCAAGAAGACCAGCTAGGTTATGTCTGGTCTCGGCAGTCTCTGGTTGGTCCGGACCGAGGACGCGTCCTTCCAGACCGAGCGTCTGGCGAAATAGACTTTCGGCCTCTTCGTAGCGGCCCAAAAGCCGCTCATCTTCAGCCAAGTTGGTCATAGAAATGATCGTATTTAGATTCTCGGAGCCGAAGACTCGGAGCTCAATCTCCAAAGTCTCTCGATCGAGCTTTTCGGCCTCGGCCAGCTTGCCCTCGTTAGCCAGATAACTCGACAAATTGGTCCTTGAGGTAAGAGTTTCGGATGCTTCTAGGCCGAGCAGACGTTTTCGTTTCTCGAGCACTTCGCGCCCCAGTTTCTCCGCCTCTGCCAGACGACCTTCCTCGGAGAGCGTATTGGCTAGCTGGGCCATAGTTCTCAGCGTATCCGGGTCATCGGTTCCGAGGATACGCCGCTGCGCGTCGGACACTTCTCTCTGAAGGCTTTCCGCCTCAGCGAGATGACCTTGCTCGAAAAGCACCCAAGACAGTTCGTACTTCGTACTTAAGGTTTCCCGATTCTCCGGCCCTGCAACAGATCTGCCAATTTTGATGCTCCGCTCGAATAGCAATTGTGCGCGAGAATAGAACCCCAGATCGCTATATGCTCTTCCCATTATTTGCATCATCCGTGCCTGAAGTTCTGGGTCCTTCGATAGACTGGTATCGATATCCTTCGCCGCTTTGTCGAGAAGCTCCCGTGCCGTCACAGTGGCGCCGACTCTTTCGTTTGGGTCCGAAACCTTGAATACTCCGGTCATGAATTCCGCGATGCGATCGGCGCGGTCACGTTCGCGGGTGATCCGCCGCAGTTGGATCGCCTGAATCACTGAGAATCCAGCCAGCAGCACGAGCAGGCCGGCCGCAACCGCGACTCCAACGCGGTGCCGCCGCACGTACTTGCGCAGGCGATAAGACACGCTATCGGGTCGCGCGCTGATCGGTTCATGCCGCAAGTAACGGCGGAGATCATCGCCAAACGCCGCAACAGAGGAGTAGCGTTCGCCGGGTTTCTTCTTCAAGGCCTTGGCAAGGATCGTATCCAAATCGCCGCGGAGCCACCGACGGAGCTTCTCGGGAGTAGCGCCGCGCTTCTCTGCCGAGGCGACGTCAATCGACACTGCGACGGCCTGGGATGCGAGAGGAGGATCCGTTTCGGTGATGGCCTTGACTAGGTCCGCAGGGGAATGAGGCTCCGCTCCCGCCGGATGATGACCCGTCAACAGGACGAAGAGCAGCACGCCCAGCGCATAAACATCCGTGGCTGTCGTGATCGTGCCGCCAGTCACTTGTTCCGGCGCCGCGTACAGCGGAGTCATTGCGCCTCCGCCCTCTAAGGTGAGCAGCGTCGCAGCAGCGGAATTTGTGTCGTCGGCAAGCAGCTTGGCAATGCCGAAGTCCAAGAGTTTCACTATGCCTTCGCTACTGACCAGCACATTGGACGGTTTAATGTCACGGTGAACAACGAGATTGGCGTGGGCGTGCGCGACTGCATCAAGAACATCCAAGAAAAGCGCGATTCGCGCATCCATTCCAAGCGTGCGCTCATCGCAATACTCATCAATCTGCTTCCCACTCACGTACTCAAGAACGAGATAGGGCTCGCCATTTGGGGCCACGCCCGCATCAATCAATTCGGCGATATGAGGGTACGCCAGCTGCCCAAGAATTCTGCCTTCGCGCTTGAATCTTTCGGCCCCTCCCTGGGAAGCCACTGCGAAATGCAAAAACTTAACCGCCACTTGCCGCTCGAAGCGGCCATCAATGCGCTCGGCCAGCCACACATTGCCCATTCCGCCCTCGCCAATCCGCGAGATGAGTTTGTATGGACCAAGGGTCTCCCCTATTAAGGACGGCTCGTTCGTAGGTCGCGGTGGCTCATTTTCGAGAAACTGTTCCTGAGCTAGCGCGCGATGTTCGTCTAGGAGTGTTTCAAGCAGATCGGCTAAATCGGATCTCTGTGCCCGGAAAGCGGCCAGCCAAGTCATGCGTTCACCCTCAGATAATGAGAGCGCATGGTCCAGGTGGGGACTGATCTCTTGCCACTGGTTTGGCGTCAACGCTGGCATTCTTATCAAATCTCCAGATCGCCTCGAATCGTGCGATGGAGGTAGATGCGCGCCTTCTCCCATTGACGCTGCACTGTTCGCTCCGAGACGGCCCTCATCGCAGCAATTTCAGCAAACGAAAACCCACAAAAGAACTTCAAGTCAACGACTTCCGCTAGCGTCGGTTCAGCCATGGCGAGTTCGTCCAGCGCCTCGCTAATCCGAGCGAGCTTCCGGTCGTCCGCAGCATTTTCGACTTCGGCTCCGAGCGACGTAATCTCGAATCGGCCACCTCGCTTTTGAGCCTGGCGGCTCCGAGCGTGGTCAATAATCAAGCCCCGCATGACGCGCGCGGCATACCCCATGAATCTGTTGCGGTCGGGGAACGAAGTGCCACCATTGCCGGCGATCTCGATGTATGCCTTATGTAGAAGCGTGGTGGCGCTGACGCTCATCGGCGCGCCATGCCGCGCTAATTCGTACCTCGCAAGCCGCCGCAACTCCGAATAGAGTGCGCTAAACAGTGCGTCCGCAGCTGGTCTGTCTCCGCGTTCGGCCGCTTCCATCAGCGCAAGCATAGTTGACTCACTTCCCAAGGCAAACCTCTCACTCGGAGTTTTCCATGGCATCGGCTCGCGAATGGTTCGATTCTAGCGCAAATTGGCAAAACGGAGACGTTTCTTGGGAGATGGAATAAGCGAGAAAGACACGTTTGCGGGGTCGACCTTGACGCGTCGTCATTCCCGTGTAGTCGCCAACGCGGAAGTAATCCGGGAGCCGTCAGCGCCTCTTTTGCGGGCTAGATACGGCGTTCGAAGAGATGAGAACGCAGGCGATCATCGCCGGGACTTTGCTTCCCAGATCCGGACTTCGCGGGAGTCTGCAAGATTTCACATGTCATAATATCCATATGTCTGCGGAAGCGAAGACCATCCCACCGGAAGTGCTTCAGCGCGTAATTTGGATTCAAACGCTAACGCTCATCTGGATGAGTGTGGAAGCGTTGGTGTCGTTGGGCGCGGCTTGGGCTGCCCGCAGTCCAGCCCTTCTTGGTTTTGGTGGCGACAGCGCGGTCGAACTTCTCTCTGCAGCAGTCGTGCTCTGGCGCTTCTATTCACCATCTCGCGGAGACCATGCGGAGCAGCGAGCTGCCAGAATCGCAGGCGGTTTGCTCTTTGTTCTCGCAGCGTTTGTTGCCATCGCTTCTATCCTGACGTTATTAGGCCACGTCGAGACTCGGACCAGTCCCATCGGAATAGTGCTGCTAATCTTTGCCGCAGTGGTCATGCCTTGGCTTGCAAGGAGGAAGCGGCAACTCTCAATTGCGACAGCCAGCGCCGCGTTGAGGGCTGATGCAGCCCAGTCCTCCATCTGTGGGTATCTGGCGCTGATTGCTCTGGCGGGTCTCGGCATCAATGCGGTCTGGAACGTGAGTTGGGCAGACCCCGTTGCTGCGTTAGCATTGTTGCCGCTGATTGCGCGTGAGGGATGGGAGGCAAGCAAGGGCAAGCCCTGCTGCTAACCCGACTAGCACGTCAGTGGACGTACAGTTGGCAACACCACATTGCCTCCAACCGGACTTCGGGAGAGTCTGCAAGATCTCACTTGATGTCCGAGTAGCGTTAATCAGGCACTAACCAAATCTTTTGCACTTAATTGTTCGGAGTTTGCGCTGAACCGGGGACGGACTCTTGCTGCGGCGCCTTGGCTTGCTCGCTAACTTCTGGCCGCATCGCAATGAACATTACTCGTCCGTTCACCTCCTCAGAGAATTCACCATCATTATTGGAGATCCGTCCGCGAAGCAGTAAATTCGGCTAAGCGGACATGTCGCTCCCAGTACTCACTCTTCAGAAAAGTGAGATTGTACCGGGCGTTGGGGACCGAGGTGCCGCTCTGACGAAACTTCAGTCTCCGAGTGCCGTACCCGCCGCAGCATTCGGCTTTATGTTCTGGTTCATACAAAAGAAATTTGTCGGATCGTATTTTTGTTTCAGTGCAGCCAGACGTTCATACTTCTTGCCATAGGCACTCCGTATGCCTTCTTCTTCGACATCGCCAAGGTAGTTGACGTAGACCGCCTCCGCCAAGAACGGTTTCATCGCTTCCCAGAAATTGCGTGTCCATTGAATGTTGGCATCGCTATCCTTGGGATCCGTCCACATGGTCGTGATCACCATGTTGTACGGCCAATTGCGGTGCCCGAATGCCGTGTCGTCTTCCGGCACGCGACTCCATGCACTGTCACCGTCGTGTTCGATCACAACAACGGTTCGCGGCGAAGGCGTCTTAGCGCAGAAATCCATGATTGTATCGATGGCGCCGTCGCTCAGCGACTTCAGAAAGCTCGATTTCCAGTAACTGTACAGTCCCTTCGGCCAAAGGAAGTCGGCCATGGTTTGCGCCGCGCTATAAGGCATGGGCTGGTAGATGTCAGCGGCTGGCGGACCATACTCGCGCAACGGTCGAAGCGCACGCTCACCCTCTTCTAACGGACCCACCCAGACGCCTCCGAGAGCCACAATCGGTTCACGCCGCAACATGTCTGGCACAGGCAATTCCGTACCGGCCGTAAATATGACCACGCTGTTGCTCATTTCTTCAGCCGCGGTTTCTTCATACTTCCGCCAGAACCGCATCGCTTCCCGGCCCTTGGACAGAGGATGCATTACCAGTCCGGCCAGCACCGTTCCTGCCGGGTGCACCTGAAATTCAAACGAAGTGACAATGCCAAAATTGCCGCCGCCTCCTCGAATGCCCCAGAAAAGATCCGCGTTCTCTTTCGCGCTGGCCCTGACTAGTTCGCCTTCAGCGGTCACGACATCGGCCGATAGCAGATTATCGAGAGCGCACCCATGCTTGCGCACCATCCAGCCCAATCCACCACCTAGCGTAAGTCCTCCGACGCCTGTCGTGCCCACATAGCCGCCCGTGGCGGCTAGTCCAAAAGCTTGTAGATCGTGATTCATTTCCCCCCATGTAACACCTGGCTCCACGCGCGCCTTACGTGCTACTGGATTGACATGGATCCCTTTCATCGCCGAAAGGTCTATCACCAATCCGTCATCGCAGAGACTGATGCCCGCCACGTTGTGGCCCGTTCCGCGGACCGATGTGCGGATGCCCTGACTCCTTGCAAATTTGACGGCCGCCATCACGTCCGCTACTCCCGCACAGCGCACAATCACGGCGGGATGCCGGTCTATCATCGCATTGTGAATTTTGCGGGCTTCTTCATACGCCTGTTCGCCCGGAAACAATAATTGTCCCCGCAACGATTTGCGAAGTTCGGACAGAGCCGATTCTGCAATCATGGATACCTCCAGTTCTTGGGGTTACTCGGTGGAGTATCTGAGCGAAGCGTAATATCACGCCGTCTCAAGGTTGTAAAGTCCCGACCGGAGACGAATTGGAACCAACAATATGCGACTAACTCCCGGGTCGCAAACTCGCACAAGTGCCTGTCACTGGCCAGAAACGGCGTTCGCGGAGATAAGAAGCAATCGACCTTCTGCGAAACGTCACTTCCCTGAACGGGACTTCTGGCCCGGATTAACTTCTGGTTGGCCCGTCATCCGGACTCAGCCGCCAATGTGTTAGGAAATGGCGAGCGGTCTGACGATTCTTGGAGAGTGGTTGGCCACTCTTCATAACGGGTTATCTCACAGTGTGCCAATAGCGATTTCCGCTTCGGGCCGGACAGTCGGTTGACCCGGAGGATCGATTCATGTGCCACTTACGAGGTTCGGACTGAACTATTGGGTAGCACACCTCTGTTCGTATCAGGGAATGCGCTACTCGAGTTCGATCTTCGCTAGCCCATAAGTGCCTACCTCATCAAGGTCGAGCATCAACGTCTGACGCCCGCCCCTGCTCTCCGTCTTGTACTTTATTGGCTGCATTCCGGCGAGCGTTCCACTCCAGCTAACGCTTCGAGCGGTCTTCCCGCGAGGCATCGCCACTTGGACCTTTAGTTCCCGTGCAGGCGTGATCGTGCCATCCACCGTCACGTCATAGTTAACGATGTGTAACAGCATCCATCGATTGGTTTTTTCCATCATCGTAGTAATTTCGATATACGGAGCTACAGATGTGAGGCGAGTCACACGTGTGCCCAAGTTCTCCCGCACTTTGCCGGCAACTCGTTCCAGAAGTTTGTGCAACTCGGGGTCGATGCGGTTCCGTGTGTAGCCCTCCGGGATGTCAGCGAAGACGTCGGCCATCGTTGGACCAAAGGTCGTGTAGTCCCCGTGCGACTTCATCGGGATCAGGAACCGGGAGGGCGGAACCTTCACGGGGATGAACAGCACTTGTCCTTGACCGATTCTCCGTGTGACCTCGCTCGCAGGATATTGTCCGCCGCCCAGCGATTGCGCCAAGGGAATCTCACTCTGGGCAAGGCCGAACTGATCTTTGCTGCCGCTGTCACCCAGGATGAGCAGCGTGCCACCGCCCTTGGCATAACGCACCAGCGCTTGCTGATTCTCCGAACTCATTAGTGGAAGATAGGGAACGATCACCATATCGAATTGGTTGATCGTCGGGCTCGATAAATCGTCTTCCCTCACCATGACGTGGGCAATCCCGTTGTCCGCCAGTATGCGCGAAGCGCTAAACGCGAAGCTCAACTCATCCGCGAGAAACTGTCGCAATGAGGCTACCACTGCGACGTTTGCGTGCATTTGTACGTTGCGCAAACTCTCCTCATTCGCCGCCAAAAACCGATACATCTGAGTAGCGCCCATCGGAGTCAATCGCTTTTCCCGAAAGACAGTATGATTCGCTACGGCCTCCGCGATGTTGATCTGAGACATTGCACTCAAGCAGCGCTCACTGGGATTGGGGAAAATCGGCGGAGTGATCTCTGTCGCGTACACGATCACCGGTTTGCCATGTGTGGCTGCGGCGAGGAACTTGAATGCCGGACTATTCGTGATTTTCGTGCCCTGTTCGTCCTTGCGCGGCGCCGAGTCGAGAAATTCCTGCACTTCGGAGTAGACGAAGTCGTCGTATCCTTTGCGGCCGAGCATTTCCATATTGCCGGCCGCATCATAACTGACTGGACCATAGCCAAATCCGCCAAACACATTTCCCGAAATCATGAAATTGGGGTTGTACTTACGGGCGACTTCGCGGAGGCGATGATGGAATTCAGCTACGGAATAACCACGGAAGGTATTCCACTCCGTCCAGAATGGTTCACCGCGCTTCTTGGGCAGCGCGATGTTGTCATAGTCATCCGCGCCATACTTGGTCTGCGCCACCTTCGCTGGGAGATTCTTCTTCAGATACGCGGCAAAATTCCGTTTGCAGTACCCGCAATAGCATGTTCCTCCTGCGATCTGCGTCCAGTCGATGTAGGAGCCATCGATCCCGGTTTCCGCCTGGGCACGTATCCGGCCTTCCATCAAACGAGTGAAGTACGGATTGTTGGGGCAGCCCCAGGTTTCAAACTCGCTCGTCGTTTCCTCGCCGTAGGGGGCATAGCGGTAGTGAGGAAAGCTGCCATCCGGTCGAACCGTGATCCACGTGGTCGGATCTTCTGCCGGCTTGGGACCCAGGTAATCCTCGTAGTCGCTCCACTTCTCGCGCCAGAATTGCAGCATCTGGATCTGTTCTTTCTGCGGTTCGTCTTTATTCGATGCCGAACGCCCGTGGAGCGAACTCGTTTGGTATCGAAGCACGATGTAGCCTTTATCGTGCAAGGCGCGATTGGTTGCCTTCGCTTGCTCCATCCCGTGATTGAACTCTTCGCGACTCACGTCCTCAAAGCTGGGCGCTCCGCTTCCGAACGTGATGGTCATGTTGTTGGTCTTCAGGAATTCCAGGTCCGCCTTCTGTCCAAGTCGCCAATGCCCCCAGTCCGTGTCGGGCTTCCACGATTCAGATTTTTCCTGCGCGAACGTGACCATCAACGCCGAAACTACAAGAAGTGCGAATACGACTAGAAGTTTTGATCGCATACTGCCTCCGGTGGTTCTTTTCGTGAGCGAAGATCGCGGTGGTGCGCATGATTAGTACGCAACAGAAAGAGCTGGCGAATCGATCCCAACTTCGAAGCGGCGGTCACGCGCTGCGGATTTGTTCAACGGTGCGTCTCCACGAAATAGAGATCTAGTTCTGATTCTTTCGCAACTGCTGGAATTTCCAACTCATACGCGCGGCCGATGTTTGTTATTTTCAAATCCTGGCCACCAAGTGTCGCCCGGCGCAATTGCCGGTCGGATCGCAAACTCACCTGCGGCGGTTCCGGGCCTGAGGCCGCGAGTCGCAATGCCAACATGCCCGAGCTTTCATTGACTGTGAGGATCGGCAGGTTTGCACGTAGCAGATAAAGCCCGGGGATTGATACCTTCACAAGTTCAATCCGGCGGTCGGAGCGCACGAACCCCTTGATGCGACCGTGGCTGCTGTCCCACTCCTGCCAATCGGTATTCAGCGCGATTGCTGGCTCCGCGATTGCAACGGCGAATCTGGCTTTTGATTTTGCTTTTACATGGAAGGCCAGCCCGGCCGGCGTCGCCTCGACGTCAGTCATCATCTTTGAGACGTAAGTCAGATGAGTAGTCCTGTTTGGTTGTGCGCCCAGCTTGATGGTGATGGAATGCTTCTTCCCCGGCGCGAGATTTGGCAGAATCAACAGCCGGTCATCAAAGGCAGGATGCACACGCCCGTCGATCAGGACTGACTGGATGAACTTCCGGGTGTTCTCAACACGGATTCCCATGCCACCCAGTGATTCCGCAGTATCATTGCGGCGCAGACTCGAGAGATCGAGTGTCATCTCGAGGATGTCGTCCGATGCCTTCCACGAATAATTCCATTGCGCCATCGCGCGTAGTTTTTGCGCCAGTTCCTGCGGTTCCGGGCAATAGATCGGAAGCGTTCCAAATTTCGTTTTCATTGCCTCGTAGAACGGGAAGTTATTCTCATTTGTGATGCGCTTGTCCTTGCCTTCATTGACCGGTGCGGACGAAATCGAGTAGTCGTGCCACATCTCGTTGAAGATCACACCGCGCCCGACATTGTGAAACATCTGGTCGAAGATGGCTTCTTCGTTGGCGGTAATCTGTGCCGTCGTATAGCTCCAAGTGGGGTCATAGAACCATTGGTAGTCGGGGTGGGGGGAATTCTCGAGCACGATGAAGTCTTTGTTCGCACCTGTAAACCATGTCATGTTGCCAAAACCGAATGGCACGCTTTGCTCCAGGCCATGCGTCATGTAGAACGAGAAGCGCGCGGCTACTTCACCGTAGTCTTCCATCGGAATCGTATCGCCCGGGTTGATCATCGACTGAATCTTGCGGATCGGAAAACCCTGCGCCGTCATGTTCTGCTCGATTTCCTCGACCGACCCATCGAGTTCCTCGTGCCAGCGATCGGGAGTCATCTTGCGATCAATTTCGTGGAACTTACTATGAGTTCCGATCTCGCCTCCGAGGTCCTCGAGGCCTTTGCCGAGCGGCGCCAGTTTGTCCCACCCTGCCTTCTTCACGAAGCTGGATACCCACGTATAGAGCGGCACTACTCCGGTATCCTTTGCGACGCCGGTAAGAAAATGGAGCGTCTTGAGCTGGTAGTTGAGGTCGCCGCTGTTGTCTCCATCAAAACGCACAACCGCGGTCAGGTTGGCGTTGGAAAGCTGCGGAGCGGGAAACGGGACGTCCACATCGCCATAGCTTGCCCAGTGCACCGCGCGAATCATTGCGTTCCAGAGTTGGTTCGCATATGCGACCTGTGGCGGGTCATTGCGGAAAAAGGTTCCCGCGCCTGCGGATGTTCCAAAATCACTGACCAGAATAATGCGGCTGCTCCCCCGCGTTGCGCAGGAAAGGTAAGGCAAATCCTTCTGGCCATTGGTCGAGACCAGCAGAACTGCTCCGCCGGACACCGGTTGCAGCACATTTATGGCGGACGCGAGCACCGGCGTTAGGAACTGCGACACCTCGAACTCCCGCGTCACATAATGATCGTTGGAATTGACTCGAATCCGGTATTCGGTCCCGCCTTGGAGTCCCTTGTATTCCAGTCGGAGCAGATCATCGAGATTGTGGTGATCGCGCTCTTTCTCGTTCTCGTCTTTGGTGGCGAGTGGCCCGTCGAGGATCACGCTGTGACCGCCAGAGAGATAGGTGCGCAAGCGAAGGACGATCTGTGAGTACGTCGCGTCGTCCACCAGCGTCGCTTGGGCAAACACAATCGTGGAGTACTTCGACAGTTCTTTGTCGTCTGGGATTTCCTCCACAAAGAGTGTGTCGTAGGGGATACCTGCCAGCGTCGAGATTCCCACCCAACCGTGTCCGGCCAGTTGACTTGTTTCCCAGTCGTGGTGGTAGCTGGCCTTGCTAAGGAAGATTGCCATCCGAGGCTGCTTGAACCTCAGGGGTGAGGCAGATGTCGCTCCGCACAGGAGCACAAGGGCTGCGCCGAACAGTAACTTCTTCATCGCCAACTCCTCGGGTTTCCAGTAGCACGAAACCACTCCCATGGTCCCCACGTCACGAAAAGCAACAAATTACACGAACACAATACCAGAAAAGAACGAAATAAAAGGGAATAAAACGAAATAAAAAGAAAGGCGCCGGCTCGTGAATGACAATCTGGGCCTTGAAGATATTCGACTGAGCACTTACAGCCTCGAACCGGACTTTCCGG